>DLGD01000027.1 GCA_002482505.1 Christensenella sp. UBA7703 | reverse complement strand
GCGATTTCGCCGTCGATCGCGCCGATGAGCAGATATTCATCCTGTACGCGATAGCGCAGCATGCCCAAAAGCTCCGCAACGATTCGCGCGGAAACGATGTCGTAAAAGTCCTTCTGATGGTCGAGCAACACCTTGATGCCCTCGATGATCATCTCGGTCTCTTCGCGCGTCGCGGTGCGAACCAGCATGTCTTCGCCTGTCGTCAGCGGGATCACCTTCGCCTCGTAGGGTTTTAGCCCAATCGTCGGCGGACGCAGTTTGGCTTCCATTTCGTCAACAAGAATATCATACTTACCCATGTGATTGGCCTCCTTCAATTTGTAAAAGAAATGTGTTAGAAATATTGACGGGTTTGATACCCTCATTCTATCGTCGTTATGAAGCCCTGTCTAGTATTTCTTGCAAATATATAATATATGTTTTTTGACGTGCTTTTTACGAGGCACCGCTCGATGTTAGAAATAATGCAATTCTGACCTGCATTTTGCACGAATTTCCAAATATGACGCTGTAATCGGCTCGATTCATGCAATATTCTCTGCATATTTTCTGTCTGATTCTAAGTTTACTTCTGCTTTCTCGTTCTGAATTGATTTAATTTCATCGTTTCGCTTATTCTAAATGCAGTTTGTAATTATATATCATTCATTTTAGAGAATTGTGGTCTCGTCTCGCGTTCGCTGTTGATGGTGCTGCAAAAGCAAAGAACCCACACTTTTTCGCGGTATCTACCAGATGTCAATTCGATATAAAGCATATAAAATACGCCCCGCGGGTTCATCCCTTGGGGCGTTGTTACGCCTCTGTTTGTTCGAAGCATTTTTAGATCTTCGCGTAAATCAGCGCGGGTTTATTCCGCGGGTATATCGTTCTGCAGGATTTCGTCCGCAACCGCCTGCTGATCTGCGCGGCAGTTTACATCCCCCTGTCGCATACCGCCCATCATAAGGCCAAGTTCCTGCACCGTCGTCTCCGCCGGGCGAACGATCCCCATCACGCGCCCTTCATACATAACGGCTACGCGGTCGGACAACTTCATAATCTCCTCAATCTCCGTGGATACCAGCAGCACGCCCGTGCCTGCGTCGCGCTCTTCCATGATTTTTTTATGAATATATTCGATTGCGCCAACGTCCAGCCCGCGCGTGGGATGCATCGCGATGAGCAACTCCGGCTTACGGCTGATCTCACGGGCAATGATTACCTTTTGCTGGTTTCCGCCGGAAAGATTCTGCGCGAGCTCCTCGCGGCCGGGCGTCTTTACGCCAAAGTCGTGTATCAATCTATCGCTGTATTCTTCCACCGAACGCCGACTGATCATACCGCCTTTGCCAAAGGCAGGGCGATAATAATCCTGCAGGATGATATTTTCCGCAAGCGTCATCTGCATGACCAGGCCAGTTTTCTGACGATCCTGTGGAATATGCGAAACGCCATTGGACATAATGGTTCTCGTCGAACTACTTAGCAAATCCATATTGCGGAAACTTGCTTTTCCGCTGCCGGCTTTGCGCAGTCCCGTCAGGCACTCAACCAGTTCGCTTTGACCGTTTCCGTCAACACCTGCGATACCAAGGATCTCGCCTGCGTGAACCGTCAGGCTCACCTCGTCCAACGTTTTTTTGCCACCCTCGCAGTCCAGCGAAAGATTCTCGATGGTCAATATGCCGCGCGTGTCTCCCTGCTCCTTGCGCTCGATAGTAAAGTTAATGTCGCGTCCCACCATCAACCGCGCAAGATCGCAGGCATCACACTCGCCAATGTCATAGGTACCAAATGTACGGCCCTGCCTCAGAACCGTTACGCGATCGGAAATCTCCTTCACCTCGTTGAGTTTATGGCTGATGAATAGCACGGAGAATCCGTTTTTGGTCAGGCTGCGGATCATCAGAAACAACTCCGCCGTTTCCTGCGGAGTCAGGACGGCCGTTGGTTCGTCAAGAATCAGAATCCTCGCGCCACGGAACAACGCCTTAATGATCTCCACGCGCTGACGCGCCCCAACCGACAGGTCACCAACTTTTGCATTCGGGTCAATATTCATGTGGTATTGTTCGGCAAGCGCAGCAATCTTGTTTGCGGCGGTCTTCAGGTCAAGGCGAATTGCGCCATAGTCCTTGGAGCCGATCAGGATGTTTTCCGTCACCGTCATTGTCGGAATCAGCATAAAGTGCTGATGTACCATGCCGATTCCCATCGCCATCGCGCCCTTTGCCGAACTAAACTCGACCTGTTTGCCATCGATATAGATATCCCCGCTCGTGGGCCGATACAGCCCGCAGAGGCAGTTCATCAGCGTGCTCTTTCCCGCCCCGTTTTCACCGAGCAGTGTGTGAACCTCACCTTTGCGAACCTCCAGATTGACATCGGCATTCGCCACAACGCCGGGGAATATTTTATAGATATTCTTCATTTCCAAAACGTTTGCCATATTGTCGCCTCCTTAACCTCTCTTATAGGGTTTGCCAAGCGAAGCAGGTGCAATTGCGCTGCGGGCAAACGTTGCCAGAACGATGACCGTCAGGATGTATGGCAGCATCGTGAGGAATTGATATGGAATCTGCGAGGACGATGCCAGCAGCGTGTTGGCGGTAACCGTTCCAGCCATGAAGACGATTGCCGCAAACATGACACCGCGTGGCTTATAACGCCCGAAGATAACCGCGGCAAGCGCGATGAATCCACGCCCGGAAACCATTTCTTCCGAAAAGAATTTGGTCAGGCCCGTGGACATGAACGCGCCGCCCATGGCAATGATCATACTCCCGATGACAATTGCGGCATACTGCGTCCGGTATACGCTGATACCCAACGTATCTGCGGCCTTCGGATTTTCACCAACGGCTCGCAGATTCAGTCCGGATTGCGTGCGGAACAGATAGTAGGATACCATCGGGACCATGAGGAAAGCGATGTAAACCACAGGCATCTGCTGGAAAAACGCGGTGCCGAAAAACGGGATGTCCCCCAGAATTGGAATATTCAGCGGTTGGAACACATCGATCAGCGGCACATTGGAACTTACGCCAAAGAGGATGCGAAACAGTGTTGCCGAAAGGCCGCTTCCTAGGATATTGATCGCGGCGCCAACGACAACCTGATTGGCACGGAGCGTCACAGTCAGAAGCGAGAACAGGAACCCAACCAACGCGCCGGAAACCATGGCGAACAACATGCCGATCCAAACGCTTCCGCTGTAATAGGAGCCCACGACCGCCATCAACGTGGCGATCAGCATCGTTCCCTCGGCGCCAATGTTCAGTATGCCCGCGCGGTTCATAATCACAAGCCCAAGCCCGGCAAGGAGGAGCGGCGTTGCAAGACGAAGATCGGTTGCAATCCAGCCTGCAAGAGTATTCAGAAAGTCCATATGCTTACGCCTCCTTACTTTCCTGCTGCTTTTTCAGGCGATGTTCATTCCAGATCTCAAGCAGCATTTGGCTTGCGACGACGGCGATGATAACAAACGCCTGAATCACGCTTACAATCGCATCCGGTACCTGAGCGCGCATCTGCATGCGGTTTCCGCCGGCGCGGAATGCACCAAAGAGCAGCGCCCCAACGATAATTCCGATGGGAGAATTCATACCGATGAGCGCGACGGCGATGCCGTCAAACCCGTAGCCCGGCGAAAAGAGCGCATAGAGACGCCCCTGCACGCCAAGCACCTCACTCACGCCTGCAAGGCCGGCTACGCCGCCCGCGAGGAAGGTCACCAACAGAATATTCTTTTTCGTGTCAATTCCGGAATACGCGGCAGCCTGAAGGTTATAGCCGGAAACGCGCACTTCGTATCCCTTCTTGCTCTTCCACAAAAAGAGCCAGAAGAGGAAGATACAGATTAAGCCCAAAATAAAGCCCCAGTGCGAACGGGTTCCAGGAATCAGTGTCGCTAGGCGTGCACTATCCAAAATGGGGCTACTCTGTCCGGTTACGGTTCCCGGCGGTTCCAGCATGGGACCGGAGGTTACCATAAACTCAATCAAATAAATCGCAACGGTATTGAGCATAACCGTAACGATGATTTCACTTGCGCCGAACCAGACCTTCAGTGCACCAGCGATCAGGCACCAGAGCCCACCGCCGACGAAACCCGCGGCAATACAAAGCAAAACATGTAAAATCGGCGGCAGGCCGCTGACATTGATACCAACATAAGAAGAAAAGAGCGCACCGATATACATCTGCCCTTCCATACCGAGGTTGGTCAACCCACAACGGCTGGCAAGCGCATAGCTGATGCCGGTGAAAAGCAACGGCGTGAGCTTGACCAACGTTTCGCTCAACGCGTTCTTGCTGCTGAAAGCACCTTCAATTAACGCCGAAAACGCTTTGACCGGGCTGATCTTCATCAACGAGATGAGACCCATCCCAAG
Organism: Christensenella sp. UBA7703; assembly: GCA_002482505.1. GTDB lineage: Bacteria > Bacillota > Clostridia > Christensenellales > CAG-138 > UBA7703. Next base: position 37,221 of record DLGD01000027.1, on the reverse strand, counting down.
TAAAAGCGCTATCACGATCGCAGATACCGACACGAGCATTTGCCGCAGAATATCCGCACCTTTTGAATTGGGCGCCGGCGAAAGAGCGCGCCGCGCCTGCGATGGTATTTGTCTCTTCATATCTTCTCGCTATTCTCTCCAGCCAAACGGATGGAGTGTTTGATAAGCGCTGGGCGCATGGAGTTCATGCGCCCAGCGTTGCGGAACGTGATTAATACTGCCCCTTGTAGCCGCCTGCAAAGAGCTTGGTGATAAACTCATTGATCGCGGTTACCTTTTCCGCGGGTAGTTTCTGATCCCAACCATGCCAATCGGAAACAAGCGTCCCCTGCTGATCCAAATCATAGGCGACCTTGCCGCTCTTCCAATTGCCGGCGACCAGCTGTTCAAACACATTCATATAAATATAGCTGAAGTTACGCATAACGCTCAACACAACCGCGTTCGGGGCGATTTCGTATTGATCGCTGTTGAAGCCGAGCGCATAGACGCCCGCGTCTTCTGCTGCCCAGAGACAACCCAACTGTGCGCTGTTTGCCGAGGCACAAACCACATCATATCCCTGCGCAATAAATGCATTTGCCGCTTCGCGCGCCATATCCTGATCCGTCAGTGTTCCGATATAGCTTGTGGTCGCCGTCGCTTCCGGGTTGGTCAAAGCGACGCCCGCAGCGATACCGCTAACGATATCTGCGATGGCCGGCGTTTCAATGCCGCCCAGGAAGACGACTTTGTCCGTCTCGGTAAGGATTCCCATGATGCCGCCAATCGCAACGCCCATGCCGACCGGCCCTACATAAGCCAGGTTCGAGATGTCCTTGAGATTCGCATCGGTGGAGCCGTCAATTTTAAACCCGTACGAGAGGCAGAACTTTGTGTTGGGATAATTGGGCGCGATCTCCGTCACCGCGGATTCAAACTGTGCTCCGTGCACGATAACCATGTCATAACCGTCTTCGCCATACATGTTGAGATATTCTCCCATGTCGGAAACGGCGATATTCTCAATGTATTCGGCCGTGCAGCCATATTTTTCGCCGATTTGTTTGATCGCGTCATAGCAGATATAGTTCCAACCGTTATCAGTAATGGTTCCGGGAAGGAGCGCTACAATGCGAAGCTTGGAATAATCCGGTGCTTCTGTCGCCGCCGCTTCCGCAGGGGCTTCGGTTGCGGTTTGGGCTTCCGCCGCGGGCTCTGCGGGCGCTTCCGTTGCAGCGGGGGCAGGCGCTGAACAACCCATTGTTGAAAGGGCCATCAACAGGACAAGTAACCATGCAAGTACTTTTTTCATCAGATGCGTTCCTCCATAAATGTTCTATTTGCAAAAAGATTTGCATACGAGCAAATCCTTCAAGCCATGGATAGCAATATAAAACAAACAACCAAGAAATAAAGCTGGAGAACAATGTTGACTTGACGGGCAGGATACAGCTGCTATTGGGCACACAGAACGTACTAAGAAATGATCTCTTTCGAGGTGTGAGTCAGAAGTTACACGGTTGAGCGAACCAGTATGATTTCATCAAACTCTGAATTTCAATTCATCACTGCTGAACTTGTGTTCTTCAAACAAGACTATTATATTTGGACATTTTCAACCTGTCAATTTGAAAAGTGAAAACAAGCAGCATCGAAAACTGCAATTTTCAGGGTGTTTTTGTCGATATTGCAGGATATTCTGCATTTTATGACGCTATATCACCTATTTTCCTGCAAAACAATGAAGGATTGCTGGAGTTCGAATTCATTTTTTCATTTCGTTTAGCGGAATAATTATTCCGTAATTCGGAACGCCAGCCAAGCGCATCTCACTTTTCATAAAACATCAATAAAAATACGGCCGCCAAAGCTGAAAAAAACCTGTTTCATAGGGGAATTGAGTGCGCATGACGGTCTCTATCGAATCCCACGCCTCCCCCGTGCAGAAACCCTGTTTTTATCCGCGCAATTGATCAGTCGAAGACAAATGATTCCCTGCGACGCACTATTTCATCAAAATCATCCCGTTCTTCATCTAGTTGCGGCATCGCTCGCAGCAGAGTCGTTTTTTTGCTTGAAGTTGGTATTTTTCAGCGGACATAGGAGACTCTACTTATTCAATAAACGCATCCATAAGTTTTTTTCGTTCTCTTAACAACGCCGCATCTCGGCATTGAACGTTCCGTTTTTCGAAACGACAATTCCGTAATTCGGAACGCAAATTCTTGTCCTTTCAGTCAAAACCGATATACTAAAAGAAACCGGTTGATCAACATGATCCCGGACGATGAACCAGTACAAATTTGGAAAGGGAAGAAACACAAATGCTTTTGATTCAAAACGCAATGATCCGTGGCTTCACGCATACGCAGGATATCTTGATTGGAGATGACGGGCGCTATCTGGAAATTCGGCCTAATATCGCGGCGGACCAGATTTCGGGCATCGAAATCATCGATGCAAAAGGTATGCTCGCTACCCCAACCTTTGTCAATACTCACATGCATTTTGACAAAGCATATACCGCAATCGGCGGACGCGAAAGTTCCCTTGAAACACTCGAGGATTCCATCCGCATCATGCAGCAAATCAAGCGTGATTATACCGTTGAAGACGTCAAACAACGTGCGGTACGCGCAATTCGGGAATGTGTTATGTATGGCACGACCAAGCTGCGCACCAATGTCGATATTGATAACATGGCAAACTTGGTAGGACTGGAGGGCGTTCTTGCCGCCAAAGAAGAAACAAAGGATATTTGCGACCTCCAAGTGGTTGCTTTCCCGCAAGAAGGCATCTATTGCAACGAGGGAACGGAGCGCCTCATGTGGGAAGCGATGGAGATGGGCGCCGATATAGCGGGCGGCATGCCGGCGGCAGAATGGCTGGACGAACTCAAACGCAAACATGTTGATCTCGTATTTGAAATCGCCGAAAAATACGGTTGCCTGATCGATATGCACATCGACCAGTCCAAGGATATGTTCGATCGTACATTGGAGTATACCGCATGGTTGACGCTCCAAAAAGGCCTGGGTGGTCGCGTGACCGGCGGGCATTGCACATCCATCACCTATCAAAACCAATCGCATGCCATCAAAGTGATGAAACTGCTCCGCGAGGCGGATGTGAATATCTGTACCAATACCCAGGTTCTGGCAATCATGGGTATCGATCAGGAACCACGCACCCGCGGCGTCACCCGCATTCGCGAAATGGTGGATATGGGCATTAACGTTGCCACGGCGCAAGATACCATCTGCGATGGGTTCCATCTCTATGGAACGGGAGACCCTCTGGACTATGGTCTTGTAGGAGCGTATACTGCACAGTATAATACGCCAAAGACTGCGGGCTTGATTTTTGATATGCTAACCAAAAACAGTGCGCGTATCTTTGCTCCAGATGAACGCTACGGCATCGCGGTTGGCAATTCGGCAGATCTAAACATCATTGACGCGCCGAATGTACAAGAAGCGCTGCGCACCCGTGCCTCAAGGCCCTACATCATCAAGAACGGCCGCGTGATTGCGTCCTTTAGCAAAACCGCGACGCTCAAATAATCTCCCTTTGTACACGGGTCACACTGAAAGGAGCGACGCTTATGCCTGCAACCGAGGAAGTAAAATCGATTGAAAAAGCAATCAAGCTGATCAATACGCTTGCCGCTTCCAGTCAGGCCATGTCGTTGCAAGAGCTCTCCAACCAAACCGGATTTGCGAAAAGTACCATCCATCGCCTGCTCGCTACCCTCCGCGCAAACGACATGGTGGAGCAATCCATGCAGGACGGCCGGTATCAGCTCGGCATTCGGTTGTTCGAACTGGGTTGTGCCATCAGCAACAATTGGAATGTTGCCGCAATCGCAAGGCCCTATATGCAAAACATTGCAAACGAACTGAACGAGTCCGTGTGCCTCGCGGTATTAAGCCGTGGAGAAGCGCTCATCATGAGCTTTTTGGAATCTACGAGTGCATTTCACGTGGTCTCAAAAGTCGGTTCCCGGCTTCCGGCACATTGCACGGTACAGGGTAAAATTTTGCTTTCCTATCTCTCCTCGTCGCAGGTACGGCACATCATACGTGAGCGTGGAATGCAAATCTACACTCCCCACACTATTCACTCGATCGAAGCGCTTGAAGCGGAGCTGCATATAACGCGCGAGCGCGGCTATGCGATTGATAACAGCGAGTTTCACATCGGTCTGCACTCTGTTGCGGCGCCAATCCTCAACCATGCCGGTGAGGCCACTTACTCCATCGCAGTTGTAAGTATGTTCCACTCGGTTGAATCGCCCGAATTTCAGCGTGCCATGCAACTCATCATCGAAGCTGCAGCAGATATCTCACACGTGCTGGGGCACTGACGAACGGGTATCCCGTTTCAGCCGATTGATATCAACCCTTACAAAAACGATTCAAAGAGCGCAAGACATGCGCCTCAGTCGAGGCGCATGTCTTTTTAACCGGTCTTCTGCAAAGCGTCTGCGCTGCTGTTTGTACAAAGTTGAGGACAACCCAAAGGCGAAATTTTTCTTTGAAACGCGGGATGTACCGCTCACTCTCGTCAAAAGCCATCTCAAGATGATCGGGAAGGCATGTGAAACCACCATTGATTCAGTCATGGTATCCCCCAAGTTACTCACAGCTCCGCCTGAGTACCTCCATAAGCCTCCTGTATTTACTTAGTCGGATCATTCCTATTATTGCTGCTTCATGGTCGAATCGGATCACAATCAAAAATGAAGGACTTTCTAGTCGTGCGCTCCGCACGCAAGAGCAAAAACTCTTCCACTTCAGCCGGGGCGTATCGATTCCTTTCGTCATGGGTAAACTGAATGCCGCACCCCACTTTCCCGCATGATTGGAGCAGACCTGCGATTCCGCTATCGGTCGATGACCTGATTCATCACGAGCGAATCCAAACTACGCTTCGCCGAATATCCCGGCCTTTTTCTCACAAAAAGAGGTGAAGAAAAGGGTCCCAAAATCTTCTGGACGGTGAAAATCCGGGGACGCGGTTTTCACTCGATTCCAAGCTAAATAATGCGGCGTTTGCGTCTCTTCTCCGCACTTATAGAAGTTTCCTCTCAAGCTCAATCCGTTCTGAACCGAAAACTCCGGCATATAGAGTTTTAGGAAGGAAAACGGAATACAAAACGAAATGCCCCAAATATCGTTTTCCGCGAGCTTCTGAACACAAAACAGCCTGTTTGCATCTTGCACTATTTGGCGGACACCGTCGTTGCGATCATGGCCAAAGCCGAGATACAGAGCGCCATTTGGATTGAACTCAAAATGGAAGTACCTCGAATCATTCCGGAGCGGACACAGGAAAAACTCAAGACAGCTATCCAGGCAGACCATATCGTTTTCTCCGGTAAATCGCGCGAGCGGCGAGGGTTCGTGCGCGAAAAGACGAACATGCAGCGCTTCGTCAAAGCAGCATGCCTTCGCCCAGGCTCCGATTCCGGGATTTGGCAACCAAAGCACCTGATCGATCCATGCCGTCGGGATTTTGTCCCAGTCGGGGGTGTTCTCCAGCATGTAGATCGAATACTCGCTGCACACGAAACGCTCACCTGCCTTGTCTTATGCGTGGATGTTACGGATCACGTCTATTGCCGACAAAAAAGCCGAGCCGTTTATGAACCGATTTTACACATTTCATCCATCAGATTCAAGCAGTTCTCAACCAGAATTCTGCCCGCATGCGGAGAAAATTTACTGGAACAAATCGAAGTCTTTACTTCATACCCGCCCTCCACGAAAGCACTCTCGGTTGGAATATATCCGACGTAGTCATCCGCCAGCCCGAAAATCATGGTGTTTGGCACTGGCGAAGCCTGAATCAATTTCAGCGCGAACTCGATAAATACTTCGCCGGGAAATGTGATCATCAGCGTGTCGCTGATCGAAATCGCGCTTACGATGGTCTCCTCTTCCACACGTGGATAATTGGCTACTTCCAATATACTTTCCGCTTCAACCTTCGGGTCCAGCCCGTGGAGCCGTACTTCATTGCGCGGCGTGCGTAAGATTTCCTCCGCCCGCTTGCAGTCCTCTTTTGTAATACTCCGAACGGGAAGTGTCACGCTTCTTTGCGCGAGTCGAATGGGCGCAACTGCCGTCAACCGTCTTTCCGTCAGGATGCGCTCCGCAATGCGGATCGCCCCCGCCGCAAGGCCGGCTCCGACACGGTCTGCTTCCTCCCAGCCGGTAACAAATTCTTTGTAAGGATCGGCTGCGACGAGATTGCCTTGCGCGCCGTTTGCGTAGAGCACAACGACATCCTGCCCAAATCTCTGTTGCAGATCGCTCGTCATACGGTCGATAAAATCTCTCGAATACAGCCAGTCCTGCCCGCATACGACTGCCGGGTGCGTTGTATAGTACACCAAGATTCCGCGGACGATTTCTTCAGCATCCGTGATCAGGAAAATACCCATGTCCGGGTATCCGTTCGGGCCAGTCAAGTGATCGATTTCTGCCGGATCATATTCTTCAAACACCATTTTGCATTCGCCGTTTTTCAGAATAACCCGCCTGCAAAACGAATAACCTTCGACAACATCGCGACCAAATCCGATTCTTCCATCGACCGCTGCTTGCAGGATGCCGCCTACCGGCTCCGCAACCCGCGCCACAAGCCAATCCAAATATTGGTCGCAGTTCGCCAAGTCCTGTTCCGTGAGGAATCCTTTGAATATCTGCATCGTGTTGGGGCCGCTGTGCGTATGTGTACATAGAATGTGCACCCTGTCCGCTGCCAACCCGGTCTTTGCAAAAACAGCGGACTTGATCCGGTCGCACGTTTCTTTTTTCAAGCCAAGCAAGTCCATACCGATGAACAGTAGCTTTTCGCCGGATTCCTCGATGTAGATATAATTCGCGCGCAATTCATCATGTACGCCTCTCGAGCGGCTGTCCGCACGCCCGTTCCCCGCAAGAGGAATGCCAACCGGCGGCGTGATCACGATAGAATCAACCGAAACCTTCATTTTTTTCCTCCAAGAAAGTGAGCTTAGGTGGATACCTAAGCTCACTCGTATCACAATTGTGTCAAACCAGATCAGTCAAACGTCCAGAATTGGTCTACGTTCGTGGAGTCAGCGACATACAGCGTAATGTTGGCCGTTTTCTCCAGTTTTTCCCCGTTGAAATACTTCGCGGCGGATTCGTAGAGCAGTTTCGAGATCTCTTCCGGCGCGACAACGACACACGCCTGATAGTTCGGATGTGCGGCTTTCAGCGCATTGAACGGTTCCGCACCGAATGCGCCCATCGAGAACACCTTGACGTTCGTCAGCCCGCGCGCTTCAATCGCCGAAATTGCACCCCAGGCTCCATTATCCACAACGGAGACAACCAGATCAAACGGTTCTACGATGTTTGTAATTGCGTTTGCGGCTTTTTCACGATTGCCTTCGCAATCCTGCGTGTTGAAGATGTTGATTCCGGGCGCCTTCTCTGCGCAGACCTCGACAAACCGCTCGCCGCGCGTCACGCACTGCGGGGAGGCTGCCAATGTGAGCAGAACGACTTTTGCTTGCCCGTTCAGGTTTTTGTTGACATAGTCGATTACATAGTTGGCCATCAGTTCGCCCGTCATCGGCTGATCCCAGGTAATGGTGGTTTCCGCCTCGAGCCCTTCCAGATAACCGTCGTATGCAAAAATGGGGATTCCAGCTTCCTGTGCTTTTTTCAGTGCCTCGTTGATGCCAGTCGGTGTATTCGGGTCGATAAAGATCGCATCCACTTTATTCGCGATCATATTCTCGACCTGCTTGTTCTGTGTTTCGACGTTTAAGTCGCCGTCTTCCACCGTCGTGACCACGCCATACTGGGCTGCGTAGGCTTCCATCTTGTTCGTCAGATCCGCGCACCACTCATCGCCCTTGTAGCAAATCGTATTGCCGATTTTTTTGCCTTCCAGAACGTTATAGAGTTCGCCTTCCGGGGCTGCAACCGTCGCCGCTGCTTCGTCTGCGGCGGGCGCTGCGTTTGTTGCCGTCTCCGCAGGGCTGGCTGTGCACGCCGCCATTGCGAGCACCATGAGTATAGCAAGGAACAAGGCTGCCGTCTTTTTCATCGATTTTTCCTCCTAATGTTTATTTATTATCATAAGCCCAAGGTGATTGAGCCATTGATATCCAGCGGTTGGATTACACGCAAGCAGCCATAATTCTTTCCTGCGTTGCATCGGATCGCATGAGTTCTCCGGTTTTTCGTCCTTCGTGCATGATCATGACGCGGTCACACATGCCGATGATCTCCGGCATTTCAGAAGAGATGATGATGATCGTTTTTCCCGCTTTCACCATTCGGTTGATCAAACGGTAGATCTCCGTCTTGGCGCCGACATCAATGCCTCTAGTCGGTTCGTCCAGAATCAGAATCTCACTATCCCGTAAGAGCCATTTTGCAATGACGACTTTTTGCTGGTTTCCGCCGGATAGATATTGAACTTCCGTATGGATGGAAGGGGTAGAGATGGAAAGCTTCTTCACATATTCTTCGGCGTACTTTTTTTCCAACGCACTGCGGATGATTCCGCCATGCAGCACCTTGTCCAGATTCGCCAGGCAGATGTTTGTTTTCACATCCATCATCTGAACGAGGCCTTGCAGTTTTCGATCTTCCGGAATCAACCCGAATCCGTTATGAATGGCTTCATGAAAGCTCTTGAAGGAGACTTCTTTGTTTTTGTAGAAAATTTTCCCCGAATCATAGGGATCGATTCCCAGAATCGCCCGCACCAGTTCTGTTCGCCCTGCCCCCACCAGCCCGGAGATGCCGAACACTTCGCCTTTATTTACGGAGAAGCTGATGTCCCGAAGCACTTTCTTGCGTGTGAGATTTCTGACTTCCAGAATGGTTTCGCCAATCGGGTAGCATTCCTTCGGAAACTCATTGCCCAGTTCGCGGCCGACCATCAGCGAAATCAGTTGCTCCTTTGTCAGGGATGCGGTCGGCAATGTTGCAATATGGCATCCGTCGCGCAGAACCGTTGTCGTAGTGGTCAACTCAAACACTTCTTCGAGACGATGTGAGATATAAATGATCGTAATGCCCTTATCGCGGAGTTTCTTGACAATTCGGAACAGCACTTTAAGCTCATGTTCCGTCAATGTCGCGGAAGGCTCATCCATAATCATAATCTTGCTGCCAAAGTTGATCGCGTGCATAATCTCAACGATCTGTTTTTTTGCGATTGTCAGGGTATTGACCGCTTGATTGACATCGATGTCGATCCCGAGTTCGTCAATGATATTCTGCGCTTTAACCCGCATCTCTTTCCAGTTGACCAACCCGTTTTTGACCGGCAAATTGCCAAGAAACATGTTTTCTGCTACCGAAAGCGGTTCCGCCAGCTTAATCTCCTGATGGACAACGCTGATGCCAGCCGCACGCGCATCGCTGGGTTGCGTGAAATTGCACCGCTTGCCGTCCAGCAGTATTTCGCCGGATTCCGCGTGATAGATCCCGGAAAGCACCTTGATCAGGGTTGACTTCCCTGCGCCGTTTTCGCCGACCAGCGCATGAATGGTGCCTCTCTCAACACCGAACGAAACCTGATCCAGCGCTTTCACGCCCGGAAAGCTCTTGGATATTCCCTCGATCTTCAAGATATAATCTTTTTCGATAGAATCTTTCTCTATAGAGCCTTTTTTTATAAAGTCTTTTTCTGTAAAGTCTTTTTCTGTAAAGTCTTTTTCTGTAAAGTCTTTTTCCATAGGATTGTCCCCCGTTCATTCTTCCCGTCGAGTCGGTTATGTGCGCTTCTTGTTGGTCAGGACATCGATCGTGATCGCAATCACCAGTACAAATCCTTTGAGCACATCTTGAACGAACGGATCAATGCCAATCTGGGACATTCCGTTGAATAAGGTCACCAGGAAAATGACGCCCAGCATTGTTCCGATGAGCTTGCCTTTGCCTCCGGCGAGGCTGATTCCGCCAATGATTGACCCAATCACCGCGTCGAACTCATAGTTCTGGCCGTTGCTTAGGGAGACGGAGTTTAGGCGGCTCATCAGAACCAAACCGCCAATGCCCGCCAGTGCGCCGGCGATCACAAACGTGATAAGGTAATACTTCTTTACCTTGATTCCGGTGAAGAATGCGGCTTCTCTGCTTCCGCCAACCGCATAAAGATTGCGGCCGACTCTTGTTTTAATAGATAAAAACTGTGCAAGCGCATACAGGCAAATCATAATGATCACGCAAACCGGTATCGCGCCAATGTAGCCGCGTCCGAGAAATCCGATTGCATCCGGCAGCTGCGGGATCGGGGTTGCGCTTGTAATCAACTTCGCAATTCCGAAGCAGATATATTGCGTTCCCAATGTAGCAATGAACGCAGGCAGCCCGACATACGCAGTCAAAAGTCCGTTGCATAGACCGACAAACGCCGCAAGGGAGATCATCGCAATCGCCGCAAGCCATGGATTCCACGCGACGTTGGTGATCACCTGCCCTTTCATCAGCAATGCTCCAACACAGCTGGCAAGGCACACATTACGCCCCAGCGATAGGTCAAAGTTGCCCGTTAACAGAATGATCGCCTGGCCGAGCGCAACAATTGCGACCGTAGAACTTTGCAGAAGGATGTTTTTCCAATTATCCCAAGTGAAAAAGTACGGGGAAGAAAGCGTAAAGATAACGGACATCAGCAGAATACCGATTACCACCATGTACTCTTTCATCATGAGTCTCGCTACTTTTTTGAAGCCCGATTTTGCGACTGATTCAACCATATAAACTCCCCTTTTGCAGTCTTTGGTATTAATATCCGAGCAGTTCGTCGCATCCAAACGGCTGCGCGATTTCTCTGCTGACATAGACCTGTGTCTTCATGAGCTGCAGCATTGAGCTCGGAACCATCGGCGTTACCGGCCCATGCAGAACCAATCTAGAGGTCATTCGCTGCCAGGATGAGAACGTCCCGTTTGTCAGCAATGCGTGAATTTCGATTCGCTCTCTCGCGTTGAGCACATCGATCGGGCCGATCGTCGCGGCCTTCGGCGGCACAGCTGCAATATTGCCGGACTGACCAAATACACCGTGCAGAGAGTTTTGCGCAACGGTAAGCGGATGCAGGCTTAAAATTCTCGCTTCCTGATGCAGATACTCGTCCATATTTTCGCGGATAAACTCCTCGCAGGGATCAATAAACGCCATATGTCCAGTCCAGCCTGGGCTGGAGTAGCAGCAGTCTGCGCCACCCTCGCCGCAGTCCGTAATCATTTTTGAGTAATCCTTGATGTTTTTATTCGTCGGATAGTTCACGTTTTCCAAAGGCATGCGAAGTTTCTCATCGATCTGATATACGAAATACTTCAACAGCGAATGCGCAAACCCGGATTGATAGGTCTCGGGCGCGATGTTTCCGTCTTGATCCGCCCACTCGTCCATTGCAAAGATATGAACGTTTTTACAGTCGATTTTGTGATAATTGATGAGCTCTGCAACCGGAATGTAGGTCTCCGGTTCCGGGTTTCCAAGAATGAGGGTCACCTTTTTGTTTTGTTCAAACGATTCCTTGATCTTATTAAATATATGACCAATTACGATTGGGTGTGGATTATGGATGACCTTAATATTGAATTCGGGGTTCCAATGTTTTTCCAGTTCCTTGCCGCTGAGCTGGCGAAGGCGTTCGCATACTTCGCGGTCTTTGAACGGGACAAAATCAGCAGGGGTAAACTGGAAGTCTGTCGGTGGGTCAAAAATGATGTTTTTCATAGCACTCCTCTATCCGGCCAACCAATATTTCTTGTTGTCAGCCTCATATTATTCTGTTTCCTTCTTGAATCACATGTAGCACATTCATCCAATGATCGACTATAATCAAATCTGCAACAGCGCCCTCGCGAACGTCTCCCAGATCGGTCCTGCCAAGGAGAGTTGCAGGATTCTTGGACGCATATCGAAACACATCGCAAATCCCGGCGCCGGTATGAACCATCATGTTCCTGCAGGCGACATCCAGCGTCAACTTGGAACCGGCAATATCACCGTTGAAATCAAAGTTTAAATCCGTTGCGCCTTCCAGCCCCGGTATCGGCGGGCCATCGAACACGCAGGCGTCCGAGATCAGAACGATTCTGTCTTTCCCTTTTATCTTGAGAACCAACCGCAGCATGTAGGGATCGACATGAATTCCTCTCGAATCCACAATCAACTCGGCAAAGATCTCATCGTTCATATTGACTGCTTCGTCGACACACACGCCCCTGCACTCCGGATACTGCGGCCTGTCTCCCGTTGCGTTTGTGTGATGCGTGCCGACCTTCAGTCCGTATGGAATCAACCGCTCAATTTCATCCGGGCTTGCTTCGCTGTGTGCCACGGTGAAAATCGCGTTGGGGCAAACTTTTTTAACATCCTCGATATAAGAAAGAATCCCTTCACGCTCCGGGGCAACGCTCCAGAATGCCGCAAACTCGTTTGCCTCTTTCACAATCTCAATGTAGTTCGATTGCTCAATCGGCCCCTTCCATTGATTGCTTTCTTTTTCGCATCCGAACTTGCTGTTGAGATAGGGTCCCTCCATGTAGAGCCCTTTGATGATCCTGCCTGCTTCCGTCTGTGCAGCCGATCGGATCACCCGGATCGCCTGAAGAAATTCTTCTTTTGACATATTGAAGTAGCACGCGGGATAGACGGAGGTTGTTCCATGCGCAAGGTGAACCTGCGCGGCTTTTTCCGGAGCCGCGTAAAACCAATCGTTTCCGCCGGCGTGCGTGTGAATATCGATCAGTCCGGGGCCAACATACATGCCATGGGCATCGATTGTTTCGCACAGCGCAGGTATCGTTTTACCCTGTGCTGTTCCCGCATAGATGATTGTTTTTCCATCCGTGAGGATCAATCCGCCCGGAATCAAATGATTGCTTTTTACGATTGTTGCATTTTGAATTGCCAGCATGATGTCTTCCCTTTGTTTGATTGCAGATAGGAACGTTTGTCGTTACGCATTATATTAAAGGCTTTGTTCTTCTTTGTCAATGCATTTATAGAAATATTCTATTATCAATTTTCTGACAGATTTCCTCTTGCTCTGATCGCAATTCCCATAAATGAATGATTCGTTCCCATTTTTTGGGCTCTACGATCATCTATCGCGTGTTATTCTTGTAAACCATGAACCGTTGACTGTATTTTTACCCTATTTATACCTGAAAAAACAAATTAGTGATTGACCATACAGCATTTTGTAGGTAGAATGTTTCTAATTAGTCGAGTATTTCAGTCCATCCGTCTGATTAATACTTTATGGATGGATCGACCCCCCTCGGTTGTGTGACGCTCGAAATATTTTAGTCCATCCGTTTGATAAGTATTTTATTGATGGAAAAAGACTTTTATCATGAAATTCAGATATTGGAGATGTCAAAAATGATTACCGTTTTAGACACGTATAAGAAAAGCGATCAGTCTTTTCTGCGTATGTATAACAAGAGCAAAGTGCTGAACATATTGAGAAATCAAGGCTCCATGTCCCGCGTTGATCTTGCGGGCGTGTCAAAGCTCGATAAAAAAACCATCACGAACATCGTGAACGATCTATTTGAAGAAAATCAAATCTACGTGGAACATACTTCCAGAGAAGGGAGCGGCAGGCCAAAAGAAATCCTCTCGCTCAACGGTGACTTCTGCCGTTGTATCGGCATTGATCTGGGCGGAACGCATATATCCGGTGTGATTCTGGACTTTGCCGGAAAAATTCTTGCAGAAGAGAATATCGAAACAAGAAGCACGCTGGACAAAGATGTCATGCTGGACATGTGTGACTTCGTGATCAAGCAGTTGCTCAAGAAAACAGGGCTCGCCATCTCGGATATTAACGCGATGGGACTGTCCATCCCCGGAAATGCCGACCAATCTACGGGCGTTGTGGTTTATGCGGAGAACACGCCGAAGTGGATCGGCATGCCGATGAAGCAGATATTTGAGGAAAAGTACAATATTCCGATCTATATCGAGGACTGCTCAAGGCTGATGGCCATGGCAGAGTTGTGCTACGGCAAAGGGCGGGATTGCGATAACTTCATCGTCATCGATTTGGGGCACGGCATCGGCTGCGGAATTATCGTTGGCCGAGAGCTCTTTTTCGGCGCGAGCGGGAAAGCGGGTGAAATCGGCCACACCATCGTAAAGGTCGATGGGCCGTTATGCACCTGCGGAAGAAACGGCTGCATCGAGTCTCTTGCATCGGGATGGGCCATCTCCCGAATGGCAAAAGACGTTTCCGATGCGAATGAAAACTCGATACTCCGAAAGATTTCGAAACAAGGCGAAGAACCCAACAATCAGGATGTCATTATTGCCGCTGAAATGGGCGATGAGAACTGCATCCGCATCCTGCGCGAAGCCGGAACCTACATCGGCATCGGCATCGCCAACGCGGTCAGCTTTTTTAACCCGGCAAAGATCATCATCGGTGGACGGCTGATCCGGAATAACGAGATTTTGCTCAACGAGCTCGTTAAAACCGTAAAGATCAAGACCCTGCAGCAACTATATTCGGAAGACCTGATCACCGTATCCGAAATTGGCGTGTTTGCCTCTGCAATGGGAGCAGCTACCCTTTGCCTGAATCAGTATTACAACTAAAACCACCTGATTCTACTGTTCGAGCAGACTTCCCGTTGAAGCGAACAAGTCAGATCCCTTCAAACAAAGCAAACCCTGCGGTCATGATGAGTGACACCGCAGGGTTAATTTTTTGAGGATCAGATTGATTTGATTACGCGGTTGCGTGCGCGCAGGAACGCTTTCCCGATCATCACTCAGTCGTTGAAAACAGCTGGTTCACGACTTCAAGCGTGCGTTCCACGAGCATGTCTCCGCCATCCGGTCCGCAAAAGGTGGATGCAGGCTTGCTGCTATAGCTACCGCCGCAGACAGCGGAACTCGAAGGCAAATATCCGCCAATTCCGTTTGAGAGTTGTACGACAAACAGTTGTTCCGCCATGGCGCGCGACTTCATGCGCTGCGCAAACTCGCTGAAGAGCTCAAACGGATTGGTCGCAATCGCGATCCTGCCGATCCGCACCACATGGCTTACGCATGGGAACGTCGCAGTTTCCTGCTGCATATACCACCGCAGCACATCTCCCTGCGGTTCAAATGCCTGAACCACATCCCTGGTTGTCATTCGGTTATCGCGCGAAAATACCTGCTGAATTCGCCGTACCTCCGCCAGGGAAGCCTCAAATACGTCCCGCGGCACCAAACGAAGCGGCAGCTCCAGATGCAGGCATTCATGCCGGAAGGCCGGCTGATAATCGATCTCCTGCCCCGCACGGTGATATCCTCTTTTGACTGCCTCCAGCAAACGCGCTGAAATCCCTTCGCAAATTGCCTCCATATTAAAGTTGCGCAATACCTCCTCCGCTTGGCCGCCCCAGATGAGGAGTTCCTGCTTGTTGTGTTTGCTGATTTGCACGAGATCAATCGGCGATAGATCCCCCGCTGCCCCGCAAAGCGGCAGCACAAAGATATCTCCGAAGGCCTTTTGTACATCCGTTCGTACGAAGCCCCAGTAATCCGCAGAAAGAAAACGATGCAGTTCAAAAACCTGTGATGGACAGGGAACATTGATCGCTACTCCCGTCAGAGCGCCTTCCAGATTCCATGTGTACAGCAGTTCGACCGCTGTGTCGCCACCGGGTTCAAAACGAAGAAAGCTCTCATCCGAGCAGTCGCCATACATGACGGTTTCTTCTCCGTCTTCGCGCGAAAAGACCGCACGGCGGGAGAAACTGACCGCTGCATAATCGTGCGCTGCGCTGATTCCTCCGGGCTGGCGGGAGAGCCATGCGCGGGAAATCAAATCTGCAAGCTTCTCTACGAGATATATTTGAGCCTCTTTCCCATACAGCACGTCGTCCGGAAACGACAGTTCGGGCAAAATATCAGCGCCAAAGACATTCTCATTGTCGAGGCGCATGAAATCTTCATTGAAATCTGTGGAATTATGCGTATGCGTAACCCCAAATGAGATGTTCTCAAACACCAGCCCGTCCAGCGTTTCCAGCTTTGTCTTGAGCTGTTTCATCGCATGCAACGGTACCTCTGTCATGTCAAGCGAAACAAAGACAGCCTGCGCCTCTCCGTTGTCCAGCGCAAGCGCGGTCGCGGTGATGGGGTCGCGTACATATTCCGAGATACGGTGATACATTTGTCCGATCATCCAGACCGGACGATCCGGGGTAAGATCTGTTTGTGCCCATCCAATCCTGATTGCCTTCATACGATATCTTCCTTATTTTCGATTGACCGGCTTGCCGTTCGTCCTGCAAAACCGCTCATTGTTTACTTTTTTTTGTGAACACGAACCACACATCCCGAAAGAGGACGAGCGTTGTGTTCGATGTGTTTGGCTGTTAGAGTAAGTCAATCCCCGTCAGTTTGCAAAAATCCCGCACCGCCTCCCGGTGGTCGCCGTAGCAGACGATTACGTGCTGGCTTGAGACTTTTTCGGCAAATTCCGCGACTGTACAATCAATCGGGTAAACCTCAAGGCTCGGAAGCTGCGGCGCGGGCGGCGCCCACCCGCATTCTTCCCAGTTCGCAGGGGTTTTTGCATCCGCAAGGTACATGTGCATCCCATATCTGCCGTCCTGATAGACCAGACGCAGGCAGGTGACCAACCCGGTCTTGACCTTTGAAACGTTCAACAAGCTCTGTGAAAGCAGGCCGAACGCTGTCGGGAGCACATGAATATCGCCATCGGTCGCGCTCTGCGGAATATAATCCGGCACCCCGATGAGCATGCTTTTTTCGAAAAATTCATAGTATTCGAGATAGGGTACGATCTGGCCGGAGATCGCCTTTGCGATCAATTGCGTTACCGCGCCCATGACATCGTTTTCCGGCACCGTCAGTACGCCGTATCGTTCCGCGAGAAGCATGAAGACCATTGCCGGCGGAAATCCGAGGAGCTTTTTCATGCCGTCCACATCGATCAGCGTCACGGCAGAGTAACCTCGTTCCTCAATTTTCTTGCCGACGGCCAGCGCATACCGCGCGCCGGTTTCCAGCACCGCATCGTCACAGGGTTTGTCAAAAACCCACCGCTGCTTCATCTGCAACACCGTTTCCCGGATCACTTCCTCCGGTACAACCGCTGCGTTCTGCGTCATCTCCAGCATTTCAAAGGGTTCCACCTCAACGCCAAGCTGACCACGCAGGCTGTTTCCCTCAAATTGCGTGCCATAGAGTAGCATGTCGCGGTAGCCCATCGTTCCGACACGTGCCGAACGAAGCATACGCGCGGCGTATGCAGCATCGGTAAACGCCTTGATCTTCTCGATCGGTGCGGGTTTACCGATGACGCTATAGACAAACTTAAAGCGATAATGCATCGCGAAAAGCGCAGGACGGATCGCGGTCGTCCCGGCTTGATCCGCCGTTGTAACAAGGCGTCCGTTTTCCATCCAGCCGCAAAGCCCCCAGAGGAGCACCGGCAGATGGCGAAAATGATCCGCCACACGAATAACCGCATGCGTTGGAACCCAACCTGCAACACAAAGAATCACGCAGTCCATTTCCCGTTCTTTCAACAACCGAACTGCACGGTCTGCGTATTCATATTTTTCGTCGTCAATTACGATGCCGGCGTCGTTCACCCTGGCATCTTGCAACGTCAAAAGCGTTTGCAACGCATTGTCATGCTTCCATTGCAGGCGGTCAAAAGGCGTATTTACCTCTCCGAAGCAAACAAATCCAATCTCTCTCGTCATTTTGCGCTCACCTCTTGATTTTTTTGTGTATGATCGCGCGGCGGGCACGTTGATCCTCGAACAACCAGCCTCGGCTGAAGCGACACATTCTGCACCACATGCGTATCTTTTTCATGGATATTATCCATCAGCAGTTTCACCGCGAGCGCGCTGAGCTGCTCGGTCGGGTTTGAGATGGAGGTTAGTTGAATCGGCAGATAGTCATTGAGGATGATATTATCAAAGCCGATGATTGAGATATCCTCCGGTACACGGACCCCTTCTTCGGCAAACGCATCCAGCGCTCCCAGCGCCACCTGATCATAACAAGCAAGTACGGCGGTTGCCCGCGGCTCCCCCTGCTCTTTGAGCAATTCCTTTGCCCGCAAGTAACCGCCCAGTTCGAAGCGCTCTTTTCCGCGCTTCATATGCTGCTCCCGAACGGGCAACCCCAGCTCCGCAAGATACCGCGTCAAAGCCAGATAGCGTACGTCGGAGGCAAACTCGCCAATGTATCCGATCTCGCGGTGGCCCAATTCGATCAAGTGATCCAGTGCCTGGCGCACCGCCATCTCGTTCGCAATCGAGATGGTGTCCACCGGAAGGATGACTTTATTCTCCGAAATAAGAACCAGCGGAATCACGGAATGCGCAATGCGATCGTGTTTTTGAATATCGTCTTTGGCATCGAGCACGAAGCAGTCGTTGACGATCATTCCGCAGATATCGTGTTTCAGCATCTGATCAAACGCCGCCAATATTCCGCCGACATCGAATCCGCCGATTACAACGATCATGGAATAGCCACGCTTCTTGAGTTCACGCTCCACCGTCTCTACCATTTCAGAGTAGTAATGGCTGCCAACTTCGGGGACGATAAGGCCGACGGTATTGCTTCCCCTGCTGTTGGTGCGTAAGTGATAACCCATCTGCATGGCGGCGCGCTTGACCAAACTCACCGTTTCCGGGCTGATATCGGGCGCGTCGCGCAATGCCCGCGAAACGGTTGATATATTGAGACCTGTTTTTTCTGCAATTTCACGCATCTTCGGCATGGCTGTGCTCTCTTTCGCGGGCACCGTTGCCCGCAGGTACGATGTACGAGTCTGCAAGGTGGAGCATCTTTAGCAGAGCAATCTCCACACTTGGCAATGCTTTCGGTCGTCCTGTTGTGCCGCCGCCCGGGGCGGTAAAATACCGCCCCGGCAGCGTTACTTCCCTGTGCCTTATTTCGCGGGCCAGGCAGTTCCCTTGTATACGATTGCGCCCCAGAGGTCTTCGGCATACGTGGCTGCATTCGACTGATCGATCAGCACCGTACCGGAGTCGTTGAGCTTGGCAAAGGTTGCGGCATCACCTTCGGTCAGGTATTCATATGCCATGCGGACGGACTCATAGCCGCGCTTATAGAAGTTCTGCGCGAGCGTCGCCCAAACCTTGCCGGCTTTGATGTTGTCGATGGTTGCATCGACGGCATCGATATCCAGAATCAGCACATCGGTACGCCCTGTTTCCTGGCAGACCTGTACAACGCCGGGGCCGCCGGTGGACTCGAGCATAACGACGACGTTGGTCTCGGGATAGGTATTGAGCGTGTCTTCGATGACGCTCATTGCCGTTGCAACATCGTTTTTATCCGCGACCACATTGGTGATCTTCATGTCGGGATATTTCTCGGCGATACGATCCTCAATACCCTTGCGCTGTTCGACCTGGTTCGTGGTTGCAAGGTCGCCCATCACGACGCAGATATTCGCTTTGCCGTCTGTCTTTGTCGCGATCATGTCCGCCGCGTTGACGCCGTAGTTATAGTTGTCCGTTCCAATCCAGGAGATGAACGCGCTCTCGTCCTCTAAAAGGTTCGAGGTCAGGAACATCGGAATTCCGGCCTGCTTGGCACGGTCAAACACTTCAAAGAGGGAGGGGTCAAATGGCTCGCCAATGATGGCATCGGGCTGGAGTGTGATGGCGTTTTCCATCGCCGCGATGTAGTCCGTCACGATGGTCGTGGTGCCAAACGTCGGCCCGATAATCTCGAGCTTCACGCCGTATTCTTCCGCAGCTTTGCGCGCTGCCTCTGCCTGCTGCTCATAGACGGGGTGTCCAACCAGCGCGTTGACTAAAATCACGTAGGGTTGGTCCGCCGCCGCGGGCTCGGCTGCCGGTTCCGCTGCTTGCGTGGGCTGTGCGGCTGCTTCGGTTGCCGGTTCTTCGGTCGCTGCCGGTTTGCTGCTGCAAGCGAATGCGCCAAACGCCAGCATGAGGGCAAGTACCATAATCAGTATTTTCTTCATCTGGATGTTTCCTCCTGTTTTATTGATGTCAATGCCCCCCGGGAGAGCATGAGCAACCTGAATAGAGAGTGGATTTCGATTTAGGAATTGCTGCCGGAGCAAATGCGGAGAAACTTTTCTTCATCCGCGTCCTCGCGGCCAAGCTCCGCGCGAATCTTGCCGTCTGCCAATAAAAGATAGCGATCACACATTCCGACAAGTTCCGTCAGTTCCGAGGAGATCATCACGATCGCCATCCCCTGACGAACCAGTTGCGTCATGATTTGGTAGATCTGCGCCTTGGCGCCGACGTCTATGCCGCGCGTCGGTTCGTCCAGAAACAGCACCTTCGGTTCTGCGAGAAGCCATTTGGCGAGCACAACCTTCTGTTGATTTCCGCCGGAAAGGCTTGTCACCATATCGCGTTCGCTATTGGTCTTAATGCTTAAGCGGTCGATATAGTCCCGCCCGATCGCCTGCTCCGCTTCGCGATTTAAAATCCCTTTGCGAAACACCTTGTCGAGCCGCGCCAGCGTGATGTTGCGCGCAAGGTTCAGCGTTGGAATAAACCCGTTTACTTTGCGATCCTCGCTCAGCAGCGCAAGCCCTTTTCGGATTGCATCCTGCGGGTCGATAATCCGCGTTGCCTTTCCTTCAATGCTCAGTTCGTCGTAGCTTCCGTCGATAGCGCCGAAAATTGCATTCACGGTTTCGCTTCGTCCGGAACCGACGAGGCCAACCAGACCAAGGATCTCACCCTGCCGGACGTTAAAATCAACGCCGTCCACGATGTACTTTTTCCGGTTATACGGGTGCTTTACGCGAAGATTTTTCACGGAGAACACGACTTCTCCAAGCTCGACTGCTTCCTTTGGATAGAGATTGCCGATTTTGCGGTTCACCATCGCTTCGACGATCTCTTCCGTGCTCAACTCGCTCGCTGGCTTTGTCCAAACATGCATGCCGTCGCGCATAATGCAGACGCGATCCGCCAGTTGTTTGATCTCCTTGATCTTATGGCTGATATAGATGCAGGAGATGCCGTTATCCCGAAGACGGTTGAGAATTTTGAACAGATCCTCCACCTCCCCGTCGGTCAGTGGGGATGTCGGCTCGTCCAGCACAAGAATCTTCGGATTGCGGCTCAACGCACGGGCAATCGAGACCATTTGGCATTGCGATGCGCTCAGATCACGCAAAAGAGTTGTCACAGGCACTTTCAGGCCAACCATCTCGGCATATATCTTTGCCTCTTCGTGCATGTGCTTCCACTGCACCAGCCCGGCTCGAAGTGGGATGCGTCCCAGAAAGATATTCTCCGCCACAGACAGGTCGAGATGTACGCTGATCTCCTGATAGATCATTTCAATGCCGGCGGCAGATGCGTCAGCAGGCGTTTTAAAGACGCAGGGCTTGCCGTCAATACAGATTTCGCCTTCATAGCTGCCGTTTTCATAGCTGCCGCTGAGCACTTTCATGAGCGTTGATTTACCTGCTCCGTTTTCTCCGCAGATGGCAAGTATCTCGCGTTCACGCAAGTCGATGGAAACCTGCTTGAGTGCTTTGGTCGCTCCAAATGATTTGGTGACCTCTTTCATTTCCAGAACCGTCTTACCCATATGCGCCTCTTCCTATCGGTTCAGGCTGGCACGGATACGGTTTCTGAGATACTCCAAGGAACAAGCGAAGATCAGCACAAGTCCGATGACGAGCTGCTGCCAGTAAGCATCGATCTTGATGAGCGTCATTCCATTGCTGATCATTGCCATGAAGAAGCTGCCCATGACGACACCCAATATGGAGCCCGCGCCGCCTTCCATGCTAATACCACCGATGACGCAGGCCGCAACCACGGTCATCTCAAACCCCGATCCGATGTTGGGCTGCGCGCTTCCGACGCGGCTGGTCATCAAAACACCGGCTAACGCCGAGAGAACGCCGAGCAGAACAAAGGCCGAGAAGCGCACACGCACGGTGGGGATGCCCGCAAGACGCGCTGCTTCACCGTTTCCACCGGCGGCATAAAGCTTGCGCCCATATGCCGTATATCGCAGGATAAATCCCGCAGCAATCGCCATCAAAATCGCAACAACGATCACAAACGGCAGTTCATAGTTACCGATCGGGATGCCCGCCTGGCCGATCCCGAGAAACTGATCCGGAAGCGGATAGACCGAAACGCCTTTGGTATAGCCCGTGCAGAGGCCGCGCGCCGCATACATGGTTCCCATCGTGGCGATGAACGGAGGAAGTTTGATCTTCTGCACGAGAAATCCGTTGAACATGCCGAAGATTCCGCCGATCGCAAGGGCAACAAGCACTGCAAGCCAGATCGGAAAACCGTAGTAACTCATGAGCGCCGCGGCTGCAACGCCGCCGACGGAGAACACGGCGCCAACTGAAATATCCCAGCTGCCGGCGATGATCAGAAACGCCTGCCCGATGGATACAATCATCGTAAAGGCTGCCGTTCGCATGACGTTGGTCATGTTGCTCACGGTCAGAAATTTGTCGCTATTGGCGGAAAACAAGATAATCGCAAGAATCAGCGGCATCAGCACGCCCGCCTCGCGAATATCGATGAATTTTTCGAGCAGTTGCCGGAAAATGTTTTTACGTTCCATTGTTTGACTTACCCTCCAAATATTTCCATCATGCGTTTGTTTCGGTGATTTTCGAAAGAAACATCCGCGCATCAGCGTTTGTATCGGTTTCCGTCTGAGTAAAAAAAAGAAACGTCCTTCACTTGCTTTGAGTGCATTTTTCGTAGTAATTGCTTGAATAGTGAGATTTATATTGCCTGTTGGTTTTAGAAATGACTCTGTTTATCGGGCGATATTTCGTGATGTTCCGAAACTTTTTTCGAAACGTTTTCGTTTGACACTGCAAATATACCCGTGTTTCAAGCACTCGTCAACGAAAATTCACGAAACTATTTTCGGCGTTAAGCTAAGCAATCGTATGCGTCAAAACGGGGCGAACGGCATTCTGCCATTCGCCCCGTCGCAATAGTTTCGCTTTGTGAGGGTTCTTTATTTTTGTTTTAGCGCTCTTGCTGGAGCGTAAACTCACGCATATTTGCCTTTTCTTCTTCCGTAAACTTTCGGAGGGTGTTGATCGTTTCGCCGTTGCCCAGTTTGCGGGTTCCCACGTCTTCTGCCGTCCCCATGATGGTAACGTTGACCTGGCGGTGGCGGGCGCGGACATGATCCCAGTCGATGAAGTAAATATGCGCAAATTCGCCCGCGTCCAGCTTGCCGTCCTTGATCGTTACGGTTTCACTGCGGCCGAAAAAAACACTTCTCAGGTGTCCATCCGTGTTCATGCTGGTGAAGTTTCCGGGTTCGCCGCAGGCGCGGCCAAACTGCGCGTGCACAGGCCCGGGATGCCGATATTGATTCTCTTCCGCAAAGTCCGGAATCATCTTTCGCATGATATCCAGCAGGTCGTGCTGTAAATATTCCAGATCAAACGAATCCAGATCATGCGAGCATTCCTGAATCATCACCGAGCAAGTCGTGTGATGGGAGACGATTGCGCAGGTGCCGTTTTTCACGCCGGACGCGGCAACGATGTCCAGCACCTCTTTGGAGATGTCATGAAACGTGGGAATCCAACCGCGCGACTGGAGCTCGATCTCCTTTTGAACCAACTTGAAATCCATAGAACTATCCTCCTGTTGTCCTGTTTTGTGTACAAGTATCCACCACAGCCGATATGCTCAACTGCGAGAATCAAAATCCGATGAGTTGGATGTTGTGCGTCAGCGGCCCGCAGCGCGGTCATCCCACGCGCGGCGCACCGCACCGATCATTTCATCCACCATTTCCGCTCTGTTTTTTGCCTTCACAACACCGCTGGAAGAGCCCGTTGCCTCCGCTCCGGCAAAAATGACACGGTACACGTCCTCTCCGTTGCTGATGCCGGCCCCCTGCAGCACGAAGATGTCGGGGTCGACATCCTTGACCGCACGAATCGCGGCGGAGACGTATTCCATGTCACTCGTTTGTCCTGTCCCGATCAATCCGGTCGGTTCGGCGACAATGATATTGGGTCTGAGTTTTGCAACTGCCGCAGATTCTGCAGCGGTATCCGTGCAAACGATGGTCGCAAGCCCGACCTCGTCCGCGCGGCGTATCGTCTGCGCAAGCGCGGAAAGCGAAATCGGCTTCTCGCAGTGGTTGAGCATCACGCCCTTTACCCCGGCGGCAACAAGCGACTCCGGCAAAGTATCCGCAAGCCCTCTGCCCGGCACGATCGGGTCCATATGTGGCGCAAAAACGAAAAGACGCTCTGTTGCCGCCGCAACCCGCCTCAGCTCTACGATTGGTGTGGTGAAGATGATGTCCACATCGTATTTCTTCGAGGCGGCATCTGCCGCGAGCGCAAGCGCCAGTACGTCATCCCCATAGAGATACGATTTGGGGCCAATCTCAAAAAATGGCGGCTTTAGTTGAAACCCATTCAGCAAAATTCGATCACTCCTTTCCCTCATCGGGCATTCGTCGATCAGATAGAAACGCATGTCTGGTTCGAACGTCTACAGATTACATTTAATTTTCTATATAGTCAATATTATTTTCTTTTATTTTGTCTATTGATTTCTATTTGAAAAGTTTTTATACTGTTTCTAGATAATATCATTTTCTTTTAGCGATATGGACAAGATAGACTGTAAAAATCTTATAAAATGGCTTGGAACGTTTGTGATTTCGAGCATTGGAGGTAACGGGTATGACAGGGGATCAGGCATGGAGCGCCGCAGAAGAAGCCTATCGAATTGAATCCGACGCGGTCATTCAGGCGCTTCGCGGTATCTCTCGGGAGGAATTCCTTCGCGCGGTTCATGTTCTCAAGAACGCTCCCCGCATTGCGGCGAGCGGTTGTGGTCACTCCGGCATCTGCTGCCAGCATTTTGCCCATCTCATGTGCTGCATGGAGCGTCCCGCACGTTTTATCTCCCCTGCAGAGGCCGTCCACGGAGCAACAGGCTTTTTACAGCGTGGAGATGTCATGCTCCTCGCCTCCCGCGGCGGGAAGACGGCTGAGCTGATCCCGATTCTATCCATCTGTAAGGAAAAGGGAGTCACCATCATCGCCGTGACGGAAGACCTGGAGTCTCCCCTTGCAAAGAGTGCAGATATCGTCCTTCAGATGCTGGTGACAAGAGAGGTAGATCGCTTCAATATGCAAGGGACAACGAGCTTTACGGTGCTTTCCGTGCTCTTTGATGCACTCCAGGCCGCGCTCATTGTGGAAACGGATTTTCAAAGCGAGCAGTTCGCCCTGATTCATCCCGGCGGCGCAGTCGGCGCACGGCTCAATCCTGCAAAACCGTGACAGCGGGGCCTGTGTTTTCCCCAATGACAGCATGGTATAATGACACAAACGAAAGAGCATTCCTGTTAGGAGGTCAATTACTATGGCTGGAGAATTGAAGATTGACACACGCAGAAAGAAGATATTGGAGGTTCTCCGGCGGGATGGACAGGTTCGCGTCGCCCAGCTCAGTGAGGCGCTCGGCGCTACCGTCGTCACCATCCGCAGCGATCTGGATGCATTGGAACAGGATGGATACCTGGAACGCACGCAGGGTGGCGCCATCCAAACCATGAAGAACTATTATAATCTGGAGTTTCAGCGCCGCAAACAGGAGCACCTGGCAAATAAGAAGTCAATCGCCGCTACGGCAGCATCCTTGGTGCGCGATGGAGATACCCTCTTCATCAACTCCGGTACGACGACGTATTTCACCGCGGTCGAACTCAAACAGCGAAAAAATCTCAACGTTGTAACCAACTCCATCTCCGTTGCGGTTGAGCTCGGCGGGCTTCCGTCCTTTCGTGTTATCCTTCTCGGCGGCGATATCAACGCACAGTATTCATTTACCTATGGCGAGGATGTCAAGGAACAAATCTCTCGTTATCGGGCAAACTGGGCCATTCTTTCCGTGGACGGGGTGAATCCCGGCACGGGAATTACAACCTATCACGCGGAGGAAAGTGTGATTGACCGGATCATGATCGAGCGGGCGCAGACAGCCGCCATCGTTGCGGACAGCTCAAAACTGGGTCGCGAAAGTTTTTCTCTTATCAGCGCTCTTTCGCGCGGGACGGTGCTCATCACCGACCGGGAAGCAGACACGGCTCTGACAAAAAGGATTCAGGATGAAGGCGTCGATGTACGGCTCGTTTAAGCGCGCGCCGGCGTTTTTGCCCGCGTTTTGTGTGCTGATGTTCTTTGTCGGTTTTGAGATGGGCGGGTTTCAGTTTGCGCTTCGCAGCATCTCCGCCGAGTACTCCATACACGGTATTGGCTCCGGCCTTCTCGTTGCCGCGCAGTATAGCAGCGTAATCATCATGCCGCTGTTGTTCGGTCATATTGCGGATCGCGTCGGGAAACGCATTGTTTTGCTCTCCTTTTGCGCCGTGTTTCTGCTCGGCTGTGCGCTTGCTGCGTTATCAGGCGGTGTTGTTGCGTTTTCCTTTGGCGCGTTTCTGATCGGTGCCGGCTATAGCGTCTGTGAGACAGCGGGTTCCGCCGCGCTATCCGATCTTTCGCGCGAAGACGGAGCGCGTTGGGTCAATCTTTCACAGGGCGCGCTCAGCTTTGGCGCGGTGATCAGCCCGATCTTGACGCAGGTTTGCACAAAAGCGTTCGGCAGCAGTTGGCGGCTGGTGTTTTTCGTGTGCCTCTTCGGCGCGCTGCTCTCCGCCGTATTGTTGTTTCTGAGCAGGATTCCTTCTGCATCGACAGTGGAACCGCTGCAATCCACCTCGCTGCCGATCCGGCATTTTCGCGATCTGCCATTCACACTTTTCTTTTTCTCGATCCTGCTCTATGTCGGGCTGGAAAACGGGTTCGGCTACTTTACAGAATCCTTATTCTCGCTGGAACTCCATACGGTTTCCCTCGGAGCATATGCAATCTCCGCATACTGGGCGAGTATGGCATTCTCCCGCCTGCTGTTTGGTGTGTTGTCTGTCAAACCGGAGCGTACGCTCATCATCAGCCTTGGTGTATCCGCCGTACTGTTTCTTGCCCTGTCGCTTTTGAAATCCCCCATTCCCGCATTCGCCGCCTGCGCGCTGATCGGGTTCGCATTCGGTCCTGTCTGGTCGGCTTTGATGAACCTCGCAGCCGCGCGCAACCCAAATTCCTCCGGTGGGGCGATGGGACTCATGAGTGCGGGCTGCGGTCTTGGCGGCGCGGTTTTCCCCGCGCTGATGGGATTGATCTCGGATTCTTTGAACCTGCGGGCGGCGTTCCTGCTGCTCGCTTTTACGACGGCGGTTGCCGCTGCTCTTTCGCTGGCGGCAAAGCTTCGCCAATCCAATCTTGCACCCAAAGGATGATGTCGCATGTTGTTTTTAGCCGTGGATCTGGGCAGCACCAATACAAAAGCCGCACTTTATGACGCGCGCATGCGCTGCATCGCCATGCAGAGCGCCCCTGTCGACTATATCCGCACAGACGCGTTCGTTGAATTTGATCCGGAAGCGTATCTGTCTCGCGTGTTCGAGCTCATTCGTTCGGTTGCGGCCCATGCAATCTCCGGCGAGCGTGTCTGCCTCACACTCACCGGACAGGCAGAAACACTGTTATTGCTGGATGAAAACGGATTCCCGCTCATGAACGCCATCTCCTGGATGGACGAGCGGTCGTCTGCGGAGTGTGCTATGCTGGAAGCCACGTTTTCGCGTGATGTCGGTTATGCGCATACGGGTCAGCCGGCAGCGCTGCCCACCTGGCCTGCGACAAAGATTCTCTGGCTGCGCAAAAACAAACCGGAGCTATTCTCCGCGGCCGCAACCTTTGCTTTATTGAAGGATTATGTGATCTACCGCCTAACCGGACGGCTCATGGCGGACTGCTCCATCGCGACATTTTCATACTATTTTGACATCTATCAGCGGCGTTACTGGCCTGAGATGCTCGCATTTCTCGGGTTGCGTGAAGCACAGTTGCCGCCGCTTAGCGAGCCTTGCCAAACGATAGGAACACTTCTTTCGGAGGTGGCGCTGCGGTTGGGATTGGCGGAAGAAACATTGGTCAACAACGGCACGCTGGATCATTTTTGCGGCATGATTGGAACGGGCAATGTGACCGAGGGGCAATTGAGTCTCTCCACGGGCACCGTGCTCGGGCTTTCGACTCTCGCCTCAGCACCCGTCCGGCGCGATACCGGCATTCCGATGCACTACGGTTTTCTCCCCAATCGATCTGTCATGCTTTCCGCTTCGGAGAGCGGCGGCGCCAGTCTTGAGTGGTACAGGAACGCGTGCATGCCGGATGTGCGCTATGTTGACATCGACCGTGAAGCCGCCTCGCGTTATCCGGGTGATGTGTTGTTTTTGCCGTATTTGGTCGGAAGCAACGGCCCGGAGTTTGATCAGGATGCCTGCGGCGTCTTCTTTGGGTTGCGCAGTAAGCACGATCCTTATGATCTTGCGTTGGCCGTGATGGATGGCGTTTGCCACCTGCTTCGAAAAAACTGCGATCACATCCGGAAGAGCGGTACAAGAATTGACCAAATTCTTGCAACCGGTGGTGGCGCAAAATCTGCGCTCTGGTGCCAGATGCAAGCCGACATTACCGGGATTCCCGTTTGCACGCCCGCGGAAAAGGAAGCCGCGCTGCTTGGCGCTGCCATGATCGGGGCGGTATCTGCGGGTGTTTTTCCTTCTTACGCTGTTGCGGCTGAAGAGGTCGTTCATTTTTCGAATACCTTCTATCCAAACACCTTGGAGAAGAACGAGCGGCGGCACAGACAGTTTATTGATCTATACGATGCGATGATCCATGCGCAAAGAATCAAGTAACGAATGGCACAAAGAAACTTTTTGTTTACTAAGTCTGTAAAATAAAGAAGTGGTTCCACCTTTGAACGGTGGAACCTTTGGGTTTTGGCCGTATCATGCTATACCGCTTTATATGGACTGAAATCAGCTTCTCGACAAAAATATCCGCTTAAAACAATCCTCTCATTACTTCTATATTTTCACGCTTTATTGTATACTGTTTTCATGTGTACAAAACAAAAATCATGTGGGGATGAAAAGATGCAATTGATTGCGCACAAAGCGGAAGACGGAAGAACACAATCCTTTGCCGACCACGCGAACAATGTTGCCGCGCTTGCCGCAGGGTTTGCCGCGGAGTTTGGCGGGCAGGAACAGGCGCGCATCTTGGGCCTTCTGCACGACATCGGCAAGTGTTCTCCTGCAGGGCAAAACCGAATGTGCGGTGACACCGCCGAGCGCGTGGAGCACGCTGCCGCAGGTGCCGAGGTGCTCGCTTATGATTGGAAAAACAATCCTTACGGTTATTTTCTCTCCTATTGCATCGCAGGGCACCACACGGGGCTTCCGGACGGCGGCGTTGATACCGATACGGAAGATCGCCCAACCCTTTGTGCCAAACTCAAGCGACAGAAATTGCGAAATCGTGATTATGCGCCGTTTGAAGAAGCGATTGAACCTGTTTCCGTCCAGATTCCAACGTTTCCACTTGAATGTAAGAAATCAAATCGCGGATTCTCGCATGCGTTTCGAACGCGCATGCTGTTTTCCTGTCTGGTAGACGCGGACTTTCTGGATACCGAAGCATTCATGAACAATCAGCCTCTTCGCGCTAGCATGGGCGAACCGATTCCTGTACTCTACGAACGGTTATTGCAAAAGCTTGCTTCATTCGGTACGCCTGATAACCTCGTTGCCGAGAAACGAAAGCAGGTTCAATTGGATTGTCTGCGCATGGCGGAGCAAGGACGCGGCATCTATACGCTCACGGTACCGACAGGAGGCGGAAAGACGCTCTCCTCCCTCGCCTTTGCACTCAAGCACGCAATGCAAAACAACCTGCGCCGCGTGATTTACGTGATTCCCTATACCTCCATCATCGACCAAACCGCGGCGGTCTTTCGCAAGGCACTCGGCGAGGAAAATGTTTTGGAGCATCATCATAACGTCAATTACGAATCCACCGATGATCGCGAAACCGATCCGCGTGCGTTGGCTACCGAAAACTGGGATGCGCCGATCATCGTCACCACCAATGTGCAATTCTTCGAGTCCCTCTTTGCAAACCGCACCTCCCGCTGCCGAAAACTGCACAACATCGCCAACAGTGTGATCATTTTTGACGAAGCGCAGATGCTCCCGCAGGAGTTGCTGATTCCGTGCGTACAGGCGATTGACGAGCTGGTTCGAAACCACCGCTGTACGGCGGTGCTTTGCAGCGCCACCCAACCTGCTTTGCAACAATTTTTCGGCAATCCCGCCGGCATACGCGAAATCTGTACCGATCATGAGGCGCTCTACCAGGCGCTCCGCCGCGTCCGATTCGAAACCGCAGGCCAGCTAGACGATAACACCTTGCTCCAAAAGCTCAATCAGCACAATCAGGTGCTTTGCATCGTCAACACGAAGCTACAGGCGCAGACGTTATTTGCGGGGCTGTCCGGCGAGGGGAATTATCATCTTTCAACCCTCATGACACCCGCGCACCGCAAACGCATCCTCGCGGAAATCCGCGCGCTGCTCGACCCGAAGCGAACCGATCACCCGCCTTGCCGCGTGATCTCGACAAGCCTCATCGAGGCGGGTGTGGATGTCGACTTCCCTGTGGTCTATCGTGAGGAAGCGGGCCTGGATTCCGCGATCCAGGCGGCGGGGCGTTGTAATCGCGAAGGGCTCAGAAGCGCGGAAGATTCCGTCGTCTTCCTCTTTCAGCCGGAGGAACGCTACCAGAAAAAGCGTCCGTCCTCGCTGACGCTGCCCATCGAAATCGCTCGCATTGTGATGAAGCAATATGCGGACATGGCCGCACCGGATGCGATCTGTGCCTATTTCACGAGGCTGTTCTCTTTCCGTGGTGATGCGCTTGATCAAAAGGGAATCGTGCGGCAAATCAATGATGGAGTTTTGAGTGGACTGAGCATCCCGTTTGCTAAAATTGCCGAGGAGTTCCGCGTGATCGAGTCCCCCACGCGCACGATACTGATTCCAAACGATTCCGAAAAAGGAGACAGGAGAATTAACGAGGAAGTGCGCGGATTGATCGCGGCGCTGCGCGCCGGTGCGCGCTCAAAAAATCTACTTAGAAAAGCAGGATTGCATGCAGTCTCCGTCTACACAAAACAATTCGAATTGCTCCTCGGCGCAGGTGCTTTAGAGATTTTAGACGGAGAACTCGCGGTTTTGCGCGATGAAACACTCTATTCGAACAAAACAGGTTTATGTATCCCGAAAGACGGTATAGCGATTGTTTGCTAAACAAATGGAGCGGCCTAAGCCGCTCCGTTTGTTTCCTACAAGGAACAATTGATTATTTCAATCCACTTCACTTATGTGAAGACCTGTCGATAATTAGCATTCTTTGTATTTTTCTGTCATATTTTGTGTTTTCTGTTGACTTTTGTTTCAATAAGCTGTAAAAAGATATTAGTTACAATTAACAAATGATTGAAATGAAAGGTGGTGGTTGTCCAAGGCGGAATGAGGCAAAGTCGACAGCCTCGTCCGCCGAAAAAGCTCGTAAAAGTGTAATCAACTATCTATCCCTTTCTCTTCTTAAAATACGCTTTCATACCAAATCACAACACTTTGATGTTTCCAACTCCAGATGGAATTTCTATTAACATTGATAACACAGCTTCATACTATTTTCAAGGGTACAATTTGGTGAACTATAAAATATCTCAGAAAAAGAGGTGAAAGTCTTGGCCTACGGTATCCAAATCGAGGTTTGGGGAAAGTACGCGCTCTTTTCCCGCCCGGAGATGAAAACCGAGCGCGTGAGTTACGATGTCATCACGCCCAGCGCGGCGCGGGGACTGATCGAGGCTGTCTATTGGCACCCCGGGTTGAATTGGCGGATCGACACCATCTACGTCTGCACCCCCATCCGCTTCACCAACATCCGCCGAAACGAGGTCAGCCAGAAAATCTCCGCCAGCAATGTCCGCGAGGTGATGAACGGCAAGGACGCTCCGCTCTACATCAACACCTCGGAGGCGATTCAACAGCGCGCCTCCTTGGTACTCACCGATGTGCGCTACATCATCTCCGTGCACTTTGAGATGACGGCGAAAGCCAGCGCAGCCGACACGCCGGAGAAGTTTTATGCGATGACCTGCGAGCGGCTCAAGGGCGGAAGAAACTTCATGCAGCCCTATTTCGGCTGCAGGGAATTCCCCGCGAACATCCGGCTTTTCGAGGGCGACCTTCCTGCTCCGCCAGACGAGTTACGGGGCAAAAAGGAGCTTGGGTATATGCTCTATGACATGGATTACAGCAACCCGCAGGATATTCGCCCGACGTTTTTCCGCGCAACGCTGATCGACGGTATGCTGAATCTGAAAGACTGCGGGGTGGTATCGTGATTTTGCAAGCGCTCACGCGCTATTATGAGACCCTGCTGGAGGATGAACGGATTGCACCAAGGTATTATGCAAGGTCGGGCATCTCATTCGGATTACAACTTGATTGGAAAGGAAACCTAATTGGTATTCTTTGGTTAAAGCAATCATCCGAACGAAACGGCAAGCAAGTCGAGCGGCCTCAGTCTTTGGATCTACCCGAAGGCGTTGTTCGATCATCCGGCGTGTTGCCCAATTTTCTTTGGGATAACGCAATGTATTTTCTCGGATTGGACGCAAAAGGTGACGCAGAACGCGCTGCGCGATGCTTCGAGAGCGCAAAAGAGTTGCATTTAAGCATCTTGGGTTCTCTTAAAAGCCGCGCCGCAAAAGCTATTTGCGCTTTCTTTCAAAGCTGGCGCCCGGAAGATGCCGCTTCAAACCCCATTGTCACGCCATATCTGGATGGCCTGCTCGGCGGAGGGAATATTACTTTCTGTGGTTTCGAGACGGCGTATGCTTTTGAAGACATCGAGATTCGAGCCGCTTGGGAAGATCACAGAAAAGAGAATGAGAACCTGTTTCGTTCGCAATGCCTCGTCACCGGACTTTGGGATCAACCAATCGAACGCATTCATCCAAAGGTCAAAGGAGTTCCCGGCGGGCAAAGTGTCGGAACGTCTCTTGTAAGCGCAAATGGGAGTGCGTTTGAATCATACGGGTTAGAACAAAACCTCAATTCCCCCGTCTCCGAATATGCAGCCTTCGCCTACACCTCCGCGCTCAATGCCCTCATCGCGGACTTCGACCGCCGCATATCCCTCGACGGCGACACCGTCGTCTGCTGGGCCGAGACCGGCGAGGAGCAATATCAAAACGCGTTCAACGATCTGACAAATCCACGCGCAAAGACCGAAAACGACGTTTCGAAAACACTGCGCAGTATCATCAACGGACAGATGGCGGATTTGCCGAATTTCAAGCCGGAAACTCCGTTCTATGTGCTCTGCCTTTCGCCAAACGCCGCACGCGTCAGCGTCCGCTTCTTCCTGCGGGATACATTCGGGAAGATTGCGGAAAACCTAGTAGCGCACTACAAGCGGCTGGACATCGACATGGCGCCAAACGAGTGGCCCTATCTCTCGCTCTATTGGCTGCTGAAGGAAACCGTGCCTACGGGTTCGAAGGACGACGCAGCATCCCCGCTGCTTGCAGGCGCAACCATGCGCGCAATCCTCAGCGGTGCGCCATATCCGGAGATGCTCTTTTCCAGTATTCTCATCCGCATCCGCGCAGACCGAAAGGTCAACCGCGCGCGTGCGGCTACCATCAAGGCTTACCTAACCCAAAACATCGCACCCGAACATCCCAAATATGAGGAGGTTTTACAAGTGGCTCTCAACGAACAAAGCGAGCTCAAGCCCTATGTGCTGGGCAGACTATTTGCACTTTTAGAACAGGCACAGGAGAATGCAAACCCAAACATCAACGCAACAATCACAGACCGGTTCTTCGACTCCGCGAGTGCAACGCCAAAGCTTGCATTTCCAACGTTACTAAAGCTCAACCGCCACCACCTTGTAAAAGATGAGAATCGTGGTCGCAGCATCAATGTTGAAAAAGGCATCATAAAGATCGTTGACAAATTAGACGCAGAGGATGACCCTTACCCCGCCCGCCTAACGCTGGAAGAGCAGGGGTTATTCATCCTCGGATACTATCACCAAAAGCAGGCACGTTACACGAAAAAGACAGATTCGGAAAAGGAGAATTAAACATATGAGTGAAGCGATTTATGAAAAGGCAATCAAGAACCGTTATGAGTTTGTAATCCTCTTTGACGTAGCCAACGGCAACCCGAACGGCGACCCAGACGCGGGCAATATGCCCCGCATCGACGCGGAAACCGGACACGGAATCGTGACCGATGTTTGCCTCAAGCGCAAAATCAGGAATTATGTTGAGACGGTGAAAGAAGATACAAAGGGCTATAAGATTTATATCAAAGAAGGTGTTCCGCTCAACACGAGTGATGCAAAAGCATTCGAACAAGAAAAAACGGATGCCGAGAAAGCTCTGAAGATGAAGCAACCCGATAAAAACGAATTAGACAAGAAACTTCGCGATTATATGTGTGAGAACTTTTTCGACATCCGCACATTCGGTGCAGTTATGACGACCTTCGTCAAAGCTGCCCTCAACTGCGGTCAGGTGCGCGGGCCGGTGCAGATCGGTTTTGCGCGCAGCATCGACCCAATCGTTTCGCAGGAGGTCACCATCACCCGCGTCGCCATCACCACCGAAAAGGATGCGGAGACAAAAAAGACCGAGATGGGCAGAAAACACATCGTCCCCTATGGTCTCTATCGCGCGGAAGGATATGTCTCTGCAAACCTCGCAAAAAAGACGACCGGTTTTTCGGAGGACGATCTGAAGCTCCTTTGGGAGGCAATCCTCAATATGTTTGAGCTGGATCACTCTGCCGCGCGCGGAAACATGTCCTGCCGCAGCCTGATCGTATTCAAGCACGATTCCGAGTTTGGCAACGCGCCTGCATACAAGCTCTTTGAAGCGGTTAAGGTTGCGCAAAAGGAAGGCGTAACCGCCCCGCGCAGCTACAACGACTACTGCGTCGATGTTGACAAGAACGCGATCCCGCAAGGCGTTACAGTCGAAATTATGGGGTAGCGGAGTATCGCGAGGAGGACTTCCTCGCCATATCGGGCATCCAGCACTATTGCTTTTGCCCGCGTCAATGGGCGCTCATCCACATCGAGCAGCAATGGGGTGAAAATCGCCTGACCGCCGAGGGCGAGGTGCTGCACAAACGCGCGCACGACCCGATGGCAGACGAGAAGCGAGGCGATCGCATTCTCTCGCACGGAATGCCCATCTGCTCGGCAAAGCTCGGCATCCGCGGGTTTTGCGATGTGGTAGAGTTTACTCGCAGCGAATCCGGCGTATCCATCACGGGACGGGAGGGCAAGTGGCTCCCCGTCCCGGTGGAGTATAAACACGGCGATGGCGATGCAAAAGAGGCGGACGAGTTGCAGCTCTGCGCGCAGGCGATCTGCCTAGAAGGTATGCTCTGCTGCGATATTCCGGAAGGCTATCTCTACTACGCCGAGGTGCGGCGGCGGACGAAGGTTCCTCTCACGCCAGAGCTTCGCGCACGCGTCATGGCAATGTTTGAAGAGATGCACCGGCTATATGCCAGAGGCTACACCCCGCGCGTCAAGAAACGCCCCGGCTGCAAAAGCTGTTCTCTACGGGAAATCTGTCTGCCGGAGTTGGAAAAAACACGCGCAGCTTCCGCCTATCTTTCGGACATTCTGCGCCAAACGGAGGACACTGCAACATGAGAAAACTGCTCAACACGCTCTACGTCACCACGCCGGAGACCTATCTCGCGCTGGACGGTGAAAACGTGGTCGTCCTGCTTGGAGAGGAAGAAAAACTCCGCTTGCCGCTTCATACGTTGGAAAGCATCGCCTATTTTGGCTATAAGGGTACGAGCCCGGCGCTGATGGGCGCCTGTGCGGAACGCGGCATCCGGCTGAGTTATTTTTCGGCAAACGGCCGTTTCCTTGCCGCAGCAAGCGCAAACGAAAACGGTAATGTCCTACTGCGCAAGCTGCAATATCGTCTCTCGGACGATCCCACCGAAAGCGCAAAGATCGCGCGTTCATTCATCCTCGCTAAGGTGTATAATAGCCGCTGGATTCTGGAGCGCGTCACGCGGGACCATCCGCAGCGGGTCGATGTGCCTTCCATCAAGGAATCCTGCCGCGCTCTTGCGGAACAAATGAAGGCAATCGCCGCTTGCGATGATCTGGAAGTGTTGCGTGGGCTGGAAGGCTCCGCTTCCGAGCGTTACTTCTCGCATCTTGATCAGATGATACTCATTGACGACGAACGCTTCCGGTTTAAAAACCGCAATCGCCGCCCGCCGACGGATCGTATCAACGCAATGCTTTCTTTTCTCTACGCGTTGCTCTCCAACACGTGTGCTGCCGCGCTCCAGCAAGCGGGGCTCGACCCATATGTCGGTTTTC
Source organism: Christensenella sp. UBA7703 (assembly GCA_002482505.1). GTDB lineage: Bacteria > Bacillota > Clostridia > Christensenellales > CAG-138 > UBA7703. Next base: position 816 of record DLGD01000027.1, on the reverse strand, counting down.
TGCATCGTGACCGTCCGGGGCGCATCTCGCTTGCGCTCGATCTCATGGAGGAGTTTCGTGGGCTGTTTTGCGACCGGCTTGCCGTAACGATGATCAACACACGTACAATTTCGGCAAAGGACTTTGACTGTAAGGAAAACGGTGCGGTGTATCTCAACGATTCCGGCAGAAAAGCCGTCATCAACGCCTGGCAAAGCCGAAAGCAGGAGATCATTCTCCATCCATATCTCAACGAAAAGATCCCGTGGGGGCTTGCGCCACACATTCAGGCGGTTTTGCTCGCGCGGTATCTGCGCGGGGACTTGGATGCTTACCCCCCGTTCTTCTGGAAGTAGGTGATGTGTGATGATGGTGCTAGTTACGTATGACGTCAATACCGAAACCAAAGAAGGGCAGCGCCGTCTACGGCAGGTCGCCAAGCAATGCGTCAACTATGGCCAACGTGTACAAAATTCCGTTTTCGAGTGCTCGCTGGATTCGGCACAGCTTGTCATGCTCCAAGCGAAGCTTTGCGAGCTGATTGACAGCAGCAAAGATAGCCTCCGCTTTTACCTGATTGGTAACCACTACGAAAACAAAATTCAGCACTTCGGCGTAAAAGCCGGTTATGACCCGAACGACATCCTGATCGTTTAAAGCGCCACGCGGTGCGAACCATAAGTGTACATGAAACCCCCGGCACTTTCGCACCAAGAAAGGAGCGTTCCTTACAGATTTCTCTGTCAATTTTCCCAAGTTTTCTTGCTTAATTCCTAGATGTAGTTGTTTACTGAGAGTTATACACAAGCTCTCGCAGTCGCTCCCCACGCGGGAGCG
>DLGD01000006.1 GCA_002482505.1 Christensenella sp. UBA7703 | reverse complement strand
TCCGTTTCTCGGGGTTCAGTTCACCCCCGCGCCCGCCTCTTTTTTCGCGCGGTGCAGCGCGAGTACGAGTGTGATCGGCAAAATCGCGAGCGTACGCGTCATCTTCACAATCGTCGCGGTCTCCAGCGCGTTGGACTGGTGGATCGCGTCCCAAACCGAAGCCGCCGCCGTGACAGAGGAGGTGTCGTTGACCGCCGTGCCCGCAAACAACCCGAACCCATAGTCCGAAAGATGCAGCAGCCCACCCAGCGTCGGGAAGATCAGCGCCGCCGCGATGTTAAAGAGGAAGATGACGGAGATCGATTGCGCAATCTCCTCGTCGTCCGCGCCGATCACCGGCGCGGTTGCGGCGATGGCGGAGCCGCCGCAGATCGAAGAACCAACACCGATTAGAATCGCAGTGTTGGTCGGAATCTTCATCCACCGATACAGCGCAAACGCGACAAGTAGAGACGTCGCAATCGTCGAAAGAATGATCGGCAGCGATTGAATCCCCGTCTTGACGATTACCGAAAGATTCATCCCAAACCCAAGCAGGATGACCGCATATTGCAGCACCTTTTTCGAGGTGAATGAAATCCCCGCACGCAGGCGTTCATTTGTCTTGAATAGCAGCGCCGCAATCATGCCAAGCGCAATGGCAAACACGGGTCCTCCGACAACGGGCACCCATGCCCCAAGCAGCCATGCAACAGCCGCGATCAACCCGCAAACCAGTATCCCCAATGCGTTTGTTTTGATCCAACTCATTCGTTTTCTCTCATTTCTCTTGCTTCAACCATGCTATTTTAGCACCAATCGAACCATATTGAAATTTATCTATTTTGATTATATGATAAGATATATTTATGTTTGTGGGGGCATATCCACATGCTCGATTTTCGTATAGAAACATTTTTAACCGCTTGCCGCCTGCTTAACTTCACCGAAACCGCAAAAGAGCTGCATATCACGCAGCCTGCGGTGTCCCAGCACATCCGCTTTCTGGAGGAGCGGTATCAAGTAAAGCTCTTCTCTTACGAAGGTAAGAAGCTCTGCCTGACCGAGGCCGGCGTGCTGCTGAGAAAATCCGCAACCACCATGATGCACGATACAATCATCCTGCGCGAGCGGCTGCAATCCGGCGCGCGCACCAAGCGCACCTTTGGCGCAACGCGTACCATCGGCGATTATTTCATACCCGATACGCTGGTTCGCTATCTTGAGCGGGAGCAGAACACAGACCTCTGCATGCTCGTGGAGAACACGGAGACACTGCTGAACAAAATCGATCTGGGCGAGCTGGATTTTGCGCTCGTGGAAGGTTATTTCCGCAAATCGGACTATGATTACAAAGTCTTTTCCGAACAGCGGTTTGTCGCGGTCTGCGCAAGCAATTTCTTTTCGGGCAATCAAGCCATATCCCTGGGCGCGCTGTTTGAATCCTGCCTGATCGTCAGAGAGTCGGGCTCCGGCACGCGGGAGATTCTGGAGCGCTATCTGCAAGAGAAAAACGGCTCGATTGCGGATTTTTCGCGCGTGATCGAAATCGGCAGCATACGTGCGATCAAATCCCTCGTTGCGGCCGGCTGCGGCATCACGTTTCTATATGAAGCGGCGGTTGCGGAGGAGCTGGCGACGGGAACACTCCGCGTTGTCGAGCTGGAGGATTTTTCGCTCAGCAACCATTTTACAATGGTGTGGCGAAAGAACAGTATGTTTCACGAACAGTATTTGCAGATGTTTGATGATTTCTTTTCAAAAGGCTTTTAGTGGGTTTTGCGGTTTTTCTCCCGCATACAGCAAATCTGTTATTATGATCAGCCGATACAAACCGCTCGCTTTCTTGGTATAATGGATGAATCACTGGAATAATCCGCACGCTGATTGAAAAGAATACCCCGCTCGACAAACGCAAAAGGAGAATATAAATGAAACAGGTAAAATGGGGAATCGTTGGAACCGGTAATATCTCCGCGCAGTTTGCGCAGGGCTTGCAGGTGGTGGAACATGCGCAGATAAGCGCTGTTGCGTCACGCAATATGGACAGTGCAAAAGCATTCGCACAGCGGTTTGATATTACCAAAAGCTATGGCAGCTATCAGGATATGGCAAAGGACACCGATCTTGACATCATCTATATCGGGACCCCTCACCCGCAGCACTACGAAAACGTGATGCTGTTTTTGGAGGCGGGCTTTGCGGTGATCTGTGAAAAACCGCTCGGCGTGAACGCGGCGCAGACCGAAAAGATGATCGCCAAAGCGCGTGAGAAAAACGTTTTCTTCATGGAAGGCATGTGGACGCGGTTTTTCCCGGCGTTTCAGAAAGGGTTGGAGTGGGTGCGTTCAGGAAGAATCGGACAGCCGAAAGTGATTCAAGCTACCTTCGGCTATGATGGCAGCGCCAATAAGAAGCAATGGCGTTTTTCGCACGATATGGCGGGCGGCGCGCTGCTGGATGTCGGTATTTATCCTCTTGCGCTGGCGTTTGCAATGTTTGGTGCGAATCCCGTTAAAGTCTCGTCGGCGGCCACGATCGTAAACGGCGTTGACGAATTCAACACCTTTACGTTTGAATATGCGGATGGGCGCATTGCAGTGTTATCGGATGCAATTGGGCTCAAGCTAAACAACCAAGTGTTCATCGGCGGAAGCGAAGGCTCTGTATTGTTCGGCGACGGATGGTGGCATCCAAGCAGAGTTGAGCTTGCACCCTGGGGGGAAACGGATGTTGGAATCTCGCCGAATCGCGAGGGGTTCGATCAACCGTATGCGGCGTCCGGGTTTGAATTTGAAGCGGCTGCCGTTCAGCAACATTTCCTCGATGGACGCAAAGAAGCACCGGAGATGCCGCTGGATGAAACATTGGCAATCGCGCGTATGATTGACCAGCTCCGAAAAGAGTGGCATCTGGTCTACAAAGAGGATGAGATGTCCTTCTAAGCAGAGCGTTATGCACGCGTAAAAAACAGACAGACCCGAAAAGGGTCTGTCTGTTTTTTGGCAAAGGAACTAACTATTGATAAAATGCACCGCTCAAATCAAATCGTTAAAAGATGCACCGCTTTTGCACACCCCTAATAGTTGCCCCATTGGACTATCGGTTGTTATACCACACAAACCAGTCAAATTTTCTGTGTCGACCTTTGCTATGTATATTGTTTCGCTCAAGGATTGAATCTATCAGCGCTAAATATCCCATGTAGTCATAAGTCTGGCGCATTTTTTCAATACAGTTTTTGATTTGTGATGCTTTGTATATTTTGCCTTTATATTCGTAATGAGAAAGAAACTGACCGACATGATTTTGCATGACACCATCGAATATTACATAATCGTCATTTTGGTAAACATAGAAATTATGGTACAGGCAATACTTGCTGAAAAATGAAAAAAGGTTAATTTCATTCTTCGCCAATTCGCCAACTAAGGAAATATCGCCCTTAGCCACCCGTTCGTCAAAATTGCAGCTTTTTATTTTTTCAATCAATCTTGTCAAATAAATCTTGCTCAAATGTTTATTTAAGTTCGTGGAGTTCGTCATATCAATCAAGGCGATTTTCATTGCAATAATGTCACTGTCCACATTTTGAGGAAACTTATTAAGGCAGCTATTTATAATTGCACCTTCTTCACCATACCGCGGATCTCTGTTTACACGTTTGGCGGTCTCGTCCAGTTCTTCCTTTGTGAATCGTGTAAAAGGCATCTCGATATCACTCCACGTTTTGGTCGGTACACTTCGGTTACTCCTTGAATAATCCTTCGGTTCGGGAATAACTTCGCCGTCCATAGGGAGCCGAACTGTGTATGGTCTGACTTCATCATTGCGCACGAGTTTTTTATTTTGAACAAGATCATTGATCGTGGAGTTTATATAAGGCTGCGGCTTCCCAGGGAAACGGGCATCAAGGATTTGTTTTGCCGTTACCGGCATATTGACCATACGGCAGTATTGCATAATGGTTTCTGCGTTGCTCAAGTCTAAAACCTCCTACTTACATGTGGTTTTTTATAATTCATCCGCCTCGCTTGTCTCAACATCCTTTAAGGTTTTGCCATCAGCCGTTTTCCAAGCAGTATATCCGTTTGAACTTGCACCCGTTACAAACATAGAAGCAGCCGATGGTGATGAAAATAGCACATCCTCTAAGAGCACATTGTTTTCATCTACCTTTGCACTGACCCGAGCCTTTTTAGCTACCCCTGAGCAAGTTTTTTCATTAGTTTTAGAATTGATAACACTGCCTTGTAAAACTATATATCCTTCACTCGAGCGTTTGCATTTTGCGTTTACTGTCATTCCACTATTCTGCATTTTTTGCTCCATAGAAAATTCAAGGTAGTCATCGCTCTCTTTACACGCTGCATTCTGCATTGTTCGATTTTGAACTAAGGGCTCAAGTACCAAATGTCCAAGAACTCCCATTACGATTTTGGCATAGTCTACATACTCTTCAAGTTCGCTCTCTTTTTCTTCTGTGACATTTCCTGCATTTGGCTCATTTCCGTTCTTAGCTTCGTAACGATTAGCATTTACGGCAAGTGCAAAGAATCGATTTTCAAGCCAGCTAATCTCCGTTGCACCAAAAATATTATTTGAAGTCGTAAAGGCGATTGCTTCATACCAATCTTCAAGCCCCAGTTTCGGGGAGGCGTGATGCTCTTTCAAACGGTTCAAAATTCCTTCTCCATTTTTTCGAGTTCCGGATTGACCTACGTAAACTAATGGCTTGTCACCATCTCCTTTACTAAAAAGAAAGTAAACACCACTCTGTTTTAGGTAATCAATATTTTTGCAGTCCACAAGCTTTACCCGTGGAATCTTATAGGCAACCCCTGTCCAATTGGCAAGTGTACACTTGATGCGCCCATTTGGGGCGCTGTCCATAAGAAAATAATTCATATTTTTACCGGCCATAATTTCGTTACCCCCATCAGTCATTGGTGGTCTGCCATATCACTTCACGTTCAAATATATCAATTTAGTTCAAAATCAGTTCTGCTTTACTGCCACCAGTACGCTCTTTTGTCACTAAGATTTTTCGGTCTATTTTTTCACTAAGCCCGGGTACATGAGATATGATACCGATGAGTCGGCTGGTCTTCGATAGGCTCATTAACGTCTGCATAGCTTGGGTTAACTTTGTTTCGTCTAATGTATCGAATCCTTCATCCACGAACATTGAATCAAATCTTATGCCACCAGCGTTGTTTTGTATTTCGTCAGAAAGACCGAGTGCAAGTGACAAAGCAGCAATAAACGACTCACCACCTGAGAGAGTTTTGGCATCACGTTCAGAACCGTTATAGTGGTCTATAACATTTAAGTCCAAGCCACTTTGTCCTTGCTTACCGCTAACATCACGCCGCTTCAATTCATACTGGTTACTTGACATTTGTAACAGCCGAATATTTGCCCGTGCAATTATTCTATCGAAGTATGCTGCTTGGATATACGTTTCCAGTTTAACTTTTTCTTTTCCACTAATATCCCCATTTACCGTGTCAGAGATCTCTTTCATCCATTTGTAGTGAGTTTCGAGCTCACGGATGGTATCTGATGTTTTTGTGATAGCTCTCAGAGTGGTTTGATTGGTAGAATTTCGAGTGCTAATAATACGGTTGCTTTCTCCCAATACACGCTGCGAGTTTTCGATAGATTCCTTTTCTTGTTTTAGTGCATCTAAATCCAGGGGCTTTGAATCACCAAGCTGTGCTTGTAATGTCTGAATCTCTGTTGCTGTGCCATCAGCTTTTGTTTTTGCCGCATCAAATATGGTTTGGGCAGTTTGAAGCGTATCTTCATATTTTTTCTTTTTAATAGTGAGGGTAGATATTTCCGCTTTTGCATCAGCTTCACTCTTGAATTTGAGTTCTGCAGCCTGTTTATCTCGCATTTTAGAATCAGCTTCAATCTGAGTGGTCAGCATAGCTACTTGTTCTTTTGCTTTACCAAGAGCCTCGCCGACTTTCACAAGATTTTCTTCAGAAAGCGGTATCGCTTCATCAAGTTCCTTTTTGCGATCCATTCTTTTTTCCTGTTCTCCAAGTTGCTCACCTATGCCTACCAGTTGAGCTTCTAACTCAGCCAATGTATTTTTTAAGACTATTGGGATATTATCGAACGGTGTTTCACCAAGTAGCGATGCTGCTGTTACTTTGATCTCATCTCGCTTGGTATCGACTTGCCCTCCTAAATTATTTGCTAAGCCACTGGCAGTTGCCATTTCCGTATCAGCGGTTTCAGCAAATTTCTTTGTTTTATCAAGCACCTCTTTTGTAGGAGCCTTGGGCGACAAAACAGCAGGCTCAGGATGTTCGATTGATCCACAAACAGGACATGGCCGCCCAACTTCCAGTTCCGCCGCCAATATACCTGCTTGCTCGTCAAGGTAAGCCTTGTTGAAAGCTTCATATTCATCTCTTTTTATCTTTGCGACTGTAGACTTTGCAGTGTAATCCTCTTGTGCCGTTTTAAGGCTAACGAGTAGTGAGCCATAATCATCCAGCGAGGTTGCCAATACCTTGAGTCTGCTTTGTCTTGTCGTTATAGCGTCCTGTTGACTGCGTAATGCTTCGGCTTTGGCTGCGGCATCCGATAACGAGTCCCGTTCTACTTTGGCAGTTTCAAGAGCAGCTGCGTCAGTACCTTGTTGTTTTAGTTGGTTTTCGACGTTTTTACTTTCAACAGAAAGCTTTTCTTCGTTCGCCGTTATAGTATCAATAAGAGTCTGCAATTCTTGGTACTTGGGTAAAGACTTCTCTATTTCAGCTATTTGAGTTTTTACGCCTTCGTACTCCGGCTGCTTTTCTTTCTCCGCCTTTAAAGCCGACTCAGCTTCGGCCTGAGCGGTTGTTTCAGCTGGTAGGCGGTCTTGCGCAGTTTTCAAAGTGTCCCGCGCTTTTTTGTCCTGCTCTGCTTGTCCGACTTTTTGGTTTATCTCAGCCAGTTTAGCACCGACTTCTGTAAGCAGTTTTTCGTTCGCGGAAAAAACTTCATTATCAGCAAAAATAACCTGGTTGAGCCATTCAATGACATCATCTTCCAATATAAGACCTGACTTAGCATCTGAGAGTTTCTGTTTGTTTTCATCATCATTAGAATCAACTTGAATATTGCCGAGGTTATATTCGTAGTTACGCCGTTGCTCTTTAAGCTCTTGAGCGAGTCCGCTTGTATCTTTCTTGACTCTGTCTTGAAAGGTTTTGTAAGCATCTGTGTAGAAAACTTTACGAAATATCTCCATGCGCTCTTCGGTGCTGGCGTGAAGGACTTTTAGGAACTCGCCTTGCGCTATCATCGCAATCTGGACAAACTGCTCGCGGTTAATGCCGAGAATTTCCTCAACCTTTGAATTGACTTCCCTCAGTTTCGTAACAATTCGACCGTCTGGCATATGTAATTCGCAATCGGCTTTTTCTTCAGTTGTTCCATCGCCCCGTTGTTTTGCACGAGTGTAAGCCGGATTGCGTTTTATCGTGTATAACTTATCATGGTACTGAAAGGTAAACTCGACATAGGTTTCAGCATCCGCTTGTGCGTATTTGCTTCGGAGCATCCCTGCATCTCTATTGTCGCCACTTGTTTCCCCATAGAGAGCAAAAGTTAAGGCATCAAAAATCGTTGTTTTACCTGATCCGGTGTCACCGGCGATTAGATACAATCCTTCCGCTCCCAGAGTTTCAAAATTGATAATCTGTTTGTCGGCATAACAACTAAATGCAGACATCGTCAATTTAAGGGGTCTCATACGGAAATAACCTCCTCCCAAATCTCGGCAAACAGATTTTCTGTATATTTTATCTGCTCTTCTCTCATTGGCTTACCATTCTGCATTTCAAAGAACTCTCCTAAAAGTTCTGCCGGTGCCTTTTTATCAGTAGATACTACGGTTTCAAGTGAACTGGCAGCGCGTGTACGCTTGTTGTCGTATTCCACACGCATAACATTAGGATAAACATTCCGCAGCTTTGCCATTGCTTCTGGCTCGTCTTGTTCGTCTGTCAGGATAATACGAATATAATCTTCAGTGTTGGTATTGCGATAATTGTCACGGTTCATTATTTCATTGTAAGTTCCGCGAATTTCACGCATCGTACGGGTAGGAGTTAATGGCAACTCGGAAACTTCTACTTCACCTTTTCTGCCCATTTCCACAACAGTGATTGATTTTGAGTGGTTTGCCTCCGAAAACGAATACATAAGCGGAGTCCCACTATATCTTAGCGTAGGGCGTCCGATATTTTGTGGACGGTGAATGTGCCCAAGTGCGACATAATCAAAAGAGTCGAATAGCGCACCATTGACGTTCTCAGAGCCGCCTACCATTATTTCTTCAGATTCACTTGTGATTGCACCTGTTACAAATTGGTGCGCTATGAGGACATTCCTCTCGGTTAGGTCCATTGTGGCACTGCTTAAAGCGGCGGCAACGGCATCTGAGTACGAGTTTATGTCTTTATCAGAAAAATGCCTACGAACGATGGAAGGCTTGAGGTAGGGAAGCATCCACACATAAATATCGCCGAATTCATCTTTTATCGATATAGGGTTCATTCTACCGCTGTAAGACTGCACAATATGCACATTACTATTTCTTAAAAGTTCTGCACCAAAAGCCACCCGCTCTGCGCTGTCATGGTTGCCTGAAACGATGAAAACAGCTATCTCCAGTTCATTAAGCCATACAAGAAATCTATCCAGCAATTGCACCGCTTCCACAATAGGCATGGATTTATCATAGACATCACCGGCTATAAAAACGGCATCAGGTTTATTATCTTTGGCAAGCGTAACGATCTTTTGCAGGATATCCCACTGGTCTTCTAACATGGAAAATTCGTTGACACGCTTGCCGAGATGCAAGTCGGATAAATGGAAAAATTTCATGCATATGCTCCTTTGCCAGATAGTTAGCCAATTGTTGTTTGCTCATAGGTTGCGTTTTTCGCCAAGTAAGAAAAACTTGACTGTAGGCGTATCTCGTCATGTGAAATCAAGAGATACTTCCATGGCTTGCCGCCGTTTTCAGAATTGAATTCAGTAGCCGCACGGCAATACTCTTCAGCCGCTTCTTTTTTCTCGAGAACGTCTGCATCTTTCATGTTCTTACTGGCCTTTGGCTCACACATATAAATTGAGTCAGCGGTTTCAACAACAAAGTCAGGTTCATACCGACTTGCGCCGCTTTGACCCCAGTAAATATTGAATTGGCGCGGTGCAGGGCGAAGCCATCTTAAAACAACATCATCATTCTCAAGCACAATAGCGAAGGTGCGCTCTGTGTCGCTATCAAATTTATACAATGTATGCCCGGCTTTCCTGAAGCCACTGAAAATTTTCGATTTAACCTCTGAAGGCACAAGAGATGCGCGTAAATCGTATACTTCATCTGTTTTGAATTTACCGCCAAAACTCGGTTCAATGCGAGTAAACGGACGCATATTCGCAGCTTTGTAGCTGACCTCTTCTTTATAAAAATGTTCATTCATCTGAACATAGATTATTTCGGCAATAGTGCGTTGCCTGTCTCTCATTACTTTATCGGTTTCTTCTTCTTTCAAGTACGACAAAAAGTGCCCTTTAGCGTCTGCGATAAGTGAATATATGAGGTCAGCACAGCTTGCATAATCTACATTATCATGAACGATAATATGGCGAACTATCTCGTTCTCTACCGTGTCAACCTTGGAAAAGGCTACTGTTCCTATTTCCATAGTGAAAGTTTCGCCGCCTTCTTGCAGCTCTGTCCCAAGCATGGTGTCGTCAGAGGGATGCCAACGCATATTACTCGTGTCCAACTTGAAATCATAAAAACCTCGTTTTACTTCTGTATGGGGTTGAACAACGGATTGCGGAATCGGGATTACATTTTCCGTTAGGGCTTGGGCGCATGTTTCTATAGCTACTTCAACAACCGCTGCGAGGTCTTCCTTCTTTAATCCAAGTTCCGGCAGCTGCTGCATAATTTGTGAAACAATGCTGTTGTGAACCGTTTTGCGGATATTTTCATCGTTTATAGCATTAATATTTCGCACCTGCCTATTAACCTCGACCACGGTTTTAGCGGTTATGCTCTGTACAATGCTTGCAATCTGCATTGTTTGACAAGGCGTTTTCTGCGCAACATATTCAGGTGCAGTTTCACGCAGGGTTAACTCTAATTGCTGGGTAAAGCTGTCGCCAGAAGTCAGTGTGTCGTATACGGTCGGCAGCGGCACGGTCTCACGCTCATTATCGTTATCAGGAATATCCTGCTCTTCGATATAGTAAACCTTTCGGACAAGTGAGTTCGGGTCTTTGGCAAGGTCAACGATAGCTTGGTAGCGGTCATGGCTGACGATGGAGAGCCTGTCCACTTCATCCACACCTGCTCGTTGACCATAAGGCAGACGAAGCCCGCGTCCAATGGTTTGCTCGGTTAGCGTTTCGGACGCTGAGGCGCGGAGCGGGATAATTGTATATAGATTCGTCACATCCCAGCCTTCTTTAAGCATATTGACGTGGATAACGATTTCTATCATATTCGTAGTCAACTCTAAAGACAGGAGCAACTCGATATTCTCATCCTTTTCTGCTCCACGTTGGGATGAATTGATCTCAAGAACCTTATCTTTGTAGTAGCCATGAAAAAAAGCATCTGAAATAAGGTAATCACGGATTTCCCGCGAGTGGTTGGTATCTTTTGCGACAACAAGCACAAACGGCTTTACTAAAGATTTGCCGTGGGAACGGGCATAGACATCCAGCCTGCTCTTCGTTTCCTCGTGCAGACGAATGCCATCATTGAGTTTTTCGCGGTCAAGCTGCTGTGGAGTGTATTCTTCAGGCCGGAAGTCACGGCGCGTGAAAACAGCGGGAACTTTTACGAACAGCCCATCATTTAAAGCGTGAGCAAGGGAGTATTCGTATACCACATTTTTAAAGTCGATTTTCCTTGCGCCTTTTTGAATCTGTGGGGTTGCGGTGAGTTCCACTCCGAGTATCGGTTGGAGTTCATTTATGGTTTCAAATCCTCTGTCTGCATGGTAGTGGTGGCTCTCGTCCATAAAAATGCAGAGGTCGGGCAGAGATTGCAGGTACGAGAAATAGGACTGCCCAAGAACCTCTTGCAATCGACGCATACGTCCGCTTTCAGAGTTTAGTTTGCTGATATTGAAAATGTTAATAGTAATGTTAGTATCAAAAAGTGAGGCTTGGCGAAACTCATCGTAGTTATCGCCGTCTATGATGCGCGGTGGATTAACGAATTTATCCAGTCCGTGGAAAACATATTTCTCGTGAGCTTGATTTCCAAGATCATTTTTTAGCTTTTTATAAATCGTGAGATTGGGAGCCATCACGAAGAAGTTCTTTACTCCCTTTTCATAATGCAAATAAGCTATCATCGCACCCATTAGACGAGTTTTTCCTATGCCTGTGGCAAGTGCGAAGCATATCGATGGAAAATCCCGTTCGAAACTGGACAGCGTCGGGAACAGTTCACGGATACTTGTAAGTTCCGCATCCAAGTTAGGAGTTTTCGAGAGAGATAGAATATCCACAATACGAGCAAACCGCTCCAAGCTCTCCTTCTGCGGTGGGCGGAGGGCAAGGCGGTTGTCGATATATTTTGAGTTGTAAGAGTATGATTTAGCTGAATATGGCTCTCTAAGCATCTTCAAAATCCTCCCATTCATCAGCATCAAGTTCCGGCGGATTAATAATATTCAGGTTGTAGTCCTCTGCGCCGTACTCGCATTTGTCCAGTACCGATTGCGGGATTTTTCGGACATTAATATTTTCATATCGCTTGCCAAGACCTACATCGAAAGCAGGAGCGCAGATAAGTAATCGCTCATGATCCGGCAGGTCACTGGAAATTTCGTCAAGCTGTGCTGCCGTGAGATATTCGGTCGTTACATAAATGTAACTGCCTGTTTGGCTGGCACCTTGATTCCAATAAACATCAGGGTTGGGAGCATAGGTGTATCCGTTTAGTTTAGCGATCGCTGCAACAAGCATCTGAGCGTTATATTTATCGCTGATGACGGGGTTACCATGCTTGTCCTTTACAATTAAGGTAGGAGCAAGCTCGTAAAACTTAAACCCGCCGCCGCCTTGCCACTCCACTGCTTTAGAAATACCACCTTGCTCGCCGTCTACCACGGCTTTTAATCGTGGAAGACAATGTGAAAAGCAATGCTCACCTAATTCAATTGCAAGATATTTACGTCCCATCTTATGGGCAACTGCAGCTGTTGTCCCAGAGCCCAGAAAACTATCAAGAACAACATCACCGGGATTAGTGGTCATGGAGAAGATCCGCTCTAAAAGTCTTTCTGGCTTTTTCCCATGAGGGAAAACAACATTACCTTCTTTTGTAAGATTATTGATGTTAGCAGTAAAGTCCCAATAAGTGCCCTGCAAATCTTTTTTATGAAACACGCCATCTATCATTTCACCTACATCTCTTAACCATGCAAAAAGTCGACATTTATCACCTTTATAAAACTGTTCGTAAACTGTGCCCTTATTTCTTCCACTTTTGGGAACATATTCAATTGAAATCAAATCACTATCAATCTTAAACTCTTTCTTTGCATCTATTACTCTTTGTCGAATAGATGATTGAGCATCTTTTGCTTCAAAGAGCATTTCGCTGTATTTGTAATAAGCTTCTCTTTCGGTTAGACCCTCTTTTTTCATCAGTGATGCTATGCTGGAAATTTCAAAATTGTCTCTTCTATATATTTTTATTTCATCACCATTTCCATCTTTTGTAGAACCCACATAGACTTTTTCACCTTCGTTTGCCAAAACCGAGGTGTATTTCCAACTCACGCCGTTCTCACGATATTGCTGCACAAGGATATCTATAGGCGTATACTCATAAGCACCCTTAAAAAGAGGGAGCGTATCATAATTTTTCGCATAAACAAGGATATACTCACAGTTCTTTTTTAGACGCTTATCCTCGCCACCACCAGAAGCACCTGCTATATTTTTCATATTAGCAGAAATCATATTGACAAAGTTTCTTCTACCGAAAACCTCATCACATATCACTTTTAAATATGCCTGCTCTTCATCGCTTATTTGTATCCAAATACACCCTTCTTCGCTTAGCAAATTCCTCAAAATTCTTAGTCTTGGCATCATTCTACTAAGCCAAACTGAATGCTCGACAAAATCTTCATAATGTTCGTTCATCGCATCTACGTTATACGGAGGATCGATATAAATACACTTTACCTGCCCAGCATAATCCTGCTCTAATGCTTTTAGTGCAAGCAGGTTATCCCCATGTATGAGCATGTTCTCAGCGGCAGGATCACCATAATCTTTTGATGAGTCATGCAAAAGTATACGCGGCTCAACAGCCGGTTCTTCTCCTTTGCCAATCCATGTTAACTCCAGTTTCTGCATATCGTATTCCTCCAGTTATACAATCTCAAACGAGAATGTCATTATCGTTTCAGTTTCAATCTCTCCGTTTAGGCGGCTGCGGATATCTTCCAAGAAAGCATCACGCTCACGCTCTAACCTATCTTCTTCATCGTAGAGTTCGCGTTGCTTCTTCTTCAGTGCTGTTTCGAGTTTGTTTATTTCAGCCGATTTATCCAACATTTCTTCAAGAGTGCCGACATCTTTTAATGCTCGGCGCTCTTTTTTCTTTTCAGCGATTTCTTTCCTTGCCGCTTTTAGATATTTTTGCAAGCCGTCTTTCAGATCTTCGGTATAAGCCTCCATCTGGGCTTCCTGCTCCAAGAAGAACCTCATATTACGTTCGGCAATCTCAGCTTTTTGGTTTGCAATCCGTTCTTGCCTCTGGGTAATAATGTCTGCAGTTTCAGGGGAACATTCACCGACCACAGTGGCTCTCAGTCTCATAATACGTTCGAGCATAGGCTCTATTCTGGGGAACGAGAAATTCATCGGTGATACGTGCTTGCAAAAGGGCTTTATCACTGACCACCTTACAAAGCAATGGAAGTCAAACAGCGGTGAGCTGCCGAAATACTATGTCGAGGGTTCACATGAAGCTATTATCGACCGCGAGACCTTCGAGGCGGTTCAGATTGAGATGGCCCGGCGGGCAGCAAAAGCTAATCATCCCCGGAAGCTGACATTCAGCGAATTTTCGGGACTAATCACCTGTAAAAAGTGTGGAGCAAAATTCCGCAAAAAGGTAAGCGGCGTGGGCACAAAATATGCCAAGGTGGTTTGGGCTTGCGCTACCTACACTTACCGAGGAAAGCACGAATGTGCCGCCAAGCGAATACCCGAGGACATACTCAAAGAGAAATGCACCGAAGTGTTAGGGCTTGCTGTGTACGACCCCGATGTATTATCGGGGAAGATCACAGCGATAGCAGTCCCCGACGACGGCGTCCTGGTATTTACTTTTAAAGACGGCACAGAGCAAACATCTACATGGGAAAATCGCTCCCGACGAGAGAGCTGGACTGACGAGATGCGGCAAACCGCAAGAGAACGGGCGCTGGGAGGTACGGACAATGGCTAATATACGAGTTATCCCTGCCACCGCTCCAGCTTTGTCGGCGCAGTCAAAGTCGAACGCTGTCAAGCGTCGCGTGGCGGCTTACGCAAGGGTTTCCACCGACAGCGACGAGCAGCTTACAAGCTATGAAGCGCAGGTTGATTACTACACAAAACTCATCCAGAGCCGAGAAGACTGGGAATTTGTGACCGTCTACACGGACGAAGGGATTTCTGCGGTCACCACCAAGAAACGCGATGGCTTCAATCAGATGGTAGCTGATGCTCTGGAGGGCGGCATAGACCTCATCGTCACAAAATCAGTCAGTCGCTTTGCCAGAAACACAGTAGATAGTCTCACAACCGTTCGCAAACTCAAGGAAAAAGGCGTGGAAGTCTGGTTTGAAAAAGAGAACATCTATACGCTGGATTCCAAAGGCGAGTTACTTATTACAATTATGAGCAGTTTGGCGCAGGAAGAAAGCCGCTCCATTTCAGAGAATGTGACTTGGGGTCAGCGCAAGCGAATGGCGGACGGCAAGGTCAGCCTTCCGTACAAACAATTCCTCGGCTACGAGAAAGGTGAGGACGGCCTACCGCAAATAGTTCCTGCCGAAGCAAAAATTGTTCGCCTCATCTTTCGTCTCTACATGGAGGGCAAGACATTCTCGGCAATTGCCAAACACCTCGAACGTCATAACATTCCGTCACCTGCAGGTAAGAAAACGTGGCAAACGGCGGTGGTTCAATCAATCCTGACCAACGAGAAATATAAAGGCCATGCCCTACTGCAAAAGACTTTCTGTGCAGACTTCCTCACGAAGAAAATGGTCAAGAACGAAGGACAGGTTCAGCAGTATTACGTCGAGAACAGCCATCCCGCCATTATCGAACCTGATGAGTTCGACGCCGTTCAGCTTGAAATAGAGCGACGTAAGAACCTCGGCAGACCCACAAGCAGCACGAGTATATTTGCATCCCGACTTATCTGTGGAGATTGTGGCGGTCGCTTCGGTAAGAAGGTCTGGGGAAGTTATAAGGGCGACAAGACCTACCGCAAAGAGGTCTGGCAGTGTAATGATAAATACAAACGGCTCGGCAACCCCGGAAAAGGATGCCAGACGCCACATATCACCGAGGAAGTGATCAAGGAAAGGTTTTTAGACGCATTCAATCAACTGATGCATAACCGCGATGGGCTGATTGAAGACTGCAGACTTGCTCAAAATGTCCTTTGTGACACCACGGCAATTGATACAGAGCTTACGGAATTGTTCCGTGAGATTGAGGTTGTTACCGAACTATCCAGAAAAGCAATTTATGAAAATGCCCGATCGGCAGTAGACCAAAAGGAATGGACGGAGCGTAACAACGCCTATCTCGAACGCCACCGTAAAGCTTCAGAGCAGGTCGACGAGTTGGAAGCGATCAGGCGAGAACGCCTTGGCAAGGGCAAAATCATCGAAGGCTTCATCAAAGACATTGAGAGCCGCCCGCTTGCCATCGCCGAGTTTGACGAAAAACTGTGGCTTGCTGTAATCGACCAAGTGACGGTCGACCAAGATGGTGCAATGACATTCAGATTCAAAAACGGCTCGGAAGTCACAGCTTAACATTCAACTATTTACGGCTCGCCAATCGGCGGGCTGTTTTTTGCCGTAACAGTATCTTTTAACGATTACAAGGTAAATCGTTAAAAGATGCACACCCCAAGAGGTCAAATCGTTAAAAGTAAGCACTTGGCAGCCACAAGTTCGTGTCAAGTATCCTCCGAAAACGGCTATTCTAAAACACCAACTATTGCTACAAGCACAAAAGCACAAAGCCCGAAAATGGCTTAAATCAAGCACTTTCGGGCAAACAAAAAACCACCTGCTGACAAAATTCCTTTTATCAATAGATGGTATTTGATTTGGTGGAGGCGGGGAGAATCGAACTCCCGTCCGAAAACCCCTCAACCAGACTTTCTACGAGCGTATCCGGTGATTTAACATTCCCTCTGCCGCTCTCCCTCCGTCAGGATAGCGGGTTCAGTAGCTTCATAAGTCCGGCCCGCCGCAAAGCTTAAGCGGGTTCGTTCCCTACCCTAAATGACGCCCGTATCTGAGACAGTAGGTTTTCTCAGGCGAACGGTCACTGCTTAAGCAGCGACAGCTAAAGTATTTTTGTCAGTTACTTTAATCTGTTCCCGCTTTTAACGAAGCTCGGGGCTTCGGCTCGCTTATCCAACATCGGCGATCCCCGTCGAAACCAGGTTCGCCCCCATATAATCATAGTATACACCGAAACCCTGTTTCACACAACCCCGTGCTATTTCCCTTCACGCGATGTTTCAATTCTCGTCCCTTCGCTCAGGTGCAGGTCCGGCAGCTTCTCGCGCTTCACGCTCATCAGCCAAAAGTAGAACCCGCCGAGCATCGTGACTGCCAGAATGCGATATTGAAAATGCATGCATTTATACATCGGTTCCGTCGCCACCAGCGTCCAAAGGATGGGAGTAATCGAGACTGTGAGCATCACCAGCGCGCGCTGGTAGGAGTGTCTATCTGTGCGGAAGATCGCCATATATCCCGCCGCAATCATCGCGACACCGGCCGAGAGATACAGCATCGGCCAGTCGAACAGGTGCTTAAACGCTGCGACCAGCACGAATCCCTTGTCATACAGCTCTTCCGTTCCCTCGGGCTTCGTCACGCCGATATGCGTAGCCAGCGCTTCCCAAGCGGTGCCAAACGCATTCTGGTCAGTGAACACACTGCTGAGGATGAGTTTCGTGATCCACATCGCAAAATACGACACAAACCAAACGGCCATGCATTTCAACATCAAAAGCAGCATCTCTTTTGCGCGCACCTGCGGCTTGGCGTAACAAATACAGATCAGCCAGCAAAGCATCGGCAAGCCAAACGTGACCAGCGGAGCGGTATAAAAATCGATAAACTGCGTCGTCATGCCGAGTATCATAAATAACATTGGCGCGCGCTCCGGTTTCTTCATCAGCATCGGCACAAACAGGATGCCGATGAACGCGACAACAAAACATCCGCTGAACTGGAACAGCGCACTCACCACAACAGGGTTGATAAACAAGATCGCCGCACTAAAGAGCATCGGCGGCCAGATGGAGCGTGTCTGAAAACCCAGCATGAGTATGCACAATCCCATCAACAGGAAAAATGTCCACATGATCAGCGTGCGCATGGTGCCGTAGTCCATCACAGAGAGCAACACGCGCACATAGGTACGGAAGCCGTGCCAATAGCGCGGGTAAAAGACGTCTGCCTTCTCGTGGCTTTTGACCGTGTCGCGCGCGTCCTGAAATGTAAAATCATCCTCCAGCGGATACGAGTTTTTCAGCACACTCTCCGGCGAAGCCTTTACATCCATATAGGTTGAAAGCGAAAGGATGATGACCTCCGTCCAGTCGTCGAGGGAGTATGATCCCCATTTTTGTCGCAGCACGTTCGGGTTGCCCCACTCCGGCTCAATCTCATCCAGCGAGAGCAGATAGTTTGCCTCCACACGATCCTGCGGCGCAAGTCCACATAAAAACAGTAACCCTACGCAAAACGCAACCAACAATAAGTATGTAACGACATATCGCGAAAAGTGGATCAACCGTTGTTTCATCTAAAATACCCCCCGGATTACGTGAGCAGAAATCATGAATGCAATAAAAAAAGAGATGCGTCATACAACAAGACGCATCTCTATCTTAACACACGAAACAGGTATAATCGAGTATTGTTTGTCTACATCGCTCGGCTACAGCGGCAATTTCAACACATCCAACGTGTTGAAGTAATCTTGTGGCGTTTCCGCGCGGCGGATGAGCTCCGCCGATCCATCGGGCTTGAGCAGCACCTCCGCGCTTCGGAGCTTGCCGTTATAATTGTAGCCCATCGCGAAGCCATGCGCGCCCGTGTCGTGGATAACCAGCAGGTCGCCAGGTTCCGTGCGCGGCAGCGGGCGGTCGATTGCGAATTTGTCGTTGTTTTCGCAGAGCGAGCCCACCACGTCGTAAACGTTCGTAAGCGGATCTGTCTCTTTTCCCATCACGGTGATGTGGTGGTATGCGCCATACATCGCAGGTCGCATGAGGTTGACCGCGCAGGCATCCACGCCGATATATTTCTTGTGCGTCTCTTTTTTGTGGATCGCTCGGGTAACGAGATACCCAAACGGTCCCGTGATGTAGCGCCCAAGTTCCGTGAAGATGCGAATCTTCAGCCCGCTGGGGGTCACGATGCGGTCATACTGGTGCTTGACCTCTTCGCCGATGTAGCGGATATCCGTCTCTTTTTCATATGGGCGATACGGAATGCCGATACCGCCGGAAAGGTTGACAAACGTGAAGTTCGCGCCCGTCTCCTCGTGCAGTTCGACCGCGGTCTTGAAGAGCTTCTTCGCCAGAGCGGGATAATAATCATCGTCCGTCGTGTTGCTCACGAGGAACGCATGCAAGCCAAATTCCGTTGCACCGAGCGATAGGAGCTTCCTGACTCCCTCACTAAGCTGCTCCCGCGTCATGCCGTATTTCGCCTCGCCGGGGTTGCCCATGATGGTGTTGCCCAGCAGAAACTCACCGCCCGGATTGAAGCGCAGGCATATAGTCTTGGGAATCCCGCCGTTTTCCGCAAGAAAATCGATGTGGGTAATGTCGTCGAGATTGATCAAAACGTCCATCTCCCGTGCAAGGCGAAACTCCGAAGCCGGCGTGTCGTTGGACGAGAACATCACGTCCTCCCCCGTCACGCCGATGGCGCGAGAGAGCATCAGCTCTGTCATCGAGGAGCAATCCATGCCGCAGCCGCTCTCATAGAGCAGCTTCATGATCACGGGGTTGGGAAGCGCCTTGACGGCAAAATATTCACGGAAGCCTTCGTTCCAGGAAAACGCGTCCTGGAGACGTTTCACGTTTGCGCGGATACCGGCCTCGTCATAGAGATGGAACGGGGTTGGGAATTTTTCTACGATGGCCTCCAGGGCATCCTTCGTAAACGGCAGGTTTCTCATGTTCTGTCCTCCTTGATCCGTCGTTCCATTTCGCGGTCTGCGTCGCGCTCCGCTGTCGTGTGGCGCTTGTCGTAGAGCTTTTTGCCCTTGGCGATGGCGAGCTCCAGCTTCATGCGCCCGTCTTTGAGATAAATCTCCAGCGGGACAAGGCTCATGCCGTCTTTCTGGGACGCTTCCTGCAGCTTTCGAATCTCGCTTTTGTGCGCCAAGAGCTTTCGCACGCGGAAGGGGTCTTTATTGAAGATATTCCCCTGCTCATACGGGCTGATGTGCATACCGATGATGAACAGCTCGCCGTTTTTTACTTGCGCATAGCTGTCCTTGAGGTTACATGCGCCTTTTCGCAGTGACTTGACCTCCGTGCCAAAGAGCTCAATGCCGCATTCAAGCGTTTCCTCGATAAAGTAGTCATGGCGCGCTTTCCGGTTCTGCGCAACAGGCTTTATACCGCGTTTTACGGGCATGGAATCAGCCCTCTCACTTTCCGACGGAAAATAATATATTATTTCACAACCATTCTAATCGTTTCCATGGCACAAAGTCAAGTCTCTTGATTGCATGTCTGGAGCAAAATCGGCTGTATTTCCCGTCCTGATATTTATTAGTCGTTTACCGAAAAAAGCGGCGCACCGAATTGGCACGCCGCATATGGTTCACTGAACCGATCCTTAGAAGATGGTCAATACCAGCGCAAGCACACCGACGATGATTGCGAGAACGATCGTCAGTTTCTGCAACTTGGCTTCGCGGCTTGCCGCCTTGCCCTTCTGCGTAAAGGAAGTGGTTTCCCCGCCGAAGGAAGCGCCGAGACCGGAGCTTTTCGTCTTCTGCAGCAGAACGACGACGACGAGCAGAACAGAGATCAACATCAGCGCGATACGAATGATAAGCGCGGCTGTTTCCATGGTGACATTTCCTCCAATTTTGATCTCCGAAGCATGGGGTGTCCCGCTGCTATCGGAGCGATCAGCAATATTGCGCCCTTGTCGCCGGATTCCAGCGCCTAAGCCTAGTGATTATAACACGCAAAGTGCCCGAATGCAAGACTGAATGCGTGTCTTAACGCGTGAAAATCAGCGTCTCGTGCGGCTTGTTCTAGCCTTCGATCAGCGATTTTCCGGTCATTCCATCCGGCACCGGGAGCCCCAGAAGCTGCAGCAGCGTCGGCGCAAGGTCGCTCAGTCTGCCGCCTGTGCGGAGCTTGACGTCTTTGCGAGTGTCGTCCACAAGGATGCAGGGCACGGGGTTCGTCGTGTGCGCGGTAAACGGCACATGCTCCACCTCGTCCCACATCTTTTCGCAGTTGCCGTGGTCAGCTGTTATGATGCAACGTCCGCCGGTCTTCAGAATCGCGTCGACCACCTTCGCGGCGCAGGCATCAACCGCGTGCACGGCAGCGGTTGCCGCCGACATCACACCTGTGTGTCCGACCATATCCGGGTTTGCGAAGTTGAGGATCATCACGTCATATTTGCCGCTTTCGATGCGCCTGACCGCTTCGTCCGCCACTTCATTTGCGCTCATCTCCGGCTGGAGGTCATAGGTTGCAACCTTCGGCGAGGCGATCAGAGCGCGGTCTTCCCCGGCGTTTGGTGTTTCCACGCCGCCATTGAAGAAGAACGTCACGTGTGCATATTTCTCCGTCTCCGCGATGCGAAGTTGGGTCAGCCCCTTCTCCGCGAGATATGCGCCAAAGGTATTGTCCAGCGACTCCGGGCGATAGGCAACATGTACACGATCGCCAAAGGTCTTGTCATACTGCGTCATGCAGACATAGTAGAGCGGAAAGAACCCGTTCTTGCGCGGAAAACCGTCAAAGTCATCGAACACCAACGTGCGGGTAATCTCCCGCGCGCGGTCGGGACGGAAGTTGAAGAAAATCACGCTGTCGTGCGCGGAGATCTTGCCGACGGGTGTGCCGTTTTCGAGGATGACAGTCGGCAGGACGAATTCATCCGTCTCGCCTTTGTCATAGCTGTTCTGCATGGCGATTTCGCCGTTTGCAGCCGTTTCCCCTTCGCCGTAGACCAGCGCGCTATAGGCCTTCTGTACGCGCTCAAAGCGATTGTCGCGATCCATGGCATAATAGCGCCCCATCACGGTCGCAATCTTGCCAACGCCGATCTCTTTCAGCTTTGCGTCCAGCTCTTCGACAAACCCTTTGCCACTGCTCGGCGGCACATCGCGTCCGTCCATAAAGCAATGCACGAACACCTTCGTCAGCCCGGCTTTTTTCGCCATCTCCACGAGGGCGTAAAGGTGGGTGTTATGGGAATGCACGCCGCCATCGGAGAGTAACCCCATCAGATGCAGTGCGGTGCCGTTCTGTTTGCAGTTTTCAATCGCGCCTAAAAAAGCCTTATTTTCAAAGAAGTCTCCGTCGCTGATCGCTTTGGTGATGCGCGTGAGCTCCTGATAGACGATTCTGCCCGCGCCGATATTGAGGTGGCCCACCTCGCTGTTGCCCATCTGGCCCGTCGGCAGGCCGACATCCATGCCGCTTGCCGCAATCTGCACATGCGGATACTCGTTCCAAAGACGCGAAATATTCGCAGCGCCGTCTGCTTTGATGGCGTTGAATTCCTTTTCTGTGGAGCAGCCGAAGCCGTCCAGAATAATCAATGCGGTGATCGGTTTCGTCATTAGAAATGAACCACCTTTGAGAAATCTTCGCTCTTGAGCGAAGCGCCGCCGATAAGCCCGCCGTCGATCTCCGGCATCGCCATGAGCTCGGTTGCGTTCTTTGCGTTCATGCTTCCGCCGTACTGAATCCGGACTACGTCGGCAACCTTCTGGCCGTACACGCCCGCAATTGCGTCGCGGATGACCTTGATGGTCGTGTTCGCGTCTTCGTTGGTTGCGGTTTTGCCCGTGCCGATGGCCCAGATGGGTTCATAGGCGATCACCGAGCGGACGACTTCCTCGGCGCTGAAGCCGGCGAGGGCTGCAACGGTCTGCTTGCTCACGATGGTCTCCGTCACGCCGCTCTCGCGCTGTTCGAGGCTCTCGCCAACGCAGATGATGGGCGTAATGTTCGCTTCCAGAGCGGCCTTCGCGCGCTTGTTGACGGTCTCGTCCGTCTCGCCGAAATACTGCCTGCGCTCGCTGTGCCCAACAATTGCGTGGCTCACGCCCATGGCAAGCAGCATGTCCGCGCTGATTTCGCCGGTGAAGGCGCCTTTGGGAGCCCAGTGGATATTCTGCGCGCCAAGCTTGATGTTGGTGCCGACGAGCAGCTTGCCAACGAGTGCAAGATCGACATACGGCGGGCAGACGACGACTTCGCATGCCGCGTCCTTCAGCAGCGGAATCAGCTCGGCGACGAGGCGCTCTGCTTCCGCGGGGGTCATATTCATCTTCCAGTTGCCTGCGATGATCGGTTTTCTCATGATGATGATTCCTTTCAATTTGCGTTGTTTTATTAAAATTTACAGAATGAACCGGTATATTCCGATCTCAAAAACAATTTCAAAAACCGCCGGAGTGCGATATGCGCTCCGGCGGACAATGGTCTTGCTTACTTGTCGTTGAGCACAGCCACGCCGGGGAGAACTTTACCCTCGAGGAATTCGAGGGAAGCGCCACCGCCGGTGGAGATATGCGTCATCTGCTTGGCAAAGCCGAGCTTTTTCACTGCGGAGGCAGAGTCGCCGCCACCGATGATCGTAGTACCCTTGCAATCCGCGCAGGCCGCGGCAACCGCACGGGTGCCTTCTGCGAACGCCGGCATCTCGAACACGCCCATGGGGCCGTTCCAGATAACGGTCTTTGCTTCCACAATCGTCTTGCGGAAGAGTTCGCAGGTCTTGGGTCCGATGTCGAGCCCCATCCAGTCCGCCGGCATGCAGCAGGAATCCACGATTTTGTGTTCCGCGTCCGGTGCATAAGCGGTCGCAACCACGTTGTCAACCGGCAGCAGGAAGTTCACGCCCTTGGCTTTCGCCTTTTCCATAATACCCTTCGCCAGTTCAACGCTGTCCGCATCCAGCAGAGAAGTGCCGATTTCGTAGCCCTGCGCCTTGAAGAAGGTATACGCCATACCGCCGCCGATGATCAGCGAATCACACTTGTCGAGCAGGTTTGTGATCACGCCGATCTTATCGGAGACCTTCGCGCCACCGAGGATGGCGACAAACGGACGCTCCGGATCTTCCAGCGCTTTGCCCATGATGCCGAGTTCTTTGCCGATCAAGAAGCCTGCTACCGCGGGCAGATAGGCGGCAACGCCTGCCGTGGAGGCATGTGCGCGGTGCACGGTGCCAAATGCGTCAGACACATACAGTTCCGCAAGGCTTGCCAGTTCTTTGGCAAACGCGGGATCATTCTTTTCTTCTTCGGGATGGAAGCGAACGTTCTCGAGGAGTACGATTTCGCCTTCCTTCATGTCGTCAACCGTGGCCTTCACAGACTCCCCGATGCAGTCGTCCGCCATCCAGATACGTGTATCCGGCAGGAGTTCGCTCAGGCGCTCTCCAACGGGGGCAAGAGAAAACTCGGGGGTCACGCCTTTCGGGCGACCAAGGTGGGAGCAAAGGATGACCTTCGCTTTGTGGTCAAGCAGATATTGAATCGTCGGGAGCGCGGCGACAATGCGCTTGTCGTCTCCAACTTTGCCTTCGGGAGTGAGGGGAACGTTGAAGTCCACACGCACAAGCACGCGTTTCCCTGCGACATCAACATCCTCAATTGTTTTCTTCGCCATGGTGGTATTCCTCCGTATTTTTATATTCAATCACTTTTTATCGATTTATTATAACATGCTTCCCGTTGTTTGAACAGAAAAGCAGACCGGAATCAGGGAATTTTTACCCTGCTGCGGCACACGGAAAGTGGGCGGAACCGCGTGCGAACGCGCGAACTGCCGCCAAATACTGATATTAAGCAATGTTGGATTTTCAAAACCCAAACATTGTTTCTATACAATATCGCCCTCGTCCATCAACAAAACCGTCCATTTGATGCGTGTCTGGTCAATTGTGTCTAAATACAGTATTTCCCTCGTCCATCAACAAAACCGGTCATCTGATGCGCGTCTGGTCAATTGCATCTAAATACAATATTTCCCTCGTTCTTTTACCACAAACGCGGGTGAAAAGTCAATCTCTTTTTTCATCGCCTCTTCGGTATCATACTTTCCCCAAAGATGCGTGAGATAGAGCGTCTTCACTCCCGCGTTTCGCGCAAGCGCGCAGGCTTCCTTCGCGTTCAGGTGCGGGCCTGTCTGCGCTTCGTCCACAAAGCACGAATCCGCGAGCAGCGCGTCCGCGCCCATTGCCCCAACTTCCATGCCGGGATACGGCTTCGTGTCCCCGGTGAAAAAGAGTGTCGCGCCGTCCGCGCCGGTGATCCGCATACCGTTGGTCGGCACGGGGTGCGCCATCGGCACAAACGAAAAATGCAGATTGCCGATCTGTAATTCATCCCCGCCCTTGACCGTGTGCTGGAAAAAGAGCGCGCCCGTTGTGATCGTTTTAAGCGTTTCAAACGGTTCTGCGGGGGTATAGAGCGGCACGCGCCGCTTCTCCTCCCCCTCGCGCACATCCTGTTGATCCAGCGCATAACGCATCACGAGCAGGTCGGAGCAATGGTCAAAATGCAGGTGCGAGAGCACGATTGCGTCCAGATGCGCCGGGTGCACATGTTCCATTAATCGCGAGAGCACGCCGCTGCCGCAGTCTACCAGAACGCGCGTTGGCCCGTCCTCGATGAAATATCCGCTGCAAGCACCACCCGGACGCGGATACGGGCCATGGCGACCCAATACGGTTAAAAACATATTGCCTCCGATCGTCAGCCGGAGCGAACCATTGTATCCGGCTCAGCCAACGCGTCCCGCTCAGTCGACAGGACGGCGAATCTCCAGCATCTTATCCGGCTGCATCACCGGCATATAGCGCAGCAGCACCGCGCCGAGCACCGCGCAGACCACGCCCTGGAGCAGCTGCATCAGCAGCGTGATACCGACCACCGCAAACTCACGGATGATCACAAAGTCGTATACGATGAACAACACGAGCATCATCGCCTCCGTAATGCCGGCGATGACAAAGCTCTTTTTCCAGTCGTCTACCTTGGCGGCAAACGCAAGCAAAAACAGCGCCATAATGCTGCGGATCAGGATGTTTCCGATGATGAAGTTCTTGCTACCCATCACGATATCGCCAATGACGATGCCGAACACCGGCGCGACGATGCCCCAAGGGGAACCGAGCGCCATGATGGAGACAAAAATACCAACGTCCTGCAGAGAAGCATAGGCATTCACGTCACCGAGTGCGGAAGTGGTTGCGTCCGCCTGTACGCGAATCAGCGAGAGAATGAATGTGCCTACCGCGCAGAGCAGGATGGTGATCAGTTGCTTTTGGTCGATATTTTTCAAGTTCATGTGCAAACCTCCTGAGAATCTATTCAGGTAAAAGTCTTTATTCTCCGGCTTTGATGATTTCGTCGAGCAATTGATCCAGAGAGATTTCATCGCTGCCGCCGGACTCACCCATAAAGCGTGATACAGTCGGTATGTCTTCCATATCGGGTTCGGGTTCCGGCTCCCACTCGCGAATCTCGCCATATTCGTTATAGCGGCGCGGCGCGGGCGCGGGCTCCGGCTCTTCCTCTTCTTCCGCGATACCGGAAAGAAGGGAATCTCCCTCCGCCTGCGGTTCATATGCGCTCATTGCCGCGCTCTGCGCCCATGCCTGCTCGGAATACGGCTCCGGTGCAACCGGTGTTGTTGGCACGGCGGGTATGTCGCTGTTGCTTTGCGCAAGATAATCGTCAAACGCGCTCTCCGCCTCGCTTGCCAAGACAGGCTCACCGCCTGCGAATGGTGCTTCGACAGCGGGAGCAACTTCCGGAACAAATGCACTCGCTTTGAATCCATCCTTCTGTTTGAGCGAATCGTTCAAATAAGAATCGATATCGCCAAACAGCGCACCTTCCGCCTGCGGTTCGTATTCGCTCACCGCCGCGCTCTGCGCCCATGCCTGCTCGGAATACGGCTCTGGTGCAATCGGTGTTGTTGGCGCGGCGGGTATGTCGCTGCTGCTTTGCGCAAGATAATCGTCAAACGCGCTCTCCGCTTCGTTCGCGGAGACGGGATCGCCGCTTGCAACAGCAGTCTCGTAAACAGGAACTGCTGCCTGCACAGAATCATTTTGTTTTAAAGAATCATTCAAATAAGAGTCGATGTCGCCAAATAACGCGCCTTCCGCCTGCGGTTCATGGCCGCTGGCTACGCTGCTCTGCGCCCATGCCAGCTCGGAATACGGTTCCGCAGCTGCGGCTGCCGTTGGCGCAACATTCGGGATGTCGCCAATTTGTGAAAGATAATCGTCAAACGCGCTGTCCACATCACTTGCCAAGACGGGTTCGCCGCTTGGGATGGCATCTTCCGGCAATTTTGTCTGCAGCGATTCGGGTGTAAACGTAAACGTGTCGACGAACAGCGCGCCTTCGGCTTGCGGTTCATGTTCGCTGGTGGTTGCGCTCTGCGCCCATGCTTGTTCGGAATACGGTTCCGGCGGGGTTGCTCCAACAGGTGCGTTCGGCGCCGTTGGCACAAATGCATCGAGCTGCGCAAGGTAGTCGTCAAGCGCGCTGTCCACCTCACTTGCGGAAACAGGCGCGGGAGCGTACGCCGCTTGCTTCGCGGTTTCATCTGCGTATGCGTTTGCGTCGGCAAACAAAGCGCCTTCTGCTTGCGGCTCGTGGTCGCTGGCGAAGCTGCTCTGCACCCAGGCTTGCTCGGAATACGGTTCCGGCGCGACCTTGCTTGCATCCGGCTGCTCAGAGGCAGTAACCTCGGCTTGCTCCGGCGAATTGTTTTCGGCGCCTTGTGCCGCTTCCTGCGGCTCCGCGTCCTGCGCTATTTTGCCATCCGGGTCAAATGCCTTGTCAAAATACTCGTCCATTGCGCGGGAAACATCTGAAAGCGGTTTTTCGGCAATGTCCGCCGCAAGCGCCGCGCTGCCAAGCGGAATTGCGGCAGCTGCAGCATCTCCCGCTGGCTCCTGACCGGATACAATCTCGTCAAAGGCGTATTTTGCGTCTTCTTGAGTCACGGCGCATTCTTCACTCTGGACGGTATAGTCCGTCTTTGCGTAATCGTCATTGTATACGCGTGTAAACTCCGCCTGCGGTTCGCTCTCGCTCTCTTGTGACTCGTTGGCCCACGCTTGCTCGGAATACGGCTCCGCCACCTGACGCTCGTCCGCGCCGTTGCCGTCTTCCATCGGGAATTCCGGCTTTTGCGCGGGCGCTTCCTGCGTTTTAGGCGCTGCTTCTTCCGCCTGCGCAGGCGTCTCAATCCGATCCTCCGGCAGCGGGCGGTTCTGGATGCGGTAGATGTTCTGCATCAAAAGAGACGGGTCCCCGCTTGCGTCGGGCAGGTTTGCGTCGCTCATCTCGCCGACGGACTTATAGAAGGCATTGCCGTCGAGCCGCGCCTCCGTGCGGTCAATCTTGCGGTTTTTCACAAACTCGCCAAAGCGGGCCGCGGTAATCTCCAGTTCGCTTGCGTTTTGCTCAAGCATGGCGTTGAATGAATCGACCATCTCTTCATATTCACGCTTGATGATCTCCGCGTCGCGAAGCATACGTTCGCTGTCCGCCTTGATGGTGGCGGTCATCTCGTTGCCCTTCTTCTCCGCCTCGGCTTTGAGCGTGTTTGCGGTGTGAATCGCGTCCGCAAGCAGCGCCTCCGCTTCCGCGCGGGCGCTTAAGCGTACCTGTTCCGCGTCTTGGAGTACGGCTTCCGCCTCCGCGCGAATCTGCGCGCCTTCCGCCTTTGCCCGCTCCAGCATCTTCGTCGCGTTCTCTTTTGCGGCGCTGAGTGTGTCAAAAATCGACTGCTCGCGCACGCGATAGCCCTCCACCAGTTGATCCATGGTGTCGATGCGCGTTTCCAGCAACGCAATACGCTCAAAACGTTCTTCCAGGAGGAGTTTCATATCCCTGCGTTTCATTCTTCAACCTCCAGTTTCAGCTGCTGCGTGTCGCTTTGGTATCCCATGTGCGCATAGCCCGCGGGCATCACAATGCGTCCGCGCGGTGTCCGCGCAAGAAAGCCAAGCCGCAGCAGATAAGGTTCATATACATCTTCAATCGTGGTTGCGTCTTCGCCGGTCGCCGCCGCAATGGTATCGAGTCCGACCGGACGCCCGCAGAATTTCACGATCATGGTTTCCAGCATGCGCCTGTCCACCTCGTCCAGCCCGAGTTCGTCCACGCCGAGCATGTCGAGGCCTTCCTTCGCGGAATCCAGGTCGATGATGCCGTCCTTTCGCACCTCCGCATAGTCGCGGATGCGTCGGAGGAGTCTGTTGGCTACGCGCGGTGTCCCCCGCGCGCGGGAGCCGATTTCAACCGCACCTTCTTCGGAGATCGCGATGCCGAGAATTCCCGCACTGCGCACGATGATCTCCATGAGCGATTCCGAATCGTACATCGCAAGCTGCTCCTTGATGCCGAAGCGATCGCGCAGCGGCGAGGTCAATAGTCCCATTCGCGTGGTCGCGCCTATGAGCGTAAACTTCGGCAAATCCAGCCGGATGCTTCGCGCGGAAGGTCCTTTGCCGATGATGATATCCAGCGCAAAATCCTCCATCGCGGGATAGAGCACCTCTTCCACATTTGCGTTGAGGCGGTGGATTTCGTCGATGAAAAGTACGTCGCCCGGCGCAAGGTTGGTCAAAAGCGCGGCCAAATCGCCTGCGTGTGTGATCGCAGGCCCGCTGGTCACGCGGAGGGAAACGCCCATCTCGTTTGCTACAATGCCCGCAAGCGTGGTTTTCCCAAGCCCCGGCGGTCCATAAAAAATCGCATGGTCAAGCGGTTCGCTGCGTTTGAGCGCCGCGTCGATATAGATGCGCATGTGATCCTTCACCGCGTGCTGTCCGATGTATTCGGCCAGAGTACGCGGGCGAAGGGAATATTCCGTTTTTGCTTCGTCCTCGCGCATCGAGGAGCTGATCAGGCGTTCGTCCATGCTCGTCCTTGTCTATCTGTCAATTTAGTCTTTTGTAATCTGGTTTATCTCGCCATCTTGCGTAGCGCCGCTGTGATCAGCGTCTCCACGCTGTCCGCCTGCTCGATGGCAGCAACTGCTTTGCCGGCCGCGAGCCCGTCATACCCCAGCGAAACCAGCGCGGCAACCGCCTCGCTGCGGATGTCCGGTGCATCCACGTTTGCGCCGCTGTTCCCCAGCATCTCGCTGGTCTCCACGCGCTCCTTGAGTTCCAGCAACACCCGTTGTGCAGTCTTTCGTCCCATCCCGCTGACGCGGTCAAACGCCGCGGCGTTGTTGGTGACAATCGCGCCTGCCACATCGCTTGGCGTGAGCACGGAGAGGACCGAGAGCGCAAGCTTCGGGCCAACACGTGTGACGGTCAGGAGCCGCCGGAACATGTCTTTTTCTTCCGGCTCATAGAAACCATAGAGCGCCATGATTCCTTCCGCGAGGTGCAGGTGGGTATAAAGCCGCTCCTTTTGCCCGACGCGCAGGCGCTTGAGCGTCATCGCGCTGCAAAAGAGTTCATATCCGACGCCGCCCGCTTCCAGCACGGCGCGGTCGGTCAATATCTCGTCAACAATTCCGCTGATATAAGCGTACAAAACCGTGTTCCTCCGTCTGTCTTATCGAATGCGGTATTCTTCCGCTGCAGGGCCAATCGTGCAGCCGTGGCAGATTGCCGCCGCGAGCGCGTCCGCCGCATCGTCCGGTTTTGGCACATTTTTGAGCGAGAGCAAGAGCTTTACCATGCTCTGCACGGCGCGCTTGTCCGCGTGCCCGTCACCGGTAACCGCAAGCTTGATCTGCATCGGCGTGTATTCGTACAGCGGAATGTTCGCCCGCTGCGCCGCGAGGATGGCTACCCCGCGCCCCGCGCCAACCGCAAGCGCGGTAGTCGTGTTGCGATAAAAAAACAGCTCCTCAAACACCGCCATATCGGGATGAAAGCGCTCAATCAGTGCGCAGGTGCCGTCATAGAGGCGGTTGAGCCGTTCCGGCAGCCGCTCATCCGGCGTTGTTTCGATGACCCCGTAATCGACAGGTGTCAGTTTCGTTCCCGAAACATCCACGACGCCGTAGCCAAGTATGGCGTAGCCGGGATCGATTCCGAGAATTCTCATCTGCACTACCTGCCTACATATAGTCATCTTATTTTAGCATGATCCCGTTCGGGTGTAAATGAACGCGGGTTGCCATAGCATAGTTTTATGATCCGTTCACATCTGTAAATTTATTTTCACTGTATCGCGCATTCGTGATTTCGTCTGTGCAAAAGGCACAGGGTTTCATCGCGCCCCTTCTCGCATGCAACAAAAAGCAGCCGCGCACAGGTTGCTACGGCTGCCAGATGGTGCGGTTGCTATTGCTTGTATTTTGCGATCAATTCGTTGAGCTTTTCTTCGGAAACACCAAAGTATTTGCGCATATTCTCCAGCGCATATTGCGGACGCTGTTCGATAAACGAGCGCATCTGTTGAACAGAGTTTTCCCATTCGCTCATGGAGCCGGGCTTGCCCCAGCGGGCAATCTGCCGCGGCATTTCCGGGCGGATGGCAGCAACCATCTGATCAAACAGCGCGGTTGCGCGCGGCGCGTTGAAATAGGTTTCAACAACTTCCACATACCGCTCTACGCAATGCTCCCGCCAAGCGGCGTTTTTCTTGAGACCGATATAGATTTCAAAATACGTCAACGATTTATCGAAAGACGGAACGCCCTTGGGGTTGAAATATTGTCCGATGATATCTCTCTGCGCTGTTTTAAACGCAAAATCGAGGTCGAAAAAGACCGGACGCCATTTGAGAGAATAGTCCGTCGTCCGCCAATATTTCTGGTTGAACATATCGCTGTTGCAGATATACGTCTGCGCGATAAAGTAATCCGTAAAATAATCTACATCGACCCACTGGGTAAACTCGGCAAACACTGCATCGTCGCCGAGGTCTTTGCTTTCCGCAAACTGGCGTACGCGCTTGATGTCTTTGCTTCCACCCTTGATAGGGGTTTGGTTCCTGCGGATAAACTCTACCGTGTCGCCATCCACGCCATAGTGCGTCTCCAAAAACTCGCCATTCTGATCTTCGTTGAGATCATATAGGCCGTTGTATACCCCGTTGATATAGACGACGACCGGGCGCGTGGCGGAGTTGTCAACATTCATTCCCTCAACCAATGCGCTCGTAAACGAGTCTCGAATCCGCGCAGAGTCCCAGTCCTGCCCGCCGTTTCGTACGACGAGCGCGGAGAACGTGTCGAAATCATATCCCGGCCAGAAGGGGTAAGTTACGCTGCTTTGCCCATAACCCGCGCGCAGGTTGATGCTCAGCGACTTTTGCGAATACACAACCGTGCCCGCACCTTTGGGTTTGATACCCGCAGGAAATCCAACCCCCAGCGAACCGTCCGGTTCGTAAAACGAGATGTATGCAAGCCTCTCTACTTTATTGAGTTTGCTGTCAACGCGAAGAACCTCCCGTACGCGCTCCGGATTACCGGTTACGCAGACGACAGGCACGGTATGTCGCTCTTCAAACAGATAGGTGGCGGTTGTAATTTCGCTTAAACGCTTGCCGCTGATATAAGAAACGGCACGTAACGGCGTGTTTTTCGAAATCGTCAGCGGCTCGGTATACCGCTCCGAGCGGTTAGATGGTTCGTCTCCGTCTGTGGTGTAATAAATCTCGGCATTGGGATCATCACAGGTGATGCTCACTTGGAACGGGCTGTCATGATAGAGAGACAAATCGGAAAATGCGGGCTGTGGTGCAACGCCGGTTGTGATATCCTCATTGTTCTTGCGCCCGGGCGTTGGATTTTGAAAGAATACGCGCGCAATGCTCGGGTCACTCTCTATTCTTCCGCTCGTGATCTCTGCCGATAGTACGCCCGTTTCAAACGCGTCCACAAGTGTGCCTTCCGCATTTTTGAGCAGGATCGTCTCGCCCGCTGCCGCAATGGAGAACGGCGCAATCCCAGCGCGCTGTTTCGTTGGCGCGTTCGTGCACTCCAGTACGAGATAATCCCCCGCGCCAATGGTCTCTCCGGCAAACGTGTAGACCGTCTGCGTATTTACACCGTCCGCAATCGTCCAACCGGTCAGGTCAATCGGCGTTTCGGAACCGTTATGCAGCTCAATCCAGTCGTTGTCACCGCTCTTGATCTCGGCGACTGAGCTGACTTCGCTGATAAATACCCCTGTATTGTCGAAACAGCCGATTTGGTCGGCTGTTTCAAACCCTTTTACGTTTCCGTTGTCACCGCCGGGTGTCGGCGTTGCATAGTATCGAATATTACGGTCTTTGTCCAGCCCAACCGAGATGTTTGCCCGTGTGATTCCGGCAAGCGACATGCTCTCCGTTTTCATCCCGCTGAGGGTTGTAAAAAAGATTTCGTTCTCATCGTCCGAAAGCCCGAAGTTTGCGTGCAGTTCGCCGCTCGTTCGGTCTTTGCCGGAGAGGAAGATCACCTTGCATTCACCGGGCTGGAGCGTAACATCTGGCATCGCCCATTTGTACAGGTCTTCCGGATTGTCCGAGAGGAAATAACCCAGCAGCGTCACCGCTTCGCCGGAAAAATTCTTGAGTTCCACCCATTCGGAGCGGTCGCCGTCCGCGTCAATCGCCGAAAGTGTGTTGTATTTGAGCACCTCGTTGATGTGCACGGGATCGCTTGGTTCCATCACACCCATCGTGAGGGTTGTAAACGTCACGTCGCTGTTTGTCGCCTCAAAGGTCGGATATGCGGTATACACAGCCGCGCCGGAAGCGTCCTTGACCACCGCAACGCCGCCGATAATCCCCACTTCCCAGCTCATGCGGTCGATCAGGTTTCCCTGTAAATCGTAAAGAAGCACGGTTGTGTCCTCTTTGCTGAGGCGAAACGGCGCATGCGTGCCGTCCTTTCCGTCGCTGCCAAGACCTGAAAGATAGATGCAGGCGTATCCTTTTGCAGGCACGGTGCCGGAGGAAATCTGCCATTTGAGCGGGTTGGTTTCATCGTCCGAAAGGCAATAGTTTTCCAGGCGGATCGCGCTGTCGCTATCGTTGTATAGCTCTACCCAGCGGTTGCCGTTCGCGTCGTCCGTGGGCATCACTTCACTGATGGAGAGTGCGCCGAGGTTTTGTGAAGCGAATACCGCTTCCAAAGATGCATAAAGATCGCCTGCGTTTGTGGCGCCGGGCGTCGGCACGCCGGAATAGCCAAATGTGCCGTCCGCAGCGCGCGCATAGGAAATATCGGTATAGAGCGCGGGAATCTCCATTTGCGCAACAAGCCCAAAGTAGGCATCCGTCACAAACAGGTAGTCTCCGCTCTTACTGAGTCCAAAGTTGGTTACAAGCGGGTTGGTTGCGTCATCGGTCGCGCTGGTCGCGTATAGAACCAGATATTCGCCCGCGCCGATCACGGTGCCCTTGGGCACAACAAACTTGTGCAGATCCCGCAGGTTGTCCGAAATACCATAGCCGGAGATGTCCAACGGCACGGAACCGGAGTTGTAGAGTTCAATCCAATCCGGCGTGCCGAGGGTTTCATCCACGAGCGAACGCTTGTTGCTGGAGACCACTTCGTTGATGACCAGCGACTTGCTGTTGCCCGCTGGCGTATCGGAGCACGCAAAAAGCAGCGGCAGTGTTGCCGCAACCGTCAGCGCGAGAATGATGTTTCGAATCGTTCTAACCTTCATGCTATGCCAAAACCTCATGTGGCAATCATTATATCATACGAACGCCTTGTTTTGAACACAGCCCGCTTTGTTGCAAAAAAAGTTACAATCTGCCCTTTTTGTGCC
This sequence comes from Christensenella sp. UBA7703, assembly GCA_002482505.1. Taxonomy (GTDB): domain Bacteria; phylum Bacillota; class Clostridia; order Christensenellales; family CAG-138; genus UBA7703. The sequence continues at coordinate 21,637 of DLGD01000006.1, read as the reverse complement.
GTTTCTATGGATGCTCCATCCCCGGGTTCTGCATTTACCGGCGTCTTTACAGCCAAACACGCAAAAACCCGCCGGAAAACCAGCGGGGTTGTGTGTTGCTTGACCTAAGCCTTAGTCGACCAGCTCGACGACAACCATCTCGGCTGCGTCGCCGCGGCGCGGCCCGAGCTTATACATACGCGTGTAGCCGCCTTTGCTGCCGGCTGCCGCGCGCTTTGCATACTTCGGCGCGAGATCGCGGAAGAGCTTCTCAACAACCGGGTGCGCGCGGTCTTTCGTGCGCTCGGTGTATTCGCTCTTGCTCTCTTTGTCCTGCTTGGCTTCCGGAATGTCATAGACGTAAGCCATGATCGCGCGGCGCGCGGAGAGCTTGCTCGCTTTGTCGTTGACGACATCGCGCTTGACAATCTGGGACTTCTCGTTGCGGGATTCCTTCTCTACGGTCTGGCTGTTATCGTATTCCTTGACTGCCAGCGTGATGATCTTTTCGGCAATCGAGCGGATCTCCTTGGCGCGCGCTTCGGTCGTGACAACCTTGCCGTTCCAAAGAAGCGCCGTGGTCTGATTCCTCAAAAGAGCGACTCGCTGATCAGAGGGCTTACCCAGTTTGCGGTTCGCCATTGTGCTTCCTCCTCTTATTCATCGTGTGCGCGAAGCGACAGACCCAGCGCACTCAGTTTTGCCTGAACTTCCTCGAGCGATTTCCGGCCGAGATTCCGAACCTTCATCATCTCTTCCTCGTCGCGCTGCACAAGCTCTTCAACCGTGTTGATGCCCGCGCGCTTGAGGCAGTTGTAAGAGCGGACGGAGAGATCGAGGTCTTCGATGTTCATCTCCAGAATCCGTTCCTTCTTGCTCTCTTCCTTCTCGACGAGAATCTCCACGCCGACCACATGATCGGTGAGGTTGATGAAGAGCGCCAGATGCTCGGTGAGAATCTTCGCCGCGAGGCTTGCCGCCTCGTCCGGTTTGATGCTGCCATTCGTCCAGATTTCAAGCGTGAGCTTGTCAAAGTCCGTAATCTGGCCAACACGCGTATTTTCAACGGTGAAATTGACCTTCTCAATGGGAGTGAAAATCGAGTCCACGGCGATTTCGCCGATGGGCATATCGTGCCGCTTATTGCGCTCGATCGGGACATAGCCCCGGCCGTTTTCGAGCATGATCTCCATATGGAGCTTCGCGCCCTTATCCAGCGTCGCAATATGCAGTTCGGGGTTGATGATCATGACATCGGAATCCGGAAGGATATCCTTCGCCTTGACTTCGCCCTCGCCGGACTGATCGATAATCACCTTCTTGGGGCCGTCGCAATAAAGCTTGCAGCACAGCTCCTTGAGGTTGAGAATGATTTCGGTAACGTCTTCCTTCACGCCCTCGATGATCGAGAACTCATGGAGCACACCGTCGATGCGCACACTCGTTACCGCCACACCGGGCAGGCTCGAGAGCAGCACGCGACGCATGGAATTGCCAAGCGTAGTGCCGAATCCGCGCTCCAACGGCTCAACGACAAATTTGCCGTAATCGTCCGTCAGTTCAACACATTCGAGTTTGGGCTTTTCGATCTCCAGCATTGCTTACCCTCCTTCGGTTTGTTTGTTGCGGTCCGCCAAATCTGCTTGGCTTACCTGGAGTAGTACTCAACGATGAGATGCTCTTCAATCGTCAAGTCGATATCGTCGCGCGCCGGGAGAGCGACGACCTTACCGGTGAGCTTTTCGGCATCCAGTTCAAGCCATTTCGGCACGGTTCTGGCTGCGCCCTGCTCTTTGAGGGTTTTGAAGAAATCAACGTCGTTGCTCTTCTCACGGACGGAGACCACGTCTCCGGCTTTGATGAGGTAGGAAGCGATGTCAACCTTCTTGCCGTTGACCAGGATATGGCCGTGCGTCACCATCTGGCGCGCCATCGGGCGGGAATCGCCAAAGTTGAGACGGTAAGCCACGTTATCCAGGCGGCGTTCCAGCAACGAAAGCATGTTTTCGCCGGTGATGCCGCGCATGTTGGACGCGAGGTCGTAATATTTGCGGAACTGGGACTCCAGAACGCCATATGCACGACGGACTTTCTGCTTCTCACGAAGCTGAATGCCGTACTCGCTCTGCTTTTTTCTGCCCTGTCCGTGCATTCCCGGAGGGGTGTGGCGTTTGCTCACCGCACACTTTTCGGAAAAGCAGCGGTCACCTTTGAGGAAAAGCTTGACGCCTTCTCTGCGGCACTGCCTGCAGACGGAACCGGTATATCTTGCCATATGCTCTTCCCTCCTTAAACTCTTCTGCGCTTGGGCGGGCGGCATCCGTTATGGGGGATGGGCGTCACGTCCTTGATCATGTTGACATCCAGGCCTGCGGTCTGCAGGGCGCGGATTGCCGACTCACGGCCGGAGCCGGGGCCTTTGACATAGACCTCAACGGTCTTGAGGCCGTGCTCCATCGCGCCGCGCGCGGCGGTCTCCGCCGCCATTTGCGCTGCAAACGGCGTGGACTTCTTCGAACCACGGAACCCGAGGGAACCTGCGCTCGACCAGCTCAGGGCGTTGCCCTGCAGGTCGGTGATGGTCACCAGGGTGTTGTTGAAGGAAGAGCGGATGTGGGCTGCCCCGCGCTCAATGTTCTTGCGCTCGCGGCGCTTGCGCGTGGTGGCTGTTTTTTTGACTTGCTTTGCTGCTGCCATGTTCGCTATTCCTCCTTACCGTTTCTTGCCGCTCTGGGAGCGCTTGGGTCCTTTGCGCGTACGAGCGTTCTGCTTGGTGCTCTGCCCGCGAACCGGGAGGCCCTTGCGATGCCGCACGCCGCGGTAGCAGCCAATCTCGATCAGCCGCTTGATGTTCATCGAGGTTTCACGGCGAAGATCGCCTTCCACCTTGACATTGTGGTCAATGTAGTCTCTGAGTTTAGAGACGTCGCTTTCAGCCAGGTCGCGCACGCGAATGTCGGGGTCGACACCGGTAGCGGACAGTATTTGCAAAGCGGTCTTGTGGCCGATCCCATAGATATAGGTCAGACCGTATTCGATCCGTTTGTCTCTGGGAAGGTCAACGCCAGAAATACGTGCCATATCGTTCCTTTACCTCCGTAAAAATTCGTGAATAGTGTTGTATATCAGCATCCGCCGGAAACGTAATATTTGGTTTCCCATCCCTTACGCAGCCGCTCCGGCGGTATTGTTCAGGAATCAGCCCTGCTTCTGCTTGTGCTTGGGGTTCTCGCAGATAACCATGATGCGGCCTTTGCGTTTGATGATCTTGCACTTTTCGCAAATTGGTTTCACACTCGGTCTTACTTTCATGGTGGTTCTCCTTTCGCTTCCTATGGTCAGAAAATCATATTTTTAAAAAGTATTTCTCTTGAATGTTGCAAGCTCTGTCTTGAGCGGCATATTTCGAAGAGCAATCTCTTTTCAAAATCAGTTCTTGCCGCGCCAGGTGATGCGCCCGCGTGACAAATCATACGGAGAGAGCTCCACGGTGACCTTGTCACCCGGCAGGATCCGAATGAAATTCATTCGAAGCTTCCCCGAAATCGTTGCGAGTATCTTGTGACCGTTCGTCAGCTTTACCTCGAACATTGCGTTCGGGAAGGAATCCGAAACGACACCTTCTACTTCAATAACGTCCTGTTTTGACAAGCTATCCCTCCTAATTTGTCTGTTTCAACACGGCTTGAAAAAATCGTTTTGCGCGAAAATTTCTGCGCAGTAACTCAACCGTTGTTGTAACCGAATAATTGTAACGCTTTTCGCACATCCGCGTCCAGTATTTCTTTACATTCTGCGAATTTTTTTGCAATTTCGTCCGATTTTGGGGGCTCAATGTGCAAATGCGTCAGCTTTTTCTTCTTCGGCCGCGAGAGTTTTCGAGTTTCTCCGTCGCTCAGCAGCACATGATTGTCGTCGCAAACACCGACGATGAGAAATGCGCGGCCCTTATCGTGCCCGGCACGGGATGTACACACGCGCCCGATCACCGGTTCGTTCATGCGCGGTCTTCCTCCTCATGCAGGGTCAAAAGCACAGGCTCGCCCTCGGTAATCAAGATGGTGTTCTCATAGTGCGCGGAAGGTTTCCCGTCCGCCGTGACAATCGTCCAACCATCGCTGAGCTGTAGTACGCGCGCAGTCTTCATGTTGATCATCGGTTCGATGGCGATGGTCATGCCAGCCTCCAGCCGGACTCCGCGACCGAAGTGCGCTGCGTCCCAGAAGTTTGGCACCTCGGGATCTTCGTGCATTTGCCGTCCGATTCCATGGCCGACCAGGTCGCGTACAACGCCGTATCCGTGACTTTCCGCATGTGCCTGAATCGCTTTTGCGATGTCGGAGATGCGATTGCCCGGCTTTGCGAAGAGGATCCCTTCGAAGAAGCATTCCTTCGTCACGCGGACGAGCTTCTGCGCCTCCTCCGACACATTGCCGATGAGCACGGTGCGCGCCGCGTCCCCGTGGAACCCGTTTTTATACGCACCCACGTCCAGAGACAGAATGTCTCCATCCTTTAGGCGGTACTTGCCAGGGATTCCGTGAACCACTTGTTCGTTGACCGAAGTGCAGATGCTCTTCGGATAACCGTTGTAGTTCAGAAACGAGGCCTCTGCGCCGCGGTTCTTGATGTAAGAAACCGCGATGTCGTCGAGTTCCTGTGTGGTCATGCCGATCTCGGCAGACTTGGCAAGAAGATTGAGTGTCTCTTCGACGATGCGCCCAGCCTCGTCCATCTTCTCGATGTCGGCGGCAGATTTAATCGTGATTCCGCTCATTTCGAAAGCACCGCGCGGATGGCAGCATCGACAACGTCAATGCTCGCGTCCCCGTTCACCGTGTGGAGCAGTCCCTTTCTCGTGTAATACTCGATCAAGGGCTTGGTCGAGCGCTCGTAGACCACAAGGCGGTTTCGAACCGTTTCTTCCTTGTCGTCCTCGCGCTGATACAGCGCAGCTCCGCACTTGCAGTTTGCGTCAGCATAGGTGGACACATGGTATCCGGCGCCGCACTCTGCGCACATCCTCCGCCCGCTGATGCGGCTGATGAGCCGCTCTGCCGGTACGTCGAGATTGATAACGTAGTCGATTGCGCTGATTTCTTCCAGTGCTTCCGCCTGCGCGATCGTGCGCGGAAATCCATCGAAGAGGAAACCGTTTTTGCAGTCCTCTTTCTGGATGCGGTTCTTCACCATGCCGAGGATAACATCGTCCGGCACAAGTTCACCGCGATCAATCAGGCTCTTCGCCTCGTTGCCAAGCTTGGTTCCCTCACGCATCTCGGCGCGGAGCATGTCTCCCGTCGAAATATGCGCAATCTGGTACTTCTCGGCAATCTTGACCGCCTGCGTACCCTTGCCCGCGCCTGGCGGGCCTAAAAAGATGAGTTTCATTGCGTTTCCTCCGGTCTAAGCGCATTTTCGTGCATGTGCTCGAATCTTGGCTTGTTCCGTAACGCAGTCGCAGCGTGGCTTCGCAATTCCGCGGAACCGGCGCGCCGGCAAGATACCGGCACGCCTGAACCCGCTTGTAAACGTTTGCGAGCCTCTTTTGCAGGCCGCGCGATTGTTAATTGAGGAAGCCCTTGTAGTGGCGCATGAGCATGTGGCTTTCGAGCTGGTTCGTCGTCTCAAGGGCAACGTTGACCATAATCAGCACGCTGGTTGCGCCAAACGCGCTGCTCTCGGCCATGCCTTTCATCGCCAGCTGGGGCAGGATCGCAACCACCGCGAGGAAGAGCGAACCGAACAGCGTGAGGCGTCCGGAGATCTTGCCGAGGTAGTCGCTCGTCGGCTTACCGGGGCGGATACCCGTGATGAAGCCGCCGTTTTGCTGCAGATTCTTCGACATTTCGATCGGATTGAACGTCACGCTCGAATAGAAGAAACCAAAGCCGATGATCAGAAGCGCATAGATGATGTAGTAAATCGCGCTGTTGGTGCCCATGTACGTTTTATAGAACGTATAGAACGGGCTGTTCGGCCAGAACTGGGCGATCATGCCCGGGAACTGGAGGAACGTGAGCGCGAAGATCAGCGGCAGAACGCCGTTGGAGTTCGCCTTGATCGGCAGGTAGGTGCTCTGTCCGCCATACATCTTGCGGCCGACAACGCGCTTTGCATACTGCACGGGGATGCGCCGCTGCGCCTGATCCACATGCGTCACCAGCGTGATAAGGCCGACAACCAGAACGGCAAGCATCAACAGTTCCCAGATGGGAAGTGTGCCGACCATGAGCTGTTCGCCGAGGTTGATGAACGTCTTGGGCACGCGCGAAACGATGGATGCAAAGATCAGCATCGAAACGCCGTTGCCAACGCCGTCCTCGGTGATGCGCTCACCGAGCCACATCAGGAATGCGGTACCTGCGGTCGAGCAAATGCCGATTGTGGCATAGGTCAGCCAGCTGGCGTCCACGAGATACTTGGTGCCGAGGCCGATAAAGATACCGATGGACTGAACCATCGCGAGCGCAATACCGACGTAGCGAGTGATTTTTTCGATCTTGGCGCGGCCGTCCTCCTCCTTGCTCAGGCGCTCCAGCGAAGGAATCGCAATCGTGAGCAGTTGGATGATAATCGACGCGTTGATGTAGGGCGAGATGCCCATCGCAAAGATCGTAAACTGGCTGAACGAGCTGCCCGTGAGCAGGTCGAGAAAGCCGAGAATGTCATATTGCGACACGGCGCTCCGAAGGAGCTCCGTATTGACGCCGGGGATCGGAATGAAACTTCCGAGCCGGTAGACCACGATCAGCAGAAGCGTGATGAGCATCTTCTTGCGGATCTCTTTGATCTTAAACGCGTTGATATATGTCTGGAACATCAGCCGATCACCTCAACACTTCCGCCAGCAGCCTTAATTGCAGTCTGAGCGGATTGAGAGAACTTTGCCGCTTTAACGTCCAGTTTCTTCGTCAGCTCGCCGCCACCCAAAACCTTCAGGCCGTCCTTTTCGATCTTGCTGATCATGCCGGATTTCTTCAGCATTTCAGCCGTCACTACGGTGCCGTTCTCCAACCCATCAAGGTCGGAAACGTTGATAATCGTGTATTCTTTTCCAAAGATGTTGGTGAAGCCGCGCTTGGGCAAGCGGCGCGTCAGCGGCATCTGGCCGCCTTCGAAACCGTTCTTCTTGCTTCCGCTGCGTGCCTTCTGGCCCTTGTGACCCTTCGTGGAGGTCTTGCCCATGCCGCTTCCGGTACCGCGACCGATGCGCTTCGGGGCTTTGACCGACCCGGGGGCGGGCGATAATTCATGGAGTTTCATGATGCACGTCCTCCTGCCTTAAACTTCTTCCACCGTGATCAGGTGCTTGACCTTAAAGATCATGCCGCGCGTGCAGGCGTTATCCGGCTGGGTAACGGTGCTGTGGAGCTTTTTCAGGCCCAGCGCGACGACCGTAGCCTGCTGATCTTTCAGGCAGCCGATCGGGCTCTTTACGAGCGTTATCTTGAGTTTTTTGGCCTCCGCCGCTTTTGCTTTCGCCATTGTAGCGTCCTCCTTAACCCAAGATCTCTTCCACGGACTTGCCGCGGGCCTTGGCAATCTGCTCCGCAGTGCGAAGCTGGCTGAGGCCTTCGATCGTGGCTTTCACGCAGTTGCTGGGATTGTTGGAACCGTACGACTTGGTACGGATATCGCGAATGCCGACCATTTCGAGGACTGCACGCGCGGGACCGCCCGCGATAACGCCGGTGCCTTCTTCGGCGGGCAGCATGCGAACATGGCCTTTGCCGAATCTGCCTTCCACGGCGTGGGGAATCGTCGTGCCCACGATCGGGACATCGACCATATGACGCTTCGCGTCTTCAACGCCTTTGCGAACTGCCTCAGGGATTTCAGCCGCTTTGCCGAGACCGACACCGACCTTGCCCTTTTCGTTGCCAACGACCATCAGCGCGGTGAACCGGAAGTTCTTACCGCCCTTAACAACCTTCGCAACGCGGTTGATCGCAACCAGACGCTCTTTGAATTCGCTGGGCTCTTTTTCGAATCTCCTGTTATTTTGCATGTTCGTTCCTCCTTAGAAGTCCAGCCCGGCTTTGCGAGCGCCGTCCGCGAGAGCGGCAACGCGTCCGGTGTAGAGGTAACCGCCGCGGTCGAACACGACCTGGGAGACACCCTTTGCCTTGGCGCGCGCGCCGACGAGTTCGCCGACAAGAGCGGCCTGTTCCACCTTGCTCTTGCCCTCCAGCTTGCCCTTGATGTCGGCGTCCAGCGTGGAAGCTGCGACCAAGGTGTTTCCAACGGTGTCATCGATCACCTGTGCGTAGATGTGCGTGGTGCTGCGGTAAACGTTCAAACGAGGACGTTCCGTGGTACCAACGATGTTCTTACGCATGCGGTAATGACGATCCACGCGAATCGCGTTTTTGTCGATTTTGCTAAACATCTTTCGTCACTCCTTCCTGCTTTACTTACCGGTCTTGCCTTCCTTGCGGCGAACGACCTCGTTCTCATAGCGAATGCCTTTGCCCTTATAGGGTTCGGGCGGACGCACCGCGCGGATATCGGCGGCCACCTGGCCAACCTTCTGCTTATCGATGCCCTTCACTGTGATCTTCGTGGGGCCGGGAACATCAAAGGTGATGCCCGCAGGTGCCGGGAAGTTCACAGGGTGGGAGTAACCGACGTTGATCACAAGGCCTGTGCCCTGTGCTTGCGCCTTGTAACCGACGCCGACGATCTCCAGCTTCTTTTCATAGCCGGCGGTCGTGCCCACAACCATGTTGTTGATGAGCGTGCGGGTCAGGCCGTGCAACGCGCGATGACGCTTGTCGTCACTGGGTCGTTTGACGGTGAGTACACCGGCATCCTGCTCAAGAACCATCTCCGAGGAGATTTTCTCGCTGAGCGTGCCTTTCGGACCCTTTACGGTGACGACGTTGCCGTCTCCGACCGTAATTGTCACTCCGGCAGGAATGCTGACCGGAAGTTTTCCGATACGAGACATGTTGTTTTCTCCTTTTTTGTAATATCATGCAGGCGCGGACGTCCGCTTTTCAGCACCGGTGCATTTTTGCGGCAGTTCTGAAAAACGAGGCATCCGCCCTTTTTAAATTACCAAACGTAGGCCAGCACTTCGCCGCCAACGCCCTGTTTGCGCGCTTCCCGGTCGGTCATAACGCCGCGGGAGGTGGAAACAATCGCGATGCCGAGGCCGCCGAGGACCTTGGGCATTTCGTCCTTACGCGCATACACGCGAAGGCCGGGGCGGGAGATGCGCTTGATGCCGACGATGACGCGCTGCTTGTTTGCGCCGTACTTGAGCTGAACACGGATCGTCTTCTTCTCGCCGTCTGCAATGACTTCGAAGCCCTTGATGTATCCTTCGTCCACGAGGATCTGCGCGATCGCCTTCTTCATCGTGGAAGCGGGGATTTCAACAGAATCATGCTTCGCAATCAAAGCGTTACGGATACGGGTGAGCATATCGGCAATGGTATCTGTCATATTCGTTTCCTCCTTTACCAGCTTGCCTTGCGTACGCCGGGGATTTCGCCCTTATACGCCAGTTCGCGGAAGCAAATGCGGCAGATGCCATACTTGCGCAGAACCGAGTGGGGACGGCCGCAGATGCGGCAGCGGGTGTAAGCACGGGTGCTGAACTTCGGCTCGCGCGCCTGCTTTAACTTCATGCTTGTCTTAGCCATTTTTGCTTTCCTCCATTATCAACCCTGCACAAACGGGATGCCGAGCTGGGTGAGCAGCTCTTTGCATTCTTCGTCGGTGTTGGCGCTCGTGACGAACACGATGTTCATGCCGCGCACCTTGTCGACGTCGTCGTAGTTGATCTCCGGGAAGATCAGCTGTTCCTTGAGGCCGAGGGCGTAGTTGCCGCGCCCGTCAAACGCCTTGTCGGAAACGCCGCGGAAGTCGCGAACGCGAGGCAGGACGATGTTGAAGAGCTTGTCGACAAAATAGTACATCCGGTCGCCACGGAGGGTCACCTTTGCGCCGATGGTCATGCCTTCACGAACTTTGAAGTTCGCGACGCTCTTCTTGGCGCGGGTTGCGACCGCTTTCTGGCCGGCGATGGTGCTCAGTTCCTTGATGGCCGCTTCGATGCCCTTGGGGTTTTCCTTGTCGGAACCAAGGCCCATGTTGATGACGACTTTCTCAAGGTACGGAATCTGCATCACGTTTTTATAGGCAAACTTGGTCTTCATTGCGGGCGCGATCTCTTCAAGATAGCGCTGCTTGAGACGCGGCATGCCTTCGAGCTTTTTCATGTCTGCCTGCGCGCCCTTCGCCTTCTTGGCGGCGGGTTTGGCTGCGGCTTCCGCCTTCTTTTCGACCTTGGCTGCGGCTTCCTTGACGGCGCCTGCTGCCTTGGCAACCGTCTCGGCTGCCGCTTCGCTGACAGCTTCCGCCGCTTTTTCTGCGGTTTCGGCTGCTGCTTTGGCGGTCTTCTTGACAGCTTTTTCGACGGCTTCTGCGGCTTCGGCGGCCTTCGGAGCTGCCTTCTTCGCGGCTTTCTTCACTTCTTCAACGACCGTTTCGGCTGCTGCTTCAACGGCTTCAGTTACGGTTTCGATGTCTTTCTTCGTTGCCACTTGTCAGTTCCTCCTTCCGCCTTAGTCGATGACTTTACCGCACTTTTTGCAAACGCGGACGCTCTTTTGTTTCTTCTCGCCGGAAATCTCAACTTCCTTGAGCTTGTGGGCGATGCGGGTGGGCTTGTCGCACTTCGGGCAAACCAGCATGACGTTGGACGCATGGATCGGGCCTTCCTTCTCGATGCGGCCGCCGGGTTGGCCTTGCTTGCGGGGCTTGACATGGCGGGTCACCATTGCGGCGCCCTGTACGATCACGCGCTCGTCATCGGGCTGCGCGACCATGATCTTGCCCTTTTTGCCCTTGTCTTTGCCGGAGATGACAACGACGGTATCGCCTTTTTTGACGTTTAAGCTGTTCATGTCATGCTCCTCCTTTACAGTACTTCCGGTGCGAGGGACACAATTTTCATGTAATCCTTCTCACGCAGTTCACGCGCCACGGGCCCAAAGATACGGGTGCCGCGGGGCTGTTTCTGGTCGTTGATAATGACGGCTGCATTGTCGTCAAAACGGATATAGCTTCCGTCCGGACGCTGAATGCCGGACACCGTGCGCACGACTACCGCGCGAACAACATCCTTCTTCTTGACCGCGCCGCCCGGCGATGCGGACTTGACGCTGGCCACGATGACGTCGCCAATATTGGCGGACTTACGGTAGGAACCGCCCAGCACGCGAATGCACATGATCTCTTTCGCGCCGCTGTTGTCCGCGACCTTTAATCTGGTTTGCGGTTGAATCATATTCCCAGTTCCTCCAGTCTTTACTTCGCCTTCTCGACGATCTCGACGAGGCGCCACCGTTTGTCTTTGCTGATGGGGCGCGTTTCCATAATCTTAACGGTATCGCCGACGCCGCACTGGTTCTCTTCATCGTGAACCTTGAACTTCCGCGTGCGGTTGACCATCTTGCCATACAACGGGTGGCGAACCTTGGTCTTGATGGCGACAACGGCGGTTTTGTCCATTTTATTACTGACGACCACGCCGATACGGGTCTTTCTGTAGCCTCTTTCTTCCATGTGCTCTGTCCTCCTTCCCGTTACTCGGCTGCCTTCGCGAGCTCGCGCTCACGAATGATCGTTTTTACTCTGGCGATGTCTTTCTTGCATTCGCTGATGCGGTTGGGATTCGAAAGACTGCCGGTAGCCGACTGAAAGCGAAGGTTGAACAGCTCGCTCTTGAGCTCTTTTTCCTGAGCGGCAAGCGCGTCGTTGGTCATATCGCGAAACTTATTTGCCTTCATCGGTTTCACCACCCTTTTCGGTTTCCTTCTTGATTACTTTGCACTTGAGCGGGAGTTTGTGCATCGCGAGGCGAAGCGCTTCATAAGCGACCTCCTGCTCCACTCCAGCAATCTCAAAGAGGACGCGGCCCGGTTTCACCACGGCAACCCAGTATTCCGGGGAGCCTTTGCCGCTGCCCATGCGGGTTTCGGCGGGTTTTTCGGTAACGGGCTTGTCGGGGAAGATCTTGATCCAGACCTGGCCGCCACGTTTGATGTAGCGCGTGAGCGCGACACGGGCTGCTTCGATCTGCTGGCTGGTCACCCAGCAGGGCTCCAGCGCAACCAGGCCGTATTCGCCCTGGGAGATCGTGTTGCCACGGGTGGCTTTACCTTTCATGCGGCCGCGGAAAACTCTGCGCCGCTTTACTCTTTTCGGCATCAACATGGTTATTTGCCCCCTTCCTCACGCCTGTCGGAAGCACCGCGCTTGCCGAGCAGTTCGCCCTTGTAAATCCAGACCTTGCAGCCGATGCGGCCGTAGGTGGTCTTCGCTTCCGCAAAGCCGTACTGGATGTCCGCGCGCATGGTCTGCAGCGGGATAGAACCGTCATGGTATCCTTCGCTTCTTGCGATTTCTGCGCCGCCAAGACGGCCGGAAACCATGAGCTTGATCCCTTTTACGCTGTTCTTCTGCATCGCGCGGCCCATGGATTGCTTCATAGCGCGGCGGAAGCTGATGCGTTTTTCAAGCTGAGAAGCGATGTTCTCCGCAACCAGCTGTGCGTCTGCGTCCGGATCACGGATCTCCATGATGTTGACGCTCACGTCTTTGCCGACTGCCTTTTTGATGTCTTCCTTGATCACATCGATGCCCGTGCCGCCCTTGCCGATGAGAAGGCCGGGACGCGCGGTGAAGATGCTCACGGTGATTTTGCCTGCCGCGCGGTCGATCTCGATGCGCGAAATGCTGGCCTGGAAGTATTTCTTCTTCACGAAGTCGCGGATTTTGCGGTCTTCGACGAGAAAATCGGCGAAATCCTTCTTGGAGGCGTACCAGCGGGTGTTCCAGTCCTTGATGACGCCAACGCGGAACCCGTTCGGATTAACTTTTTGACCCATTGCTCATTTCCTCCTTACTTCGCCTGATCCAGCACGACCGTGATGTGGCTCGTGCGCTTGCGGATTGCACTCGCGCGGCCATGTGCTCTCGGCCGGAAACGCTTCAGGGTCGGACCCTGGTTTGCGTAGATCTCGGCGACGATGAGTTCTTCGCGGTTGAGGTCAAGGTTGTTTTCCGCATTCGCAATCGCGCTCTTGAGGAGCTTTGCCACCGGCTCGGTCGCCGCTTTCGGCGTGTAGAGCAGGATGGCTTCGGCTTCTTTGACGCTCTTACCGCGGATCAGGTCGATGACGGCCTTCACCTTGCGCGAAGAGATTCGAATGTATTTTGCGGTCGCATGCGGGCGCTTGTCAGCGTTGGCCGCGCGCTTGGCCGACTTTTCTCTCATTCTGGTTGCCATTTGCTTCGTTCCTCCTTACCTTGCAGAAGAGGACTTTTCGGAGCCTCTGTGTCCTCTGAACGTACGCGTCGGTGCGAATTCGCCGAGCTTATGGCCGACCATTTCCTCGGTCACGTACACGGGAACGTGCTTTTTGCCGTCATGCACCGCGATGGTATGACCAACCATCTGCGGGTAGATGGTAGAGGCGCGAGACCAAGTCTTGACGACCGTCTTTTTTCCGCTCGCGTTCATGGCTTCGATGCGCCCGAGCAGGCGCTCGCTAATGAACGGGCCTTTCTTAATCGATCTGCTCATTGTTTATCTCCTTCCTCTTCCCTTACTTACCGCTGCTGTTGCCGCGGCGCACGATGTACTTGTTGGTCGGGTTCTTATGCTTGCGCGTCTTGTAACCAAGAGCGGGCTTGCCCCACGGGGTGACCGGGCCGGGCTTGCCGATCGGGCTCTTGCCTTCGCCGCCGCCGTGCGGGTGGTCGCAGGGGTTCATGACGCTGCCGCGGACCGTCGGGCGGACGCCCATGTGACGCTTGCGGCCTGCTTTACCGATCTGGATGTTGGCGTGGTCGATGTTGCCAACCTGGCCAATGGTGGCTTTCGCGTTCATCGGGATCAGGCGGACTTCACCGCTGGGCAGACGAACCTGCGCATATGCGCCTTCTTTTGCCATCAGCTGCGCCGCGTTGCCCGCAGAGCGCACGAGCTGCGCGCCCTTGCCGGGTTTGAGCTCGATGCAGTGAATCATCGTACCGACGGGGATGTTCGCGATCGGGAGCGCGTTGCCGACCTTGATGTCGGCGCTCTCGCCGGAAACGATCATGTCGCCGACCTTGAGGCCAAGCGGGGCGATGATGTAGCGCTTCTCGCCATCGAGGTAATGGAGCAACGCAATGTTCGCCGAACGGTTCGGGTCATACTCAACCGAGAAGACCTTCGCAGGGACGTTGTCCTTGTTGCGCTTGAAGTCGATGATGCGGTACTTCTGGCGCGCGCCGCCGCCCTGATGGCGGACGGTGATCTTGCCGGTGACGTTGCGGCCGGCGTTCTTTTTCTTATCTTCGACCAGCGAACGTTCCGGCGTCTTCTTGGTGATTTCTTCAAAAGAAGAAACCGTCATGAAGCGCTGGCCCGGCGTGATCGGGTTGATTTTACGGATACCCATGGTTCGTCCTCCCCTTACTGCGAGATGCTGTCGAAGAACTCGATGCCTTTGGAGTTCTCCTTGAGCTTCACATAGGCCTTTTTGCTGCTCGGCGTGCGGCCGGAAGAATTGCCCTGGCGGCGCACTTTGCCGTCGCGGTTAATGGTATGCACGCTTTCCACTTCGACGTCGAAGATCTCTTCCACTGCCTTCTTGATCTCGATCTTGTTGGCAGATTTGTCTACTTCAAACGTATAAGTCTTGCTCGAGAACTGATCGTAACTCTTTTCGGTCAGAACCGGCTTTTTGATGATGTCATAGGCGCTCTTCATTATGCGTACACCTCCTCGATCTTCTTGGCCGACTCCTCGGTGAGGATCAGCATCTTGTACTTGAGAATCTCGTACGCGCTCAGGGTGCCGACCAGCGTGGTCTTGATTCCGGGGATGTTGCGCGCAGCGCGCTCCACGGTTTCGTTGGGTTCCGGCAGGACGATGAGGGCCTGCTCCGCCTTGATGGCTTCGAGAACCTTGATCATCTCTTTGGTCTTGGCAGCCTTGAGGTTCAGCTCGTTGAAGAGGACGAGTTCGTTATCGAGAACCTTGCCGGAGAGCGCGCTCTTCATTGCGACGCGCTTCACTTTCTTGTTGACGCGGATGCTGTAGTCGCGGGGTTTGGGCGCGAACACCACACCGCCGTGACGCCACTGGGGCGAACGGGTGGATCCCTGACGGGCACGACCGGTGCCCTTTTGACGCCAGGGCTTGATGCCGCCGCCGGAAACTTCCGCGCGGGTCAGGGCGCTCTGCGTGCCCTGACGGCAGTTTGCGAGGTGTGCTCTGACGACCTCGTGGAGAACGAATTGATTGACAGGCTGTCCAAAAGTGTTTTCGGAGAGCTCGTATTCGCCGACCTTCTTGCCGGTGATATCGACAATTGCTACTTTAGGCATTCTCTTGCTCCTCCTTACTTCACGGTGCTCGTTACGGAAACGAGGCCGCCCTTCGGGCCGGGAACCGCGCCCTTGACGAGCAGCAGGTTACGCTCTGCATCCACGCGCACAACCTCAAGGTTCTGCACGGTGACGGTTTCGTTGCCCATATGGCCGGGAAGGTTCTTGTGCTTGAACACGCGGGACGGGCTCGAGTTTGCGCTCATGGAGCCTACGCCACGGTGATAGTGCGAACCGTGCGTCATCTTGCCGCGGTTCTGGTTCCAGCGCTTGATAACGCCCTGGAAGCCCTTACCTTTGCTCACGCCGCGCACGTCGATCTTGTCGCCTTCAGCGAACATGTCCGCTTTGATGACCTGGCCGACCTGGTAGCTGGTTGCGTCGTCGAGCTTGAACTCTCTCATATAACGGAGGGGTTTCACGCCCGCTTTGGCAAAATGCCCCGTTCTCGGCTTGTTGGAGAGCTTTTCACGCATCTCACCAAAGCCTACCTGAACAGCTTCGTATCCGTCCGTCCCGACGGTCTTCTTTTGGATGACGGGGCAGGGACCGGCTTCGATGACTGTCACGGGGATCATGGTACCGTCAGCTCGGAACATCTGCGTCATACCGATCTTTTTGCCCAAAATGGCTTTCTTCATGTTTACCTCCGATTGGTTACAGTTTGATCTCGATGTCAACACCAGCGGGGAGATCAAGCTTCATCAGCGCGTCAACGGTCTTGGAAGACGGCTGGAGAATGTCGATCAGGCGCTTGTGTGTGCGCATCTCGAATTGTTCACGGGAATCCTTATACTTGTGGGTTGCACGCAGAATGGTAACGATTTCCGTTTCCGTGGGCAGGGGGATCGGGCCACTGACCTGCGCGCCGGTTCTCTTGGCGGTTTCGACAATCTTCTCTGCGCTCTGGTCGATCAGAGAGCTTTCATACGCCTTGAGCTTGATACGAATTCTGTTTGCCATATTATTGATATCCTCCTTCGTAATAGGGGCGGTACACAAAGCCGTGTGTTTCCTTCTTCATAAGGCAGGCCCAGCCTTTCGGCTGTGCGCTATACTCGTTCGGGACTTACACGAATTGCTTCGCGGACTCACCCTTCGCCCGTTTTGTGGACGTTGGGTCTGAGCGAGAATTACCCGGATGGCAGAGCCGGCAACCTCCCGTTCATCCCTTCCACGCGCAAAAACATTGCCTTTGCGGCGCGAACAGATTTATTTTACACGGTTGACACATGGATTGCAAGAAGAATTTTTAGAATTCCGGCAACAATTTTGAGGTGGCTCTGGGACAGATCATCCTGCCTGTTTTTCCCGCATTTGGGCGGAATCTCGCCTGGATTGGAATATCAGCGGTTTAGCGCAATTTTGCGTCCGATTTTGTGAAATCCACCGTTTTTTGCGTTTTTTGCCGCGCGGAGAGTATATCACACTTTTTCGCAGCGCACAATAACTATTCTGATGTCTTCTTTCTTCTGTTCGCGAATAGATACGTACCGTTTTGATTCTAAAAATTTTCTTCCTTATATATAACGCATTCTGCTCTACCAAAGATTCCGGCAAATCGATCGCAAAAAAGAGCAGGCTCGCTTGAGCCTGCTTTTTGTTCGCGCGTAATGAATTACTTCATCGAGTTCGGGATAAATTGTTTGGCGTTGAGGATATGGTCGCGCAGCAGGTTGCATGCGCTCTCAAAGTCTCCCTCGCGGCAGGTCTGCAAAATCATCTCGTGCTCATTGATCGAGACTTCGCGCGTTTGCGGCGTGCCGTAAAAGCTTGCGCGCAGATAGCGGTCGATGTTTGCATGTACGAGCTCGAGGAGGAAGTTTGCCATAGAGTTCTTCGCGTGGGATGTCAGTATCTCGTGGAACTTGTAGTTGAGCTCTTCGGAGCGGACGATATCCTCCACCGAAGCCTCGCGCTGCTGGCGGACAATGTCTTCCAGGGCGATAAAGTCCGCCCGCGTCAGCATAGGCGCGCTGTTTCGCATCATCATGACGGAGAGCGTTGCGCGCACTTCCATCATATCCAGCAGTTCGCTGCGAGTGAGTTCGGTCACCGCCGCGCCGCGGTTTGCATGGATGCGAACGAGGCCCTGTGCCTCGAGTCGGCGAAGCGCCTCACGAACGGGAATGTGGCTGACGTTGAGGGCCGCAGAAATTTCGTCCTGTTTGAGCTGCATGCCGCCCGGCAGTTTGCCGCTGATGATGCCCTCCCGCAGAACGTGAAAAATCCACTCCTGCGTAGCGCCGACGCGCGGCCCCACCTGCTCTGCTATGGCTTTGTAATCCATAATTCACCTCATAAAGATTGAGAGTTGAACACAAGAAACGGTCTATGAGCATTATATATGATCAAATTGCGCGATGCAACCCTTTTGCATAATGTATGTGTGTATGCAATGCTTGCTTTTTAGAAACGGTATACTTCCATATTATATGGCGCGTCAGGGCGGCGCCCCCTGTCTTGTGTCACCAGCGAAACAGAAACAGGAAGCAAACCTTTTTGAGTCTGCCAGGAGCGGCAGTTCTGCTTTGGTCTGTTTCCTGTTCAATCGTCGTGGAAAATATGTGCTGTTTTGTTCGTTTCCTCCCCCGGGCCGGCGGAGGTCAATCTTTCTCAGCGGCCGTATTTGACGCGCTCGAGGCGGATCAGCGCCAGCACGCCTTCGCGAATCTCGCTCGGCAGGCGGTCGGCAAGAGCAACGTCGTTACGGTACGACTGCATGCCTTCCGTGTCGAACAGATAGCTCGGCTCCTCGGTCAATCCTAGAATGCTGTCGGTCGATGTGTTGTAGTGCGTTGCAATCGCCACGAGGGATGCGATGTCTGGCATACAACGGTTGGATTCCCACGCGGCGACGGATTGCTGTACGACGCCTACAGATTCACCCAGCTGCTGCTGCGTTTCGCCGTGGGACTTGCGAAGTCTTTTGATGCTTGCTCCAATGTCCATTTTGTTCTCTCTCCTCCAACTGATGTTAACAGTGGCTGCTTTTGAGTGAATTAAAGCTGCCACTTAGATTGCGCAAGGCAAAGTCCATGCGCCTGCGGCTCTGTCCTCACTGGTACTCGGAAGAACCGTACAACTTATTCTACTATACTTCTGGACAGAAGAAAAGAGCCAGAATAAAGTTTCTTGAAAACTTTTTTACAGATTCTTGTACAATCATGGCGTTTTTCCGTTTAATATGCAACACAACCGCTTTTAAATGAAAGTTACGTTTGTCGCTATTCCGACAAAATAGTACTGTTTTCTACCGAAGTGATTCAACGCAGATTGCGCGTTTTTCAAAGATTTCTTCGCAATCGTTTTCGTTGTAAGAGTACAAAAATCAAGCTCGGCTTTTCTCCGCTTCGCCGAATCGATATGTCATCTATACAAGTAATGTATTTTTCGATACGTGTGTGAACCTTGAATAGTTCCCTTTATCACACGAGATCGCCCCGTTTGCGGGACGCGAGGTGTGGTACCGCACAAAATCGCGCGGCAACGTTTGCCATGCATCGTTGTTTGCAATCATGACATAACATTTCATGTTGAAAAAGTGTTACATTGTTTTCTAGTATAACAGGATGAGCCATGAAAATTCAATGCAATTATTCGAAAAAATCGTTTGGCTTTTCTGCGGGCCCAGCTCGCGCGCATAACATCGGAGTTGGTTACTCCGTCCACGGCAATCGCGCTTGCAACAGACCCTTTCCGGCATAGTTGGCAGGATTTTGTTACAAAAGCACATTTCTTTGCAAAAAACTGATTATTTTACAAAGTAATGATAGCAACCGAAAAATGAACTGTGATATACTAATCATCGCGCTGATGCACCCGTCGGCACATTTGATTTGTTTCAATTTTTATCTGCACATCGTTCTTTTTTTGAGATTCAGGAGGCGGCAAATGGGAATCAAGTTAGCAATCATCGGCGCAGGCAGCACCTATTGCCCGGAGTTGATGCAAGGGCTGATCCGCCGCAAAGATAGTCTGCCGCTCGACGAACTGCGCCTGAGTGACATCGACGAATCCCGGCTGAATATCGTAGGCGAGTTTTGCGAGCGCGTACTGCTCGAAAACGGTCTGGAACCCCGCATCACACGCACGATGGATCTCTCCCGCGCGCTGGATGGCGCTGATTTCGTCGTTGCACAGATTCGCGCGGGCAGGCTCGAAGCGCGCATTCGGGATGAAAAGATTCCCCTTGGTTTCGGACTCATCGGGCAGGAGACGACAGGCATCGGCGGCTTTACCAACGCACTGCGCACAATTCCGCAGATGGGCAACATCGCCGCCGCAATCGAGCGCTATGCCCCCGCTGCCTGGCTGGTCAACTTCTCCAACCCCTCCGGCATCGTTACGGAATACTTGCTCAACAACACACCGATCAAAGCGGTCGGTTTATGTAATCTTCCCATCGGCGCACAGGAGCGTATTGCAAAGCTGCTCCGATTGCCGATGGAACAGGTGCGGCTTGAGACCGCTTCGCTCAACCACTGCGGCGCAATTACGGCGGTGCATGTTGGCGGAACAAACGTTTTGCCGCAGATGCTGGATTCGCGCATGCTCGCTCAGGCAGCGGAGCAGGACAGCTGGATTCAAAATTATCGCCCGATCATCGAATTGTTGAATGCAATCCCCAACGACTATCTGCAATATTTCTATTATCGCGAACGTAAGCTCCAGGAGTTGCAGGCTGCCGCGCAAACCCGCGGAGAGGCCTGCGTCGATATCGAAACCCGCCTGCTTTCCTATTATGCGGACGAGAGAAATCGTACCGTTCCGTCCATGCTGGCGGAGCGCGGCGGGCATCTGTATTCCGAAGCTGCCATCGCATTGATTGCGTCTCTTTCCGGCGCTGCACCCGGCTATCATGTAGTAGATGTGCAAAACCGCGGTGTGATCGATTTTCTGCCGAAAAACAGCGTCATTGAGACCAGTTGCTTTGTCGAAAAAGACAAGATCACACGCGTACCGCTCACAGTTGCACCGGGCGAGGCGCTTCGCTCTCTGCTCATCAGTGTAAAAGCCTATGAAACGCTAGCCGTACAGGCGGCCATCACGGGAGATCGTCAAACCGCACTGCGTGCGCTGGCCTGCAATCCCATCACGGCCGATTTGGACAAAGCAACCCCCTGTCTGGAGGAAATGCTCCTGCAAAACCGTTCACTTCTTCCCCGCTTTTTTCCGCAATCATAGGGTCGCAACGTCAATCCATTCTCATTTTCGAAATAAACTATATCTTCTGTAAGGGAACCGCTGCCATGGACGAGAAACGATGCTATCTGGCTGTTGACGGAGGCAATTCCAAAACCGAATACCGTCTGCTCAACGCATCCGGCGCGGTCATCGCCGCGCGCAGAGGCGGAGCAAGCAATCATGAAACGCTGCCCGGCGGGTTTGACGGTGCGGCGGATGTGCTCATCGGCGAGATCGAAGAGTTGCTGGAGGCACAAGGCTATTCCGTCCATCAGGTGGCGGATGCTGTGCTCGGGCTTGCGGGCGCGGATTATGACGAGCAAGCGATTGCTCTTCAGGGGGCGCTGCGCGCGCGCGGGCTCATGCAGAGCTTCGTTTGCAACGACGGCTATCTCGGCGTGATGGCGGGCATTGAAAACGGTGTTGGCATCTGTTATTCCGCGGGCTCCGGCGTAACCTGCGCGGGCATGAATGCCGAAGGCAAGCGCACGCAGTTCGGTGGAATCGGCGTGCTCAGCGGGGATACCGGCGGCGGGTTTGACATCGCGGCATTTGTTTACCGCAGTGTATATCAGCATCTGTTTTTCGGCAAACCGTACACCACGCTCAAAGATGCATATTTTACTCTGCTTGACGTGCGAACGCCGGAAGCGTTCTTGGCCTCCGCCGCACGCATTCAAAATGAAGAATCGGCGCGACAGCTCATCGGCCTGTTTTTCACCGCCGTGGAGACGGGAGACGAGCTTGCGCTTCGTTATGCCGCGCTGGCTGCTAGCCACGCCGCGGATTGCATCGTCGCCGTAACCGACGCGCTTGCGCTCAAACCAACGGTTCTGGTCGCGCTCTCCGGTTCGATCATGGCAGCCGTTGCGCCGCCCGCCTATCGCAGAATGATCGAATACGAACTCTTCCGCCGCAAAGGCAAATACTACACCCTGCGCGTCAATGACCGCCCTCCGGTGGATGGCGCGGTGCGCTGGGTGCGCCAGCGAAACCAACTGATGATTTGATTTTTTTATTCATCATTTTACAACGAAAAACCGTTCGCCGATTTGAACTGCACCCCTAAAGTTAG
>DLGD01000033.1 GCA_002482505.1 Christensenella sp. UBA7703 | reverse complement strand
TACTCTTTGGGGGACACCTCAAACCATCGATTTTATCTCATTCAATCTGGACTGATTTTGAGGGGACACCTCAATTATATTCTCCATTCAATGTTGAATACTTTAACTTTCTTCTCCCCCGCATTGCCATGTGCTCACTAGAAATTGAAACAAGCGTATCGACTCATATTCATTTTAACGGAAAGCATACAGTTACGATTGTACCAACTGATAACGTGCTGTCAATTCTGATATCACCATGATGTACGGCTACAATCCACTTCGCGATTGCAAGTCCGAGACCTGACCCTTCAGTATCGCCTGAATGTTCGGAGCGAAAGAATCTGTTGAACACCTTTGGCAGGTCTTCTTTCGAAATGCCAATCCCATCATCCTTGATTTTTAGAACTGCATTTTGACGTTCTGCAACAAGTGAAACCTCAACATGTCCTCCGCCATTATTATATTTCACCGCGTTTCCAAGCAGGTTCAGGAGCAGATTCGTAATCAAAGTCTGATCAAGCATCAAGAACGCCGGGGCATGTGGTAATACTGAAATCGAAACGCCCTTCTGCTCAGCGGATATCTTAACCTCATCCGCAACATCGTCTACTAATTGAGCAAAATCAAGCAGTTCCAAGTTCGGCTGATATTTTCGCTGATCGCCTCGCGTCAGCATAAGTAGACTTGAAATTGTCGCGCTCATTTTTCTGCCTTCTTTAAATATCACTTCCATAGCGCGAGCATATTCTTCCAGGGTCGAGTCTCCTACTATAGTATTTTCGGCATATGCCGTAATCACGGTGATAGGCGTTCTCAATTCATGTGAAGCATCCGATGTGAATTGTTTCTCGGCCTGAAACGCGGTTTCCAATCGTTCAATCATTTCATCAAATGTAGTGCTTAACCTCCCAACTTCGTCGCCAGTGTTTTTCATGTTAAGTCTTTGGGATAAATCACCTCGGCCGATCATCCGTGCCGTTGCAGTGATCTTATCGATCGGCTGAAGTGTTCTACGTACAAGGAAATAACCGATCAATAAAGCAACCGCTAGAAACACCGGACACAGGCAAATATAAATGAAAAACAAGTTCCTTAGCGTTTCATCGATATACCCCAGAGATTTTACCGATCGGATCCAACCGATTGAGCTGTTATCCTCCAGAAGCTTCTGATCATATATAATCCAGTTGGTTCCTTTAATGGATATGACCTGAGTCTGATTAAAACTCGGTGTAAATGAGCTTAAGTCTTCGAAATCGCCATAAGAATACACAGCTTGATTACTGCCGTTATAAATCTGATAATAAATCCCCGATTCCGTGTTCGGCATATTTTCATCGAACTTGATAGCACCATTTTCCGCCTCAATATAGGATGATGCTTGCGCGCTGTATGCTTTCACGATACTCTCTGCGTTTTTCATCATGGTTTCTTTCAGCACAAAGTGGATTGTCGCGTACATCACACTCATGACAAACAGCAGGGATATGGCGAACCAGAGAGTCATTTTCAAGCGGATCGATAAATTTTTCATGCTTCCTCCCTGAGGGCATACCCCACACCGCGAATCGTTTGGATCAGTTTATTCTGTTCACCATCGTCGATTTTTCTCCTTAAGTATCGAATATACACGTCTACAATATTCGTTCCAGAGTCAAACGAGTAATTCCATACATGATCAGCAATCTGGCTGCGTGTTAATATTCTTTGCTTGTTGCGCAACATATATTCCAGCAAAGAAAATTCTTTGGCGGTCAGTGAGATTTCCTTTGAGGCGCGCAGTACTTTCCGGGTCAACAGATCCAGCGTCAGGTCCGCAATTGACAGCACACTGCTTTCTATGTCGGTTTGTCTTCTCAACAATGCGCGAATTCTTGCAAGAAGTTCATCAAACGCAAACGGCTTCACAAGATAATCATCGGCACCAGCGTCCAATCCCGCCACTTTGTCGCTAACAGAATCCTTAGCGGTCAGTAGCAGCACTGGTGTTAATGAGTTCCTCGTCTTGACTGTTTTGAGTAGTTCCAGCCCACTCACTTTGGGAAGCATGATATCCAAAATCGCCAAATCATAATCATATGAATTTGCAAATCCTGCGCCTTCATCGCCGTCCACACACGAATCAACGCTATAACCTTCTTCAGAAAGTCTTTTCTCAATAATTCTTATAAGTGGCTTATTGTCTTCTACGAGCAATATGCGCATGGTGTTTTCATCTCCTGTTTCTATATTATGTATTATACCGCCCATGAGTCGAATGTATATGATTATGAACAAGTTCTAATCAACGCTTAATTGGTGTTTAATAGCAAAGCAAGATAATCAATCAGCGGGATACCCCCGTAATAGCTGAAAAAGGAGTAATTTTATGTCAAAGAAAAACAGATCGAACAAATTCTGGCTTGCATTGGTTTTAGTAGTTGTACTGAGCCTAGGCATCGCCGGCGTCGCACTTGCCGTGTCTCCCGACACGCAAGCACCAGTTGCAAATGCGACTAACCCTGTAACAGTGCAGATGGCATCTTCCAGCGTCGAGGTCGCAAAGGCACCGGAGCAAGAAACTGCCGACGTTTTGGAAACCGAAGAGACTAACGATGTTGAAGAGCCTGAGGATGCCGAAGAACAAGAAGATCCGGCCGAAGAGGCCGCCGAAGATGCCGCACTTGCTGGAACAGCGAAAATCACCGAAGCAGAAGCTCTCGCCATTGCTGAAAAAGCGTATGCTGGTTATACGTTTGTAAGCGACGGTCTGGAAAATGAAAACGGTACGACTGTTTATGGATTGATTGGCACAAAAGACGGCAAGTCGATTGAAGTCAAGGTCGATTCAACAACCGGTAATATCCTTCCGGAACAGGATGGCGAATACGAGGGATAACTCTTCGTAGCAACTTACAGCATAACACATAGTGAAACCTCCCATCAGCAAAGCTTGCTGATGGGAGGCTTTCTTTGTTCTGTTTGACATTTCGTTTCGTGAAATTCAATCCGTTATATCGATCAAATCACTTCATCTAGCATATGTTTTAATCTGCAACTTCGGCGGTCCCCTGTGCTTTTTCGACGGTAAAGCTGATCGGTTGATACCCCGCTGCGTGCAGCAAAACATCGAACGTCAAGCCATTTGCGGAAGTTCCGTAAAGGCCGTTCATATTGCCATAGTAGTGATTCGCCTGCGTCGCGTCATTATCAAAGTGCACCGTTGCACTGGCACCCGCGGGAAGTGTCAATCCGGCAAACACAACATAATACGCTTCCGCAGCACCTGTAACATGATCCGTGATCGTAAAATAGACATCGAACCCGCTCAAGTCGGAACTGCCGGTATTCTTCATCGTAATTTCAAGGTGATCCGCCGTAGCGTTGTCCTCGACGCGCGCATCTGTAATCGTAATCGGTAGCGGCGTTGTTGAAGTCTCTTTAATCGGATTCTCTGCAAATACCGGCTTCTCATCTGTTTTATCGTACACGCCGTCACCGTCAGTGTCAGCTAAGTACGGATTTGTGCCGTATGTCTTTTCGACAACGTCCGGAATGCCATCGCCATCTTGATCATCAGCAGTAACGTTCAGCGTCTCACTCGGATTGGGAGACGGTGTTATATTTTCCGTCGTACCCGAATTATCCGTCTGTACAGATATGACGGTTGGCTCTGCTGTCGTTTGTGATGCTGTTGATGGTGTAGTAGTTGCCACCGCACATCCGCTCATGAAAAATACACTTAGCACCATTACAAACCAGATTCTTTTCAACTTTTCTTTTAACATATTAATATCCTCCTTGTATTTCATTAATATCTTCTCTTTTCAAAAAAACCATGAACGCACCCAGCCAAAGCAAAATACTTGGCGCAAAAATTGCGGCGATGTCAAACCATTTGATTGCGGAAACCTCCAATGCAGTGTTGCTCTCAAACCCAGGCTTCACATTCAGGAGAGCAAAACTCGCGCGTTCGTAGTGTTTTGTTGGAGACAACTCCTCAATCCCATCTCGTATCGTTTCATACATGCTGAACTTTTCAAGCACTTTTTGGGTTTCTTCCTTGCTCATCCCCATCGATGAAAAGAATCCTCCTGGGAGCTGATTATCCAAATCCATCGTGTCGCCTACCTGAGGCAGAATGAAAGAAATGATCAACCATATAACCATCGTAATCAGCAGCGCCCGTTTCGTGCTTCGAGAGATCACGGCCATAAACAAGGATGTAATTAAAAAGAAAGCCATATAGAGGAACGATATTATACAGAATATTCCCATTCTTGCGAAATCGTCACCAGTGATCGATGCGCGGCTTATAAGCAGCATGGACAGCAACGTTACTAGAAAAATTGAAACGGACAAAATCAGCAAAAGAACCATATTGCCGACAAGTTTCGCGCTCAGATATTGGTCTCTATATATGTGCCTAGTCAAAATAAGCGGCATTGTTCCATTTCTTTTGTCCTTTGCGATAGCTAAGTTCCCTTGGACAATCGCAATGAGAGCTCCAAGTATACCGATGTAATTGACATAGCTTTTTAGTGCGGAAAGCGGGTTCAAATTCGGGGCTTCTGGCAACTCTGTTTTCCCGATGGATTTTAGAAAGTCAACAGACTGGTTATAAGCATCTATATTTGCTTTTACTTGGAGTGACCCGAGAATCACAGAAATGATTACGAGTATCATAAGCATCGCGGCGATCAATAGATACAATTTACTATTTAGCGCATCTTTAATTTCTTTTCGTATAATCGAACTCATGATTACCTCCTTATGCCCCTGCGGAAATAGAGAATCGTAGCAGCTACCATCAAGGCAATGCTCCCTAAAATCACATATCCATACAATGGGTTGGTCACCACCGCTACAGGAATATTGATGATATCGCTCGTGATATCTCCGCTCTTGCAGGATACATTTAAAGTATGCGTACTTGCATTTTCAGATGACGGAACTGCAAGCTGAATGGAAAATTCGCCCGATTCTCCGGGGAGCAGCGAAAGAGACTCCGGCTCCATGCTTTGAATGATCCATTTGTATGGTAAATCAATTTGAACGTTTACAGCGTTCATCTGAATGTTACTGGAGTTAACAGCAGTAATATGCAGCGTAACTGACTGCCCGTTAACTACTTTCAGTGTTTTCTCTGCACTCGTTACTGTAAGAGGAGAGTCCGCTGCAGAAAAAGAGAAAATGCTGAAGAGCGTGGCATAAAGTATCACTGAGAAAAACCAGTATCTGCGTTGCTTCCTGATCATAGTGTTCCCTCCTTTTCCACTTCGCGCAAAGATAACAGCGCTAATACAATACCTGGGAGAATCAGATATATCATTTTCACAATCTCCGCAACTAGTAGTCGGCCGAGAGGAATCGTTGCGGTCTCGCTTACCGTCTGGAGTAAATCGCTTCCGACGAATTTAAACTGTACGGCAGGCGACAGCCAGCCGATTGCATTTGATAAAGCGGTTTCTCCGGGGACTTGCGTTATCGTTCCAGCAATGTTATTGATCGCATAAGCATAACTTTTTTGTGATTCTGCTATCTGCGGGACTACAAAACTGATGAAAATCCACACTACCATCATAATTAGAAATCCATAGCTGCTCTCGCGCGTTTTTATTGAGATATAAAGTGCTGCGGTGTAAAAGTTCATCATGTAAGCGAACGCAATTCCTAAGAATACAATAACGCGGAGTGTTTCTTCGAAATTTGGAAGTACTCCAGTGTAATAGGCGAACAACGCCATATTAAAAAACAGCGTTACTGTAAGCAGCAATCCAATCACTAAACCCGCACCGAGCAACTTCCCTAAAATGATTGATCTCCTTGGTATCGGTTTTGTGAACAAAAGTCTTAATGTGCCCCCCTGCCGTTCCCCTTGAAATACATCATACCCAAGAAAGATTGCTAAGATAGCGCCAATCATGACAATGTATTCGACGAGGTTTTTCAAAATAGCAAGTGAATAGATCACCGGAGCCGCAGGTATCTCCGTCCCTGCGTTTGCTGCCGAAGAAGCAATGCTTTCATATGCTCTCATTTCAGCGTTCTTCGTTGTTGAGCCGATATAAACCGAGACAATCGACATCAGGAGAAAAACGCCAACAATTAGAAGAAACTCCATGTTGCGGAAAGAAGCCCGAAGCTTTTTACCGGCGATCAACTTCACCCCCGTCATTCCGCATCACCTTTCCCAATTCGGAAGTAAATCTCTTCAAGAGAATTACAATCTTTATATTGCATTTCGATATTCTTCAAGGTATCTGCGAGCAGAAGCTTGCCGTGACTGATTATCCCGATATCAGTACAGGTTTTTGTTACTTCGGATAGCATGTGCGTGTTCATAAATATTGTTGTCCCAAGTTCCGCGTTGATACGCAACAGGATTTCACGGATGTCAGCGCTCCCCTCAGGGTCAAGCCCGGATGTCGGCTCATCCAGAAATAGAATTTTCGGTTTATGTAAAATCGACTGTGCGATTCCGACTCGCTGCCGCATTCCTTTTGATAATATTTTCACTTTGCTCTCAGACCACTGAGAAAACCCTAACATATCTAGCGTTTCATCAATCGCTTGATCAACTTTTCTCACCTCAGACAAGCGTCCTAAAAATCGAAGGTTCTCACGAACGGTAAGATCCCCATACAAGGATACATTTTCCGGCAAGTAACCGAGAATACCTCGAACTTTCAAATTATCTTTTACAACATCCAATCCTTGGATGGTCACTCTGCCGGAAGTAGGTAGAATCAAAGTCGAAAAAATCGACAATGCCGTTGTTTTTCCCGCGCCATTATGCCCAAGAAACCCAAAAATCGCTCCGTCTGGTACTTCAAGATTTAGGTCATCCAATGCTACGACGTTTGGATATTGTTTTGATACGTGTTCCGCTAATAGCATACTCATGCCTCCTTTTTTTCTAAACCATGCACGATGTTAATGAGAATCGATTGAATATAATCGTTCCATAGGATTTAATTTGGATTCAATCAGTTGATATCTTTCTGCCCACACTTGACGTTATCATTACTATTTTCAATTTGGCTTAAAACCATTGCGTTTTTCTTTCTCTTTTTTTGCATCACACGTCCGATGATCAGGAAGACCAATGTTAACGAGACTGCAATGGCAATGAAATAAGAATAAGTATTAATATAACCTGTGATCCTCTGCCAGTTATTACCTGCTAAAGCTCCGAGGTAGATCAGTATCGTGTTCCAGATCGCGGTTCCCAAGGTGGTATAAGTTAGGAACTGCCAAAATCGCATATGCGCCGCACCCGCTGGAATAGAAATCAAACTTCGAACTACAGGCACAAACCTGCATACAAAAACAGCTGAGCCTCCTCGCTTCGTCATCCAGTCTGAGGAGCGTTTTAAATCAGATTCTTTTAGTCGAAAAATCTTTTGATGTTTCTTCACAAACTGCGCGATTTTTCGCTGTGGCAAGACTCTTCCGAGCATATACAGTAGTATCGCTCCCGCCATGGACCCCAGGGTTGCCGAGAGCGAGGATAACCAAATATTCGTGTTGCTTATAGTCGTCAGAAATCCGCTGAATGTTAATATGATCTCGGATGGAATCGGCGGAAATACGTTCTCTAGTAGAATTAGAAACGCAATCCCCAAATATCCGTAGTGATTGATGACATTGATCAGCCAGTCTTGCATCTTAACTCCTAACGATGATGAATCAATACTTACCTATTATTCGTGTCTCTGGGTTCGTAGTCCGACTTGGGTTGCGTCCCAAAGTATCTCGGAAATTCCTGCGAGTATCCATTCATCTGGCGCATTTGATTGGGTTGGTTCGCTTGATGAGAAAATGCTGCATTTGGTAACTGCCCCTGTGGATAAGGGCGCGGATCGATGTAGGGTTGCACAAACCGATCTTGCGGAATGTTTTCTCTCTGATATATCGACCTTACCTGCGGATGACTGCGTTTTTCGTCTCGTCTCTTTTGCCTTTGAAACAAAAAAGTAGCCGAATAAAGGCCAGTAAATATCGCGCATATCGCAAGTACTAATATCAGCCATTTGCTTAAACTGCTCGTAAGAAACTCCATCGCCGGATTGAGCTGGTCGATGACAAAGAAGACAACAAACATCATTCCAATGATGATGCTTGTGTGTGCAAAAAAACCCCAGATACGCTGTTTGTCCTGCATATAATTCAAATCCCCCTAAAATGAGTCAATCAAAAATAAATAATATCGCTTGAAGAGCGGCCTCCACTAGTTGGCTGGCTGATAACCGCGCCTTGGTACACCATCATAGCGGTTGCTCCACCATCGAGGTTATAGGCGGTTACGCACCCGAGCGAGACAAATGTGTTGGCAAGTTCGTCAAGCGTCATGCCGTCGGAATACCCACTCTGCCTTCCGTCGACCACTATGAAGCAGTAATGTCCTGGTTCGAAGTACCCAATCGCAGAACGCGGATTCTTTACTTTGATCTTACTGTCCGATGTATCACAAACCATTCCGTTTTCAACCAGCGCTGGACCAAACGCCCAAGCTTGCCAAACCGTGTCATTGAGCATGTGTAGTGAATTGAACTCGCTCTTCTGATATATGTTCAGTGACCCATCTTTGCCGAGTATGCAAACATCTTCACCCATCACATCACGGTATATAGCTCCGTCCCGGACGACGACTCCTAGTTCGCGTGCGCCATAGTAATCTCCCGATACAGCAAAAACTGCATTATTGGCATTGGCAATTTTTAACGGCATTTCATGAATACCGCGTCCGTAAGTACCTTTTGCCAGCGCCGTGTGAAATGCGTCAATATTCTTAATCCAAACGTCCGCTACAAAATAAGTTACCCCGTTTGCCTGGACTTTATTGATTGCGATTTTCGTTGTGTCGCCTTGATAACTATAGAGCGCATTTATGCCCGTATCAGACGATGGGAATGTCGCCGAAAAGTCCCCATGCGAGATTGGGGTGTCCAGCGTAGGTGTTGGTGTCGGGTCGGGTGTAGGAGACGGTGTTTCCGTGGCGAGAGATACACTCGCTGTCAAGACTGCGCTTGTTTGTGGCATATAAGAATCATCGTTTTTCTGCGCCTGCATATTCAAATCTGATGAATCGGTCATCTGATCCGTGGCTGCAGAGTTAAATGTCTTCGGTGAGACGAAATAAATCAAAGTTACTGTCAAAACGCACGCAAGAAAAATCAGTGTATCCCTCGCAATTAGGAGAGGCCCCGACCAAAGCACATTTTTTTTGTCAGATTGTGAGTTATCCATGTCAACACCTCGCTGAAACATCATAAACATTAGTTATGAGAATCCGACGAAGCCAGCATTAGAATTCGATGAAAATTATCCTTTCGCAAATTCTTAAGGAATTCTCATCCAATCGTAATGCTAGCTCGTCAAATAGCGCGTATAATAAATTTGAGGATATGACTGCTTTCGCAATCGTACCCACTCCGTGTCAAGGGAGGATTTCCCAATGAATATTCTGATTATTGAGGACGAAGCAGATATTGTGCGTTTTCTCATGCTCGAACTCCAACACGAAGGGTATTCGGCGAGTAGTTGCACAAACGGTAGGGCAGGTTTAGAGAAAGCACTGACCGGTGAATTTGATTTGATACTCTTAGACGTAATGTTACCCGAACTAAATGGGATCGAGATCTTACGTCGACTGAGAAAGGAAAACTCGGTACCTGTCATCCTAGTTACCGCGCGAGATACTGTTATGGAAAAAGTAAACGGCCTCGATATGGGCGCAAACGACTATATTACAAAACCTTTTCATATTGAAGAGTTGCTCGCGCGTATCCGCATGGTACTCAGAACTGCTGAACCGTCTTCGCCTTCCTCACCGGAAGGAACATTATCCATTGGCGACCTCATTTTGACTGCGTCATCCCGACAAGTCACACGCGCAGGCGTAATCATAGAGCTGACAAAGACTCAGTACGATCTGCTCGAATACTTGCTTCGGAATCGGGATATCGTGCTCTCGCGGGATCAGATTCTCAGTCACGTTTGGGGATATGAATATGCGGGCAACAGCAATGTGGTAGACGTGTATGTGCGATATTTACGCAATAGAATTCATGACTCGGATGAGATCAAAATAATAGAAACGATACGGGGGATTGGATATGTTTTACGGGATAAAACGCGCAAAGAGTAAACTTTCAGATCGACTGACTGGCGTCTACACAATATTATTCGCCGTGATTTTATTTATTCTCTCGGTTGGCGTGTTCTTTATCGCTTTTCAGTTTATGATTCAAAAACAATCGAGCAATCTCTCTATCACAACAGAATTAATGAGCGATCATTTAATTGAAGAGATTGAAGAGAACGAGCCTCTCTCCAGCCCGGAAATCCTTGAAGAGCAGAATAATGACCAGTATCTCTCTATTTTCATCTTTGATTCCGAAGGAGAAACGGTTAACAGATTGCTGAATTTTCCTTTGAACGAGAAGGCGCTCCCAATATCAGCCCCTGAACCCACCTTGATTTTTCAATCGGGGCATATGATGCTTTGTGTATCCCGGCCAATCCAAGAACATGAATCCGTATATGGAACTCTTTATATAGTGCAAAAACTTCAGAGTGAAACCGCATTTCTGCGACTTCTTGGAATCCTTCTAATTTGTGCGAATGTGATTGGTGCGTTAGCGGCACTTTGGGCGGGGAACTACACGAGCCGGAAAATGCTTTCGCCAATCAATCAGATGATCGAGGCAACGAATCATATTGGTGGAAGTAATTTGGAGGCTCGCCTTGACGTGCCCGAACCTGACGACGAATTGAAGAATCTCGCCCTTACCATCAACCGTATGTTGGAGCGTGTTTCGACGGCCTATCGGCAGCAAGGGCGGTTTGTTGCGGATGTTTCCCATGAACTTCGCACTCCATTGGCAGTCATGCAAGGGAATGTGGATTTACTCTCCCGCTGGGGAAGCGCGGATCCGACTGTCATGCAGGACAGCATTCGCGCTCTGCAAAAGCAGACCGCTTATATGAATCAGCTTGTTGAAAACCTGTTGTTTCTTGCCAGATTTGACAATATGCAGGCCCAACTTAGCGTTGCTAGTTTTTCAGTTGGGGAACTGTTTGGAGAACTTTTAGAAGAGCAGGCGTTGATCGATCCAGAACATAATTACGAGGTAACTCTCGCTTCCTCAAGTGACAACCTTACTGCGGACAGGACGATGATCAAACAACTTTTGCGTTCTTTGATTGACAATAGCGTCAAATATACGCCAAAGGGTGGGCTAATCCAACTTAGCTTTAAATCTGATGATCCACAAGCCATACTAACCGTTTCAGATAATGGAATCGGGATGGATGCCGAGCATTGCGAGCATATCTTCGAGCGGTTTTATCGCGTCGATCCGGCGCGTACGCGTGCAACTGGCGGCATGGGACTAGGTCTATCCATCGTGTCCGTCATTGCGCAGGCACACAGCGGTTATGTTTCCGCTATCAGCAATCCAGACGCAGGAACAACCGTATCTGTTTATTTACCTAGATAACTGCAAACACAAAACAAGGCACTCCGATCAGAGGGCCTTGTTTGCTTTTCAAAAGAATTCTCATCTACTTCTCATGTTTCTCCCGAATGATTCTCATTTTTCGGTGGTATCCTGCAAAAGGAATCTTTGGAGGTTGACATGGGTTACTCAAACAAACAATCGCGTGGAAAAAAGACGATAAAGAACAGCGCGCTCAAAGTGTTTCTACGCGATATCATCTTATTTGGCATTGCCTTAAATGTATTTGCATTATTCCATCATGTTTTGCCGCGAAAATTGCAGCCGGTCGATGTATCACGTTACACGAACTCAACACCTGTTCCGGCAACGCAAAATTCGTCTAACGCGGCGACGGAACTTTCAGCCGCAACTCCCACATTGACAGCAACGCCTGTTCCAGGTGATTTCTCCGCTTCATTTCCCACAATGGACACGGGCACAAACGCGCTTTACAGTTATCAGACGGATACCGTGCGAATTGCGATCAATCGCGTTCAGGAGAACAGCGTCACTTACTTTGTTGCCGATGTCTATGTTAAGAACATACAAGCATTGAAAACCGCGTTTGCAAAGGGAAAATATGGCAAGAACATCTACGATTTCCCTCTTACAACCGCCAATGAAAATCAAGCAGTATTTGCCGTTACCGGTGATTATTACAGTGCGAGAAGCCAAGGCATCGTGGTTCGCAACGGTACTCTTTATCGCGATGTACCCAATACGGATATCTGTGTTCTATATAACGACGGTGAAATTAAAACATATGATTCAGCAAATTTCAATTTAACCGATGCCACTGCACGTGGTATATGGCAGTCCTGGTCGTTTGGGCCGCCTCTGCTGGACGATAACGGTGGTAAGCTGTCGGAATTCAACTCAACGTTGACGGATCGCCATCCAAGAAGCGCAATCGGCTACTATGCGCCTGGGCATTACTGTTTTGTCGTTGTGGACGGGCGGCAGAAGGACTACTCCATTGGCATGAACCTAACCGAACTATCCGCCTTGTTCGAAAGCCTCGGCTGCAAGCAAGCCTACAATTTTGACGGTGGTGCAACCGCCGTAATGATTTTCCAAGGCAACGTCATCAATCAGCCGTACAAAGGTGGTCGAGAGTCGGGAGACATTATCTATTTCAATTAGCAAAGAAGCATCTGTTGACTATTTTTTCGATATTTTGTATTTTGTCGATTTGCACCCACTTGATCTCATTTGCACCCACCCACACGTTTCGCGCGATTGTATCACTTCGTGAGGGTTTAGCCACAAATACACACGAAGTGATACCATTTCGTATGCCTTCTTTTTCCCTCCATCCGAGTTGTGTGAGATGTTGAAACACTCAAAATATAGACAAGCGCTGGCGAAGGAACTACCATGAGTTCCGTCCGCACAACGCACTAACATACTTGACACCGGCTGAATGTGTCCATAAATCAGGCCTTGATACCGACTGAACATCGATCTTTTCTCGTTCAGTCTGGACTGCTCTTTGGGGACGTCGCAATACCGGCGGCTTCATCCCCGCACTGTCCATCGAAGGGCTCGTTGAAATCTGCAACGCTCAAAAAGGCGGATTCCAAAAGTTTTTGAAAGGTCTGAAGAAGCAAAGCACAGATCGCACAAGCGTCTGAATGACTTGAAACAAGCGGCCTGTTCAGCAGGCCGCTTTCTTCTTGCTCGATTTCAAGCGCATCACGATGAACGCCAGGAGGCTCGTCAACGCGGCCGCGAGCACATAGGACCACCAAATGCCGCCTTCACCAAACACGTGGCTGAGCAGCACTGCCGCCGGTAACAACAGCACCAGATTCGCGCTGTAAAGAATCAGCGCTTTGGCTTTCTCTCCCATCGCCTGATAGGCCGCGCCAAGCAGAGACGGCAGCGGCAGGAACGGAATTGCCAACACAAAGATCCGGAGCCCATTCGCCCCGTCTGTAATCGCCTGCGCGTCGTTTGTCATTAGGCGGAGCATCGGACTGGGAAGCACCTCCGCAATCGCGACCGCAACAAGGGAGTAGGCTACACATGCCCAGATGGAGAAACGGATCGCCTCCCGCACGCGCTCCGGTTTTCCCGCACCATGATTGAACCCGACAACCGGAGAAACCGCTTGCGCCATCGCTGTAAACGGAACGATCAACAGCGCAAAGACCTTGCTCATGTACGCGTATGCGGTGACACCAGCCGATCCACTGACGTTCCCCAGCAGGTTGTTCAACAACATGGAGATGATGCACAAGCTCCCCATCTGGATGAGGGACGGTAGCCCGATCGCCAGTATTTCGCCGATTCGGCGCGGATTGGGACGCTGCTTTTGGATCTGCTGACGCGAGAAACGCGTGAAAAACAGAATACTCATGCTGAAGCTGACAAACTGGCAGGCAACGGTCGCCAGCGCGGCCCCGCGCACGCCCCAACCAAACCCAAGAATAAACAGAGCATCCAGCGCGATGTTGACACTAATGGGAATCACCCAAATCAACAGACTGTAGGTCATCCGCCCTTCCGCGCGGATGATGGCTGAAAATCCGGTTGAAAACACGTTGCCCGCAAGAAGAATCGTAAAGTACGCCTTCGCGTCTGCGTACAACTCCCCTGTCACGCCCATCAGCCGAAGAATGGGATCCATCGCCAAAAACCCGACGAGCGTGATCAGCAGCGCGGAGGCGTAGAACGCCGCCATCGCGGAAAGCGTCGTCTGCCCGGCCTCCTCTGGGCGCCCTTCGCCGAGCTTGCGGGACACAATCGAGGCGGCTCCGCCGCCAAGCGCGGTCGCGATCGCTCCTTGTAAAATAACGAACGGAAACACGATCGAGACCCCACCCATCGCGCGGCTGCCGACACCCCAGCTAACAAACAGCGCGTCCGTGAGCGTATAGACGGAGTTGAGCAGCAACGCCGAGAGCGTGACCGCCGCGTATTGCAGAATCAGCGTTTTCACCGGCGTATCCGCCATCTGTTGTACGAAATCCTTTTTGCTCCGCATGATTCTCCTTACGCTTGCTTTAGCGTTGCAAATGCATGCCGGAACAAGAATCCGGACACATAGACATTTCTCCACCAGCCAGCGTGATGAAACGTATAGCGATAGTATTTCTCGATCTCCATGATCAGCCCCATATGCGCCTGAGCAAACGCATACCGAATCTGCTCTTCCCGGGTGGCGAGCACCGGAAGATCGGCCGCCTCGTTGTAGGCGCGAAGACTGTTCGTTTTCTCCGTAAGCGGCGTGAACAGCTCCAGACAGATGAAGTCCCAGATTGCGTCTCCCCAGAAGCTCCGCTCCGGATCGATCCAAGTATATTGAATACCCGCTTCTGTGCGCTCGCAGAGGATGTTTGGCGCCCAGATATCGAAGTTGACCATGCAGCACGGCGCAACCTTAAGAATATCTTTGTAATCGTCTATGTATTTGAGCAGCCTCTTGCCGCGCCGTGACGAGTGCCTCTGCCGTTTTCCGTCCGCAACAAGGCTCTCGATGATCGCCCGATAGGCCTCATACCAATCGTCGTGAAGCCCCAATTGCAGGTATCCAAACCGTTCGCCCTTGATTCGGTGCAGTTCGGCGGCCATGCGCGCGGTGGTTCCGGCGCCCGCAGCTTTTTCCTCCTCCGAAAAGTCCATCTCATTCAGCTGTTTCCCCGGTATCCGTTCCATAAAAAAGAATTCCGCTGGAAAGACTGTACGGGAAAGATCCGAGTAGGCGATCCGTGGAACTCGAATCTTTGAGTGCTCACGCATCTGTTCGTACCAGAAGATTTCAGCGCTCATCATACCCTGTTCGTATGCCATGACGGGGACCGATTCCGGCGGCGCAATCTTCAGTACATACTCGCCGCTGTTCGTTTGAACCAGATACACGGCGTTGTATTCTCCCGCGCCCAGCGGGCTCGCATTTTTGACAACGCCAAGCCCCGCCTTTTCGCTCAATAGCTGGATTTCCTCGTTCGTAATCGGATACTTCGTTCTGCTGATCATAGATAGCTCCTTTATGAACATAATTTCTCATATGAAAAGGAAAAGATGATACTTTTTTTGTAATCCACTTGTTAAGAGAACCCGGCATATGGCAAAAAGAACCAAATGTTGAATAAAATTTGTGAATTTATCATATGATATGATATGATTCTTCGTATATCAGATTATTGCTTTTTTTAACATAATTTTGCCATGCAAAACGAAAGGTACCGCAGATGAAGGATACGCCGAGAATGTTGATCGATCACGTAAAAAAAGCCACACAACGGCAGGAGGACATTCTCTTCGAACAGCGTGAAACGCTGTTTCAGCGAACGCCTTATGCCTTTGAACGGCACGTGCTCCAACTGATTCGCGAAGGTGAACCGGAGAAGCTTTCACTTGTTCTGGAGGAATACGGCAAAACGGGCTACATCGTCGGCAGCCTCTCGTCCAATGTGCTGCGTCAGGCGCAGTATTTCGCAGTCTCCTGTGCGGCTCTTGGCACGCGCGCCGCAATCGACGGCGGCATGCCGGAGTCCGAGGCTTATTGCCGGAGCGATGAATTTATCCAGCGCATCGATCGCATGATGGAGGCGGATTCGGTCCTGTTGGAAACGTATGAGATGAGCATCGCGCTTGCAAGCCGCGTTCGAGACAACCGCGAAGAGAAAGCGGTTTCACCAGCCATCCGGCAATGCCTGAACTACATTCAGGAACACCTGCACTATCCCATCTCGTTTCAAGATTTATCCACCGTCAGCGGGCTCTCGCCTTCGCACATCAGCCATCTGTTTCGGTCGCAAGTCGAACTTTCGCCAATGGCATATGTACGAAAGTGCAAGCTAAAAGAAGCAATCGACCTCATGCGGCACGAACATCTGTCCGAAAGCGCCGTCGCCGAGATCCTCGGCTTCTCCTCGCAGAGCCACTTTATTTCTTGCTTTAGAAAAGAGTACGGCGTTACGCCGCTAAGCTATACCCACTAATTAACGATATTGCAAAGAACACTATTACTTTTACTAAGATAAATATGCATAATACAACCTAGCATGCAAAACCCGCCGGAGTCGATCGGCGGGTCTGCTTAGGAGGTAAAGGCACTGTTCAAAGAAAATGCCCTTTTCTGCCAAAGCCCGCCGTGTTCCCGTACGTCGATCTTTGACGAAACCTATCATTTTCTGTAACCGAAAACCGCATACATTACCAGCGCTCTAAAATTTGAATGCTCACGAACTGCATTGAAAAGCGAAATATCAAGGCATACCTTGATCGCGTCAATAGCGGGAATTTTGCAATCAAGCACATCCATGGCGGCACGGTTAAATGCCCCCGCCGGGTGGATATAAATCGGGTGAACCCCGTTTTCATCGGGATCGAGCACTTTCGTGATAAACCCGCAGAGAGACTTCTCCCTTTGCGCAGCAATCGCTGAATCAACGTGCTTTTTTTGAAACACACCTTGATCGGATACTCCGGCTATAGATAAGGCGCATCCAACCAACGACACCATCATGATGCGCGGTAAACGAATGTTGATCACAACCATTTCCATCTCGGTGTTCCAAGTTTGCTGAATCGAGATCAGTTAATCTATATGAATGCGGATGTCTTCTTTGACCGGTGCGCCGTATCTTCCGATTGAAAAAGAGAAAAGAAATGCTGTAAGTAACAACACATCCATCGAGAGTAAGCGAATCATCTGCCCTCATACATTTTTCCGTAGTCTTATTTGATTGGTTTGTCTTCTTTCTATCGCCGTTTCCTCATTCCGAAAGCGATATTAACAGTAACGAAATGCACTATTTTTTAAAAAGAATAATGCGATTTTATTATAGTTCTTAACAAAACACTTGTCCACTAAGAATTCGGAATTTGGTATTGCTGAGCAAGGTAAGTGTCATTAAAAAAAGGATTGAAAACTCCTAATTCAGTTGAGATGTGTGATTCCACATATAAAAACCCCTTGTGTGCTTTCATCACAAAGTAGTATGTCTATATGACTATCGGCATGTTATGATGCAGGCAGAAAGGAGGCGTGCTTGAAATGAAACTCAGCGCGAGAAACCAGCTCAAAGGAACGATTACCAGCATTAAAGTTGGAACTGTCAACAGCATCGTGACCCTCGGCATCGGCGGAGGCAATATCGTTACATCCACCATCTCTAACAATGCTGTCGAGGAGCTCGGCTTAAAAATTGGAATGGAAGCATATGCCATCATCAAAGCGACTTCCGTCATGATCGGTATTGATGACGACTAGTGGTTGTTATCCTAGTATGATTGTCGATCAGTCTATTAATGAAGCGGCCATCTCTTGATGGCCGCTTCAATTATTTCAATCCGGCTCAACGCTCTTTCCGATTGCATTTGAAAAGCAGCGCTGCATGAAAATGAACTTGCTTCTTTCATTTCGGCTCATCTTCTCGCACGACTTCCCTCTTCCAGATTCCCAATCGAATCATGGCAGACGTGATGCGTTTGCCACCCGGCAGATATTCCGTATCTTCCTGATTGATCGCACCGAATAAGAAAGTAAAAAGCACATACAGGGCGACTGCAATCAGAATCACGCCAATGGTCGTGAGCCGTGAATACTCACCGGACGCCACATGCGGCATCATCAAATAAACGACAAGTCCCATACCCGCGGTCGCCAGCAGAGGTTTGATAAAATCGTGCAATACCCTAGGCCTGGCGTTGGCGTATTTGATGACACAGATCACATCAAGCAATGCCGCAATGGCATAGCAAGCCACTGTTCCATAAGCAGCACCCCGGATGTTAATCTCCGGCACCCGAATAAAGAAAATACTGATGAGTATCTTCACCCCAATTCCGATAAACAGGTTGATCACCGGTAAATAAGTCTTTCCCAACCCTTGAAGAATACCCGTCATGGTTTGCAGAATTGTCAGGAAAAGCACACTAATCGCCATGATGCCCATTAAGTTTCCTGCAATGATTAAGTTATCGCCCTTTAGCCCGACAAAAAGAAGATGAACGATTGGCGTCGAGAGCAGGTACAGACCCGCCGCACAAGGAAGCCCGATCAGCATGGAAAGTTTTAGGCCGATACCCGCCTTGTTTGAAATCCCCCTCAAGTCGCCACGCGCTTTGGATGCAGAAATCGAAGGCACGAGGCTGACTGCAAGAGCGAGAGAGAACACCGCCGGCATATTGATAACCGGGTTCACATACGCTGTCAGGAGGCTGAAAAGTGAATCGACGATTTTGGGGTTCAGAAGAACCTCTTCTCCAAACAGCATAATACTTTTCATGCTGTTCAACGTGTTCGTGATGATCGCGGTGTCAGCAAGCTGCACAAGTGGCATAGCACAGGCGCCGACGACAATCGGTGTGGCCAGATAGACGAGCTTTTTGCCGATACTTTTCGTCAAGTCAGCGTGATAGTCGCTCATGACATTCGTCTTAAAGTCCGCGATTCGTACACGATAGCGGACAATTAAGTAGAGAAACGCAAAAACCTCAGAAACCGTGATGCCGAGTATCGCTCCGGCCGCCGCATAGATCTCTCCCTTATCGATCCACAGCCAGGCCAGAAGAAGTCCAGCTCCCGCCTTGCAAACTTGCTCAATCACTTGCGATACGGCAGTCGGCATCATCTGCCGCATCCCCTGGAAATACCCCCTGAAGGCCGAGATGATGGCCACAAAGAATAAAGAAGGAGCGATAGCCATAATCGTCAAGCTAGCGTCCGGCCTGCCGAGTACGCTCGCAATCGGTCTGCTCAGAATCATCATTAAGATGGTCGTGACAAGCCCGATGCCAGCCATTGCCTTAGTTGACTTGCGAAAAACCGCATGTGCTGCTTTATAATCATTCAACGCAACGCGCTCCGACACCATCTTGGAAATGGCGACCGGCAATCCCGCGCTGGATATTGCAAGCAGGAACGTGTATACGGGAAAAGCCGTCGTATAATACGACATGCCGTGTGTCCCGACAATGTAGGTCGTGGCGATGGTATAAACGGCTCCAATGATCTTGGACACAAATCCCATGCCCGCCAGGATAGCCGCGCCTTTTGCCAAGCTCTTTTGCGTTCTTTTCATCATCTATGGATTATACATGATACGAGTGAATATTTGTACAAGAAGTTATGTAACCACGTATTCAGGTATTTTTAGCAGCTTAAAATGGAGTCTGACGAATAGAAGCGATTCAATGTACTCACGAATCTGTATTCCACTTTGAAAACCTTTTCAACATTTCGTATGAGCAACAGGATAACTTTCTCCTGTTGCTCATACGAAGTATTTCACTGGATCTAAATTTGGAATAGAATCGGATGCTCCAGATCGAGTGATTACTACTGTACCTGCTTTTGATGCAATCCATAATGATTGATATGCGCAAGGATACAAACGTTCCCCCTATCTTCGTATTTTTGTACTCTACGCCTCGCGTCTCACGTGATTTTAACCTTTATGAGTGCTTGTTAATCGAGTTCTCTCAGCACTCATGAATCAAATTGAATCATTGTCCACTGCACTGAATCAATTGTCTGCGCGCCCAAGCAGCAGCGCTGCTCAATGCTAACAACACATTACTCGTGCTTCGTACGGGGCCATCGTTCTTTCGATACTTTGGGTAACATTGGATAGTATGACGCTTCCCATCGGGATTTCCGGCAGGGCGACATTTTCGCCGCTCATATTACATACGATCGTATAGGTTTCACCATTCATTACACGCTGATACACAAACAGCTCTTCATGTTCTATCAAAAGCGGACGATAATCACCATATTGCAGTGTCCGGCTGCTGTTTCTCAGTCCAATTAACGTTTGATAGAATTTCAACACCGAATTCGCGTCGCCTTGTTCTGTCTCCGCATTGATCGAAACATAGTTTGGATTCACCATAATCCATGGTTCGCCCGTAGTGAATCCTGCGTTGGGGGCGGTGCTCCATTGCATCGGCGTGCGGGCATGGTCACGTCCTTTGTGTAGGATTCCCTTCCATGTCGTTTCGATTCTTCCTGTCGCGCGCGCCTCGTTGAGTGCGTTGATTCCTTCGATATCGCGAATTGTGCTTTCGTTTGGGAACCGCGTGTTCGTCATGCCAAGTTCTTCTCCCTGATAGACAAACGGCGTTCCGCGAAGCAGGTACATGGCAACGGCAAGCATCTTTGCCGAGCGTATTCGCAATTCTTCGCTGCTCGTGCAGCCAAAACGGGATACCGCGCGCGCTTGGTCGTGGTTCGACCAAAAGAGACTCCCCCAGCCGTGTTCGGTTGCAACCTGCCAGCGACTCACGATCTGCTTGAATTGTTGGAGTGTCCACGATCCTGGGTCATATTTTCCACCCGGCCCGTCGTCGATCTCCATCAAATCAAATGGAAAGTTCAAGTCGAAGATGCCCGTGTCTTCGTCGAGCATTTTTGTGCCTTCCTCTGGAGAGGTGAACGGTGCTTCTGCGAGGCAAAGACAATCTCTGCCCGCATAGCAATTCTCCTTAAGTTCACGAATGTAGTCAAAAAACTTTGGACGATTGGCAAACCGCTCCACAGCAAGCGTATAGCCTGCCGCATTGGGCCTGCCCGCGCCATCCGGCAATCCAGCGTCCTTTGCGATGCAATTGATCACATCCATGCGAAACCCATCCACACCGCGGTCAAACCAGCGGTTAACCATCGCATGGATTTCGCTTCTCACGCGTGGGTTTTCCCAATTTAGGTCGGGTTGTTTTTCCGAGAATAAGTGCAGATAATACTGCCCTGTCGTTTCGTCCAGCTTCCAAGCGGACGGCGCAAAAAAAGAAGCCCAGTTGTTTGGCGTCCCGCCGTCTTTTCCGTCGCGCCAGATGTAATAATCGCGGTATGGGTTGTCCTTTGCTTTTCGAGACTCGGTGAACCACGCGTGTTCATCTGAACTATGATTGACCACTAGATCCATCACGAGCTTGATATCCCGTGCATGAAGCCCCTCCAGCAACGCGTCAAAATCTGTCATTGTTCCGAATTCCGACATGATGTTCTCGTAGTCGCGAATATCATAGCCGTTATCGTCGTTGGGTGAATCGTACACCGGACAAAGCCAGATGCCCCCAATGCCAAGCGTCTTGAGATAGTCAAGCTTTTCGATGATTCCCCGAAGGTCGCCAATGCCGTCTCCATTTGTGTCCAAAAAACTACGCGGATAAATCTGGTAAAATACCCGCTCCTTCCACCACGCCTGTTTCATTCTCTACCTCCGTTCCCACGTAGAGGATAGCAAACCGTTCCACAAACGGCAAGCAGTTCGTTAAAATGCTTCCACGCATACCCAACTTCGATCTGGCTGTAATCAACTTTGGCTCCCCTAAGTTGCGAAACGAAGTCACCGTCCACGTGCAAGTCGGCAAAACGCTTGCTCCTGCTATGGCGCAAGCCGTGAATAGTCCGCATAATAGCCCTGCGTGAGCGCCGCGTTTTTATCGCAAACCAACACTTCGTTGAGCGGCGCTCCGTCGTATCAAGGTGAAACTGCGCGGGATATCCCGCAGAAAACACGGTTTTTTTCGAGCGTTTTGCCGCATGGATGAGTTGACGGATGTGTAAGTATCGTTCATATAGCAGGCAAACCTCGATAGAGACGCTGCTACCAGGCACGCATCGTGCGCTTAAGCCGCTATTTGCCAACGCTGCTAAACACCTGCGTCATTCTGGGAAAGCCACGCGCGTCTACTCGATCAGCGGAGCAAAATCGTTCTCCAGATAAACGGTATCTCCATTCGCATTCAGAGGAGTCTTGGGGAATCCATAGGTGTTTTCATACTGCATGTGAAAACACCACATGGATTCACCATCAAATCGGCTGGCAGTCCGGCAACTGTTCTTGTTTGCTTTTTCGGGGATTCTCATCTACCTTGATTCAATGC
This sequence comes from Christensenella sp. UBA7703, assembly GCA_002482505.1. Taxonomy (GTDB): domain Bacteria; phylum Bacillota; class Clostridia; order Christensenellales; family CAG-138; genus UBA7703. The sequence goes on along the minus strand of DLGD01000033.1, from coordinate 125,352 downwards.
TTTGCAAAGCGGCTCTTCGTTTCTGCTTATAAATCATCTTCTATTTCTCGTATTCTTTGCCTATTTCTCCCGTCAATGTTACAATCGATAGGGCAATGAAAATCATCAAAAAAAGAATTGAATGCGTTGAAGCAATCCGCATTCATAAATCGCGGGATGAACGAGGCAAACGATATGGCATGCAGCGAAACAAAACAGAGTCACATCAAGCTGGATCACGTTTCTTTCTCTTTCGGGGATGCTATGATTATTCGGGATATTTCATTGGAGTTGCTGCGCGGTGAAACCTATGCCTTGATCGGGAAATCCGGTATCGGCAAGAGTACGCTGTTGAATCTCATCGCCGGCTTTTTGAAGCCCGATAAAGGGTTGATCCTGATCGGCGGAATCCCGGTAACAGGTCCAAGGAAACAAACCTCTTTTCAGTTTCAGGAACTTGGACTATTTCCTTGGCAAACTGTTTTTGAAGCGGTTTCATTGCCGTTGAAAATCCTTGGTGAAAAAAAGGACATCCAAGCTCAGGTGATGTCTATTTTGACCGAACTGCATCTGGAGTCACACAAGGACAAATACCCGCATCAATTAAGCGGAGGCGAAAGGCAGCGTGTGGCTCTGGCGCGGACGCTCATCAGCGATCCTGATCTTTTGTTGATGGACGAACCCTCTTCTGCGCTCGATGCTATGACAAAAGAAGAACTGCAAAGCTCCATTCTTCGACAATCGCAAGAACGCGGGACCACTTTGATGATTGTTACTCACGATATTGAAGAAGCCGTTTTGCTAGGCCAGTCAATCCTTATCCTCAACGAAAATGAAACGTTAACACGCCTCGAAAATCCCTGTTTCGGGATCCAGAATCCGAGAGACGTGCTTGCATTTTATGACGAGGTCATTAAAATCCGGCAACTCCTGAGATTTGAATCATGACAAAACGATTTCTAAAGCGGTTCATCAATTACCAGTTGATGGGATTCATTTGTTTTTTACTCATTTGGCAGGTGCTTCATCTGTTGCTGAATACGCATACCATACCATCTCCGTTGGATACCTTTGTCTACTTCGTCAGGGTTCCTCTCGTCCTGCTTAAGCACTCTGGGGCAAGCATCTTGAGAGTGGTTGCGGCAGTCGGCATCTCACTCATCCTCGGGGTTCCGGCCGGTCTTTTGCTCGGCGTCAATAGCACAATAAAACGGTTGTTTTCCCCTTTGCTTTACTTTATTTATCCAATACCAAAGGTCGCCTTTTTGCCGGTGTTTATGCTCTTATTCGGGTTAGGCAACCCCTCAAAAATACTGATGATCCTCTTTATCATCGTTTTCCAAATCATGCTTTCTGTGCGTGACGGAGTGGCTCAGATCAGCCCCATTTATTTCCAGGTGATGGATAGCTTTTGCGGGTCAGCTTGGCAACGATACCGATACCTGATCGTTCCCGCCATACTTCCGAGTCTCTTCTCAGGCTTGCGGATCAGCATCGGCATCTCGCTTGCGTCCCTCTTTTTTGCTGAAAACTACGCAACGCAGTTCGGGATAGGTTATTTCATTCTCAGCGCATGGACCAAGATGGACTATGTGGAGATGTTCAGCGGCATACTTGCACTGGGGTTTATCGGTATATTGCTCTTCAATCTTCTGGATCGAGCGGAATCCGTTTGTGTACCATGGCTAAAGCGAAGCACAGGCAAATAGCTAAAAAAATCCCCCTTTGCGTGTCGCTCCGGTTTGCATGACCGGAAACGCTTGCCAAGAGGGATTCTTTGTTTTGTGATTACTGGATAAACGTGAAGTCAGTCAGTTCAACATAAGAGTAAATCTTGCCAATCAACCCTTTGTCTTTACTCCAAGTGAGGATACTGTCGAACTGATCCTGCGCTATCATGCCGGCATGTTGAAAAGTGCCATACTGGCCGGAGAGATAGTCGCCAATCGCCGCCGGAAACTGATAGTTAGCCAGAATCTCGCTATACTCCGCCACATCAGTAGTGTTCATATAATCCACAGCTTCGTTATACGCCAGATAAAACGCCCGGATGTCTGCGGGACGGTTGTTGATGACATCTTCCGCAAACAGGAGCGCGCCGCCCTTGATCCCGGCGGTTTTGGAGCTTCCAAGTACATGCGCGCCTTGCGCCGCCAGCATGCCCGCCTGCGGCTCCGTAAAGACGACGGCATCAACCTGATCGGCCATCAGCGCTTCCGCTCTGCCGGAAAAAGAAGGAATCTCTATAATCTCATAGGTGAATCCATCTTTTGCGGCAAACTGATCCATGATGTACTCCAGAATAAAGTTCTTCACGAGCGATACTTTCTTACCTGCTAAATCTTCCATCTTGGTGATGCCAGAGTTCGGTGAGGACAGTATTTTGAAGTCCTCGCTGATATCCGACGTGATCTTCATCGGAATACCTTTGTCAACGAACGCCGCGCCTGTCATCACATCGCCAATCACGCCGTCGAGTTCCTTTGCCTGCACGGCAACATTCCGATCGTTTGGCGAAGAAAATGTTTTGATGGACACGGTTAAGCCTTTTTCTTTAAAAAACCCCTTCTCCAACGCAAGGATAATGGGAATCGTCGATTCGGCAGGCAGGATTCCAATGTTGAGAACTTGGTCGGAAATCGCCGAATCCGGCGCGGATGTCGCCTCCGTTTCGGCTGCATTCGGTGTGCAGCCGAAAAACAGCAGTGAAAGTGTCAGCATTGCTGCAACTATCATAGCCGTTTGTTTCTTCATTTCAGTTTTGTTCCTAATCATTTATTCGTATTCCTTCGTCCACTTACTTGTTTCAATAATTTTCGCGTTTTCATTCAAACCCTTTTCATTCGACGATGTGCCGGAATGAATCCATGTCCATCTTGTATGAAATCACGTTTCGCTTCAATAAAAGCGGGTCAGTGTTGCGATCATTTCTGCCCGCTTCGCACGTAAAGGCTAGCCGGAATCCTTCCTCATGAAGGAGTTTTACATTCTGCTTGGAGTATAGTCCGAATGGATACGCAAACACATTCTTCACCCGGATCAACGGATGCGCGCTGCACCGTTTCAAATCAGCTTTCAACTCTTGCTCATTCACCAACATGAGCTTACTTGTTGTCGCGTCTTGCCTTGTATGAAACGAATGCGTGTGATTTGCGTATTCAAACACGTCGGTCATACGCGCTAGTTCCTCCTGCGCCATGCAGACGGAACGCTCCGACGCGAACCCCTTCGCTTCTGCGTTGAGCCAGCCGGTTACAACAAATGCAGTTGCGCGGAAACCATACTCTTTCAAAATCGGATAAGCATAAAGCCCGACCGACTGATAGCAGTCGTCAAATGATAACAAGACGGACTTTTCCGGCAATCCCGTGTTGTCATAATGATAATTTTCTATTTCTGAAAGCGTCAGTGTGTGATAGTTGTTTTCGGCCAAATACGCCATTTGCTCAGCAAATTGCTCACGGGTGGTAAAAAGCGGAGCGGGCAACTGATCCTGATAATCTTGCGCGACCTCAATCGGAGACGATTGGCCGACGCGCAACATCCCGCGTTCGCGTATTTCGTGGTATAACAGTACGGAATAAAACATCAAGCACGCTCCTTCGGTGAAAATCTCCTCTTGGTTGCAAGGATGCAAAAAAGGAAATTTCCGAGTCATTATAGCATAAGTAGCATCGTTGCTCAATCACGATGATTCGGTTTGATCGAGTAAGCAGGAACCTTCCTGCGCACTGTTTCATGGCATATCCCTCTATCACCATCCCCAAAAATGGTTTGATTCTCAAAAATCTTACCAACCGGATACATAAATGAGTGCAATTCAGTTGAATAACCTAAAAAAGGAGTAAAATTAAAAATCAAATCCAATACCGATATGCATCAAATGACAAAAAAGGAAAATGAGGTTGTCTATGAATCGTGTCATTGTTCAGGAATGCAAGAGTTATGATCTGGAATCGGTTATTGAAAAGATCAATTCTGCAATTGATTTGCTCGGCGGTTGGAGTTTATTCGTCAAGCCACACGATCGGGTTCTGCTCAAGGTTAATCTCATCGGGCCAAAAACATCCGAAACAGCCGCAGTCACGCATTCTGAATTCGTTCGAGCAATGGTACGAATCTTAATGGGCATAGATTGCGATGTTTGGATTGGAGATAGCTCAGGCGGCGCAATCGCCGGCATCGCACCGACCGCGCAGAGTTTTAAAGTGGCAGGTTATGAGCGCGTCGCGCAGGAAGAAGGCGCATTGATCAAGAATTTTGATCGCGAGGGTGTATTTCCGTCGCACCGGAAAGCGGGGGTGAGGCGTCCATGCACATTGCAAAACCCATGTTTGATGCGGATGTCGTAATCAATCTTCCAAAGCTAAAAACACACTCGGCACAGATCTTTTCCGGGGCCGTCAAAAACGTGTTCGGCTGCATCCCCGGATTGAAGAAAGCAAAATACCATAAGATGGCACCCAATCCAGGCGATTTCGGACAAATCATTTGCGATATCCATAAGGCGACGAACATCTGTCTGCACATCATGGATGGCATTCTTGCAATGCAGGGCGAGGGCCCGACCGCGGGCACCCCATATCGGGCCGGAAAAATACTTGTCAGTACAGATTCCCTGGCGCTGGATACCGTTGCCGCAAAGATGGTTGGCATGAATCTTTTGGATGTACCGATTCTTGAGACAGCGCAAAACCGGAATTTAGGCGAAGGTAACCTAAAGAACATCTGTCTTGCAGGTGACTATGATCAAATTCCGCGATTGGTTAAATTTAAACTCCCGAAGCGATTTGGCGCTGTGAAGAAACACAACAGCACCGCTGTTTTGAAGGTGATTGATTTCTTTGCAACACGCCCGAAAATCAACCAAACTAAGTGCAAAAAATGCAATATGTGCGTGGAAAGCTGCCCCGTGCAAGCGATCGATAAAGAAACGAAGCAAATCGATTACACCGCATGCATCGAATGCATGTGTTGCCATGAGTTGTGCATGTTTAGGGCAGTCGAATTGAAAAACAACAACAAGATCGCCGGATTGCTCTCCGGCATGTTAAGAAAATAATCTCAAAGATTTCTTTTTTGAATCCAAGTTTAGCATTCACAGGCGACGTGTCGGCTCCATCCCCCCTGAAAAGTCAAAGTGGAGGATTTGGTCTAATTTCTAAATTAATCGAATTGAAAACCAACATAATTACTACTATAATAAGTTTATCAAGTGAAAGGAGGGTCTATTATGAGCAAATCAAAAAAAGCATGGATCAATCTTGTGTTCCTGATTCTAACGCTTGCAATCAATACCTTAGGCGCTATCGGATTAATCAACGGGTATACGCAGAAGCAGATCTCGGATATGTACATCACGCTAATCACTCCCGGTCCCTCCACCTTCAGCATATGGGGTGTAATCTACACGCTTCTGCTGATTTCAATGATCGTTATGATCGTGAAAAAGAATGATACATACTATCAAAAAGCGATTGATGAAATCTCTACACTGTTTCGCATCTCCTGCCTACTCAATATCGTTTGGATCATCACGTTTTCCTATGTGTTGGTTGAGATTTCATCGCTGTTTATCCTTGGCTTTGTCATAACACTTGCATTGTTGGGAATCAAGCTTCTCAATATCCGAGAAGGCCGCCGCTGGCTGCTTCCGCTGAGCTTTGGCTTGTATTCCGGGTGGCTATTCATCGCTACAGTTGTCAATTTCGCAGCGGCGTTGGTCAAGCTCCAGTGGAATGGGTTTGGTCTTTCGCCAGAAATTTGGGGCACCATCATGCTATCACTCGCCATCCTTCTTCTGTTCATCGTTTTGCTTAGGCTCCGCAATGCGGCCTTCCCCCTGCCGGTTGCTTGGGCATATTTGGGCATCTACCAATTTTTAAAGTCAGATGTCGGTTTTAGCGGCGCATACAGCGTTCTTCAAACAGTCGCAATTGCTGGTATGGCGATTCTTGTGATTATTGCAGTTGTTCAATTTATTCTCAATGGTTTCTCCCTGCTTCCTAGGGAACAAAAGTAAGATAAGAAACTACAGTAACGGAGCTTCATCATCTATGGTCATTGTTTACGAATCAAAAACCGGATTTACCAAGAAATATGCCGAAATGCTTGCCGATAAAACCGGAATGCACTTGTATCCGGCAAACGAAATTACAAAGTTGGATCGTACGGAGGAACTCCTTTTTCTCGGTTGGATGAAGGTTGGAAAAATACAAGGATTACAGAAGGTTAAAAAGCATAAGATTGCGGTTGTTTGCGGCTGCGGTACCGGAAGATCGGCTGAGCCAGATGTTGAAACAATACTTGCCCGGAATAAGCTTGTCTCAACACCGTTCTTCTATTTGCGCGGCGGTTGCCTGCCCCTAAGCGATATTCAGGGTGTGGATCGTTTCGCTCTGTCGATGTTTGTACGCATGCTCAAATCACGGAACGATGGAGACGAAAAAACGGCCGAATCGATTGAAATCATCGAAAAAGGGTTCGACGGCGTAGATGAAGAAAACCTAAGTCCTCTTCTTGATTGGCTGCGCTCAAAGGATATTTAATCGGGCAAAAACCGTTTGCCGCGCGATTAAAAACCGCTCTGACTTGTAGGCAGAGCGGCTTTTTCTTGTTCAAAAAAAATATTTCTACAAATGCAGTGCTGCGTCTGCGTTTTGCTATATATAAATTTCGGTCGTTCCTTACAACAAGCGCTTCCACGTCTTCATTCGATTCGTTTTTTCATTTTTAATAAACATATTCTATTTTGTACACTGATTATTTTTCTATAAGGTTGATTTTTATTCTTCATTGACTTCACCGTTTCAAGCGTGATAGAGTGAACGCGAAATTTCTATATTATATACTATTCGAATAGTAAATCAATAAATTAATAACAGGAGAAAGCGGAGCAAAGGTATGCATTTTCAAAATTCGTACATGAGTGAATTGATGGAGCGGGTCATCAAACGCAATCCTGCCGAGCCGGAGTTTCATCAGGCTGTTTGGGAGGTCTTGCAATCACTCGCTCCCGTCGTGACGGCGCATCCAAAGTATATCAACGAAGGCATCCTGGAAAGCCTTGTGGAACCGGAGCGCATCATCAAATTCCGTGTGCCGTGGGAGGACGACAACGGCAAGGTGCAGATCAACCGCGGCTTTCGCGTTCAGTTCAGCAGTGCGATCGGCCCATATAAAGGCGGACTGCGGTTTCATCCATCCGTTTATGAAGGAATTATTAAGTTCCTGGCATTTGAGCAGATCTTCAAAAACAGCCTGACCGGACTTCCCATCGGCGGCGGCAAGGGCGGAAGCGACTTTGACCCCAAAGGCAAGTCCGATAACGAAGTCAGGCGGTTTTGTCAGAGTTTCATGTCGGAGCTATTTAAGTATATTGGCCCCGACACCGACGTGCCAGCCGGTGACATTGGCGTTGGCGGTCGCGAGATCGGATATATGTTTGGCCAGTACAAACGCCTGAGCAATGAATTCACCGGCGTACTCACCGGCAAGGGGTTGACCTATGGCGGCAGCTTAGTGCGGACCGAAGCCACCGGCTATGGGCTTTGCTACTTTACAGACAATATGCTCAAGGATGTTGGTAAGGGCTTTGACGGCGCAACCGTCGCGATATCCGGTTCCGGAAACGTGGCGATCTATGCCTGCGAGAAGGCGACCCAACTTGGTGGTAAGGTCGTCACCCTATCGGACTCCAACGGGTTCATCTACGACAAAAACGGCGTTGATCTGTCCTGCGTAAAGCAGCTAAAAGAAGTGGAACGCAAGCGCATCCGCGAGTATCTTGTCAGCCATCCCCATGCGGAATATTACGAAGGCTGCTCCGGTGTTTGGCAAATCCCCTGTGACATCGCCTTGCCCTGTGCCACGCAGAACGAGATCGATGAAGCGTCCGCCAAAGCTCTCGTGAAGAACGGGTGCTTCGCCGTGGCCGAGGGCTCCAACATGTCCTCCACACCCCAGGCGGTGGAAGTGTTCCAAACGGCAGGTGTGCTATATGCGCCGGGCAAGGCGGCAAACGCCGGCGGCGTTGCCACCTCCGCACTGGAGATGAGCCAAAACTCGATGCGATACTTCTGGAGTTTCGAGGAAGTGGATTGTAAGCTAAGAACGATTATGACCGACCTTTACCGCAACGTTTCGGGCGCCGCAGCTGAATACGGCGTGCCCGGTGATTTTGTAACGGGCGCAAACGTTGCCGGATTTTTAAAGGTTGCCGATTCCATGCTGGCATACGGTTTGGTTTGAGGAGGTTGCCCGATGAACAATTACGCGCAAAGGGTTTCTTCCCGGCTGCAGGAGCGATACGAAAACGAAAAGGACTATCTACAGACGGTGCAGGCATGGCTGGAGATGATCTCCCCCGCTATCGATGGCAATCCCGAATATGAAAAGCAGGATCTTATCACGCGGATGGTGGAGCCGGAGCGCATGGTCAGCTTTCTTGTGCCATGGCAGGACGATTCAGGCTGCTATCATACCAGTCACGGCTATCGTGTCCAGTTTAACAGCGCCATCGGCCCTTATAAGGGCGGGCTTCGGTTCCATCCGGCTCTAAACGGAGGCACGGCGAAATTTCTGGGCTTTGAGCAGACATACAAAAACGCGCTGTCTGGGCTGCCCATCGGCGGCGCGAGCGGAGGCGCGGACTTTGACCCCAACGGAAAAAGCAATCGCGAGATCATGCGGTTTTGCCAGTCGTTCATGACGGCGCTTTACCGGTACATCGGCGCAGACATCGATGTACCCGCGGGCGATATCGGCGTTGGAACAAGAGAGATTGGATATCTCTACGGCGAGTATAAACGCTTGACGGGCCGTGCCGAAAGCGGCGCGATCACCGGCAAAGGCTTAACATACGGCGGCTCCAAAGTGCGGCAGGATGCCGCGGGCTTCGGCGCGGTCTATTTTCTCGCGCGAATGGTGGAACAGCACGGCGATACGCTGCAAGGAAAGCGTATTGTGGTTTCAGGCTTCGGCAATATGGCCTTGGGGGCATGCCGCAAGGCGGCCGAGTTGGGCGCCAAGGTCATAACATTGTCCGGTCCGGATGGATACGTCTATGACGCCGAAGGTATAATGACCGACGAGAAGTTTGAGTGCATAATGCAGATGCGCGCCTCTGGCGCAGATCAGGTACAGCCTTACGCCGAGAGATTCGGTGTTCCGTTTTTTGCCGACAAAAAGCCATGGGAGGTTCCCGCAGAGATCGTAATGCCCTGTGCGATTGAAAACGAGATCGACCAGGAGGACGCGTTGCGCATCCTCAAAAATGGTACCAAGTACTACGTTGAGGCGGCAAACATGCCCGCCACAAACGAAGCAATTCAGCTCCTGCGGGTTACGCCCCAGATCTGTTGTGCCGGTTCAAAGGCCGCGGGGTCGGGCGGCGTCATCGTGTCCGCGCTCGAAATGGCGCAAAACAGCCTGCGCTACAGCTGGAGTCAGGCAGAAGTCGACGCGCGGCTGCGCTGCACGATGCATACAATCTACGACGCATCCAAACTGGCGGCAGAAAAATACGACCTCGGTTACGATTTGATCGCCGGCAACAATATCGCAGCGTTTGAACGCATTGCCAAGGCCATGCTTGCGCAGGGAATGTAGAGAAGCTCACTCATCAATTTACTCAAACATCGTCTCAATGCGCGGTTATGATTGGATGTTTTGCAGATAAGCAATCCGCCTTTTGTGGGCAACAAGACAAAATTGCTCACGAAGTCTCAGCTATTTCAAAAAAACCACGGTTTATTATACCGTAGGCTTTTTTCTTGCCCGTTTTTTTAGTGTAACACTACATACAAACGGGCGGCTTTATGCCTCACGTAACCGAGATTGATCTCTATTCTGTCGCCAGTGTTCCTATACCATGGTTGAGCTGGCACGCATGATGTATATTTCATACTTTTATGCCGCTGAGTCAAGCAGTCCCTTTTCCACAAGGAATGCATATGCAACATCCGACGGGGCTTTCTCCTCGACATCCACCGCGTATGTCAAACGGATCATATCCTCATTGCTTATGTTTCCTGTCAGCATTTCAAGCACCGCCCTTAAGTTAGGCACTGTTTCTTCATAATCTTCAAAAAGTCCCGCTCGGACGACAATTGCTCCGTTACATTCAGGAAAAAACGCCTTGTCGTCCTCCAGAATAACCAGATTGTACTTTCGGTTCAGCCCATCGGTTGCAAACACATCGGTTACGTCGAAGTTTCCGTTGGCTAGCGCGGTGTATTTCAAATTCAAATCAATCGAGGAACTCGCGGCAAAATCAATCCCATAATATTCGATAAACGACCAAAATCGGTCTGTGAATTCTTCTGCAAAAAAGTGTGATTCGCCGCCAAAGGTAAGTTTGCTTGCCACCGCAGCTAGATCGCTACATTGTTTCAGATGGTATTTTTCGGCGGTCTCAGGAAGAACCGCAATGGCATATGTATCATTCAATCCAACTTTACCGCACCCCGAAGGACCAATCAATACGACAAATTGTCCAGTTTCGATGACAAAGCTGATGTCATCTAGTACTTTTGTATCTCCAAAACGCTTTACTACATGTTCGAATTGAATCATTCAATTCCTCCTTTATTTTTATCATTCCTCGTTTCGTTCGGAATTTCCGTTTAAAAACTGTTCTACCGTCTGAACGGTAGACGCGTCTCCGACATACAGCAAAACATCACCATGATAGATTTCTGCATAAGGGCAGGGCGAGACAATCAGATTTTGCGCCCGCCTGATTGCAATTATCGTTGCTCCAGTCGATTGCCAGAACTGTAGTGATCCCAGGTTTTTCCCGTTGAGCTTTGATTGCGATCCGATTCGCGTTTCAAATGTTGGAATCTGGCGATCAGCAGTCGTAACCGCATCCAGAGATTTTTCGATCCTCAAATAGGCTTCTAAAATAGTTCGATTGATTTGTTCGCCTTGCGAAATCAAATCTTTCAGCTTTTTTCTGGCTTCTCGCTGCTCATTCCAGCCTTCAAAATTTTTGAGAAATCTGCTCGCATTGTCCGTTGATAGAATATAGACACCGCTTTTGTCCTTGATGTCAACGACCTTCATATCCGAAAGTAGTTTCATGGCCCTTCGAATCGTTTCCGGTGATACCGCATATTCAGAGGCAAATAGTGATCTGCCCGAAAACTTTTTCCCCGCTGTCAGGTCACCTTGCACGATCCGTTCCGCTAAATTAATCGCGATTCATAAATATTGTGGTGAAAACTCTGTGCTTGCCATCTTCTTGCTCCTTCATAGAACAAAGTCATATGCTGTGTTTAAGCAGTATAAACTATCAACTTGTTTCCGTTAAACAATATGTTAGTTTTATCATTCTCTATCTACTGCTATCATGCTACTACTGCATGCATTTTTTGCTTTAGAGTTAATTTGCGTTTCTTACGATCAAGACATCTACATCTTGATCGCAAAAAACGAAAGCCGTCCGCAATACATCCCAGCACGGCAAGAGAATTACTCTATTTATCGAAAAAATTCAGTTTTCTTGTTCGGGATTTGCATCGCATAAGCAAGTCAATGCATATGACATGTTGTGTGGAATATCGTTGGTTTTTGAGACTATTATCGTATATAAGCAGTATTTTTAGAATTTTTATGCAATATGCATCATTTTTGGAAAAGTATATTCAGGCTTGACAAGGTGCTAAATTGGTGTTAGATTAACCCCAATCTGATATATTTTATATAATCTTGCATGCAAAGGAGCTGCCAGCTGTTATGACGCAAGTTGTTGCAAATCATAACGAGTCATCGACAAAGCCGTCTACCGCGGCCTGTTTTGCTTGTGCAGCCTTTGCAGCCTCCCTTTCGATCACCCACACGCTCAACACGATTGTGTTGGGCGTTTTCATTATTTGCATCGCTGTATTGTTGATTGGGCTGATTAGCCTGATTATTCGACTTGTACACATACCGCCCAACAACGATACGGAACGAGCTTGAAGCCAGCATGCGAAGATGTGCGGCGGTTCCGTATCACGGAGCCGCCGTTTTTGTTTCGATCCGCCCGACGAAAAGAAAAGCGAGACCGAATAGAAACCAAACTAGGAGGAATCAACATGAAGAAACTACTCTCCATCGCATTGGTCGCCATCCTGGCGCTGAGCGCCCTCGCGGGTTGCGCAGCCCCCGCGGCCATTGTCGCAGACCAAGCCGCTTCCGGCGAAACCATCAAGGTTGGCATCCTTGGCCCGCATACCGGCGATTACGCGGTGTACGGCCTGGCGGTGAAGAACGGCGCCCAGCTCTACATTGACGAAGTCAACAAGGCTGGCGGCATCAACGGCAAGCAAATTGAGACCATTGTTTACGACAACAAGGGCGATTCCACGGAAGCCATCACCGCGTTCACGCGCATGGTGGATGAAGGCATCACCGCGTTGATCGGCGATGTGCTCACGGGAAACACCATCGCGGTTGTCGGCGAAGCAAACCCGATCAATATGCCGATGATCACCGCCTCCGCAACAGCGGCTGCGGTCACCTATAACGCGGACACCGACACCGTGTACACCAACGTGTTCCGCACCTGCTTCATCGATCCGTTCCAGGGCGAGAAGATGGCGCAGTATGCCGCAGAAAAGCTCAACGCCAAGACCGCTGCCGTTCTGACTATGACCGGCGACGATTACTCCGTCGGCCTTGCGGATGCTTTCAAGGCAAAGTGTGCGGAAGTCGGCATCAGCGTTGTTGCGGATGAAGGTTATTCCAAGGGCGATGTGGACTTCAAAGCCCAGCTCACGAACATCCTTGCCGCAACGCCGGATGTGGTTTTCTGCCCGAACTACTATCAGGATGACGGCATGATCGTCACCCAGGCACGCGAACTCGGCTTGACCTCCGCCTTCTTGGGCGGCGACGGTTGGGCGGGCGTCTCGGCCTACGCGAGCGCCGAAGACCTCGAAGGCAGCTACTTCTGCTCCGCTTATGCCCCCGGTTCCACCGACGCGGTCAAAGCATTTGAAGCAGCTTACACCGCAGCCTATGGCGCGGACACGCTGAATATGTTTGCTGCAACCGCCTATGACGCGGCGAAGGTCCTTGTTGCCGCCCTCACGAAAGCGGAAGCCTCCGGCACCGCTGCAGGTAGCGACGAATACAAGCAGGCCGTTATCGATGCCATCAAGACCGAAGGTCCGAGCGTCGTCGGTATCACGAGCGAAACCGGCTATACGTTTGACGACCACAACAATCCCATCAAGAGCGCGGTCATCATGACGCTGACCGGCGGCGTGGAAACCTTTAAGGAAATGTATTAATCCATAACCGCACAAAGGCGATCTCTGCCGTCCCGCACCGCTGGCATTCCCTGCGGTGCGGGACGGTAGCAACGTTCATCACTCGGATGGGGTTGCCCGTCCGACAGAGGAAGGTACGATTATGTCAGTCTATACCACAATCCTACGGCAGATCATCAACGGTCTGCAATCCGGCTCGATCTATGCTCTGGTCGCGCTGGGCTACAGCATGGTGTATGGTATCATCACCCTGCTCAACTTTGCCCATGGAGACATCATCATGATCGGCGCTTACATCGCCTGGCTCTCTATGGCAAAGCTTTCCATGCATCCGGCGTTTGCGATTCTATCCGCAATTCTCGGCTGCACGCTGCTTGGCATGCTGATTGAAAAAGCTGCCTACAAACCCCTGCGCGGTTCTCCAAGAATCTCGTTGCTCATCACTGCAATCGGCGTTTCCTTTTTATTGGAAAATCTCTCGCAGATGGTATTTGGCGCAAAGGCACAGGTTATTCCAAGTTTTTCCAATATTCCATCGATCTTTCTCGGTACGATTGAACTCTCCGGCACGGCGGTCATCACGCTCATCGCCGCAGCCGTTTCTATGCTCTTATTGACGTTCCTTGTCCAAAAGACCAAGATGGGCAAGGCGATGCGCGCCGTTTCGGAGGACACCGACGCCGCGCAGCTCATGGGCATCAATATCAACCGCACGATTTCATTTACGTTCGCAATCGGCAGCGCGCTCGCGGGCATCGGCGCGGTTTTGTACTGCTCGGCCTATCCGCAGGCAACGCCAACCATGGGCTCCATGCTGGGGCTCAAGGCGTTTGTCGCGGCCGTGCTCGGCGGCATCGGCTCCATTCCCGGCGCAATGATCGGCGGTTTTGCCATCGGGCTTGCGGAATCGCTGGTCTCCGCAATCGGACTTTCGGTCTGGCGGGACGGCGTGGTGTTTGCTATTTTGATCATCGTGCTGCTCGTCAAACCGACCGGTATCCTCGGGCGCCCGATGCGCGAGAAAGTGTAAGGTGCGGGCAATGAAACAAGCATATAAAAAGATTCCTATGCCCGTCCGCTACGCGATCAATACGCTGCTCTTTGCCGCGTTTCTGATCATCGGCGTGTCTCTCATTCAGTCGGGTGCCATCAGTAAGTATTTCACGAAGGTATTGATGCTCATCGGCATCAACATCATCCTCGCCGTTTCGCTCAATATCGCAACCGGATATCTGGGTCAGCTTCCGCTCGGCCATGCGGGCTTCATGGCGGTCGGCGCATATACGGCGGCGATCTTCATGACGCGCTCCGGTCTGGACCCAAGCGTTTCGTTTCCAATCGGTCTTGTGCTCGGTGCGCTTTCCGCCGGAATTTTCGGTATCCTCATCGGCATTCCAGCGCTTCGCCTCAAGGGAGATTATCTTGCGATCATCACCCTCGGATTTGGCGAGATCATCCGCGTCGTGCTGCTCAATATCGACAGCGTGCTGGGTTTTAAGCTCACCTATGGTGCGGCGAGCCTCAAGAGCATTCCAAAGGAAACGACGTTCCTCAACACGTTTCTCTGCGTCGGCATCGCATGTTTGCTCATTCATACCATGATGAAGAGCCGCCACGGAAGAGCGGTTCTCTCCATACGCGAAAATGAGATTGCCGCGGAATCCTGCGGCATCAATATCACCTACTACAAGGTGCTCGGGTTTACGGCAAGCGCCGTGTTTGCAGGGCTGGCGGGTGCGCTCTACGCGGGCTACCTCGGGATATTGAACCCCTCGAGCTTCGGCTTCATGAAGTCGATCGAGATCCTCGTCATGGTCGTACTCGGCGGTATGGGTTCCATGGTCGGCTCCGTGCTCTCCGCAACCGTGCTCACCGCGATACCGGAGTTGCTGCGCGCGTTCTCGGAATACCGAATGATCGTGTATTCGCTTTTGCTCATCACGGTGATGATCTTCAAGCCATCCGGGCTAATGGGGCAATATGACTTCTCTCTCTCGCGCATTCTGGAGAAGGTTTTCAACCGGAAGCCCACGCGCGATACAACCAATCATAAGGCGGGTGATAAGAATGGATAAGTTAGTCCCACTGCCGAGTCTCGGCTTTATTCCGGAGCGCGACCTTGGCTCCACCCCAATTTTGGACATTCATCATCTCGGCGTTGAATTCGGCGGCCTGCACGCAGTAGACGACTTCAACCTGATCATCGGGCGGACGGAGATTGCTGGCTTAATCGGCCCCAACGGCGCGGGCAAAACGACGGTGTTCAACCTTCTAACGAATGTCTATACGCCCACGCGCGGCGTCGTTCTGCTTGATGGCGTTGATATTCGCGGAAAATCGACCGCGCAACTCAACCGCATGGGCATTGCGCGCACCTTTCAAAATATCCGCCTGTTTAAGGATTTGAGTGTGGAGGACAACGTCCGGATCGGTCTGCACAATGCGTTTGAATATTCACTGGGCAGCGCGCTCTTCCGCCTTCCTTCCTATTGGAAAAACGAACGTCTCGCGCATGATACTGCACTGGGGTTATTGTCCATCTTTGATATGCAATCGCTGGCAGACAAACCCGCGGGTTCTCTCCCCTATGGTGCGCAGCGCAGACTAGAGATCGTCCGCGCGCTCGCGACCAAACCAAAGCTGCTTCTGCTCGATGAACCCGCCGCAGGGATGAATCCTTCGGAAACAGGCGAACTTATGGAGAACATTCGGCGCATCCGCGACACGTTCGAAATCGCGATTCTCTTGATCGAACACGATATGAATCTCGTGATGGGCATCTGCGAAGGGATCGCCGTGCTCAACTATGGGCGTATCATCGCCAAGGGCACGCAGGAGCAAATCAAGAGCAACCCGGTCGTAATTGAAGCCTATCTGGGCCGCAGAGGGGAGGCAAAGGCGTAATCATGCTTGAGGTTCAAAATATCAACGTTTTTTACGGCAATATCCAAGCAATCCGCGATATCTCATTTTCCGTAGAGGATGGAGAAATCGTCACGCTCATCGGCGCGAACGGCGCGGGCAAGTCCACAATACTAAAGTCTATCTCCGGACTGCTGCGCAGTAAGACCGGTGATATCACCTTTGACGGAAAGAGCATCAAAGGGACCGCGCCGCATAAAATCGTTGCCCAGGGGCTGGCGCATGTGCCGGAAGGACGCCGCGTCTTTTTGCAGATGACTGTCGAGGAAAATCTGGATATGGGCGCGTTCACTGCGCCGCGCGCGACATTTGAGGATTCCATTGCAAACGTGTATGAGCGCTTCCCCCGGTTAAAAGAGCGCAGGCGACAGATTGCGGGCACACTCTCCGGCGGCGAACAACAGATGCTTGCGATGGGGCGCGGACTGATGTCCCAGCCGAAGCTGATGATGCTGGACGAACCGTCGATGGGGCTTGCTCCCATTCTCGTGGAGCAGATTTTTGATATCATTCAGGAACTCAACCGCGCGGGCACGACAATTCTTCTCGTCGAGCAGAACGCGCAGATGGCGCTCTCGATCGCCAACCGTGGTTACGTGCTGGAAACAGGGCAAATCGTGTTCCATGCGCCTTCGAGCGAACTGCTGACCAACGACGCCGTCCAGAAGGCCTATCTTGGCGGCTGAACAACAAAACGAACGCAACAAAGCCTCCGCTTGTGGAGGCACAGCAGATCGGCAACCCCACCAGGAGGATCGAAATTTTAAAACTCCCCCATGTTCCATCAAGTCCAGTGATTCATTCGCCGAATTTGTGAAAAAGTAACGCGATTCACGTCATTCTAGCCCCGCGTAAAATCCATCGACACGGTTCGAAGGACTTTGTCAATGAACGGACCGGCCACCGTATTCGGTGGCCGTTGTTGTTTGCCTTTTTCCAGTCTTCCATTGATGCACGCACAGTCAGGTGAATATTTCACCGAATTTTTCAGTTCAATCAGCGCCTTCCGTGTCCGCCGTGCCGACTCTCCGCCGGTGCCGCCGCAGTAAACTCAATCCCCAAGGCGTTTGCAACCGCTTCCATAATACCGTTGCTGCTGCAGGTCGCGCCCGATACCGCATCGACATCCGGCGTTTGCCCGGATATTATTTCGTTGATGATCGTTGTCTCCGCGCGAGAGAAGAATCGCTCGTCGTCGCTGGTGTTCGTCACCTTCACCGACGTGATGCAGCCGTTTTCAACCGTCACGCTGACGCTGGTTTCCCCGCGGTACCCCGATCCTGAGCCGGTATATGTCCCGTCTTCCAGCGCGATCAATCCTTGCTCTGTTTGTATGGAAGATGCCGTTTCCGCGCTGTTTACGCCTACTTGTGCCGCGGAGCCTTCTGCGGTGCCTGCATTCACCAGTGCGCTCTTGAGTGCATCTGTCACCGCGTCCATGATGGCGTAGCTGCTGAATGTCGCGCCGGACACCGTATCCACGGAGAGGCTTTGCGTCGAAAGAATCTGAGCGGTAACGCTCCTTTCCGCTCGGTTGAAAAACGAAGCATCGTCATCCGTCGAAAGCACGGAAATATCCGTGATGAATCCGCCGGAAACCGTAACCTGAGTCTTTGTCGTTCCGCGAAAGCCAGACGCGCTTCCCGTATAGATACCATCGATATATTGACCTGCAGTGACGCTTGTTGTCCTGCTTGCGGTTTCAATTACAGTCGTCTGCTCTGCGGCAGCGCTGCTTGCAATAGTCCCGGCAAAATATGCGCCACTCATGGCGGCAACCGCAACCACGGCGGCAAGCGCGGGTTTCGGGTTAGCCTTCACGTTCCCGCGTGGGCAAACGTCCACACAGTTCATGCAGTCGATGCATTCGCCGTCCGAGATGACATTCATCCCGTATAGCGGAATTCCCATTGAACACTGTTTCGTGCAGGCTTGGCAGTTGCCGCAGTGCTGCGCGGGTTTACGAATTTTGAACAGGCGAACTTTTGAGGCCACCGCAAACACCGCCCCCAGCGGGCAGAGATACCGGCAAAAGAAACGCTCGATGTAAAGTGATCCAGCCATGATCAAAATCAGCAGCAGCGCGCCGACAGAGACCCAGGCAGTGAGGTTCGGCCATCCTGCAACCGAGGTAAGCATACCAAATATGGTCCAGGGGTTGGCGGTTCCGCTCAGGAGTGATACCCCAAGGGTCCAGCCGATCAGCACGATGCCGATGAGAAGAATATATTTCAGGCTCTTGAGAGCTTGATCCATCCGGCGGGAGAGATTCCTTCGACGCAGTTTCAGCCTTTTGCCAACAACCCAAAAGAAATCTCCCATGGTGCCAAAAGAGCATAAGAACCCGCAGAAGAAACGCCCCATCAGCGCCGTGATCAGCAGCATCGAGAGCACTAAAATCAGCTCGTTTGCCTGAGCTGTTATATGGAAGGTTCCATCGATTATAGCCATATATAACGTCTTTATCGCTGAAAACATCGTGATAAACAGTCCCGGAAACAGGAAAAACGCCGCCGTCTGGATAATCCGCCGAATAAGCTTCAGCGGGGATGGTTTTATTTGTTGCATATTGTTCCCTTTGTAATCTTTTCTACTACGTCATGTCCACTCGGTTGTCAGTGCCCTTTGCAAAGCGAAGAAGCACATCGATCACAGCCGCTGCGAGAAACAGGACACCTGACAAGACCCAGTAGATCCTGTCATATTCCGTGTATCGCCCGGAAATATTGATGATAGCGCGTATCAGCATGCCGCAAGTCAACGTGGCTACCGCCGTATTCCAAACTCTGCGCACAGCGATGCCGGGGCGCCGAATGGGTCTTGTCCGGCGCATCAGGAGCGCTGGAATCATACCCAGCAGCAGCGAAGGCGCAAAGAGCCAAACAAGAAACGGCGAACTCTCTTTGTGGCTAAACTGCAGATAAACAACGCTAAAGATGCCGCAGAAAGCCGCAATTATGCCGTATGTCAGTGCCGTTTTCCGCCAATCGGCAGGAGTTCCATCACGCAGCAATGTAGACAATATCGCTCACCACCCTTTCAGAAATCATAGTTCCGTTCGTCGTCGGTTGATTGACCACAGTACCGTTGAACACCATCGTGGAAGAGCCGCCGCCGTCGAGATTATATGCCGTCACGCAACCGTAGGATTCTATGAGTTGCGCAAGCGCCAGTAAGCTTAAGCCCTCGCTCTCACCAGTTCTTCCGTCAGCCACAACGAAGATATAGTGCAGTTCGTCGATGATTCCGATGGCCGTGCGCGGATTGCTCGATTTTGCGCGGGATACTTCATCCGCTGCGGAAACCTGAAGCGTACCGTTTTCGATCAATGCCGGACCAAAAGATAATAACTGCACAACTCCGCTGTCCAAAAGCTCCTGCGCTGTCACTTCTGTCTCGTCAATCATTTCAAAGCTGCCGTCGGCGTAGATCGCAAGATCCTGCGTGACGTCTCCCTGTCGGACTGTGTCGCGATACAAAGCGCCGTTTTTGATCACGTATCCGCGTTTGTTCGCGCCATAGTAATCGCCATTAATCGCGAGAATTGCGCTGTTTGCCGCAGCTATTTCGCTTGTGGTTTGGGTGATATTGCTGCCAAAGGTGTTTTGCGCCAACGCGGTTTTGAGGCTATCTGCCCGCGAGAGCTGCACATCCGCAACATATGCGTTGGTATCCGCGGTGCGCACCGTCGTAATCACAATGCGAATGCCATTGCCCAAATACGTGCTGTCCGTCACGACGGCTTCGTTCGATGCGGCTTCGCTCTGGCTGTCCGTCTGTGCGGTACTGGCAGCCGCGTTGACCACTGTGGAAGACATGCCTAACGATGTTTGTGTTTGACTTTCTGCCGTCTGCGTTGCCTGTGTGCTTGTCGTGGTCGCGGTAGCAGCACTGGTGATTGCGTGCGGAAGGACAGCGGTAGCAGCACTGGTGATTGCGTGCGGAAGGACAAAGGTATCCAAAAGGACGAATCCCGTTAGCACCGCCAGCATCAGCGAGGAGAGCAGCGCGTAGATATGCCTGCGTAAAAAGCTATTCTTGTGCGTCATGGTACAATCACCCCCGCCTTCCGCCGCCGGGTCTCTGCCCGCCGCCAAATCCGCCGCTCATCCCGCCGGTACCAACGCTTGTCACCGTACCGGATAGCGAGATGTTTTCTACCAACGAGTTCGCGCAGTAAAGCGAATAGGTTTGTCCTGCCGCAAGTTCTGGCGCGCTGATGACCACATTTTGAAACTGCTTGTCCGGCGTATAGGATGCAATATCGTTTCCGGAAGCGTCTTTTAGCGTAATGGTGGTCCCTGCCTGCTGCACGGAGGTAAAGGTGTAAGAAAGCGAAGACTGCGATGAACTCTGGTCAAACACCTGCGCCATGCCTGCGCTGCCTGCCGCAATCACAACACCACCCGAGACGGTCATCGCTCCGTTGCTATCGAGCGCGCCGTTGCCGGAGTTTGTCGGGCCGGAGACATAGATCGTCCCGCCGCTGATCGTGAGGGTTCCGTTGCTGTCAAGCCCGTCGCCTTCGGAATTGACCATTACCGTTCCGCCGGAGATCACGAGAGATTTGCTGGTATCCGTCGCAAACGCGTCGTTCCCGCGCGGGCCGTTGCTCGCGGAGCCATCCGCACCACCGGCAGCGTTGAACCCGTCGTCCGATGCCGTCAGGTTGATCACGCCGCTCGAAACCACGATGTTCCTGCCTTCGATCCCCTCGTAGCTGCGGCTGATGGTGATTTCTCCGCCGGAGATTGCAACCAAATCATCGCTATGGATGCCATCATCGCCCGAGGCAAGCAGCAGCGTGCCGTTTGTGATGGTCACCGAGGTTGCGCTGTGCAGCGCGTCGTCCTCTGACTCGATCGTGATGCTGCCTCCATTGATTGCGAGCACCGACTGCGCCTTTATTCCCTTTGCGCTGTCCGCGCCGGAACCCCCCGTTTGAATCGAGATTGTCCCGCCGTCGATCCGTACGTTGCCGGTCGTTTCATCCTCGCTGTTTTCGCTGACGATGCCGTCTCCCCCGACAACAATAGAAACGGTTCCGCTGCCGATCGAGACACTGTCCTTTCCGACGATGCCGTCAGATACTGCGGTTACATTCAACGTCGCATTAGTGATCACAACATCATCCTTGCCCACGATGCCGAATTTGTAGTTTCCGTTGACCGTCAGGGAGCCTGTTCCATTGATCGTCAAGTCACATCGGGCGAAGATCGCTCCGTCAGGATTGTTTCCGAATGCATCCTGCGCGTAACCCGATCCGTCTGAAAGCGTATTTTGGGTCTGATCAGCGGCGGTAATGAATACTTTATCCGCCGCGAGTGCATAGATCGCCGGGCCATCGCTGTTTGTTATGGTTACGTTCGATAAGACAATCTGTACTTTGTCCTCTTCCCCCGCGTTGATCACGATGGAACCGTTGGTCAGTGTGCCTGAAAAAACATAGATGCCCGCTGTGGAAATCGTATAATCACCATTCACTGTAGCTAAATCGATGGAGACTGCCTCGCTCTCATCATAGGATGCATCCAGATCACGATCCGAATATGCGTTCGAGGAAAGCGAAACGGCGTTCGTTTCGGCGGCTGCCGTCTGCGCCGCAACAGCCTGCGTCTCAATTGAGATGGTGTTATTCACCGTATCCGCCGCACTTTGGCACCCGGCGGAGAATAGTATCGCAGATGCGGCAAATGCCGCGATGAGCTGTTTTGTTCGATTCATTGTCTTGCTCCTTTTTCAGCAAAAATTGCTATAGTTCTTCGTTGTTTCCCGGCGTGCGGGAGAGTAGGATATTCAGGTTTCCGTTGCGGGTGCGGACCGCGTCGATGAATTGTTTCTCCTGTGCCGGATCGCGCAGCGTCACTTCATAGTGCAGTTCAAACATGCTTCCGAGGTTGGTCGTCTTTACTTTTTTTAGCTCGGCGCGCTTTGTATATGCCGCAAATAGGTCGTCAAACACTTCGTTATAGTCCAGGTTCTCCGGCATAGTCACCTTGAGGCGGCGGTTGTTCACGTCCTGGTCTCCAAAGTGAAGTTGAATCATCAGTAGACTCGCAACCCCGATTGCAATCGTGAGCAGCGCGGCGACCGCGATATAACCCATTCCGGTGGCAAGGCCGATTGCCATCGCCGCAAAGATTGCGGCAATCTCCCGCGCCCCGCCCGGAACGGAGCGAAAGCGTACAAGGGAGAACGTCCCGGCAACGGCAACCCCGGCGCCAAGATTTCCCGAAACCAGCAGGATCACCGTCTGTACCACGGTTGGCAACAGAACAAGCGCGAGTACAAACCCCTTTGTGTAGGTGTTCTTGTACATATAGATGAGCGCAGAAATCAGCCCAAGTAATAGCGAAACGCCTGTTAAAATCAAATACTGTGTTAAAGTAAGGTCTGTGTTAGCGGAAAGAATGCTTTCAAGCATATGCGTGTTGTCCTTTCTCTAGCTGTTGCAGTTGCGGATAGATAAAATCCCGATAGCAGGTCCCATATTTGGAAAAACTAGTCGGATAAATCCCGTTTCGATTGAGCAGCTCGCAGAGCCAGAGCGGTATCGCCCCGTGAGCCTTGATCTCCATCAGCGTCATTCCCGGCGATAGCAACTCCTGCCCCCAGTTGTCGGCGGTCAACCGCAGCGCACTCGTGCGAAAGCGGATATCATCATCAAACGTAATGCGAAGCCCGCTTTCCGCACCGATAAATGCAATCCTCCGGTAAGAAAGAAGCACACGCGGCTCCGGCTGATAAAGCCGAATGAAATATTGAATCTCACGCGTGATCTGCGTGTCCAAGTCCGTCTTCTTACCTGATAGCAGGAGGTTTGCCTGCTCTGGGGGAAGTTCGATCCGTCGCTTATAGACGATGCCGTCAAACTTCTTTTTCAGTTCCACAAACACCTTGCTCGTTTCTGCTGGCGTGCCATATGCCCGAACTCGCAGCTTCTCTTTATAATCCGGCTTATCCAAAGAAGATCGGATCAAACGATAATCCGGCGTGTCATAATAGATACTCGAAACCATACTTCTTCCGAATAGATCCGGCTGCATTTTGCCGCGTAACCCCGCGATCATTGCCGAATACTGTGCGTTGGTCAGGAGATATTTTTCTTCAACCCGCTCAAATGTATTGCCTTGCATGTGGTTCACCTCTCATGCGGCAATTGTAAAACCGAAAGCTGAAAACTGGCTGAAAAACACCTTTCAGCCTAATTTCAGCATTCCGCGGTATCATCGGTACAGGAAGAAAAATCCGCGGCATTGCCCGCGGAAGTGAAAACAGTTTATACTGGATTTATGAGGACAATCAGTTGAGAACCGTCTTGTCGAAACAGTTACGGTTGAATGGGGGTAGTTTCGTTGCGAATATTGATTGTGGAAGATGAACGGCGGCTTGCGGACGCGCTGACGCAGATCATGCGCGAGCAGAAATATACCGTGGACGCGGTCTATGACGGCGAGGATGGTTTTGCGTATGCAAAGAGCAACGAATATGACGCCATCATACTCGACATCATGCTTCCGAAACGAAACGGTTACGATGTCGTCCGCGCGCTGCGGCGGGAAAAAATCGCGACCCCGGTGCTGATGCTGACCGCGCGGGACGAGTTGGAGAGCAAAATCAACGGACTCGACTGCGGCGCGGATGATTATATGACAAAGCCTTTCGCGCCGGAGGAACTCTCCGCGCGCATTCGCGCGCTGACGCGCCGCCAGGGCGAAGTGCTGCTGGATGAGATGCTCTACGAGGATATCGTGTTGGAGTTGACGAGCAACGATCTTCGCTGCGGGGCAAGGCGAATCCGGCTGAGCTTTAAGGAGTTTGAAGTTATGAAGCTTCTGCTGCTCTCCCAGAACACAATCGTGCCGAAAGAACAGCTCATCGTCAAAGTTTGGGGTCCGGAGAGCGAAGCGGAGGATA
Organism: Christensenella sp. UBA7703; assembly: GCA_002482505.1. GTDB lineage: Bacteria > Bacillota > Clostridia > Christensenellales > CAG-138 > UBA7703. The sequence continues at coordinate 101,275 of DLGD01000033.1, read as the reverse complement.
ATAATGTGGAAGCATATATCTCCTTCCTTCGTAAAAAACTGTTTTTTATCGGTTCCAAGGTAGGGATACAGACCATACGAAAAGTGGGCTATCGTCTGGGAGTGGAGGCGGAATCGTGATCCGATCGCTGAAAAAAAAGTTGATCCTGATCAACATGTCTCTGGTGCTGATCGTTCTGCTTGCTGTTTTTACAGGCTTATGCCTGTATACCGCAGGCAACCAGCAGCAGAACGCTTTGCGCGGATTAACCGCGCTGTTACAGAGGCGTGGCGAGGATGTGCCAAAGCTGGACGTCGGAAAGTCAAATGATTGGAAAACCGGCTTGCCGCAGCGAAACAACGATTTGCTGGCGGGCTTTGTCGTCTCTGTCGACAGCAACAGCACGGCAAAAATCGAAACGGCTCACTCTGTCAATATCAGCGCTGACACGGCGCAAACGCTGGCACAGCTCGCACAGGATTCCAAACAAACAACCGGGTTGCTGCGCGCTTATTCCTTGCGATACTACATTTCGCAGGACAGCGGCCAAACGCGCATCGCATTTTTGGATGCCAGCAGCGATATCGCGGCGATGGCCGAACTGGTCGTTTCTTCCCTGTTGGTTGGTATTCTTGCGTTGCTCGCGTTCTTCTTTGTGAGTCTGCTGTTGGCAAATTTCGCGCTCAAACCGGTCGAACTGGCATGGAAACGCCAAAAACAGTTCGTCGCGGATGCAAGCCATGAGCTCAAGACTCCTTTGACCGTGATCCTTGCAAACCAGAAAATCCTGCTGGCCCATCCCGAGAAGACCATTGCGCAGCAGAGCCGATGGATTGAAAACACCCAGTCAGAAGGCGACCGAATGAAATCTCTTGTAGAAGATTTGCTGTTTCTGGCAAAGACGGGCGGCAGCGCAAACAAAGAAACACTCTCGAGTGTGAATCTATCCGATATCATGCAGGGAAGCATTCTCTCGTTTGCTTCGCTTGCGTTTGAATCCGGCATCACGCTCAGCGACAGCATTCAGCCGGGAATTGCACTCACAGGCAGCGAACCAAAGTTAAGAAGGCTATGCGGCATCTTGCTCGACAACGCGCTAAAGTATGTCAATCCGAACGGCATCGTGGAGATCGATCTGCGCGCGGAGAACGGCAGCGTGCTCATGCGCGTGCACAATACGGGCACGCCAATCCCGGCGGAGGAGCTGCCTCATTTGTTTGAGCGGTTCTATCGAATTGACCGTGCCAGAAGCGCGGGCGGTTACGGCCTCGGGCTTTCAATTGCACAAAGCATTGTACATGCGCACGGAGGAAAGATCACTGTTTCCAGTACTGCCGAAGAAGGAACGACATTTACGGTAACGCTCCCCTTGCGTGATGAAAGCAATCGAAAAAACAGAAAGGACGCGGAATGAAGCCCATTTCTAAGTTACAAAAACATCGCATTCTCTTTCTCTCCTGTTTTGTGCTCCTGCTCCTGAGCGGTTGCTCCGGCGCAACTGAGCCGGAACCGTCCGAGACCGGCGCAATCCCTGAAAACACCCCTGTTGTCATCGTAACCCGAGCCCCAACTCCGACAGCTTCCCCGACGCCTGTGCCGGAGATGATGATTGACGAAGACGGCGATATCACACTTCGAAGCGACATCGCCGCGCAGTTCAGCCCAGCTTCTTTTCCGTTTGACCACAAGCCGGTCGTGCTGATCTATCATACGCATGCAACGGAATCATATCTGCTCACGGAAGAAGGCAGCTATGTGGAGACCGAGCGGGGTCGTACGAAGAACACACGGTATAACATCATTGCAGTCGGCAATGCGCTCCAAAAAGCGCTGGAACAGCGTGGGTTTACGGTCATACATGACACAAGCGATGTTGAGGGCGAGGACATCAACAGTGCATATTCCAGATCACTCCAATTGATGCAAAAATATGAGGACATCGATCTATATATCGATCTGCACCGAAACTCGAGCAATCAGCGCGGGCGCTCCGAAAACACGATCCTGATCGATACCGTACCCCATGCAAAACTGTTCTTCGTCGTGGGTACCGGCATCGGCACATATGAAGGCGAGTATGACGCTTTGCCGGACTGGAAAAACAACTATACCTTCGCTCTTTCGTTAACCACAGCAATCGCGGAAGAACAGCCGGATTTGGTCAAGCCGATCCGCCTGAAGGGCGGGCGGTTTAATCAGCATATGGGACTCTGTCTTCTTGCGGAGATCGGCACAAATGCGGACACGTTGGAAGCCGCGCTTAACACCGTGCCGTATCTTGCGGACGCGTTGGAATTCGTTTGTTTCAGCAAGACGAATTAACGCTCTTTTCTCCGCTGTGGCAGGAGAGGATATTTAAAAATCAACAGCTTCTCCCATTTCATTTTTATTAAAACGACGCGATCACAGCTTACAGCGAAAACCAAAAACCGAATTTCAACCCTTTCAATCTAAATTCACCTCTCAACATACAAAGCAGATGGTCTCTTTCATATTCCAGCAATGTAAAAATCCACATTGACGGAAATTACGCGCACACATAGAATTGAACTATATTCTATTGATTCTGTTTTCTTCTTCACAAATGTGTCGCGTGCTTTTCCCTCGGCTCAGCAAGAAAGGCTCGCCTGTGCTGCGCCAAGGCGGACGGCGACGCTCCCACACAAGCAAACCGGCAAGGAGTCTATATGATCAAACTGCGAAACTTGCTTCATGGCCTGCTTACGCTTTTTCTGATGGCGGGGTGTATGCTTCTGTTCGCCTGCAAAAGTCAGCCGGCGGTCCTTGACGCGCCTCAAAAAACGAAAGGCGCAAATACGCAAACACTGCCACCCAGCCCTTCCCCAACACCCGAAATCAGCTATCAAGGCCCTGTTTCGCGTGTGGAAGGAAAAACCTTTCTTGTCCGCACAATGGATGGAACCTTCTCGCCTTTCTTTGTAAAAGGCGTTGATATCGGCGCGGCAAAGCCGGGGTTTTGGCCCGGTGAGTTCGGCATCCCGGAATCTGATTACCTGCGTTGGTTCCAGCAAATCGGCGAAATGTACGCCAATACGATTCGTGTTTATGTCCCGCAGATGCCGGAGTTTTATCAGGCACTGCTTACGTATAATCGTACCGCTTCGCAACCGCTTTATCTGCTTCAGGGCATCTACATGAATGAATCCCTCATCGAAACGTATCTGGATGCCTTCAACCCCGACCTGAACGAAATATTCCAGCGCGATCTCAAAAACACGATCGATATCATCCATGGACATGCAACCGTAGAAAAACTGCCCGGTAACGCAGGCGGAACCTATACCGCCGATGTATCACAATACGTCATCGGCTATCTGCCCGGCATCGAGTTCTCTGCGGATTTTGTTCTGAGCACAAACGAAAAAAACGCAGAGAAGACGACCTTCCAGGGAACTTATGTCGTAACCAGCGAAGCCTCGCCTTTTGAAGTGTTTCTTGCGCAAACCCAGGAACTCATGATTGCGTATGAGGAAAGCAATTATCACGTCCAGCGACCAATCGCAATTACCAACTGGGTGACAACCGATCCTCTTTCCCATCCCGGCGAACCAAACCCGAGTATGGAAGATGCCGTGAGTGTGGATGTAGAGCACATCAAGGCGACAGACGCGTATACTGCCGGCTTCTTTGCTTCGTACCATGTTTATCCTTATTATCCGGATTTTATGAGTTACGAGCAGAAATATCTAACTGCGGAACAGCCGGATACCTACCGCGCCTACCTGACCGAGCTCAATGCCTATCACACCATGCCCGTGCTGATTGCCGAGTTCGGCATTCCATCCTCCCGCGGGATGACGCATAAAAATGCCATCTCCGGGTTCAATCAGGGGCATGTCGAAGAATCGGTACAGGGGGCGATGCTCGTCTCTCTGATGAAGGATATCCGCGAAACAGATTGTATGGGCGGACTCATATTTTCCTGGCAAGACGAATGGTTCAAGCGCACCTGGAACACGAAAGATCAGGAGGAGACGGAGCGCAGGCCTTACTGGCACAATGTGGAAAGCCCGGAAAAATCCTTTGGTCTTCTCTCGTTTGATCCGGGAGAATCCCTCGCCGTTCGCATCGATGGCGCTGTTGATGATTGGTCCGTGCAGGATCAGATCGTAAATGCTTCGTTCACCCTTTCTGTCAAAAGTGATGAAGCATACCTTTATTTCCTGGTTCAACCAAACGATGCGTCTTTTCTGACAAAACCAATCATGATTGCGGCGGACACCATTCCAAACCAAGGCAATCTGTCCTATCAGGGCGCCAAATTTGATCGCGCTGCCGATTTCTTAATCGTTCTCAACGGTCCGGATAACAGCACGATGTTGGTCGATCCGTATTATGATGTGTTTCAATATCAATACGCAGTACAAACTTCTCTCGTCGACCCGATCGAGCATCAAACAGAAAAAAACTCCGGCGCGTTCGTGCCAATCTATGCCGCGCTCAGCCGCGCGCTGGTGTTGCCGGAAACGGGCGAATCCATCCCGTTTTCCAAGTTTGACGCGGGTCACTTAACCTACGGAATCTCCGATCCAAACAATGCAGCATTCCATTCGCTTTCCGATTTTTATATCGGCGAAACCGCAATTGAAGTGCGAATCCCCTGGATGTTGTTCAATGTTCGAGACCCCGGTACAAAGAACATCATCGCCGACTGGAACCAATCCGGCGCAATCACGGGTCAAAGTACAGACGCGTTCTACTTTAGCGTCTATGTGGACAATCCGGTTAACTCTGTGCCGTTTGGCGAATACCGCTGGGAGAGTTGGGATCTTCCCACCTATCATGAGCGTCTGAAAAAAAACTACGCCATCGTGCAGGAGTATTTCAGCACGCTTCCGTAATTTTTCGTCACGCTCGGAAAACACATGCATTGTCCTCTTGTTTTTCAGTTCATCGAGAATTTTTAAAGTGGAATAGAAAGGAGCTTGACCCCTTGATCATTATTCAAGCTGTCGTCAACTGGTTGATCTACGTCATGGCGAGCGTGCTCGTGTTGTTTACTTTGCTGCTGCTAGCACTTCACATGACAAACTCGATCAAGAGCAAGCGCATTCAAGCAATGCGCGAACAGCTCATGTGCCTGATTTCCGGCGAAGCTGCCGCAAAAAGGCTCAAAGACAAACTCTACGAGATCATTCGTCAGGAAGGCGGTTGTGTGCGGTCAATCTCCGAGATCCCCGGAATCCGTTCTCTGCGCGGCCTTCTCGTAATCTCTGAAACGGCGGATGAACTCAAATCGGGCGATCTTTCGGTTTTACGCCGTGAGATCGGCGGCGAATGGTATTCAAAATATCTCTGCCAGCAGTTTGGTTTTGGCCGGGTTGATTCCGTTATCCTTGTCATCAAGCTGGTCGGGACGCTGGGGTTGAATCAATATGTACCCGATATTGTTCAGCAAATCTACGCACATCGCACAAACGCACACATGCAAAACATCGGGTTGCTTTCGCTTTGTCTGCTTGGCGCGGAGACCGCATTGATCTCCATCTGTCGCGATAGTTCCATCGCATCTGTCCTTTCGTTTCGAACTTTGGAGGAACTTTTTACGGTATATCAAGGTGATCGCGAAGACCTTTGCAAAAAGCTGGTCAACACAGCCGCGGATCAATACATCCGCCGAACCTGCGTCAAGGCGATTGGGGAAAATAATTATCTCTCCCTTGCGGACACGGTGCTGCCGCTGCTCAGCAGTTCACAGCTGAATATGCAGATTGATGCAGCCCGCACGCTCGGTCAGCTTGCCTATCTGCCTGCTTATCCATCCATTCTTGCCATGGCGCAAAGCAAAGAATGGGAGTTGCGTGCAATCGTTGCAACGGCTCTTGCCTCATTTGGCGTGGATAAAAACGCGCATACTTTAATCGACCTGCTTTGTGATCGCGCATGGTGGGTGCGCTATCGCGCCGCAGAATCGCTGATTCTCAGCAGCGATGTCGACGAGATCATTCGAAAAACTGAAGCAAGAGATGACCGCTATGCGCTGGAAATGATTCATTTTGCGTTGAATAAGCAAGCGCTGCGCAATCGGAAGGTGGTGGCCTAAGTGACCGTTCGAGACGTTCTTTATCACATCGTGCTCGGTATCAACTATTTTTCTCTTTTTTATGTGATCACAGTCAGTACGATCTATTTGATCCAGCTGATCTCCGCTTCCATCGGCTTGCGCCGCTATGTGCGCTCGCTTCGATATATCGATTACAGGCGCTTTCTGGATTCGGATCATATGGTTCCGATTTCGCTTCTGGTTCCTGCATATAACGAATCTGCCACGATTGTGGATTCGGTTCGAAACCTTCTTTCGCTCGATTTTCCGGAGTATGAGGTCATCGTCATCAACGACGGCTCGAAGGACGACACACTTCAACTCCTCATCGACACATACGAACTGCTTCCGTTTCAGCAGCCGTATAAAAAATCACTCCAGACAGAAGAGATTGTCGAAATCTACCGTTCCGCGGTCGATGAAAAGCTGGTCGTACTTAACAAGAAAAACGGCGGAAAGGCGGACGCGCTCAACGCCGGCATCAATGTTGCCTCCTATCCGATCATCGTAACGATCGATGCGGATTCGATCCTTGAGAAAAGCTCGCTCATCAAGATCATCTATTCGTTTGTCAGCGATCCAACCTGTATCGCGGTGGGCGGCATCGTTCGCATCGGAAGCGGCTGCGAGATTGTCGACGGCCAGATGAAAGAGGTTGGATTATCAAAAAATCCTATCGTTGCGCTCCAAACAACGGAGTATCTGCGCGCCTTCCTCACCGGCCGCATCGGGTTTGACGTAATGGGCATGCTGTTGATTATCTCCGGCGCGTTTGGTGCGTTTAACAAAGCCGCCGTCGTAGAGGCGGGCGGCTACACACGCAACTGCGTTGGCGAAGACATGGAGCTCGTCGTCAAGCTGCATCAGCTGATGCACGATAAGAAGCGCAAATACAGCGTGCGTTTTTTGCCGGATCCCATCTGTTGGACCCAGCCGCCGGAACGGCTTTCGGATCTCAAGAAGCAGCGAAAGCGCTGGCACATCGGCTTGATCGACACGCTGCTGCGCCATAAAAGCATGCTGTTTAACCGGAAATACGGCCTGATCGGCATGGTATGCCTGCCGTACTACTGGATTTTCGAGCTCGCAGGCCCAATCATCGAGACATTCGGATACGTGTTCATTCCGATCTCATTTTTACTAGGCGTTGTCGATTTTTGGTTCATGATTTCGTTTTTCCTCGTCGCTGTCTTGTATGGCACGATTCTCTCCGTTGGCGCGCTGCTTCTGGAAGAAAACACATTCAAAAAATATCCGGACATCAAGCAGTTGCTCCAGTTGTTTTTCTATTCGTTCATCGATAACTTTGGATATCGCCAGCTCAATACGGTCTATAAGGTCATGGCGACATTTGGATTCCGAAAAAACAAGCATCGTTGGGGCGAGTTGCAGCGTAAAGGTTTCTCAAACGACAATAAATAAATGTATGCTTGTCCGATGATGCAGGCAAGTGCTATCATGTTCGCGAGTAAGCACTTTGAGGGAAAGTATGATTCGATTTCGCGCGCAAGTCCGGGGGATTGTTCAGGGTGTTGGTTTTCGCCCGTTTCTATACAGGGAAGCGATTGCACACAATCTTTCAGGATTTGTAAAAAATACGAGCTTTGGCGTCTATCTGGAGGTTGAAGGAAGCCTTGCTGATTGTGAGGCGTTTTTTACCGTACTCCAAACAACCCCTCCTCCTCTCTCCCGCATAACCGATGTGGAGCGCAGTGAGATTCCCGTAACCCGCGAACAAGGGTTTTCAATCCGGCAGAGCAGCAGCGGCGAAAAAAGCGCACTGGTCTCCCCGGATATCGGCATTTGTGACGATTGCAAGCGGGAGCTGTTTTCCGCAAACGACCGGAGATACCGTTATCCGTTTATCAACTGTACCAACTGCGGGCCAAGATTTTCGATTGTGAACGATGTCCCTTATGACCGCGTGAATACGAGTATGGCGGGGTTTGTTCAGTGCCCTCCCTGTCAACACGAATATGAAAACCCTCTGGATCGACGCTTTCACGCGCAGCCGAACGCTTGCGCTGTCTGCGGGCCGAGGCTTTCCTTCCTTGTTGACGGCGTGGAGCAAAAAGGCGATCCGGTCGATCTCTTTGCTGCATTCATCCGCTCGGGTAAAATCGTCGCCGTCAAGGGAATCGGCGGTTTTCACCTTGCTTGTGATGCGACAAACGAATCCGCCGTAAACCAGCTCCGCGCGCGAAAACAGCGCTATGAAAAACCGTTTGCGCTCATGCTGCGGAGTCTGGACGAGGTGGAACGTTATTGCATCGTTTCGGATGAAGAAAGAGCGCTGCTGACCAGCCCGCAAAAGCCGATTGTACTCTTGCAAACACACAGCGAAGCCCTGCTTGCCCCTTCCGTTGCGCCGGGGAACCGCAGGCTCGGTGTGATGTTGCCGTATACCCCTCTGCATTGTCTTCTTCTCGAAGCAACTCCCGCGCTCGTACTCACAAGCGGCAATATTTCCGATTGCCCGATGCTCTATCACGATAACGCGATCCCCTCCGCGCTTGCTTCGCTTGCGGACGCGATTCTGACGCACAACCGCCCGATCGTACGGCGCGTAGACGACAGCGTGTTTATTGTGAGTCTTGGCTCTGCGCGTCCGCTCCGCCGCGCGCGCGGCTGGGCGCCGGAGCCGTTGCCGCTCAAGGGCGGCGCGCGTCCTATTCTTGCAATGGGCGCGCAGCAGAAAAATACATTCTGCCTGGTACGCAAGGAGCAGGCGTTTTTGAGTTCTCATGTCGGCGATCTGGACGATCCGGAGACCGAAGCCGAATATCTGCGCGAAATCGCCTCCATGCAGCGCCTCTTTTCCATTCAGCCGGAGATGGTCGTCTGCGACCTGCATCCAGACTATGTCAGCACACGGCTTGCCCACAAAAGCGGGTTGCCTTTGCTCGCGGTGCAGCATCATCATGCGCATTTTGCCTCCGTACTCGCGGAACACGATGTCGATTCTCCTGCACTCGGCTTCATCTGGGATGGTACGGGCTATGGCACCGACGGCACGATTTGGGGCGGCGAAACGCTGTTTGGTAACGTTGCGCAGAGCGAACGCATCGGGCACATCCTGCCGTTTCGTCTCTTCGGCGGTGAATCTGCGGTGCGTGAGCCTTGGCGCATTGCATTGAGCGTCGCAGAGATCGCGCTTGGCCGCGCGGAGGCGCTAAGCCTTTTTCCTTCCCGCGCAGCAGAAGCAAGGTTACTCTTGCAAGCCTCGGACGCAGGGCTAAACGCACCGCAGACCACCAGTATGGGCAGGCTCTTTGACGCGGTAGCCGCAATCTGCAATCTTCGCGAGACGGTCTCGTTTGAAGGGCAGGCGGCGATCCTGCTGGAGCAGATTGCCGATGCATCTGAGCAGGAAACATATCGGTTTGATCTCAAGCACGAGCAGGACGGTTGGATTTACGACTGGCGTCCTGTGATCAAACACGCTATACTGGATGCCGCAAAGGGTGTTCCCGCGGAAAAGATCAGCATGCGCTTTCATCGTTCTTTGGCAAAGCTGCTGTTGGACACCGCAGCCGAACATCGGCGCGAAACGGGCTGTAGCACGATCGCGCTTTCCGGCGGGTGTTTTCAGAATGAATTATTGCTCTCGCTGTGTCATTCCGAATTGACACAAGCAGGATTCTCCGTGCTTATCAACCGTTTGGTACCCTGTAACGACGGCGGCATCAGCTACGGTCAGGCAGCGGTTGCCGCTGCATTGCAAACGAAATGAGGGTATGAGCATATGTGCCTCGCAATCCCCGGAACCATCGCAATAATTGAAGAAGAAACTGCGACAATCGACTATGGCGGCACAACGCGGCGCGCCTCAGTCCGGCTGCTGCCGGATGTTGCCATCGGTGACTGTGTCCTTGTTCACGCGGGTTTCGTGATTCAAAAAATCGATCCCGACGAAGGCGCGGAGTTGGAAGCGCTCCTAAAGGAAGTTGAGCTCCTGTGAACACAATCCAAACCATCACCGAACGAATCGCAAATGCCGCAGCTGGCTTGCCGCAGACGACCATCATGGAAGTATGCGGCACGCATACGCACGCCATCCGCCGTCACGGCATCCGGCAACTGCTGCCGGAAAATATCCGCCTTGTCTCCGGGCCCGGCTGCCCGGTTTGCGTGACCGCCGAGGAAGATATTGCTCTCGCGCTGGCACTGGCGAAGCTGCCAAACGTTACCTTGTTTTGTTTTGGCGATATGATGCGCGTCCCCTGCGGGGATGAAAGCCTGCTGCAATTGCTCTCGCGCGGCGCGGATGTGCGAATTGCGCTCTCTCCGTTGGATGCCCTCGCCTTTGCGAAAGAACACCCCGCGCGCGAGGTTGTCTGGTACGGCGTCGGGTTTGAAACGACCACGCCGCACACAGCCGCATTGTTGGAAAACGCAAAGCGGGATAACGTGAAAAATCTCTCCGTCTTTTCCGCGCACAAGACCATGCCGAATGCCCTGCGTGCGCTCCTTGGCGAGGATTCGGGGGTGGACGCGCTGCTGTGTCCCGGACACGTCGCCTCCATCACGGGCGCGGACGCCTTTCGCTTCCTGCCGGAAGAGCTGCGCTTGCCCGCCGCGATCTCCGGTTTTGAGGCAGAAGAGTTGCTCGTCGCAATTCTCGCGCTGGTCACAATGCAAAAAAGCGGCAATCCCGCTTTGATCAACGCCTATCCGCGCGTCGTCAAGCCGGAACCCAACGAGACCGCACGTGCGCTGGTCGATGCCTGGTTTACGCCGTGCGACGCCGTTTGGCGCGGGCTCGGCATGATTCCGCAGAGCGGTCTTTCGCTTCTGCCGGAACATTCGAAATATGATGCGGTCAAACGCTTTGCGCTCAAGCCGGTGGTGGTCCCGTTTCGCAATGCATGCCGCTGCGGGGATGTGCTGCGCGGCGGAATCGAGCCCACAGAGTGCCCGCTCTTTGGCAAAGTCTGCGTGCCGCAGCATCCACTCGGTGCTTGTATGGTTTCGTCGGAAGGCGCTTGCGCTGCCTATTATCAATATGAAGGAGCGGGGATATGACGGACTGCATCACCCTTGCCCATGGTTCCGGTGGACGCGACTATCGCGAACTGGTCGAAACCATCTTTGCGCCCGCTTTTCAAAACGAATATCTCTCCCCGCTGACGGATGCCGCCGTTCTTCCCGCAGGGGATCGAATCGCGATGACGACGGACGGTTTCGTCGTCAATCCTCTGTTCTTTCCTGGTGGAGATATCGGAAGGCTTGCTGTCTGCGGTACGGTCAACGACCTCGCGGTCTCCGGCGCGATCCCGCGCTATCTTTCCTGCGCGATGGTTCTGGAAACAGGACTCCCGCTTGACACTCTTCGCCGCATAGTCGCCTCTATGGCATCCGCTGCAAAGGAGGCGGGTGTTGTGATCGTCACCGGAGACACCAAGGTAGTCGAGGCTGGTTCTTGCGCAGGGCTGACTATCACGACTGCCGGCGTTGGCGTGTTCCCCGCCGGATGCGTAATCCCACCGCAACAGCCGCAAGAAGGCGACGTTATTCTTTGCAGCGCGCCGATCGCGAGCCACGGTATGGCGGTCATGGCAGCGCGGCACAATCTTGCGTTCGATCCGGCGATTGAAAGTGACGTTCGTCCGCTGAATCACCTGATCCGTGCGGTACTGGAAGCGGGCGTCTCCGTTCGCGCAATGCGCGATCCGACCCGCGGCGGCGTCGCGGGCACACTGACCGAGTGGGCCGGAACAAAGCTGAATATCACGCTGGAGGAAGATTTTCTTCCCGTGCGTGCGGATGTACGCGCCGCCTGCGCAATCCTCGGTATCGACTCGGTCTATGTCGCAAACGAGGGCGTAGCACTTTTTTCACTCCCCGCAGAGCAGGCGAATCTTGCCCTCGCCGCGCTCCAAAAAGCAGGTTGCAAGGAGGCGGCAATCATCGGCAGCGTCGCAAACGGACACGGCAGCGTGTTTGCAAAAACGCATATCGGCACCTTCCGGCGCGTGCTCCCACCGACCGGAGAGCTGCTTCCACGCATTTGTTGACGCTTTTTTGAGAAACTTTTACGATATTTTTTGGTGTTTCTTGCGAATCAGTATCAAAAAATCGTTAATGAACCAGATAAATGCCCCGATAGAATGATTGATTGCCTTACAAATTGTGCTGCTAAAACCATTAAAACAACGCGTTCGCATGAAACGATGCGTTGTTTTTCTGTTTTGCACCGGTAGTTTGATTCCTATAGAGACTTTCCGGCACAATGTGTAAATCTAATTGGGAATGCATATCGATATTTTTGAATCGGTATGATATTATCTGCATTTCTTGACCTTTCGGAGGCGTAGCTCTATAATAAACACGCAATTTTTGCAAGCAAAAGCCTGTCCTGCCAACGACTTTGCGCAGGGTGGGCTTTACTCATGGACAAGGGAATTGGAGAGTCTATGCAAGCTACCCTTCTCGTCTGTATCTTTACCCCGTTGATTGGCGCGTGTTTGCTGCCACTCATCGGGCAGCGCGCACCGAGGGTGAGAAACCTGTTCTCGCTCCTCTTTGTGCTCGCTTCATTCCTCTGCTCGGCGTCGCTTCTGCCCGCCGTGCTCAGCGGAAGCAAGCCGCTTATTCGCCTTGCGTTGCCGCTCGGCCTGAGCCTCGGCTTCCAGGCGGATGCGTTGAGCGTGTTTATGGCGATGACGGCCTCGCTCGTTGCGTGCGTCATCCTCATCTATTCGTTCGGCTACATCAAGGACTACGACAACCAGAATGAATACTACTTCATGGCGGTGCTATTCTTAGGCGCCATGATGGGGCTTGTGTACTCCACGAGCTTGATTCTATTGTATGTTTTCTGGGAAATCAGCGCGATCGCCTGTTGGCGGCTCATCGGATTCTATCGCGAGGAGTTGACCATCGTGCGCGCCAACAAGGCGTATGTGGTCACTGTCTTCGGCGCGCTGATCATGCTGGTCGGCTTCCTCGGCATCTGGGGACAGACCGGCACGTTTGAGCTCACCGCAATGCAGGGCGCGCATGTGCCCGCCTGGTGCGTAGTGCTGATTCTTTTCGGTATTCTGAGTAAGTCGGCAACCTTCCCGCTGCATAGCTGGCTGCCGGATGCCGGCGTTGCGCCGTCGCCCGTCACCTCGCTGCTGCACGCGGCGGTACTGGTCAAAATCGGTGTCTATGCGTATGCGCGGCTCTTTGCGGTCACGTTTACAATCGATCCGGTGTTTACGCAGATCGTGCCGATCATTGCCGCCGTCTCCGCGCTCATCTCAGCAGGCTGCGCCATGGTGGAGACAGACATCAAGCGCATCATCGCGTATTCGACGATCAGCCAGCTTGCGTTCATCCTGCTTGGTGTCAGCATCGGCAATGAAACAGGCCTTGTCGGCGGCATGCTGTACATCCTTGCACACAGTGTGGCAAAAGGCGGGCTCTTCCTCTGCGCCGGCATTGTGGAACACAACCTGCACACCAAGGACATCAATCAAATGGGCGGGCTCTATAAGCGCTTCCCGCTGACTGCGGTGGCGTTTGCGCTCTGCTCGCTCTCGGTGATGGGTGTTCCCCCGTTCTCCGGCTATTTCGCGAAGTTCCTCGTCGTGCAGGGCGCGCTGACCGCAAACCAACCGTGGCTTGCGGGCGTGTTCATCCTCGGCGCGTTTATGACGGTGTTCTATCTTTCCCGCGTGTTCTTCAAGGTCTTCTTGGGACCCGAAACCAATCATCACGCGCATGAAAAGTCCCGCGCGATGGTCGGAAGCGTCGTCTTTTTAGGCGTGCTCGCGCTCGTACTGGGCGTATTCATTTCGCTTCCGGCGGAGCTTGCTTCGCGCATTTGGGGGGTGCTGTAATATGGCTTCTGTTTGCGCATGGCTTCTTGGCGGCGCGACTTTACCGCTGATGCTCATCGGTCTCCCGATTCTCGGCGGGCTTATCATCTGGCTGCTGAAGAAGTATTACGCGGCGCAGGTTGCGGCGGTGCTCGTCTTCGGGCTATCCAACGTGTTTCTCTGCCTCGCGCTCTACCTTGGCGGCGGCGCGAGCGTTTCGCTGCCGTTTGCCGGCTATGGCTTCGAGGCAAAGTTCATCTCCGGCGGGCTTTCCGCCGTCCTCCCGTTGTTCGCTTCCGTGGTTGCGTTCCTGCTTGCGCGGTATTCGGTGACCTATTATCGCGGCAAAAAAGAAGGCGGGCTCTTCCTGCTGTTCTTCTTCGTCAGCGTTGGTTTTGTCAACGGCGCTCTGCTTTCGGACAACCTTCCCGTGATGCTTGTCTTTTGGGAAGGGCTGTTGATCTCCATGAGCGCGCTGCTCTTGATCGGCAATCTGCAGAAACCGCGCGCGACGATCAAGATGCTCTGGATCAGCGGCGTTGCGGATCTGATGCTCATGCTGGGTGTGATCATCACCATCCAGGTCGCAGGGCAAAGCAACATCTCTGCAATCTCGCACCTGCCCGTTTCGGGTCTCGGCGCGGCGGGTTGCGTGCTGATGCTGCTTGGCGCGCTTGGCAAAGCGGGCGCGGTTCCGTTCCATAGCTGGATTCCGCTGGCTGCGGAAGACGCGCAGTCCCCGTTCCTTGCGCTGTTCCCCGCCGCACTGGAGAAGATTCTCGGCATCGGCCTCGCGATTCGAATCGTGACGCAGATTTACGATGTCCAACCCGGTTCCCCTGTCAGCACGTTTGTGATGATCGTTGGCGCTGTGACGCTGTTCATCGGCGTGGCGATGGCGCTCATTCAAAAAGACATGAAGCGTCTGCTCTCCTATCACGCCATCAGTCAGGTCGGCTATATGATCCTCGGTGTCGGCAGCGCGCTGCCCATCGGTATCATCGGCGCGCTGTTTCATATGATGAACCACGTGCTCTATAAATCCGGCCTGTTTCTCACCGCGGGCGCAATCGAAAAACGCACGGGCACGACCGACCTGAAAATCGTCAGCGGCCTTGGCAAACTCATGCCGGTCACCGCCGCGTGCTTCGTGGTGTTCGGGCTCGCCATTTCCGGCTTCCCCGGGCTCAACGGTTTCTTCTCGAAAGAGTTGATCTTTGACGCCGCGCTGGAAACAAACGTCGTTTACTACATCGTCGCCCTTGTCGGCGCGGCAATGACGGCAATCTCCTTCCTGAAGCTCGGCGGCGCGGCATTCTTTGGCAAGCTCACCCTCCCGCAGGGTGTGAAACACGTGAAAGAAGCCCCCGTCGGTATGGCGTTGCCCGCAATTGTGCTGGCTCTGCTCTGCGTTCTGTTGGGTGTGTTCAACCAATTGGCGCATACGTTCCTACTCCAGCCCGCACTCGGTTTTACCGAATCATACGGTGGCTGGCCGGAAAGCGGCATGTTGGTTACGCTCTCCTGCGTTGCGCTGGGTGTTGCCCTGCTCGATCACCTCTATGGGCGTAAAAAGAGCGGCAGCGCACTGCAGAGCGCGGATCATATCCACTATGCCCCCGGCGCAAAACAAGTCTATGCGCTCGCCGAAGCGGGCAAGCTGGACCCCTACAACTGGCTTACGGCCGTGATCAACGGCTTCTCCCGCGTCTGCATGCAGATTGAAAAAGGCGTGAGTTGGGTGTATGACAAGGGTGTGCCCGGACTTGTGCGCGGCATTTCCTCGCAACTGCACCGCGCGGCAAACGGCAGCCTGACGCGCTATCTTGCGCTGGCGGCAGCAGGCCTTGTCTGCGTCGCGATCGTGTTTTTGATCATCTTGCTCTGAGAAAGGCGGTAATCCTATGAAATCGTTCGATCCAACATTTCTGTTTGCCGTCCAATCGGCAAAGCGAACGGCGGTGATTGCATGAGCGCACTCGCCGTCATCACACAGCTCTTCCTTGCGCTGCCGCTTCTCGCGCTCGTGGTCAACAACCTCGTCCCGCGTGAAACCATGCGGCATACGACCATCGGCATGAGCGCGGGCGTTGCAACCGCGCAGTTGCTTGCCGCGATCATTGGCTTTGTTCTCTTATCGGCCAGCGGTGAAAGCTCGTTCCGTTTTGCGCTCGCTTGGGATGCGGCAAAGGGGCTTGGGTATTTTCGCGTCGATTTGGTGACGCTGTTCCTGCTCGCCTGCGTTGGTTTGGTGAGCTTGATTGCAAACCTGACCGCGTTTACAACGATCGATGATCACAGAAGCTCGTTTACCAACCTCCTGATGGTCATGCTGCTCGGCATGAACGGCATGCTCATCGTGCGAGACCTGTTTTCGCTCTATGTCTTTATGGAAGTGACCGGCATCGCGAGCTTTGTGATGATCGGGATGTATAAGAGCACGCGGGATCTGGAAGGCGCGTTTAAGTACATGGTGCTTTCCATGCTGGCCACAATCTTTATCCTGACCGGGCTTTCGCTTCTCTTCATCAAGGCGGGCAGTTTGTCATTTGATCTGCTTCGCCCGGCGTTGTTTGAGGGCGTTGTGGACGCGAAGACGCTGCTGAGCTGGGTCGCCCTTGTGCTGCTTGTCTCCGGCTATGCGATCAAGAGCGGCGTTGTGCCGTTCCACAGCTGGCTGCCGGATGCTTACGAAAGCGCGGATAGCGCGGTCTCCATCATGCTCTCCGGCATTGTGACCAAGATCGCGGGTGTCTACAGTATGCTCGTGCTCGTGCGCCTTTTCCCCGGCAACATGGCACTCAGGGGTACGCTCCTCGTTCTGGGGCTTCTCACGATCATTACTGGCGCGTTGCTCGCCCTTCAGCAGCAGAGCTTCAAGCGTATCGCTGCCTATTCCTCTGTCAGCCAGATGGGCTATATCCTGCTCGGTTTTGCGGCGGATACACGTCTTGGCATCATTGCCGGGCTGCTCTATTTGCTGACGCACGCGCTGGCAAAGACAGCGCTGTTTACCAATGCCGCCGCGCTGGAGAAGCGCCTCGGCACGCTGAATGTAAACGAGATGGGAGGCCTGCAGGCAAAGATGCCCGTTACGGCGTTTTCATCCGTAGCGGCGCTGCTTTCCATTGCGGGTGTTCCTCCGCTTGCCGGATTTTGGAGCAAGCTCCTGGTGCTTATCGCGCTCTGGAGTGCGGGACTTCGCGGCGTTGCCGCGGCGGCGCTGCTTTTGAGCATTCTCTCCGGCGCATATTTCCTGCGGTTGCAGAAAAAAGCCTTCTTCGGCAAACTCAACCCGCGCTGGAACAGCGTTGTGGAGATCACAGGCGGCATTCAGGTTTCAGAACTGCTGCTGAGCATTGCGACAATCGCAATTGGTCTCTTGTTCCCGCTGGTGCTGCTCTATCTGCAACACGCTGGCCTAGTCTGAAAGGAGCGCATATGAACATTGCAATCTATGTTTGTTTAGGGGCGATGCTGGTGTTCGGGTTTCTTTCCGTGCTCAGCCGGCATCTGATCAATGCGGCAATCTCGCTTGCCGCGGTCAGCGCGGCCTGTGGCGTGCTGATGTACGTGCTTGGCGCGCATACGGCGGCAATCTTTGAAGTCTCGGTTTGTTCTGGCCTCGTCACGGTGATCTTTATCAGCGCGGTGAGCTTGAGCAATGGCGATAAACAAGCCAGCGCGCCGGAAAAACGCGCGCACTTGCTGCCGATCATTCTGATCGCCATCGGTGCAATCCTTGTGATCGTCTCCCTGCTGACGGGCTTTTCGCTGGGCACCCATAGTACTGTTGGCAGTGCGGCGAGCTTTGATAACGTCTTTTGGGAGACGCGTCAGGCGGATATCTTCGGACAGATGGTCGCCATCATCGCGGGCGCTTCCGCCATCGTAGTATTCTTTAAGGAGAGTGAGAAACAATGAACGTATCCACCATCATGCTGATCGCGGGGGTTGTTCTCATCCTCACCGGCTGTTTTGAGCTCATACGCACACGTAATATGCTCAAGATTATCATCGCGCTGGAGCTCGCCATCAAAGCGGTCTCCATGTTCATCACGCTCGGCGGCTGGCTCAACGGCAATATGCCCGTTGCGGAATCGTTTGTTGTGAGCGTGATCGTGATCGAAGTTGTGGTTGCAACCGTACTCGCCGGCATCGCCATCAGCATCTTTCATAAACACGGCACAATGGATATCCGCAACCTGCGGAACCTGAAAGGATAAGAGGGAGGGCCACATGACCATACAGAATATTCTCATCACGACCCCCGTCATCTTTCTTGTGTTCCTGCTGCTGCTTGCGCTGCTTTCGGTCTATCTCAAGCGCAAGGCGGACAAAACCCCCTCCGGCAAGCACGCCTTTGATCCTTACGCATGCGGGCAGACCAAGGACGCGGTGAGCCAGTATGTCAACCCGAATTTTCGGCGGATGTTCTACCTTGCATTCTTCTTTACGGTCATGCATGTGCTCGTGATGATCGTTGCAACCGCGCCAAAGGGGCACACGCTTCTTCCGGTTGCCTATATTGCAGTCGGGGCACTGGCGATGCTGATTCTGTTTCGAAAATAGAGCTTTCCAACTATGACAAGCAATTGAGGATAGATAGTACGATGGGTTTACTCGACAAAGCAATTGCATGGGGAGAGAAAAAATCCCCGTGGATCATCCATTTTAACGCGGGCGCTTGCAACGGCTGCGACATTGAGGTTGTAGATGCGCTCACCCCGCAATACGACCTGGAACGCCTCGGTATCCTGCAGCAGGGCAGCCCGCGCCATGCGGACGTGCTCGTCTGCACCGGCGCGGTCACGCTCCAAACGCGGGATCGTCTCAAGCAGATCTATGACCAGATGTCTACGCCGAAGTTCGTAGTCGCGGTGGGAACCTGCGCCTGCACCGGCGGTATATTCGACAGCTGCTACTGCGTCACGGGCGGCATCGACACCGTCATCCCCGTGGACGCATACATCCCCGGCTGTGCGGTTCGGCCGGAAGCGATTATCGATGCGGTTGGCAAACTTCTCGCCACGCTCGATGCAAAGGAGGCAGGCAAATGAACGTGGAAGAAACAATCCTCGCTCTGAACACACATTTCCCCGCGCTTGCAGCGGTTTCCCCGCGCCCGCTGCGCGTATTTACTTCGTTCACCGAGCCGAAGCAGTTTGAAGAAGCGTTGCGCTTTGCCAACGGCACGCTCGGATACCACAAAGGTAAGCACATCGTCGGCACGGACGAAGGCGAAGAGATCGGGATGTCCTATATCCTTTCCAACGATGAAAACGTTCTGCTCGTGTTGCGCGAGCGCGTGCCGAAAAACGCGGCGCATGTGCGCTCCATGGGCGAGTTATATCCCTCGCTGGTGCTCCATGAGCGCGAGATGGTAGACCTCTTTGGTGTGCAGGTTTCGGGTTTGCCGGAAGGCCCCCGCTATCCATTGCCGGACTGCTGGCCCGAAGGCGAGTATCCTCTGCGGAAAGAATGGAACCCCGCATTTTTCAACAAGCAAACTACAACGTATGAACCGCCAAAGGAGGATGACGCGAAATGAGCGAGCGAAACGATCATAAAGTCGTCGTACCGATCGGCCCGCAGCATCCCTCCCTCAAAGAGCCGGGCAGCTTTAAAATCACACTGGACGGCGAGAAGGTGGAGCGCGCGGTCATCGAGATCGGCTACAACCACCGCGGGATTGAAAAAGCCTGCGAAAGCCGCAACTATATGCAGGCGCTCTACATCATTGAGCGCGTCTGCGGCATCTGTTCTCATGCGCATACCTCGTGCTTTTGTCAGGCGTTTGAAGAGCTCGCCGGTCTGGAAGTGCCGCGCAGGGCGCACTATATCCGCGGCATCGTCGGTGAACTGGAACGGCTTCACAGCCATTTGCTCTGGCTCGGCGTTGCGGCGCATGAAATCGGCTTTGACACGCTGTTTATGTATACCTGGCGGGATCGCGAGCTGGTGCTGGATCTTCTTGCCCGCATCGGCGGCAATCGCGTGAATTACGGCGTAAACACCTACGGCGGTGTCCGGCGCGATTTGGAGTCGGAACTCATGGCCGATATCCTCCGCGTTTGTGATCAGTTGGAAGAGAAACTGAAGTATTATGCAGCCCTTGCCTTGACGGAGACAACGCTGATTGCGCGCCTCAAGGGCATCGGCGTTCTAACGCCGGATGACGTGCGGAAATTCAGCGCGGTTGGCCCGGTTGCGCGCGCCGCGGGTATCATGGCCGATACCCGCATCGTCGAGCCGTATGGCGTCTATCAAGAGATTGCCGTCACGCCGATTGTCGACGATCACTGTGATGTCTACGGGCGTACTCTGGTTCGTGTGAAAGAGATGCTGGAGGCAATCCGGCTCATCCGCCTCTTTGTGCGGGAGATTCCCGATGGCCCGATCTCTGTGCGCGCGCCGCGCAAGTTGCCCGTCGGAGAAGTGCTCAGCCGTGTGGAAGCCCCGCGCGGAGAAAACGTTCACTATATTCGCTCCACGGGGGCAGATATGCCGGATCGCGTACGTGTCCGCGCCCCAACGGAAGCAAACTGGCACGGCATGAGCCACATGCTGGAGGGATTCCAGCTTGCGGATGTGCCGATCATCATTGCCGCCATCGACCCGTGCTATTCCTGCACCGATCGTGCGATTCATCTCGTTGGCGGCGGAATCAACCAACTGACCGACTGGGAATCGATTCGCTTGCATAGCATCGAGCAATACAAATCACGCGGGATTGATCCGAGTACGATCAAGATGCGCGAGTTTTAAGAAGAGGGGAAACAACGCATGCTGCTTTCAATTTTAAAGGTGCTCGTCTTCCCCGGGCTGCTATTTTTGAGCGTGTATTCGCTTGTGCTGGAGTTTGTCGATCGAAAGGTCTATGCGCGGATGCAAAACCGGAAGGGCCCGCCGTGGTATCAGCCGATGGCGGATATGCTCAAACTCGTCGGCAAGAAGGTTATCGTGCCGAGCAATGCGCAAAAGTTTGTCTTCTCCGCGTTGCCGACCGTCTCCCTTGCTGCTGTCTGCGCAGCTTTCCTTTGCACGCCCGTGTGGGGTGAAACGGCGATCACCGCCTATTCCGGCGATCTTGTCGCGGTGCTGTATCTTTTAACCATCCCGACGCTTTGCCACTTCCTCGCGGGCTATAACAGCCACGAGGTCTATTCCACCATCGGTGCGTTTCGCACGCTGACGCAGATGTTTGCCTACGAGGTACCGCTGTTTATGGCGTTTCTCTCGCCGGCCATTCTCGCCGGCACTTGGTCTATCTCCGGCATCGCCGCGTTTTATCATGCGCATCCGCTCTATGCGCTGATCAATCTGCCCGCGTTCTTCGTTTCGCTCCTGACCTCTCAAAGCAAGCTGGAGCGCACGCCGTTTGACGCGCCGGAAGCGGAGACAGAGATCGTCGGCGGCGCGCTCGTGGAATACAGCGGCCGTTATCTCGCTTTTTTCCGTGCAACGGCGATTGCGGAACTTGCGGCGGTTGCGTCTGTTCTCGCGGCACTGTTCCTTCCGTTTTTCACAGGGATCGCATGGGTTGATTTTGCGCTTTATCTCGTCAAAACGCTCGTGATTGTGCTGATGATGGTGCTCCTTCGCGCAACGATGGCGCGCATCCGTATCGACCAGACACTGCGCTTCTTTTGGTCGATCCTGACCCCCATCGCAATGGCGCAGCTGATACTAAATCTATTCCTGCGTGGCGGACTTGGGCTATGAAGCAAACACAGGTTAGTACCAAAGAAAGGCAGAGCCTTCTATGAAGAAAAAACAGGAACGTCCCGGCGGGCTTGCCGGACTCGCAATCAAAAACCTCTTTCGCAAACCCGCTACTCAAGTGCATCAGTTTGGCGAAGACGGCATCCAGAAGGGCTATCGCGGAAGGCTGCTCTATGACCCAAGCACGTGCATCAACTGCGTGATGTGCATGCGGGACTGTCCGACGGGCGCGATTACGATCAAGAACGCCGGCACGAAAGAAGAAAAACAGATGCATGCCTATCTCAACCTCGGTCGCTGCGTGTTTTGCTGCCAATGTGTAGATAGCTGCCCGAAAAAATGCCTGAGTTTCTCCAGCGAAGTGCTGCTCGCTAGTTTTGACCGCGAAAGCTTGGAAATCGAGCTGTGAGCGAGTTGCTTTCGTATTTTTCCGCCGCGTTCAAGGCGCATAAGCGGGTTTGTTTTCTAGGCGTCGGCAGTGAGCTTTGCCACGATGACGAAGCAGGGCTTTATCTGATTGAGCAGCTCTCGGATCGCCTAAACATACCCGTTGGTGGGTCAGGAGAGTATGTACTGCTCGTTTCAGGCGGGCCTGCGCCGGAAAACTTCTCGGGCTTGATTCGGGATTTTTCCCCGGACCTGCTTGTCGTCATCGACGCAGCATTTTTAGAACTTCCTGCGGGTTCCATCCAGCTTTTGCCGGAGGAGCGCGCAGCCGGGCTTTCGTTTTCTACGCATATGCTGCCGCTGCCGATGTTGCTGAGCTATCTCAAACTCGCCTGCGGCTGCCAAACATGCCTTGTCGGCATTCAGCCCGCAACGACGGAACAAGGAATTGGAATGTCCGCGCGCGTTAAGGAAGGCGCGGAGTTACTGGCGGATTTACTCGTTCAAGCGCTGTCCGAGTGATCAACCCCCTTCAACAAACACAAAACCCCGAACCAAACGGTCCGGGGTTTGTTTCTGTGCACTGTTCTTACTTGAAGAGTAGATTCAACTGCTGCTGCGCGGCTTCATCCGCAAACGCAAGAACGATATCACCTTTTCCAATCACGGTATCGCCATGCGGAATCAACGTCTTTTCTCCTTCATACAATGCGATGATAACCGCTTGTTCCGGCAGTGTCAGCTCGCGCACGGCTTTCCCCGCCGCCTGCGCCGCGTCGCTAACCGTATATTGTACGATGGAGTAGGTTCCGCGGCTGATCTTCATCAAGGTCAACATCGCAACCTGATTCATCTCCTCCACCACGAGGTGCGCAAGAAGATCGGCCTGATTGATTGCGACATCAACCCCCATGCCCGCGTTGAAGAGCCAAGCATTCTTGGGATTGTTGACACGCGCAATCACACGCGGAACATCGAACTCAAATCGCGCGATGGTCGCGGCGACAAGGTTTGTTTCGTCCGCTCCGGTGACCGCGGCAAGCACGTCTGCTTTGGCGATTCCAGCCTGTTCCAGTACGTTCGGGTCGGTGCCGTTGCCGAAGATGATATTCTTCTCCGGAATATCCCGCTTTAGCTTCTGATAGATGTTTTCTCGGTTTTCAATGACCGTCACTTCACACTTGTTGGCAAGCAGGATTCCCGCAATATATGCGCCTGTCTGTCCGCCGCCGATGATAATCACTTTCATTTATCTCACCTATCCCTCTCACAGAAGCCCAAGCACATGCTTGAACTGCTTGACCGAAGACACCAGCACGTTAAAATAGATCACGTCGCCTTTTTGAAGCACGGTGCCCAGCGTCGGCAGGAATGTTTGGTTTTGCCGGCTCAGCCCGCACACGGAGAATTCCCCCGCAGCCGTGAAATCGACAATTTTTTTACCGATCAACAGCTCCGTCGCCTCTACACGGACGATGTCCACGCCGCCGTTGCCAAGGCCCGCAACAATATCCAGCTGGTCATAGCTGAGAAGCTCGATTGCGTGCTTGACGCCCCACTCGGTGGCGGAGATGGTCTGAATGCCGAGCGTACGATAGATTTCCGCTTTGCGCGGGTCATACAACCGACTGATAACCCGCGGTACGCGATAGGTATTGCGAGAGATACGGCCGATGAGCGCATTCGTTTCGTCGCTCTTCGTGCAGGCTACGACGGCATCTGCCCGCTCAATACCTGCTTGCTCCAGAATTTGCTTGTCAAACGCGACGCCAACAATGGTCTCGCCGCGAAATCCCTTGCCAAGTATTGAAAGCTCTTCCGTCGAAGACCCCACTACGGTTACAGAATGCCCCTTTTTCGACAGTTCCAACGCGAGGCCGGAACCCATTTTCCCACAGCCGACAACGATCACTTTCATAGCGACCGCCCTCCTTTACGATTTATTGCCTTACGAGAGAAGTATTTGCGCAGTTCTTCCAGCAAGAGAATCGGGAACGGCAACACGATAAGCAGCAGCCAATCCGTCAACGCAAGAGGAGCTGTGTTGAAGATGCCCTGCAAGAACGGCACATAGCTCAGCGCGCAGATCAAGACCAGCTCTACCGCGATGCCAAGCAGTACGCGCTTGTTGCTGAACAGTCCAACCGAGAAGACGCTTTCACGTTCCGTGCGGCAGTTGAGCACCGCGCCGATTTGGCAGAACACGATCGAAGCCAGCGTCATCGTGGTCGCCTGCCGATAGACAAGCCCTTCTGCGGCAAGCGGGACACCCGGCCAACCGTGCACCCAGTTTGCGTAGAAGTAAGCCGCCATACAGATCACGCCCTCCAGCATACCATACCAGAGAAACGCCTTCACAAACAGTTTACCATTGAGCAGCCTGCTCTTCAAGGAGCGCGGCGGTTGGTCCATAATTCCTTTTTCCGGCAGTTCGGTGCCAAGGCCCAGCGCGGGCATCATGTCCGTACCGAGGTCGATGCTTAAAATCTGCATGACCGTCAGCGGCAGCGGAATCCCGCCGCGCGAGAACAGGAACGCCGCAGAAGGCACTGCCTCCGGCACGTTGCTGTTGAGGATATAAAGGATGAACTTGCGGATGTTGCTATAGACCGCACGCCCTTCCTCGATGGCGCGAACGATGGAGGCAAAGTTATCGTCGGTGAGGATCATATCCGCGGCTTCCTTCGCAACATCTGTGCCACTGATCCCCATTGCAACGCCGATATCCGCCTTCTTGAGCGCAGGCGCGTCGTTTACGCCGTCGCCGGTCACCGCTACCACATGGCCCATTTCCTGCAGGGCGCAGACCACGCGATATTTCTGCTCCGGCGCAACGCGGGCGAAGATGACTTCGTCCTTGAGCGCTGTCTTGAGGTTTTCATCCGAAAGTTGTTCCAGTTCAAGCCCGGAGATCACGCGCGGATGCTCTCCCTTGACAATACCGATGCGCTTTGCGATGCTTTCCGCAGTTAGGCCATAGTCACCCGTGATCATGATGATGCGAATGTTTGCGCGGTGACAAAGCTTCACTGCGTCCGCAACTTCTGGTCTTGGCGGGTCTGCCATGACGGTCAGTCCTAAGAATGTCATCTCCTGTTCGATCAGCTCCGGCGTATAGGCGCTAAGCGACGCGGGCAGGTTCATCTCTCTTGTGAGGTAGCGGCACGCAACCGCGATGACGCGGAGGCCGTTTCTTGCGTAGCGGTCGTTCTCCGCCATAATTTCATCGCGTTGCGCCTGCGTCAGCGGCACAATCTCGCCGTTGACGGAGATCGTCGCGCTGAGTTCCAGCACCTCTTTGGGCGCCCCTTTGATATAGGCCACGCGACGCGCGCCCCGGACGGGTGCCTCCAGCTCGTGGATGGTCGTCATCCGTTTTCTGCGGCTGTCAAACGGGAGCTCGCGCACGCGCGGCGCGCGGCGCACTGCATACTCCACATTCAGTCCCGCTTTTTCCGCAACCACGCCAAGGCAAGCCTCTGTCGGGTCGCCAAGCACAGTATAGCGATCGCTTCCGGGTTCAGGCGGCACAACGCGCGCGTTGCTGCAAAGCGCAGCCGCGGTGAGGAGCATCCGTAAATCTCCGTCGGTCTCTACAGAGACTTCCTTCTTGTCATGCAGCACTTTCCCCTTTGGTGCGTAGCCAAGGCCGGTCACGGTGAGTTCCCTGCCCGGCAGCCAGAGGTTGTTGACTGTCATTTCATTTTGCGTTAGTGTGCCCGTTTTATCGGAGCAAATCACGCTTGTACAGCCAAGCGTTTCCACAGCGGAAAGCCGCTTCACAAGCGCGTGCTCCTTAACCATACGTTGCACCGCCATCGCGAGTGCAAGCGTCACGGTCGGCAGCAGTCCTTCCGGGATGAACGCAACAATCATGCCAAGCGCAAAGATAAAGCTCTTCGCGACAGAATCGTGCACAAGAAACACTGCCGCAAGGAAGAAGAACACGCCGGCGCTGACCGCCATCGCAGAAACTTGCCGTGTGACACGATCCAGCTCCTTTTGCAGCGGGCTTTTCTCTTCCTTGAGCGTCTGAGTGAGCTTCGCGATCTTGCCAAACTCGGTCTGCATACCGATTGCAATCACAACGGCCTTTGCCGTGCCGCTGGCGACGCTGGTACCCGCAAACACAAGGTTTGGCACTTCAGAGCGTCCAAGCCCATCGCGCAAGACCGCATCGTGGGTCTTTCGAACCGGGTTGGATTCCCCAGTCAAAGTAGACTGGTTCACCTGAAAATCGCTGCTCTCGAGAAGACGCGCGTCGGCAGAAATCTTGTCTCCTTCGGCAAGAAGCATGATGTCTCCGGGCACGAGATCTTCCGTAAGGATGCGGTCTTCCGCTCTGTTTCGAATCACGCGCGCATAGGAAGGCAGCATGTTTCGGAGTGCTTCCGTCGCCTTGCCCGCGCGGTATTCCTGCCAGAAGCTGAATACACCATTGATGATGTTAACCAACCAAATGGCAACTGCGAGCTCCACCATGTCGGCAAAAAACGCGATAATACCGCCAACCCACAGTAGGATGGCCATAAGGCTCACGAAATTTGCCAAAAAGATGAGAATGACCGGTTTCCCCTTCTTTTCGGTGATGACGTTCTTGCCGTGTGTCCGGCGCGCGTCCTCTACCTCCTCGGTGGATAATCCGCCCATTCTGGTGTTCATCGCCTGGCAGACATCATTGACCGCCAGTTTCTGAATCGATTGTATGGTTTCTGCCCATGGATCGATGGTTTCTATTTTACTTTCCATAGTATTTCGTGCAACACACGGCGCTTAACTGCGAAAAAGAACATCTATCGTTCTTTCTCTTTCGCGTGCTTGCCGGTTTCTTCCCCCCCTGATCGTCGTTATCTGTGAACCGATTTACAATCATATGCTTTTTGCGGAACAAATCCAATCTATTTTTATATGCGCGCATATATGAAAATAAGTATAGTTCGCCAACGTTTTTTGTGCGGCCGATTCGCTAGAGAAGTTTATATGATCTCGACTTATTCTGCCGTTTTTGAGAATAATTCTTATGATGAAAAAAAGCAAACCCAAGCCAGTGAATCATGGGTTTGCAAGGTGCACATTTCGAGATTGTTTAAAAGCGTCTTCTCTGGTTATAATACCACCTGCGCCAGCATACAATCAAGCATACGTTTGGGTTTTTGGCGACTCCAAGATGGATGCTACGATCTTTTCCAATAGTCTGCGACTCTCGGACTTTTTGAGTTTTTCAATCGCTTTGAGCGCGTCCTGGCCGTATTCACGCGCCTTCTCTTCCGCCAGAGCAACGCCTTGGTTTTCCTTCACAAGCGTGCCTACGCGGGCGATGTTCTCCTGCGTCAAGTTGCTTTGAAACACAAGCTCGTGCAATGCGCCGGAAGAATCGTTTTTCATTGCGAAAAGCAGCGGCAATGTCATATCGCCTTGTTTGATGTCGTTTGCAACGTTTTTCCCGATCGTCTCCGCTGTTCCAAGATAATCCAAACAGTCGTCGATGATCTGGAACATCATGCCGATGCAATAACCCGCCTGAATCAAAAATCGCTGTGTTTGATTGTTCACCTTTGCCTCGTAGGCGCCCGCAAACAAACTCATAGAAAATAGCGCAGCCGTTTTCCCCGCAATGATTTCAACATATTGATCAAAGTCGAGTGAATCGTTGTAACGATGCGCGTATTGCGATAGCTCGCCTTCGCATATTTTCATAATGCTTTGCGAAAGGTGCCTCAACATCTCCGCCGGATAATCCCCGGCGAGGAGGTCAAACGTTTTTGCAAAGACATAATCACCTACCAGCACGGCAACTTCCTTGGAATATTTGCTCTGCGTGGTCTCAACGCCTCTGCGGAGCTTGCTTTCGTCGATGATGTCGTCGTGGATCAGGGTAGCCGTATGCAGGAGTTCCACACACGCCGCAATCGGAATGATGCGTTCACTCTTGTATCTGCCCAGCTTCGCGCCGAGGATCACCATCGCGGGTCTTAGCATCTTGCCGCCGGATTGAATCACCTCCAGCAGGGGTTCTTTGACCAATGGTATCGCGTCGGAAATAGAATCGATCATAAACTGCTTGACCAACTCCAGTTCCGATTGTAAAAATGGATACTCCATCCAATAATTGCTCATGTCGTTCCTTTACTCAACAAAAGATTGAAATGCTTCAGCGTAAACTTTGCGCTGTAGCCAATGATCAACCCCGTGACAATCGAAATCAGGATCAGGATCGGCAGCAGGGTTGCAATGCTGAACGATTCCACGATCAGCATGGCGCAAAGCACCTGCCCTACGCTGTGCATCGTTGCGCCGATCACGCTGGTCGCCACAATCGATACCTTATCCTTTAAAAAGCGGATGACCAAATACATTGCAACAAGGCTTAAAATTCCGCCTGCAAGCGAATATGCCAACGATACAACGGACGTAAACAGCACGGAAATGATCGTGGTACGAATGATCAGGATCACGAATGCATCAAAGAAGCCCAGCGTGACCAAAACAAGCAATGTCACGAGATTTGGCAGCCCAATCTTGGCGCCGGGAATCGGAATGGCCGGAATCAGCGTTTCAAAATAGCTCAGAATCAGCGCAAGCGTGATCATCATCGCCATAAACGTGATATATCGGGTGCTTTTTCTCTTCATTCGTTAGTCCATTTCGCCGTCGTCGCCGACAATCTCAATGACGACTTTGTGCGGCAAGCATACGATCTTATCAAAGATTTTACTCGCCGGCTTCGTGTCCACGCAAACGTGGTTGTGGCAATCCGCGTCTACGACATCCACAACCCCGTTTGTAATCACAACTTCGTTGTATCCATCGGGGGTTTCAATCGTAAAATGCATGTTTGTCTGGTCTGTGAGGACAAAGCTTTGATACTCTTCCCCGTTAACGGTGATCTCTAGCCTGCGTCCGCCGTGGCTGCCGATTATGTTCATCAAGAGGAGGGCGGCGACAAGCGCGGCAACGACGAGCGCCAAAATCACGATTTCTTTTTTCTTCATGTTCCTATGAGGGCAACACGATCCAATATCCCCGAAAGCGAGGGATATTGGATCGATGCCCGGTTGTTCTTATTCGTCATCCGTGTGATCGTAGTACAAATAGCTCTTGCCGGCAAGCTTCGTCTTGATCCAGCGTTTTTTGAGCCACGGAATGGCATAGTAATCAAGGCCAAACGTACGGCCTGCGCCCATCAGGATTGCAATCGCGCCAAAGAAATACCACATCATGGTGATATCCGCCATTCCGGTCATGGCGATGGCAATCGTCATCACAATGCTGATCAGCGCCATCGGGAACGTCAGGAATCCGCCCATGAAACTCAAACCAATCAAGATCTCCATGATGACCATCATGATCTGCACGGGCACCTCAATCGGAGCAATCCAGTGGTTCATGATCCAGACAACAAACTTCGGCGCTTTGATGAGTGCTTCGCCATAGCCCGAAGGCTTATGATCGACAACCCACTGGAAGATGCCCGGCAGTTTTGCCGCTGTCTCCGCCACCTGGGTTGCTGCCTGCGTCACCGCACCCGTTGCGGCGCTCACCGCGTCCGCGGCTCCCTGCACGGCGCCGGTTGCTGCGCTGACCGCATCAGCCGCGCCCTGGGCTGCTCCGGTTGCCGCGCTGACCGCATCAGCCGCACCCTGTGCCTGCGTTGCAACAGTTCCGGCCAGGAAGTTGACCGTCTTGACCACCTGCGGGGACTTGAACCAGCCTTCCGCAATCTTGACGACGCCTTCCGTCAGCCACATAAAGCCCAGCCAGAGACGGAACGGCACCAACCAGAAGTTCGGGCTGCGCTTGGAGAAATGGCCGCCAACAAACGAGCGCTTGTTCCTGATATTGAAGATTTCATGGCGCAGATAGCTTGCAACCTGCATAAACCCCGCGACCATAAACTGATAGTACACATTGACAAAATGCTTGACGAAGATGGCAAACCAACCAGAAGCGAGGAAGCCGATGTTCGCCACGCCGCGGCGGGAACCCACGGAGACCATGAAGCCATTGTACTTCTGTTCGTGCACGTGGAAGTTGTTCGTGCCCTTAATCTGCTCCGCAATATTGAGCGCGGCGGTGTGGGCGGACTGCTCTGCGGCCTGTACAATCTGCGGCATAAAGCCTTTTGCGTCTTGATAGGAAGCACAGTCGCCGGCAACATAGATGCCGTCGATCGGTTCGCCGTTCTGCAGGCCTTGCATATACTCGTTGACGTTGATACGTGAGCCTCTGCCTTTATCCAGGCAGAAATCCGTCGCCCCTTCTACGCACTTGATGCCGGCGGACCAAATCAGCGTGTAGCTCGGGATCACCGTGCCGTTTGCCAGGGTGAAGGAATTGGGTGTGACTTCGACGATTGCAGATTTTTTCAGCAGCGTCACGCCGAGCTTTTTGAAGTACTTATCCTCAATCTTTTTGACGAGCTTATCGCTATCGAGCATGCCCAGAATACGGTCGAGCGCTTCAATATTGTAGATCGTCACCTCATCGGGATCGATGTCATACTTCGTGCAGAAATGCTTTTTCGATTCGCCCAGCTCGCCAACCATCTCAACGCCGGTAAACCCGCCGCCGCAAACTGCAAATGTCAGCAGGCGCTTTCTTTCAAGCGGGTCTTCTTCATAGGAAGCGCGTTCAAACATCTGCTCTACATGCGCGCGCAGCTTGATCGCGTCCTGATACGACCAGAGCGTATGCGAATTCTCCTCGGCGCCTTTTACGCCGAAGAAGTTTGGCTGACTGCCGATTGCGATGATCAGGTAGTCAAACTCATACGTTCTCTTTGCGCTTGCAACACGTTTGTTTGCGATGTCGCATTGCGTAATCTCGTCTGTGACGACCTTGACTTTTCTACCGCGGAAAATCTTCCTTAGATCGATCTTGATCGAATCCGCTTCCGTACGATGCCCCGCCACCTCATGCAGCTCGGTCATGAGTGTATGGAATGGGTTCTTATCGACCAGGGTGATTTCTACGTCATCGTCCTTGCGGAAAATTTTATGGAGTGTTTTCCCGGCTTTTACGCCAGCATAACTTCCACCGATGATGAGTATTTTTGTCTTCATATGCTTCCTTCCCGTTGCTCCAGCGATGTGCTTATTTCTGCATGCTCTCGCTTGATTATAATCGATATTCATATACAATATTTCTATTATAACGCTTGAAGCGAATTTTTCAAGTAGCGTACAATACTTCTGCCCCGGTTTGACAAAAAAAACGATAACACATACTAATTTTCGTGCAAACCCTTACACCGATGCATCTTTTCTTATTCATACACGTGTTGTTTTTCTCCGTTTCATATCGTTTCACCCTACCGATTATCGGTCGGTAATGATCGACAAAATGTGCTAATCAGTATTTGATTACTTAAATTACAATATTCTTTTTAATTATTTTTGTTGATGAAATATGGTAATATGCATTATACTGGAATTAGTTTTCTGGAGGTATGAAAGAATGAAAAAAAGAATTTTATTTGTTGTCATGGCGCTCATTCTCGTAGTGTCAATGTTTGCGGGATGCTCCGCGGTCAAGTATAAGGACGGCGTCTACTACGCCATCGGCGAACCCAGCAACGACTGGCGCGACTTTGTCGTCGTGACGGTTGAAAAAGGCAAGATCGCCGACGCTTACTGGGGTGGCGTCAACACCGTTCCGCAGGGTGACAAGTTTGTCCTTTCCCAGAATGGCGGCTATGACATGGTCGCTTACGGCGGCGCGAAATCCCAGTGGTACGAGCAGGCCAAGGCTTGCGAAGACTGGCTCATCAAGAACCAGGATCCGGCCAAGTTTGATTCCCTCTATAGCGATGCAGAAGGCCGCACAGCCGCGTTGACCACGGACACCGGCGCGAGCGTTTCGATCCACGTGAAAGGGTTCTTCACCCTCGTCGCGCAGGCACTGGCCTCTGAACCGATTCCGGCCGGCCAGTATGGCGAAACCCGCGTTGTCACCGCCATGGGCGAACCGTCCGAACAGGGCTGGAAAGATCTCGCCGAGTTCATCGTTGTGAACGGCACGATCGTCGCCGCCAACTATGACGCTCTCTACACCAAGGAGTATGTTGCCGAAGGCGAAAACGCAAACGCACAGTACTTCAAGGTCGATGGCGACACGGCAACCGCTCAGTCCAAGGATCAGCTCAAGGAAGCCTATGGCATGACCGCGGCCGGCAGCGCGCTGGAGTGGTATCAGCAGGCACAGTTGCTCGAAGAGTACATTGTGAAAAACCAGACGATCTTCGCCGTCAACGCGGATGGCTATGCAGATGGCATCGCGGGTGTTTCCGTCCATGCAATCGGCTTCTACACCCTCTTCAATCAGGCGTTTGGCAAATAATTGCCAAAGAATGAGTAAGCCCCTACAGAAGGCATGGTCAAGCGGCCATGCCTTCTTCTTTTCCCTGCGTAAATTGCAAACGCTTGTATTGAATTCTCAGTCGTATATAATAGAGAAGTAAAATTTACCGATCGAAACAACACGCGGGGGAATTTCCTATGAAATGTCTGGTTGTAAGCGATTTAGAAGCATCTACCGAGGAGAAAACCCAGTTTCTGCAAGAACTGCACATCTTCTCTGCGATTGCGAGTGCTTCGACAGCCGAAGATGCCATTACAAAATTGAAAAAGTATTCCTATGGAATCGTGATTTTAGATTTGGGTCCGACAAAAGAAGACAATATGAGTCTACTCAAGCAGATTCGCGACGAAAGAATCTTTGTTTGCGTCATTCTGCTCTCCTCGGAGAACAGCGTTGCGTATATCTCCGAGGCGTTTGGTTATGGTGTTGCAGACTATATCATCAAACCCGGCAACTGCAAGCGGCTGAGTGAGGCCGTTATCCGTTCCGTCTCCAAGCGGGAATGCCTGCTGCAATATCAATACATGTCACAGGAAGAGATCGATCAGTGCATCACGCACAACGTCTTTCTCGCGCCGGTCAACGACAAGAGCAAAGGAATCTGTAACGAAACGTTCCATTTTGTTAAAACCGTTGTTTCCAAGAAGGAAGGCAGCTTCACTGCAGCCGATATTGCAAACGAGACCGGATTATCGCGCATCACCATTCGGAAATATATGGAACTCATGCGCGAAAGCGGGTTCTTAAATTCCGAGCTAGAGTATGGCGAAGTCGGCAGACCGCAAAAGCGATACTCCTATACGAAAAACAAGCAGGATGCTTGAACATTCAGCTAACCGAATCAGCAAAAAATCTATCAACTTAAAGGACACTTGCATGCGTAAACGTATTTTAATCCCACTGTTATTGCTTTCTCTAATGTTGACCGCCTGTTCCCCGCGTCAAAAGGTACTATCCGGCAACACCTTTGCGTTGGATACGCTGATTGAGCTCAAGATCTATTCCTATCCGAACAAGTATCGCGACAGCTTGATTCAAGATGCATTTGACGAGATCAAATCTCTTGAAAACACGCTGAGCATGCATATCGAAGGCAGCGATATCGATAAGCTTAATAAAAATGCAGGCATAGAGCCCACCACAGTGAGCCCTTTGACCTATCGCGTTTTAAATGATTCCATCTACTTTAGCGAAAAGACAGGCGGTTTGTTTGATGTGACCACCGGCCCGCTAATCGATCTATGGGCGATCAACCCGCCGGAAGGCCATTATCCCTCCGAGCAGGAGTTAGCTGCCGTATTGCCGCTGATCGACTACCACAAGATCAAGTTTCTGGGCGAAAACACGATTGAGCTAGAAGACAAAGGTATGATAGTCAACCTTGGCGCAATCGCAAAGGGCACCATTGCAGACGAGATCAAGGCGTATCTGCTTGGCAGAGGCGTCACAAGCGCGCTGATCAACCTCGGCGGAAACGTGCTTGCCGTCGGCGCCAAGCTGGATGGCAGCAGCTTTGTCATCGGCATTCAAGACCCGGCAAGCACCCGTGGTGACTACCTCTTGAGCATTAAAATCAATGATGAAACGGTTGTGTCGTCCGGTGATTATGAGCGGTATTTCATCTATAACGGAAAGATGTACCATCATATCCTCAACCCAAAAACAGGATTCCCAGCTGAAACCAATATCAAGCAGGTGACGATCGTTACGCGGAATTCGCAAACCGCCGACGGGCTATCGACATCCGTGCTGCTATTGGGTGTTCATAAGGGAATCCAGTTGATCGAATCTTTGGAAGGGGTCGACGCAATTTTGATCACGAAGGATCACTATATCTACTTCACTGAAGGACTTCGGGATCGTTATGAAACGCAGGCAGACCTGATCAAAAACTATACGATCACGGACAATCTGGCCGACCTGAAGGATTAACGCACTTACGCGAGCAGGTGCAGAAACGATGCATCCAATACACCGAGCCCGATTGTCAGCGCCAAAGCGACGTTGATGAGCACAAAGCTGCCGACGATTGCGCCGAAGGTGTCCTTCTTCGTCGGGTTTGCCACAAAGGCTTTCACGTTCTTCGCCAGCGGTATGATCGTGAGCAACGTGAGAAGCGAATATAGCGGCAACGCGCGGAGCACAACCGCGCCAACAATCGCAACATACGCCAGCGCAAAGAGGATCTTCAGTAGCGTGATCGCCTTCTCTTTGCCGACAACGATCGGCAGTGTATAGCGTTTGTTCGGGAGGTCGTCCTCTATATCGCAGATGTTGTTTGCAAGCATGATATTGGCAATGCAAAAAACAGCCGGCAAGGACACAAGCAGGATCCCCGCAATCTGATAGACATCAAACGAAAGCGAAAAACTGTGGCTGACCAGCGACAAGCTTAAAACGTTCTTGTCAAACACATTGATGTAATACGTGATGAATGGAATCCCAAGCCCCATCGTCAAACCGGAGAATATCTCGCCAAACGGTGTGCGCGAAATCGGCAGAGGCCCGTAAGAGTACGCAATTCCAATCGCGAAGCAAGCAGCGCCCAGAAGAAGCGTAATATAGTTTGTCCGGTAGACCAGCAACAATCCCAGAGCAGCAGAGATCACGATCATCATGATAATCACCGCTTTGACCGTCCCGCTCTTGAGCTGATATTGCACGATTGAATTATGAACCTCATAATTGTAACCGTGCTTTTTTTCTGCGCGTTTATAGTCGTAATAGTTGTTCAGCGCGGTAACGGTCATATCAAAAATCAGCATGGAGAAAAACATGATAATCGTATTGAGCGCATTGAGCTGCTTTGTGCTGTAGAGAACATAGAGTAGCGCCGTCAAGAAAGGGATAACGCTTGCAACTTTGGTTTGAATTTCAACCAACTTTAAAAAAGCCTTTATTTTCATGTGCACCCACCTAATCGATTTCTTGCATTATATCAAAGCAGCAGATATGCCGCAAGAATTGCAGGTTCGCTTTGGTCTGCTGGAAATAGCTTCCTGCCTTTTGTGCTGCACTATTCCTCAACTGCGAGATGGCATGCATTGACGGAATCAATGTAGACTGATCGCCGTTGAGTGGAACCAGCACCACAACCTTGCAGACCTTCCCGGCGGCGGGCTTTGCCGTCGCATGAACGGCTGTCCACATTATTGCATTTTTATAATTGAAACTCTCTTGCTTGTACTGCTTTGAAGGGAATCGTTTATGAATCGATAATAGAAGCCATCTGGAGTCAATTCGACGTATCTTATGGCATTGCGCTCGATCTTTTACCGCAAGCGTTATTCGTTCATACCGCGCGGAAGGTCTATTTACCTGAAGAGATTATCATCAGCGAAGGGGATTCCCTCCTTATTCGCAATCAAAAAAGCTTGTCGCCTGCTCAGCACAGACGACAAGCTTTGATTCATCCATTCATTTGTTCCGATTGATCGGATTTTGCATTACTGCACGTTTTGGTTGCGATGCCGGTGACAGCCGCCGCAGCCGCAAGTCTCCTCCTTGCTCTCGCAGAGGGTATAATCTCCGCCGCGAATGACTAGCCCTTTTGCGTTCACCAGAACATCTGCAAGCTTCTTTCGCGCGTCGTTATAAATGCCCTGCACAGTCGTGCGCGCAACGTTCATCTGCGCCGCGCATTCCTCCTGTGTAAACCCCATCAGATCGATCAGGCGGATGGTTTCATATTCATCCACGCTCATCACGATGGTGCCCTCTGCCGCACGCTCGTCAACCGGCCCAAACGACGCATTCCACGGCAGGCAGCATACTCTGCGGCATTTTCTTGGCCTTGGCATATCGTTTCTTCCTCACTGTTCCGCGCTTCGCGGCTGTTGTCCTCGTGCCGTCCGTAAAAACGCTAAACACAGTTTACTATCCAACCGCCGCGCCGTCAATCGCTCCGTTCAAATCTGGCCGAGCCAGAAAAAGCATTGCCGCCACGAATGCTGATTTCAAAGATAACCGAGCTTACTTCTCCTCGTTCTTCCGGCAGCAGCCTTCGCCCTTGTGTTGTTCGCCGTGGTGCCTGTGTTGCCCACCGCCGTGGCAACAGGCGTTTCCTTCTCCATGATGATGCTGATTGCCGCAGCAACCGCCTTCTTTCTGCTTGCTTTCCTTGCAGCAGTCTTTTGCGGGGCCTGTTCCGTCATGATTTGGCATTGGTGTTTCCTCCATTCGTATTTGACATATGTCATTATCATAGTAACATATTTTCGTCATATGTCAATATCTTTACGCAAAAAACCCGCTCGTGAAAGCGGGTCATTTATTAGGGGAATGGTTCATTGCACCCAAAAGATTACACTTGTTTTACGAAAATTCTTTTAGAATAGACTTTTGCCAGCGGGCATATGCGCGATCAAATGAAACCCCAAATGCTTCGTAAAAATCACTTTGCCCAGAGCAGTAGCTTGTCAGCCGATCAAAGCCATAGTGCTCGGACAGATAGGCACAGAAGGATGTTGCCATAATAACGCTCATATCGTCGCCTTGTTCCGCGGGTTCGGTGAAGCCATAGATCGAGGTGACCGGCCATGACTCGTATGGCGTACCCCAATTCATCCCATCGGTCAGGCAATGGTATGCAATTGCATCCACCAGCAGGCGATAATCCTCGTTCGTCAGTTTCGTCTTTGCTCCACCGTGATCAAAATAGGTTTGTGCGTATAACCCCGTCTCAAACGCAATTCCCTCTCGGTTCATCTTCGCGAGATATATGTTATAGGGATTCAGCACGTTGCCCAAATAAGCGGCATAACCATAGTGTTGCCAATGGAGTGATTCGGGATGCAGAATCATAAAAATATAATATTCTGCGCAATGCCAGTACATCTTGCCAACTTTGATCCTGTATGGCTGACTTCTCAAATAATATTGATACGTGTCATCATTCGTGATATCGTAATTGACCTTACTGCTTGCTATTTTTTCATCATAGCATCCTGCGGCGTTTAGCTTGAGATACGCTTGGATATAGGCTTGCCCGTTTACCAGTTGGTTCCCGAAGTCAGCAAGCATTTCCGCGGAAACGCTTTTTCGTTCAAATACGCTGATATCCAAACCCACCGTCGCAACATTTAACCCCAAACCAACGCCTACTCTCCAGCTCAAACCACTTGAATCATTTTCCGGTACATCGTACGTTGCTTTGTCAAAATCAGACGCCCGCATTTGACCCAGTTCCATCTCTTTGATCGAAGGTTCTATCGCTTGTTTTGGTGAAACAATCGGGTTCGCTAGAAGCACAACCGCCGCAGAGACGGCCGCAATCAGCGCGAAAGCAACAACCCAAAACACAGGTTTTTTATAGTTTAGCACGTTGACAATCCTCTCTTTCGTGCAGTGTTCGCCAAAGGCAAGCGGCCCGCCCGCAAACCGCATTTGCCGCGTGCCAAAGCGCAGAAGCGTTTCGCCATATGCTGCGATCTCGCTTCGCTCCAGCGAGCGCACCGCGCGCTCGTCGCAGCTCGCCTCCATATCATCGCAAAAACACCGGAATGCAACCCACGCCAGCGGATTGAACCAATGGATCGATGCGATCAGGAATACAGCGGGTTTCACAAGGTGATCCAGCCGCAATAGATGCGACCGCTCGTGCAGCAAAACAAGCTCCCGTGCCTGCATAGACATACCGATTGGCAGAATGATGCGAGGATGAAGCACGCCCATTACGAACGGCGATGTGACCGCATCCGTTTCAAATACACCCGGCTCAACAAATACCGCATCCCGCACGCGCCGGCTTAAGCGAAAATAGGATATGGCTGAACTCAGTAGAATCGCGCAGATTCCGAGAATCCAAACCGCAGAACCAACCGCAAGCCAAATCTGAATCGGATCGGCGCTGTCCTGCGGTGTTGGAGTCAAAGAAGCCGACCGCTCAACGCTCTGGTTTGTTACGCTTTGGACTGTCTGCCGTGTGCTCATTCCTGCTTGCATTTCCTCGCTCGAAAGATAGGTCACAACACCATTAGTCGGCGCAGGCGCGCCAACACTGCCCAACAATGAAACAGGCGACGAGAAGCTGACCGGCACGATCAATCGCAGGAACACGACCAGCCACAGCACGCAGGTAATCCATCGCGGCGCGCGCTTAAGCGGGAACCGAAGCAGCAGCACGCAAAGCGCAGCAATTCCACCGGTTACGCTCATATTCAGCACGGTTCGGAAGAGTCCGCTCATGCGTCACTCCTTCCCACGATAGTCGCGCAAAAGCTGCTCAATCTGCTCCGCTTCTTCGCCGGAGATGCCGCTGCCGTCTAAAAAAGCCGCGATAAATGCAGGCAGCGAGCCCTTGAACCCGCGGCTGACAATCTGATTGCCCTCGCGTTTTCCCGCTTCCTCACGAGCAATCTGTGAAACAACCACCGAAGCGTTGTTTGCAAGATACCCCTTCTCACTCAAACGCTTGAGTACCGTGTAGGTGGTTGTGCGCTTCCAGCCGAGTTTTTCTTCCGCAAGGCGGCAGAGCTCCGGCGATTCAACCGGCTCGTGGTCCCAAACGATATCCATCAGCCGCCAGTCTGCATTGGTCAACGCTACTTCGTGTTCCATACGTTCCTCCAATCATTCTTGACATATATTGATAAATTCTATCGATCTATTCAGTCTATTATTTTAGACAAATTCAGTCTAATTCATTAGATGAACAATGTCAAGCAGTTTTTTACAAAAAAACACCCGGTGTGATCCGGGTGTCATTTTTGAGTTGTTGTTTTCAGTGTTTAGCTTGGCTTGTGTTCCTGATAAAACGCCTTCATCTGCTGCTTGGTTGCATCGTCCAGATTGTGCCAGCGAACGCCCTGAATCGCACCTTCCAGTGAGCAGAGACGCATATAGCACGCGGAAGGGTCAATCGCGGCGATGCGCAACCATGCTTCCCTGCTGCCCGTCTTCTTGAGCGCGGCGATGCTCGCAACTCCGACCTCAACCAGTTGCGCTTCCAGCTTGTCCGCAATGTTCGGCAGTTTTTGCAGTTCTCCCATGCGCTTCTCCTTTCACTTATGGAGCGATATCCAATACCGTTCGAGATTGACATCGTCTCTTTGGCAGTAAACCGTCTTATCATACACACCACCGCAGGAGAGAATCGTCCGCCTGCTTCCTTCGTTTTCAACAAGACAGGTGATCAGCACGCGATCGAGCCCGAACACGCGGCACACCGCAAGGCAATCGTTCAGCATGCGCTTGGCATAGCCTTTTTGGCGCTCGTCTGGATGTACAGAATAGCCGATGTTTCCGCCAAACTCGCGCAGAAAGTCATTGAACTCATGCCGAAACTGCGTCATACCGACGATTTTGTGGTCGTGTTCCCTTAGGAAGACAAACTGTTCGGATGGGACCCAGTGTGACGGCGTGGTTTCCCTATGCTCCGCCGCGCAGCAAAGCTCGACCCACTCCAGCGGGTCTTCCATCTGGCGCAGCGGGCCTGTGCCGTCCATGCTGCTTCCCGTAGCAAGAAACGCCGCGCGGTACGCCGCAATTTCGTTTAGCATCGTCTCGTCGGGTTTGACGAGAGTGCAGGTATCGTTTGACTCAGCCATGATTGCGCTCCAAATAAACGGACCCTAAAAACAGAGGTGTTTCTTCCGTGATCAGCTGCGAGAACGCCGCATGCACCTGCACGGGCAGCAGTTTGATGTTTCCCACGT
The DNA here is from genome assembly GCA_002482505.1 of Christensenella sp. UBA7703. Taxonomy (GTDB): domain Bacteria; phylum Bacillota; class Clostridia; order Christensenellales; family CAG-138; genus UBA7703. The sequence goes on along the minus strand of DLGD01000033.1, from coordinate 61,298 downwards.
CTTCCACGCGCACCCACTCGATTGCAATCTGAGATTCGTCCGTCTCCGTCGGCTCAACCCGTTCCGTCGTGGCCAGGCGGCAGAGGAAGACATGCAGCATCTTGTGCGCATAGTCCGGATAGTTTGCGCGGATATACGGATCGAGACAGATCTCCTCCATCAGTGCGGAGAAGCGAACCGGCTCGACGGAATATCCCGTTTCTTCGAGGCATTCCCGATGGATCGCCTCCGCCATGGTTTCATATTGCTCCTGCCCGCCGCCGGGAAGAGAAAAATACTCCCCGTTGTTTGCGTCGCGGCATCGATTGAGCAACACCTTGTCTTCGTGCAAAATCAGCGCCTTCACTGTACTTCGAACATTCATACCAAGCCCCTGTCAAACCATCGGGAGATTATTTTACGCGTGTGAAGCCCAAATACCGCGTGCCCTGAAACGTCAGCTTCCCTGCGTCACCTTCAACCAGCAAGCCGTATTCGTCGCTTTGTACCGGAAGCTCCATCCGATCCCCGCTGGGCACCTCAAACGTCACAAAATAACTTGTGGAGGAATACCCCATATTCATTGTGTTGTTTGAGTCGTTCATGTTATTCATGTGATGATGATAGCTCACGTCCGCGCGCTTCGTCACGACGCGTGCATCCGTCGTCAAAACGGGTGAATCGTTGTTGCGCTTCCATCTCTGCGCGCCCTTCACCACTTGGAAAATGATGATACCTAATATCGTGACAAAACCGATTGCCACAAGAGCGGGTATGACGGTGAACATAAAACCGCCGCCATCAAATGGATCAAACATCATACTTGTAAACCTCAATCAATTCATTCGCTCTACTATTTACTGCAGCACAAAGCCGGAGATGATGCGGCAGATGCCGGAGACATCCGCACGGCTGACAAACTCAAACTTGATCTTTCCCATGCCGGAGAACCAAAGCTCCAACTCGCTATCGAGGTCAAGCATACCCGCGGTTTCAACAGAAAACGCCTGAATCTTGCTGTACGGCAGCGAGGTGAAATCTTTCTTCTTGCCGGTAATGCCCTGCACATTGATCGCAAAGATGCGCTTATTGGTGAATACCACGCCGTCCCGCATGGTTTGGAACGAACAGAGTATCTCTTCTCCCGGAATAAACATCGGCAGTATCACGGAAGAAAACGTGTTGTCCGCAACGGGTTTGAGCTTGAGAAACGTTGCGTTTTGAAAATCGATCATGCTATTCTCCTGTTGTCGTATGTCGTTCTATCCTGAAAGATTGTATCACACATAAACATCAAAGTGCGAGCAGAAATACCCCGTTTGGTTCGTCAAAAACGAACCCGCAAGCGCGAAGCACCCCGCAGGATGCCGCGTTTTCCGGCTCTGGCTGGACGATTACGCGGCTTGCATCCGGCACCTGTTTGATCTTGTCCAGCAAGGAGAGAATGATCTGCCTGCCGTATCCCTTTTTTAGAAAAGCAGGATCCCCGATCATATAGTCGATGCTATATGTCCCTTCCAGCGGAATGGAACCGTGCCAATCCTCGCCGCTCAGCCAATAGGGATAGTACTGGCCAAAACCGAATGCTTTCTCTTCGCTTTCAGCGATAAAATGCCGCACAAACGCAAACGCTCCGTCCTGCTGTTCAATCTCCGCAATCCAATCCTCCGGTTCGTGGTACCATTTTGCAACATGCGGCAAAAAAAGCCACTCGCGAAAAAGCGGCAGGTCGGAATATTGCATGCATCTAATTTGAATCGGCGCAGACATGGCTTGCCCTCCGCTTGGCTATGTTGTCTAACAGTATAGCAGACAACACACGGTGGAGGGCAAAAGAACGCAAAATATGAGTTTCGATTACGTGAATAATTTGTGAAGTCTCTTAATTCACGGGTGCAATATCCAGAAACTTGACGTCCTTATTCTTGTCCTCCATGCGGCTTAGCGACCATTCATTCTTAAAGAGGACTACGGGGCGCTGATATTGATCCTCCAGCAGCAGCGTGTCCGTATACGCAAGCATATCTTTGTTAAAATGCTCCGTCACGATCCAGCGCGCGAGCTGATACGGTAGATTGCGAATTTTGATTTCGACATTATATTCGTTCTTGAGGCGGTATTCCAGCACTTCAAACTGCAGCGCGCCGGCAACGCCGATGGTGAAGCGTTCCACACCGAGGTCGGGTTGCTTGAACACCTGAATCGCACCCTCTTCAGAAATCTGCTTAATGCCCTTGAGGAACTGCTTGCGCTTGCCGGAATCGACCGCGTTGACCTCGGCAAAATGCTCCGAGGGGAACATCGGAATCCCTTCAAACTGGAACGCATGCTTCCCGTTGCAGAGGGTATCGCCAATTAGGAAACAGCCCGGATCGAATACGCCGATGATATCGCCCGCGTACGCTTCTTCCACGCTGATGCGCTCCTGCGCCATAAACTGCTGGGACTGCGCCAAGCGGATGGTCTTGTTCGTGCGCTGGTGCACAACCTCCATGCCTTTTTCAAACTTGCCGGAGCAGATGCGCATGAACGCGATTCGGTCGCGATGCGCGGGGTCCATGTTCGCCTGAATCTTGAAGATAAAGCCGGAGAAATCCTCGCTGTCGGGCTCCACACTGCCGTTGCTGTGCCGTTTAGCGTACGGTGAAGGCGCCATTTCGATGAACGCCTCCAAAAACGGGCGTACGCCAAAGTTGGTCATCGCGCTGCCGAAGAACATCGGCGTGAGTTCCCCTGCGGAAACCTTGTCCATATCCAGTTCGTCTCCGGCGATCTCCAACAGCTCAATCTCGTCCATAAGATGGTTATAGAGATAGTCGCCGAGAATCTCTCGAAAACGCGGATCGTCCGCGTCGCCGGAGTCCGAAACAGTCTCCGCCTGCCCGTGGCTACCGCCGGCAAAGAGCTCAATCCGCTTCGTCCTGCGGTCGTATACCCCGCGAAAATCTCCATCGATGCCGATTGGCCAGTTCATCGGATAGGCACGGATGCCGAGGGTCGCTTCCAGTTCTTCCATGAGTGAAAGCGGGTTTTTGCATTGCCGGTCGAGCTTGTTGACAAACGTAAAAATCGGAATGCCGAACATCCGGCAAACGTGAAAGAGCTTCTTGGTCTGCTCCTCAACACCCTTTGCGCCGTCGATGAGCATCACCGCGCTGTCTGCCGCAGTCAGTGTGCGGTAGGTGTCCTCACTGAAATCCTGGTGTCCCGGGGTATCGAGAATGTTGATCCGAAACCCTTCATAGTCGAAATTCAGCACGCTGGAGGTAACCGAAATTCCTCTCTGTTTTTCAATCTCCATCCAGTCGGAGACGGCGAATTTACTCGCTTTTCGCCCCTTGACCGTTCCCGCAAGGCGAATTGCCCCGCCGAAAAGGAGCAGCTTCTCGGTCAGCGTGGTTTTGCCCGCGTCGGGATGCGAAATAATCGCAAATGTCTTTCTGCGGTTGACTTCTTTTGCAAGACTCTCCATACTCTACAAATCCTTCTCCGGCGTGTTTCAGCCTGTTTGCGGGCGATTCACCCGAAAAGTTCTTCGTTAAAACGATTGCGCATTGTCAAAAAAAGAACCCCGCCTTGTTTAAGACGGGGGTTCTATTGCTTGGTGGAGCATGGGGGATTCGAACCCCCGACCTCAACATTGCGAACGTTGCGCGCTACCAACTGTGCTAATGCCCCAAGCCGCTTGATTATGATACAACAGACCCTATCAAAATGCAAGAGCTTTTCGCCAAATTTTTCATGCCATTTTTGCGATTGCTCGCTTGGGCGATGAGATCAAAACGAGCACCCGTTTTACGCGCTCTGAGCCATCCAACGTTACGCTTGCTTGTCCTCTTCTCCCTGCGGTTTATTCTCTGGATGAACCGTTGCTTGGGCAGCGGGAGCTGCCTGCGGTGCAGACGGGACGGGCGCATATGCTGCATCAGCAGCCGGTACTGCCGGTTTCTTCTCGCTTCTTTTCAGCAGCGCGGCAATCAGATAGAGAAACGGGATCACCATCACCGCGATGTTCTTCCAATAGATACGAAACGGCAATCCGACGAGCAGGTTGATCGTCAGCGGAACCGCGGCAATCGCGAGCAGCACAAGTCCCATGATGCGGCAACGTTTGAGCTGCTTACTCACAAGGCCGAATATCCCCGCGAGAAACCCGAGCGCACCACCGATGATTAAAAACACCGCGTCCGTCACGCCGGCAAACGTCAGCCGAACGTCAGGCCGTGTCAGATTGTAGAGCGCAAGCCCGATCATACCCAGCGCAAGAATCAGATAGATCCAGCTCATCACGAGCAGGAACGAGGCGGAACGTGTTTTTTGCTGTTTCATAACGACTCCCCCTTTTCGTAATTACATTCGATTCCGGTTGCTGTATCGGTGTTCAGAAGATCATCCAACGTTGTGGATGTCCACAACAGTATGGTTTTTGCGCGATTCTTCAGCCGCAATGCAGATCAGGTGGCTCTGAATCGCGTCCCGAATCGAGCTCTTCACCGCGCCCTCTTCCCCGCGCTCCATGCGCACAAACGACGCGATCAATCCCATATCCCCGCCGCCATGCCCGTCGCCCATGCCGCCGGGGAGCGGGTTTTCCGTCGTGCGGACGGAACCGTCGCGGAAATTGGTCACCTCGATCGTCTCGTCGGACATCTTGGCGCGAATCTCACCATGCGAACCCATGATGTGGATCGTTCGCCCGTGGCGATAGTCCGTAAACGCGGAGACGGTCATGGTCGCCGTCACGCCGCCTTCAAACTCCAACACGGTGGATTGATGATCCACCACGTCGTTGTCGCAGTGATACACACATCTGCCATAGGGTCCTTCCTGCAGCGCTTTCATGCGTCCGGCAGGGCTGAGGTCGTCCGTAATCACCGACACAGGCCAGCCCGTGAGAAACGGAATTAGGTAGAGCCGCATCGCGCTATACGGGCACGTTCCCGCGACGTTGCAGTCGAGACAACGCTCCGCGCTGCCCTCCGGCGCGTTCTCAGCGGTGAAATGCTTGAGGCTGCCAAAGGATGCAACGCGCTTGCAGTCCTTGCCCACAAGATAGAGCAGGATATCGGTATCGTGACAGCTTTTTGCGAGGATCATCGGGCTCGTTTCATCTTCCCTGCGCCAGTTGCCGCGCACAAAGCTGTGCGCCATATGCCAATATCCGATATTTTCGCTATGAGAGATGTTGACCACGTCTCCGATTTCTCCGCTGTCAATGATCGACTTGAGCGTATTGAAAAACCGTGTATAGCGCAATACATGGCAAACAGCCGCGCGCTTTCCGGTGCGGACAGAGGTATCATAGATCCGTTTCAATTCTTCTTCGCTCTTTGCAATGGGTTTTTCGAGCAGCACGTCATAACCGCGCTCCATTGCCGCGCAGGCGGGTTCCACATGCTCGTTGTCCTGCGTCGCAACGAGTACCGCGTCCGCCTCGATTCCGGCATCCAACGCCGCGTGCCAGTCCGCAAACACCTTATCTTCGAGTACGCCATATCGCGCGGCAAAAGCGGTTCTTCGCGCCTCGCGTGGCTCGGCAATTGCAACAATCTGGAGTTGGTCGGGCGCAAGGAGCGCGTATGGCGCATAGGCATCCATGCCGCGCGCGCCCGCGCCGAGAACGATCATGCGAACGGGATTCATCTTCACAAATTCCTTCCGAATAAAATAAAAAACTGAACATAAATTGACTTGTCTTGTACAAATCTATCACGTTCAGTTTAGCACGATGCGGAGGAAATGCAAGGTGGGTATTTTTCTCATTCCAGTCCTTTGCAAAAAACGCGGCCCCGTTTGAGGCCGCGCTTGCGCATTGATTGCTTCTGGAATTAATCTTGACGATCTCTCGACAACGGGAGCCCCACGACGTAGATCAATCCCACCAGGCTAAAGAAGAACCCCGTGAAGAAATATCCGCGGTATCCCTTCTTTTTTGCGAGCTTTGCGGTAAAAATGCCCATGATAACTGCCGGGATCAGTGCGATCGCGATCCAAACAAACCAGTATGTTCCCATCAGCGACTGGAATTGATTCAGCGTTGATACGTCCATAATCGTTCCCCTCTCGTTTTTTCTACATCATACTACTTCTGCCGGCATAGTCAATCTTTTATTACAACGTAACGTCATGGTTTCGTTCAACTGGATAACGCTGTTATTTGGGCGCAAAGTAACCTTCCAGGCAGTAGAGCGTAAACTTGTGTGCGTGTCCTTCCTCATCGCATTTTCCCTCAAGACAGCAAGGGCAAAGATCGTCCAGCTTTGCATCCTGTTTGTTGTTTCTCTCAAACATGGTGTAGAGATATTTCAAGTACTTTCCCTCTGCAATGCGGCTGTGTTCGTTTTTGTGTTCCAGCCCCTTCCATTCATATAACCCCTTTGCGCCCTTACTGGAGTTGCAGCTTTTACAAACACGCACAACATTGTCCGGCACGTTCTCGCCGCCGCGCGAACGGGGCAAGATGTGCTCCGTCGTCAGAGCGCCCTCCTGCCCGCAATAGATACACACATGCGGCTTCTCCATCTCCAGAAGCCATTCACTTACAGAGGTGGACCAGACGATCTCGCCGCTCTTAAGTTTGCCGAGAAAACTCATACGCAAGGGAAATTGTCGTTTGTCTCCGGTTGCTGCGCCCGTCATGATCGCCGCATATTGCCAGTAGAGTAAATCCCGAACCGTCTTTACCGCAGGAGGTGGCATATAGATTCTCCTTATTGATTGATGAATTGCCTGTAGTATACCACGTTTACCTGTCGTGAAGCCATCCAAACGAAATCAACGCACAAAAAACGCCCGCCGAATCATCAGCAGGCGTTTTGAAGAAATTCGCTACTGTGCGATTTTTTCGTTCATCTCACGAATCTTTTTCTTCATTGCGCTGTATTGCGAAGCCCAAATGGACGCATAAATCACCACAAAGATACCGATGTAGATCAGGATTCCTTTGGCGTCGTGCGGCATCCAGCGCGCAAAATAGGCGATCGGGAATGTTGCAACCGAGGTAACGATCAGGTGTACCAGCGTCATTTTGAGCAGACTCCAGTGCTCTGCATCCCAAACGACGGAGGCCCCTGCCCATGCAGCGCCGTAGATCAACGAGAGCACCGCCTGCAGCACCACCGCGTTGATTTCACTCCCCATCTCGCTTGTCAGTTCCGGCACGACCGCGTGATAGCGACCGTCCGCAATTATGATCGAGATGAGTATCGTGATGACCGTGCTGATGGCCAGCCCCAAAGGCGCGCCAAGCAAGCAACGCTTGATCAATTCTTTCTTCATTCTTTCTTCCCCCTATAGTCCTAGCACTTGTTTGATTTTTGCAACATACCTGCGGGAAACATAAGTCACCGCATCGTTTTTCATCCGCACGCAGATGGTTCCCGCAAAACTCAGGTCAAAGCCGCGAATCCAATTTAGATTGACGATTTCTGAATTGGAGATGCGCACGAAGCGCTTTGCGTCCAACCGCTCCTCCAGTTCATACAGCCGAAGCCGCAGCAGAAACGTTCCGCTCGGCGTTTGGGCATACACCTTGCCGCCTTCCGTAAACGCGCGGAGCATCTCCTCCTGTGTTAAAATCACCGCTTCTTCGTCCCGAAACCCGACGATAACCTGTGGCGCATCCTGCGAAAGCCTGCGCACCAGTTGCTGAATTTCGTCGGTCACCTTGTTGGTGCAAATCACCACCGTCGTTTCCTCACAGGTGGCGTCCACCTTTACCTCGATCTTCACTTGTTCACCCCCCCCGTCATGGTTGCAGTATAGGAAAAATCCAGTCCGCATTCGAGCGATTTTCACTATGCGGTCGTTTTTTGCGTATAGTCGGTATCTATTGTACAGGATTGCTTCGCGTTTTGTTCCATCCTGTTTATAAAAAAAGCGCCGCATTAAGCGGCGCAGGATAAGCGAAACAGCAATCATTCTGTCAAAGCAAGTGCGAGCGCCTTCTTTGCGTGGATCTCCGTCGTATCAAATAGCGGGAGAGAAACGTCTTCCCTGGCAACGATTAAGCCAAGCTCGGTGCAGCCGAGCAGAATCCCCTGTGCGCCGCGCTGTTGCAAGTCGGCAATCACCCGCAGATATTCCGTGCGGGATTCCTCCTTGACGATGCCTAAGCAAAGCTCGTCAAAGATCACGCGGTTGACGAGGTCGATGTCGTCCCCTTCGGGAATCAGCACCTCAATGCCGCGCTCGACCAGCTTATCCCGATAAAACGCCTGCGTCATCGTGTATTTTGTCCCGAGCAGCCCGACGCGGGAAATGCCCTGTGCCGTCAGCGCCTCCGCCGCCGCCACCGCGATATGTACCAGTGGCACACGAATGCGGGACTGCACCTGCGGCGCGACTTTATGCAACGTGTTGGTGCAGATGAGGATCATATCCGCGCCCGCGTTTTCCAGCCGTGCGGCAACACCGCCGAGCAAATCGGCTGCTTTATCCCAGTCTCCGCGGGACATCAATGATTCAATCTCGAAAAAATCCACGCTATAGAGCAGCACCTTTGCAGAGTGCAGCCCGCCAAGCGCATCCTTCACACCCTCGTTGAGCAGTTGATAGTATGTCACCGTGCTCTCCCAGCTCATGCCGCCGATGAGTCCGATGGTCTTCATGATAGTTCCTCCCAATGAGTTGTTTGCTCTTTTGCATCTTCTCCGGCGAGTTGCGTCAGTGCGTCCCCACTGACGCGATAGACCGTCCATTCGTTCATCGGCTTTGCGCCGAGCGACAGGTAAAAATCGATGCTGGGTTTGTTCCAGTCGAGGCATGCCCACTCCAGCCTGCCGCAGCCGCGTCCCCGCGCGATCTGCGCCAGATGTGTCAAAATCGCCTTGCCGTATCCCTTGCCGCGGTGCTCCGGCAGTACAAACAAATCTTCCAGATAGATGCCGCCTCTGCCCAGAAAGGTAGAGAAGTTATGGAAGTACAGCGCAAAGCCGACCTCCGTTTCGCCTTCCATCGCAAAAAACGCCTCCGCAACGCGTTTGTCAAACAGCCAGTCGGCCAATGTTTTCTCGTCGGCTACCACTTGATCGAGCATGTGCTCATACTCCGCCAACGCGCGGATAAACTTGAGTAAAAGTGCAATGTCTTTTTCTTCTGCCGGGCGAAAGGTAACAGGCATAAATCTCTTCTCCATCCATCACAGACTCTTAGTCATGTAGTAGCGTTTTCCTGTCAGCGGATACTCCTCTAATACAAATGCTTCCTGATATCCATGTTTTTTATAGAATGAAGGAGCTTGGAAGCTGAAGGTATCCAGAAAAACAAACTTGCATCCCCGTTCTTTTGCCGTATGTTCTGCTTGCATCAGAATCTCGCTGCCGATTTTCTTGCCGCGAAGCGATTCACTAACCCACAAGTACTTGATCATCAACCAGTTGCCGTGTGTTGTTCCGGTCAGTCCCGCAATGATGTTGCCCGCTGCGTCTTTTGCATAAACGCCCAAATCTTTTGGCGATTTGTCTTCCAATCGTTCCAGATTGTATTCCAGTAACCCTTCGTAGATATATCTTTGGTCCTGCTCTTTGACTTCATCTGTAATCTCATAATTCATTCGGATTACCCCCGCATGTCCTTGCCGCAAATCGAATTTGTACTGAACTGTTTATCCCGAAATCTCGTAAACTGATTGTAAAAAATCAGCCTAAAACAAATGCTGCCATCTGCTTTAGACTGATTATCTGGCGCGCCTGGCAGGATTTGAACCTGCGACCTACCGGTTCGTAGCCGGGCACTCTATCCACTGAGCTACAAGCGCATGCACTTTCGCGTGCTTGATTATTTTAACCACTGGCGCACAAAATGTCAAGCACTGAATACAGCTCAAATCATGTTATTTCCAGAATTTCTGAAAAAATGTTTTAGCCGTTTTTCGGGGTGTCTTATCTGCCGCTCTTCATCCGGTCGATCAGGCGATAGCCAGCGTCTTCATAGACCCCGGTCGTCTTGGCTTCGCTTTCCGTATAGCGCAGGCTTCTGCCCGCGTGATCACCCTTTCGATAAAGCGCAAAGGGTACGGGTTCTGCGGAGTGCGTGCGGATCTGGATCGGCGTCGGATGATCCGGCAACACAAGAATCGCGTAATCTTCGCCGCAGTTCTCCAGGTATGCAAACACAGGCTTGATCACCTGCGCATCGATCTGCTCAATTGAGTAGATTTTCTCCTTCACCTGCCCGTGGTGTCCGCATTCGTCGGCCGCTTCAATATGGAGATAGACATAATCCGCCCCGCGTGAAAGCACATCGATTGCAGCGGCGGCTTTCCCCGCAAAGTTTGTTTCATAGGTTCCCGTTGCGCCTTCCACCTTGACGATCTCCATCTGAGCGCAGTGTCCGATTCCCTGAATCAGATCGACCGCAGAGATAACAGCGCCCTTTAAACCCGTTTTTTCGAGAAACGGTGTAAGCGCGGGTTTTCTGCCCTCGCCCCAGAACCAGATGGCGTTTGCGGGGTTCTTTTTCGCGGCAACACGTGCGCGATTGATTGGATGATCCTTGAGCAGCGCATACGCTTGCGTCATCCAGCGCATCAACAGCGCTTGGTTTGTACCGGAGGGTAATCTGCCCGCGACCGGTTTGCCTGAGAAATCGTGCGGCGGGGTCAGCTCTGCGCCCGTCTCCGCGTGGTTGAGCACGAGGCAGTGCCGATAGGAAAACCCCGGATAGAGCCGAACCCCCTCGCTCGAAAGCCGCTCGTCAAGAAACAGAATCAATTCCCGCGCTTCTTCGGTGGAGATTTCGCCCGCGCTGTAGTCGGTCATCGTCGTATCGTCAATATCCGGTTCGCCGGAGAGCGTCACAAGGTTGCAGCGATAGGTCACATCCGTCTGCGCCAAATCAATGCCGAGGCTTGCCGCTTCCAGCGGAGAACGCCCCGAATAATACTGCTTGGGATCATAACCGAACACGGAGAGGTTTGCCGTGTCGCTGCCGGGTTTCATACCGTCCGGCACGGTCTTCACAAGCCCAAATTCACCATCCTGCGCAAACTTGTCCATGTATGGGTGGTTGGCCACCTCCAGCGGGGTTTTCCCGCCGAGGGCTTCCACCGCCCAATCCGCCATTCCGTCGCCTAAAATGACCGCAAATTTCATCGCTTCGCTACTCCAAACACTGATACGATTCAAAACCTATTAATACTCTTATACGTCTCGCTTGTCGAAATGCTGCTAAATCTTATGAATCCAGATGGATAACCTAAATCCATTTCAAACATCTCGCTTGCCGAAATATTGATACAGCGTGCAGGGCATGCCTCCGTTGGTCAGCTTCCTGCGCTTGTCCGCACGCGTGCCGTAGACCTGCTCAAACTCCCGCATGCCGGTAAACACGTTGACACTCCAGCCCGGGTGCGGCGAAAACACGCGGCGCATGATCAGGTACAGTAGCTTTGCGTCGTCTTTTTCCAGCATCCGCTCGCCATAAGGCGGGTTGCAGACGATGATGCCGCTCTTCTCCGTTACGTTGAAGTTCTTGATGTCCTGCACGCGCCAGTCGCAGAATACGCCCGCCTTTTTCGCGTGCTTTTTGCATAGATCGATGCTGCGTTCGTCGATGTCAAACCCGCGCACGTCGATCTTCTGGTTGGTGCGCGCATCGAGGGCATTTTGCCGCTCCCGCGTCCAGATTCCCTGATCGAAAAACCACCAGCTCTCGGCGGCAAACGAGCGACCGAGCCCCGGGGCAATGTTCTGCGCGATCATTGCGGCTTCAATCGGCATCGTGCCGGAGCCGCACATCGGATCGATGAGTGTGCTGTCCGGACGAAAACGCGAAAGCTGAACAATCGCCGCGCCGAGCGTCTCGGAAAGCGGCGCCGCAACGTTGTATGTGCGATATCCTCTACGCGAAAGTCCCGCGCCGCAGCAATCGAGGCAGAGCGACACGTGGTTGCGCAGTAGGCCGACTTCCACGATGATTTCGCGCCCGCCTTCGGGAATCACCTGCGTGCGATACGCCGCCTTCAGGTTTTCAACGATCGCTTTTTTCACGATGCTCTGGCAGTCACTCACCGAAAACAGCGTGCTCTTGGCGGATTTTCCCGTAACGTGAATGTTTGTCTCCGGTTTGAGAAACTGCTTCCAGCGCACGGCCTTAGTCTTTTCAAACAGCTCGTCAAAGGTCTCGGCGTCAAACTCATCCACCACGAGCAGCACACGCTCTGCGGTGCGCAGCCAGAGGAGCGATTTCACCATCGCCTCCGCCCCGCCGGAAAACGAGACGCGCGCATCCGCCGTCTCCAACACTTCAATATCAAGATCGTGCAGCTGCCGGGTGACCAGCGCCTCAAGCCCGAGCTTGCAGGTTGCAATAAACTTCATCGTTTCTCCTCTTGACCGCCGGCAATCGTCGGTTCTTCGCTCATGCCCGGCCTTTGTCCTATTCAGTCGGTTCCGGCTTAGTCGCAAACGGCTCGAGTTTCACGAGGGCATTGCGCAAACGGGATTTTGTAACGCGGTAAACATCGCTGATCTCGTCCTGCGAAACGCTTTCTCCGCAACTCAGCCTGCCCAGATACTCCAGCGCCGCGGCAAACGAAATCTCCTGCTCGGCCGAGATGCGCGGAAACTTTTTGTTGAGGCTGTCAACATACCGCTGAAAGATATGTGCCGCTTCGGTTGTGCATTCCTCGCGGCAGTTGCCGAGCATGAACTGCATGAGCACCTGCATCACGCCTTCATACGATGCGGGCAGCTTATAGTCGAGTTCCAGCAGGCTCACCCGCCCTTTGATCCAGCGACCGTTGAGATACGCCATATATGGCTCTTTCGCTTCGAGGTGTTTGAGCATTCCAAACACTGCGCGCTTGAGCTCATCCGGCTGATCGGTGCGCAGAAGGAAATCCCGCAGAATATGCTGCGCATTCTGGTCGGCAAATGTGAACACAAGCGAGAGCATACTGCGCTTGACACGAAGGTCGGAGAGCGAAATCGCCCAGACCAGCAGGTCTCGAAACGCGCCGTCCTCCGCCCAAACGTGGTTGAGTTCGTCGTGCGGCAGCGCCAGCACGCGGTTGAGGTGGTTGAGCCGCCGAAACGCTTCCGAAAACGGCACCTGATACGGAATGATCCATTTTGCGTTCGGGCGTTTTCCCGCGCTGTCCGCGTGCTTGCATTGATTGAGATAATACTTTGCTACCGTATCGTGCGGGTCGATGCGCAGCAGCTTTTGATAATATGTCTTTGCGCCTTCCGCATCCCCCTGCATAAAGCGTGCATACGCAAGCTTATGAAGTATATTTTCGTCATACGGCATCAGAAGCAGCATTTGCGTGAGCGTTTTCTCCGCGTCCGCAAAGCGTTCCAAATCAAGCTGCAAAACCGCGATGCTGTGCAGTTCTTCCGCATCCAGCGAGCGAAGCTTGAGCATCTCGTCCAGCCGCGCGAGCGCGGCTGTGCGGTTTCCCTCTTCGATCTCCGCGAGCGCAAGCGTGCTGTTTGCAAGGATGTTCTGGCCGTCTTCTTCGAGAATCCCGTTCGCAATCTGCTTCGCTTCGTCCCGCCGGTTGGCAACAAAATAGGCAACCGCGAGTTGTTCGCGAATCTTTTGCGAATTCGGCGTTTGGCTGTGCCGGCGCTCCAGCTCCTCCACAGCATAAGAAACCTCTCCGCTGGCAAGCAGCGAGCGGGCAAAATGCGTCACCGCATTGTCTTCATAGTCGTCGTCGCCCTTGAGCCCCGTGGTTTCAAACATCGCCTCGTCGTCATCAATAAGGTCGAGAAAATCTTCCGCATCGGCCGCAAACAGCCCGTCCGGCTCCAATTCCAGATAGTCTTCAAGGCTGTCCGCCGCACGGTCATAGTCCTGTAGCCCAAAGTAGTTACAGGCAAGCCCGAAGTGGCACTCGGCAGGCGCATCTTCCCTGTCTGCAAGCAAACGAAACAGAATGCGGTTGCTCTCCTCAAAGCGCTGCATCTGGCTGAGGATTTCCGCAAGCGCGACGGTAATCTCCGCATCTTCCGGCGCGCGCTCATACGCCTCGCGGTATTTGGAAACAGCCGCGATGAGGTCGTTTTTTTCAAGTTCCTTCGCGCCGCGCTTCATATAAAATGTTGCATTCTGCGAAAAGGGAATCACTTTTCCTGTTTTACTCGTCTTCATCTTCTCTTGGTTGCGCGGCTTCCAGAAGCGCGCGCAGGTCTTCCTCGGTAAACGTGTAGATTTTGTCGCAAAAGCGGCAAGTTACTTCCGCGCCATGGTCTTCTTCGATTATATCGTGAAGTTCCCCAGCCCCAGTTGAAATCAAGGCGCGCTCAATCCGCTCACGTGAGCAATCGCAGCGATAGAGCGGCTCCCGCTCTCCCGCATAGACGAGGTTAAACTCGCCAAATGCACTCTCCAGCAGCTCTTCCGGCGTTTCACCCGCATCCAGCCGCTCGGAAAACTGTGCAATCTGCTCGCTTTTTGCCTGTATACGGTCGATTACTTCATCCGGGCAGCCCGGCAGCGGTTCAGCAAACACACCGACAGCCGCGCGCACATCTCCTGTTTCGGATCGCACGCGGACGCCGAGATAGACCAGCGCGGGGCGCTGCAAGCTTGCCGCATAATAGTTCGCAAAATCGATCGCAATTTCGCCGGAAACGATATTGCTCAGCCCCACATACGGCTCCTTTAGCCCAAGGTCACTCACGACCGAGAGCTTGCCGCTGTGTCCGACAAAACCGCCGACGTCGAGCTTGCCGCGTTCGTTGACCGGCAGTTCCACGTCCGGGTTTGTCACACTGCCCTTCACTTCCAAGCGGCTGTTTCCGGTGCAGATCATGCTGCCCGCGGGCCCGTCACCCTTGAGAATCGTGGAGACGAGATCGTGTTCGCCTTTGAGATCTGCGGACATGATTGCGGTCATCATCAGCTGGCGTCCAAGAGCCGCTGTCGCCACGCGGGAAAGCTTGAGGAGTTTTTTCGCCTCGCGGACGAGATTCGTCCCGTCGATAAACGCGATTCGTACCATTCCATTTGCCGCAACGCACTGAATCAGGCGATCCTTTTGCTCCGGTCTATATCGTAAAACATTGTCTTTCATCTGGTATCTGGTTCTCTTTCTTTTTCTTAATCGTATTTTACATTCTCGCTTTACTATATTGAAAAGCGATCTAGATTGCAGAAGCTTTTCTCGCGAGAAATTGGATTCTTTCGCTGGTTGGATTCGGTGCTTCCTTCGTAAACGCTTCATACACGCCTTCCAACGAAAAACCTGCGCGCCGCAACAGTTCCATCAGCTCCGCCTGCGTATGCGCGCGCTGCACATGTCTCTCGTCAAAGCGCTTGTATGCGCCTTTTGCGTCCGGCGTAAAAAACGCAAGGCGCATCTCCAGCAAGCGCGTCTTTTGGTCAAAGCAGTTCTGCCAGAGATAGGTGCATTCCGGCTCATCCTCGCCAAAGGTCTGTCCGTCAAGGATGTGTTCGAGCTTGTATGCGCTGGAAACATCAAACAACAGCACTCCGCCGTCTTTGAGCGCGCGATTTGCGCCGGAAAAGAACGCAAGTACCTCCACTTCAGAAAGCAGATAGTTTACCCCATCGCAAGCACAGGTGATTGCATCGACCGGTTTGTGCACGCTTAAGTCTTGCAGCGCCTGCTGCACATAGGCGATCTTTGCGCCCGCCTTTCGTGCCTTTTGCTGCGCGATCTCCAGCATGCGCATCGAAACATCCGCACCGATCATCCGATATCCGGCACGATGGAGCCGTAGTGTGATCTCCCCTGTTCCACAGGCGCAGTCAAGCACAGTCGACTCCGGCAAAACACGGTTTGCCTGCAGCAGTTTGATCAAATAGTCCACCCAGGCACGATAGTCCACATCCGTCATCAAGCGGTCGTAGAAAGCCGCAAACTCATTATACGCTTGTGTCGTCATTCTTTGCCGCCTCCTGTTCGCCGGGATATATCGTGCATATCATATATGAATAACCACGTTTGTTCATACTATATTCATACACGGTGTGCATACGTGTTCGATTTTTTATTGTACATCAAAAAGGGCATTCCCGCAAATATATATCGTATAATATCGCTGATCTCATTTGACAAACCAGTGAATATTTATTAAAATCATCGTAACTATAAGAAAGGCCGCGCTCCTGCCTGGCAGGAACGCGAACACAAGCGCAACATGAAACAGTACAAGATCGCAGTTGTCGGCGCCACAGGGATGGTCGGCAGAATGTTCCTCCGCGTACTGGAAGAGCGTAAACTTCCGGCGTCGGAATACTTCCTCTTTGCCTCTGCACGCAGTGCGGGCACTACCGTCGACTTCATGGGCAAAAAACACACCGTTCGTGAGCTGACCGAGGATGCGTTAAAAGATCTTGGCGTTGACATCGCGCTGTTCTCCGCGGGCGGCGGCACCTCCAAGATTTTTGCGCCGATCGTCGCTGCTTCCGGCGCGGTGGTCATCGACAACTCCAGCACCTGGCGTATGGACCCGGATGTCCCGCTCGTCGTGCCGGAAGTCAACGCGCATGCAATCCCCGATTACAAGAAAAAAGGCATCATCGCAAACCCGAACTGCTCGACCATTCAGGCGATGGTGGCGCTTAAGCCCCTCGCCGTGAAATACGGCCTCAAGCGCGTGGTCTATTCGACCTATCAGGCAGTCTCCGGCGCAGGTATGGGCGGATACAGCGATTTGGAAAACGGACTCAAGGGCGAGTCTCCCAAAAAATTCCCGCATCCCATCGCAGGCAACATCCTGCCGCAAATCGACGTATTCCTCGACACCGGCTACACAAAGGAAGAACAGAAGATGATCGATGAATCCAGAAAAATTCTCGATCTGCCGAATCTGCGCGTCACGGCGACTACGGTGCGCGTGCCTGTGTTCCACGGACACAGCGAGAGCATTAATGTCGAACTCGAACAGCCGTTTGAAGTCGCCGATATCCGCAAACTCTGGGAAAGCACAGAAGGCCTTGTCGTACAGGACGATCCGGAAAAGGGTCTCTACCCCATGCCGCTGTATGCCGCGGACACCGACCCCGTCTATGTAGGCCGCCTGCGCCGCGATTTTTCTGTTGAAAACGGAATCAACTTCTGGTGCGTTGCGGACAACATCCGCAAAGGCGCGGCAACCAACGCCGTGCAGATTGCGCAGGAACTCATTCGTCAGTGGGAGGCGTAAGAACGTATGTCAATTTTTCGTGGCAGCGGCGTTGCAATCGTCACTCCGTTTCAAAACGGGGCGGTTGACTTCACCGCATTTACCCGGTTGATCGAGTTGCAGATTGCCAACCGAACGGACGCAATCATCTGCGCGGCGACGACCGGCGAAAGCTCTACGCTCTCAACCGACGAGCGCCTGAGCGTCATTCAGTTCGTGGTCGAGCGCGTCAATGGCCGCGTTCCCGTCATCGCGAGCACGGGTGGCAACAACACCGAGGAAGTGGTCAGCAACAGCAAGTCTGCCGAAGCAATCGGCGTGGACGGTTTGCTCGTGGTCACTCCCTACTATAACAAAACATCTCAGGCGGGTCTTGTGCGGCACTATTTCACGGTTGCCGACGCGGTTGAAACCCCGATCATCGTCTACAACGTGCCCGGCCGTACGGGGCTCAATATCCTGCCCCAGACCATGGCGGAGCTTTGCACCCACGAGAACATCGTCGGCACCAAAGAAGCCAGCGGCAACATCGAGCAGATCGTCAACATCGCGGCGCTTTGTCCGCAGTGCGACATCTACTCCGGCAATGACGATCACGTATTGCCCGTTTTGAGCATCGGCGGCAAAGGCGTCATCTCCACCATCGCAAACATCGTGCCCGGTGAGATGCATGCCCTATGCGAAGCGTTCTTCAAGGGAGATATTCAGCTTGCGCGGCAGTTGCAGCTGCAGTTGATCCCGATCTGGAAGGCAGCTTTCTGCGAAGTCAACCCGATCCCGCTCAAGGCGATGATGGGGCTCATGCAGCTCTGCGAGCCGGATGTCCGCCTCCCGCTTGTTCCGCCTTCCTCAGCAAGCATGCGCCTGATTGAGGACACCTTGAAGGGCTACGAGCTCATTTAACGAAACCCAAATTTGGAGGACTGACATGATTTCTGTGATCATCAACGGAATCTGCGGTCAAATGGGACGCGCCGTTTATGCCGCTATTCAAGCGCAGAACGGCGCTTTTTCCGCCGTTGCCGGCGTAGACCCGTTTGATTCCCCGCAAGCCTATACTTGCCCTGTCTACAAAACGCTCGATGAAATCAAAGAACAAGCGGATGTGATCATCGATTTTTCGATCCCTGCAAGCACGCCGGAGATCATCCGCTACGCGCTGGAGAAGAAGATCCCCGCCGTCATCGGCACAACTGGCCTTGGCGAACGCGAACTCAAACTCATCCGCTCCGCTTCCGAGCATGTTGCCATGTTCCAGACCGGCAATATGTCGCTTGGCGTCAATTTGCAGGTGGAGCTCGTGCAGCTCGCCTCCTCCACGCTTGGCTCAAACTTTGACGTCGAGATCATCGAAACGCATCATCGCAAGAAGGTGGACAGCCCCAGCGGCACCGCGCTGATGCTTGCGCATGCGGTTTCCTCCATTTCGCCCGAGGATGAAGAGCTTGTCTTTGGCCGTCATGAGAAAAATAAGCGGCGCACGGACAACGAAATCGGTATCCATTCCGTCCGCGGCGGCACAGTGGTCGGCGAACATCAGGTGCAATTCATCGGAAACGACGAAATTATCGAAATCTCACACAAGGCTTTTAGCAAGCAGGTGTTTGCCCAAGGCGCTCTTCGAGCGGCGAAATTTCTCGTCGGCAAAAAGAGCGGCCTGTACAACATGAAAAATGTCGTAACCGAGCACGATGCTGCTTCCCGCCTGTTCTCGCTGGAAAACCAGGCGGCGGTCATCATTCGTTCGTTTGCAAAGGAGGATGCATTCGCCTCCCGCGTGTTTGACGTCATCGCCGAGCATGGTGTGTTCGTGGATATGATCGCCTGCTCCGAGCCGGACGAGCAGAGCCTGAGTATCGGGTTCTCGCTGAATGAATCGGAACTATCCGAAGCGCTCAACGCCATCAACGAACTCACGCGAAACGGCTACGGCTGCGATATCCGCACGCGATCCGACCTGACGAAGCTCACGTTGGAGGGCACTGGCATGGCGCTGCAGCACGGTGTCGCGTCTCAGCTCTTCTCCACGCTACGCAAGGAGAATATCCATATCTGGTTGATCACCACCAGCGAAACCAGAATTGAATTTTGCGTGGAGTCCGTCCATGCGCTGCGCGCGGCGGACGCCATCCGCGAAAAATTCCATATCGGATAACAAATCATTACAGCACAAAACAAGCGCTTCTGATTCTCAACATCAGAAGCGCTTTTTGATTACGAATGATTCGTTTACTTGCCCTCTTTGCGGAGGCGCTGCTCCTCGCCATGGACGAGCCGCTGTATGTTTTCCGCATGACGGACGAATACGACCACGGCCAACAGCCCGGCAAGAATGACCAACGGAAGGTTGTTGAGCTGGAACAGCAATGTTGCAAGAAAGAACAGCAACATAGCCGCAAGCGACATCAACGACATCTTTTTGTTGATCAGGAGGATTGCGCCACCGATCAGGATTGCGCCCAGCGCGCCCAGCGGAAACGAGAGAATGGCGATGGTGTAGGACGAAGCGACGCCTTTGCCTCCGCGAAAGCCGAGGAACATCGGCCAGCAGTGCCCGATGACCACGAAGAACCCGGCGATATAACCACCGGCCTGCCCACAAAGCAGCTGCCCCGCAAGCACGCCCAGAAGAGCCTTCATCGAGTCTCCGGCAAACGTAATCGCGCCCGGGCCATAGCCATATACACGCACCATGTTGGTGCTGCCTGCGTTGCCGCTGCCATGGTTGCGGACATCATCATGATAATAAGCGCGGCTAACGATAACCGCGGTCTGGATATTTCCCAATAAATAACCAATCGCAATGCAAGCAAGCACCGTCCAAGCGTTGATCCCAAAGATACCGGTGAAAAACGTCACTGTTCATTCTCCTTCGTCATACTCCGAAAAAGAATTTGAATCGGAGTGCCATTTTGGATATTGGTCATTCTTATTGCTCGTTTTCTTTCTTCTTGCTGCGAAATAGAAGTCGGATTGGTGTTCCCTCGAAGCCAAAAGACTTCCGGAAATAATTCTCCAGATACCGTTCATACGAAAAATGCACGATCTCGGTGTCGTTGACGAAGATAACGAACGTCGGCGGCTGCACAGAGACCTGCGTGGCGTAATAAATCTTCAATATCTTGCCTTTGTCGCTCGGCGGATCGTTCATCATCACCGCTTCGCTGACAACATCGTTAAGTTGTCCGGTCGGTATTCTGCGGCGCGCCTGTTCAAAGACATTGTCTACAAGCTCCAGCACCTTGTTCACGCGCTGTCCGCTCTTTGCGGAGATGAACAGCATCGGCACGTAGCTCATAAACGCTAAGTCTGCGCCGAGCGATTTTTGGAATGCGTTCATCGTATGCGTGTCTTTTTCGATGAGATCCCATTTGTTGACGATCAGTACGCTTGCCTTGCCTTCTTCGTGCGCATAACCCGCGATACGGACATCCTGCTCGCTCAGACCCTCGTTCGCGTCGCAAACGATTAACACCACATCCGCGCGTCGGATTGCGGAGAGCGAGCGAATGACGCTATAACGTTCAATCGTCTCGTCCTCGACGCTCCGTTTTCTGCGGATACCCGCGGTGTCCACGATGGTATATTCACGCCCGTTGCGCTCAAAATTGGAGTCGATGGAATCTCTTGTCGTGCCGGGAATGTCGCTCACAATTGTGCGTTCTTCACCCAGCATCGCGTTGACAAGGCTGCTTTTGCCGACGTTCGGCTTGCCAACGACCGCGATATTCACGCGCTCCGTGTCGTCTTGCTCCAAATCCTTGGGGAAATCTTTGACCACTGCGTCCAAAAGATCGCCAAGGCCAAGTCCCTGCGCTGAAGAGATCGTGTAAGGATCGCCAAGGCCAAGCGAGTAGAACTCGTACATCGCCTCTTCAAACTTCGGTGCGTCAATCTTATTGACCGCGAGTACAACGGGCTTGCTGGAACGCCGAAGCATTTCAGCAACGTCCATATCCGCGCTGGTCATGCCCTCTCTACCGTCCACAAGAAAGATGATCACATCTGCGGTTTCGATGGCAAGCTCCGCCTGCCGCCGCATCTGCGACGCGATGATATCCTCGCTCGCGGGTTCGATTCCGCCCGTGTCAATCAACGTAAAGGCATAGTTCAGCCACTCCGCGTCCTGATAGATGCGATCCCGCGTGACGCCCGGCGTGTCTTCAACAATTGCAACGCGCCGCCCGATCAGGCGGTTAAAGAGCGTCGATTTGCCGACGTTTGGGCGGCCGACAATTGCTACCAAGGGTTTTTTCATACGTTCTCCTGCTGCCGTCTGGCGGCGTTATCCTATCGTTTCCTCTGTCCGAGCGATGCATCGGCCAGTGTGCTATTTATTCCGAAAAAATGATCTCCACCAGGTCTTCGCCCGTCGCGATGGGGATGATGCGTGTGCCAAGCGCTTTTTCCGCTTCCGCCTTACTCATGCCGTCGAGGAAGAGTTCCTCGTCCGCCTTGAGCATTGCCCGCGGAATCAGCAGCGCGCGGCCGAAATCCTCGCCCTTAAGTTGCTCCACGAGGTCTCCGCCCGTAGTCAGCCCGCCGACCGTCACACTCTCGCCGAAAAAGCGGTTTTTGATGGCGCGGGTGTCCAGTGTGATGCCATACGGCAACAATTGCTTGTAGGACTCCGCAAAGAAATCGTGCGCCGAAGTTCCGCCCGCAACTAGGAACCGTTTGGGTTGTTGGAGCGGTTTTTGCTCCTCCAGCGCATAAAGCATCTCGCCTTCAAAGAGACGCAGCAGCCCAACGCCGTTTTCAATCTGCGGGAATCCCTCATAATCGTCATACGCCGGCAGGGTTCTGCCGCAAAGCGTATACCATTCGTCCGCCAGAAACACAAAGCGCGTGCCGATTTTCTCCAGCAGCGTTGCTTGCAGCGCTTCTATCTCGTCGATGAGTGTTTCCGACTCTTCATGCGTGAATGTGCGCAGCTTCGTGAGCCCCTCGCGATGCCGCGTGAGCCCAACGGGCACGACCGCGATCGACTGCGCATATGGATACAGCGCAAGCATGTCGTCGATGGAGCGGCGGAGCACATCCCCGTCGTTCAAACCAGGGCAGAGCACGATTTGCAGATGAAACTGTAATTTCGCCTCCGCGAGGCGCTTTAGCTGCAAAAGGATATCCCCCGCATGCGGGTTTTTCATCATTGTTCGGCGCACAGCCGGGTCACTCGCGTGGAGCGAAACATACAACGGGCTGACCCTGCGGCGGATCACGCGATCCAGCTCGCGTTCGTCAAGGTTCGTCAACGTCACATAATTTCCCATCACGAACGACATCCGCCAGTCGTCATCCTTCACGTGCAGACTGCTTCTTCCGCCTTTTGGCATTTGGTCGATGAAGCAAAACACACAATGGTTCTTGCAGGTGCGCATGTTGTCCATCAAGCTCGTGGCAAAGGACAATCCCAGCGGCTCATAGTCGTCT
This sequence comes from Christensenella sp. UBA7703, assembly GCA_002482505.1. Taxonomy (GTDB): domain Bacteria; phylum Bacillota; class Clostridia; order Christensenellales; family CAG-138; genus UBA7703. The sequence continues at coordinate 38,784 of DLGD01000033.1, read as the reverse complement.
TTTTCCAGATCGATGAGTTCCGTTTCGCCATTGACTTTTAATATCTCCAGCGTGAGCTGTTCGCTCGCCGTCAGGTGTTCATAGTCGACCAGGTCGATGACCGGCTCGCCATCAATCGAAAGCAGCACATCGCCTTTGGTTAAGCCTGCGCGCTCCGCCGGAGAACCGGGGAGAATATCGCTGATGATCTGCTGTTTTCTTTGCATAATTTCCATGATTGCATTATACCATTGATCCGGCAAAAATGCCAAATTGTGTTGTTTTTCGTTCCTTTTGCGTCCAATCATACAAGCTACAGGATATTTTTTCTGCATAACCTGTTTTTCGCGCAACTGTCAAATCTTACAGGATTGTTTTGACAAAATCAACCTGTTTTGTTGATATAATAATGAAAGAATTTAAACTTTTCATAAACGGAGGCCTAAATGAATCAACACATCCTTTCTTTCTTGCTCCGCGCGAAGAAAAACACCTATGCTGCACACGGCGCGCAAGAGCCCTCTTCCCGCCCGAACTCGCATGATCTAATGTATTCGGAAGGTGACCTCGTTTATATCGATACCTATTTGGGCGGGCTACAGTTCGCGGGCGAAGAGGCTGTTTGGGAGCGCGGTGTCCCCCTTTGGTCGATGAACTATTGCGGGCGGGTGACAGGTCAAGGATTTAGCGGAGATTTTCTAAAGCGCGCTTTGTTACTCGTACCCGAAGATGCACCTTTTCGCGGGCCTGCGTCCTATCAAGAGCAAGAAATGTCGTATACCTGCCGCGCGAAAGGTGACTTCGATTGGTTTCAGGGGTATGAGGAGATTCGGTTGGGAGATCGTCTGATTTATGAGTGTTTTTATCACGGAGGGCGGATACAGTAGTCTGATGCCAACAACACCGTTATTCAGCAAAACTCCGTTCGCGTATCAAAATTAAAATATACTATGTAAAATACAGTGAAAACCCAGTTGTTTAATTGACGCTCGTCTGCATATTTGCTATGATGAAATCGATAACACATCACTGATATAACAACTCCAATATATCGAGAGAGAGGGCCAATCATGTTGAAAAAAGATGCATTTGTGCAACAATTGATCGACAGCTACGGAAACTGGGTCTGCACGGAGGACAATCAAAACTGTGCTGGTGGTTCTGCGCGGATGACAAGCGCACTCTACCCGTATGAGAAGATGTTCTCGCCGATTCGCGTCAACAGCCTGACGATTAAGAACCGCCTTGTCATGGCGCCGATGGGCAATATCGACATGGCGGAAGAAACAGGCCGACCAAACGCCAAGATGCAGCAATATTTCTTTGCGCGCGCAAAAGGCGGCGTTGGTCTCATTACGACCGGCCTGATCCCGATCAGTCACGGAATCGATCATTCCATCACCGAGCTTGGCGGCCTTTCCTATTTTCCGCGCATCGATCGCAGCCGCACGGTGTTTTCCGGCTGGCGTGACCTCGCGCAGGGCTGCCACAACTACGGCGCACGCATCTTCGTTCAGCTGACGCCCGGCCTCGGACGCGTCGGCAATCCGCAGTGCCTGATCACACAGATGAAATTCCCCGTCTCCGCTTCGCTCAATCCGAATTTCTATATCCCGGAGATTCCCTGCATGCCGCTCTCAGGCGGGCAACTACACAAAATCATTAAAAATGCAGGTCAGGCGACGGCGGACGCAAAGGCTTCCGGCTTGGATGGCGTGTATCTGCACGGACACGAAGGGTACCTGCTTGAGCAGCTCACAAACCCTGCCTTCAACCGCAGAAAAATCGGGAAATATGCCGACTGGCAGCGCTTCGGTATCGATATTGTGAAGGAGATGCGCCGTCGTGGTGGGGCAAAGTATCCCATCATGTATCGCATCGACCTCTCCCTCGCGCTCAACGAAACGTATGGCGAAGAAGGCATGTCCGTCCCCGCATTGAAGAAATTCAAGAACGGGCGCACGGTAGAACAAACCCTGGATTACATGGTCAATCTGGTCAAGGCCGGCGTCGACATGTTCGACGTAGATCTCGGCTGTTATGATAACTGGTGGCTGCCGCATCCCCCGGCCGGCATGCCCGCGGGTTGTTTCCTCGATGTGAGCCGTTTGGTCAAGGAGCGCTTTGAATCGCTGAATATCCTCAGCAACGCCGGCGTGCCTGTTCCCGTGGTCGCCGTCGGCAAGCTGGGCTATCCCGATCTTGCGGAAAAAGCCCTGCGGGATGATATGTGCGATATGGTCATGCTCGGTCGCCCACTGCTCGCGGACCCCGAGTGGCCGAATAAGGCATATGCCGGCAAGGTCAGCGAAATCCGTCCCTGCATCGGTTGTCAGGAAGGCTGCATCAACGAGTTTGTAGATGGCGGGCACCCGCAGTGTGCGGTGAACCCGCGCTCCGGTTTTGAAGATGTGATGCCGGAGGCAATCTCCCCCGCGGAAGTGAAAAAGAAGATTGCCGTCGTCGGCGCAGGCCCTGCCGGCGTGTTATTCGCCACCATGGCGGCGCGCCGCGGGCACAAGGTCGATCTCTATGAGAAAACAGATCGTATCGGCGGCAAGATCGTACCCGGCAGCGTGCCGCGCATTAAATATGATATCCGGAACTATCTGGAGTATCTCGAGAACGAGTTGAAAGCCGCGCAAAAGGCGTATGATCTCGATGTGCACATGAACACCGAGATCACAACACAGCAACTCAAAGCAAAAAAATATGATGCGGTGATCTACGCAATCGGCACACGCAGTGGTACGCCTAAAATTTCGGGACTTGAGAAAATCAAGCATGTAGAAGCCACCGATCTCTTGCTGGATGAATCGTTGCTGGGCGATGCGAAAAACATCGTCGTGGTCGGCGGCGGCGTAGTCGGATGCGAAACCGCCTATTGGCTTGCCTACGAGAAAGACGACCGCAACGTGAAGGTGGTCGAGATGCTGCCCCATTTCATGAAGGGCACCTGCACGGCAAACCGCGGACACATCATCCATTATCTCAAGGATCAAGGCGTCGAACTGCTCAACTGTGCCACCGTGAAAGAGTTTGATGAAACACACGTACTCATCGAGCAAAACGCGCACAAGAACGTGCCCAACCCCTACAACACGTGGCAGCCGATCCTGCCGGAGAATATTGAAAACCCGCTTGCGCCGAAGCTTGGTTACGAACCAAAGCGAGTCGCTCTGGATTGCGATCTCGTTGTACTGGCGATGGGTGGCAAGCCGGATGATGCGGCATATCTTGAAGGGCAAAAAGAGTTGGTCGCGCCGGAATTGTATAACATTGGCGATAGCTTCTCTGCCGGACGCGTGCTGGAAGCCTGCCGTGCGGCATACGCCCTCTCCACGCGGATTTAACGGAGGAAATGTGTTATGGCAATGATACTCACGCCGGAACAGCAGTCCATGCTAAGCGGCGATAAGGGCGAGACCATGGCCAAAGTTATGAAAACACTCGTCATGTATGGCGAAACCTTTGGCGCGGAAAAAATGGTTCCCGTTTCAGCCGGCTATGGACATTTGGTGACGAGCTTTGGCCTTTCCGTGATGAAGCCTGTTTACGCACTCATGGAACAGTTCATCGAAAGCGGCGTACTTTCGGGGCAAAAATTCACGGCCGACCCGCGCCCGCTGGACAAAAAAGTTCCGAAAAACCTTCTGCAGGATCTGTTCTTTCATGTGATGTATTCCAAGCAGGAGGAATATGAAAAGCAGCTGCAAGCGCTGGGTTTATTGAGTGAGGATTCCTTCACCTGCGCGTGCTATCTCGATCAGGTCGGCAATACACCCAGGAAAGGCGACGTCTTGAGCTGGGCGGAAAGCAGCGCAGTCGTCTATGCAAACAGCGTACTCGGCGCGCGCTGCAACCGTAACAGCGGTATTCTGGAGCTGTTCGGCAGCATTGCAGGTTGTGTCCCATATTTTGGTCTGTTGACCGATGAGGGGCGCAAGGCGACCTGGGTCGTCGACGTGCGCACAACAAAGAAGCCGGAAGCGCAGATTCTTGGCAGCGCAATCGGCATGAAGGTGATGGAGGACGTCCCGTTTATTCGTGGACTTTCCAACTACATCGGCACAAAGCTGGATGACGACGCAACCGCTTATCTCAAGGACTTTGGCGCAGCAACCGCAAGCAACGGCGCCGTGGGGCTGTATCACATCGAGCATCTCACGCCGGAGGCGGTTGAGCTGGGAGAATCCCTGATCGCACCGAACGCAAAGACGTATATCATCGATGATGCGGAACTCGAACGTGTGAAGACAAGCTATCCCGTCATGTGGAAAGATCCGGATGCGCAAGCGAAACTCTGCTTCGTCGGTTGTCCGCATCTCTCGCTCAAACAACTGCACGACTGGACGGCAGCTCTCTCCCAAGCGCTTGCACAAGCCGGGCGCGCAAAGGTTGCAATGCCTACGGTGTTCACCTCCCCCGTCGCGGTTCAGCGAGAGTTTGAGAAGACATCGGACTATCAAACGCTCAAGGATATGGGAGTCGTTGTCTCCTATATCTGTCCGTTGATGTACATGAACAACCCTCTCTGCGGGAAAATGCCTGTGGTAACAAACAGCAACAAACTCAGAACCTACACCACCGCGAGATATCATACCGACGCGGAAATTCTCGAACTTCTCTCGAAAGGGGTGAACTGATATGCCAACATTTCAAGGCCGAGCCGTCGTTCCCGGCAGCGTAAAAGCGCAAGCGCTCGTTTCAAGGCAGGGGTTTAACACCCTCGCGAGTTTTCAAAAAGCCTTGATGTTCAAGGACAAGAGCGCGAAGTGTTCCGACCAAAATAACCCGGACATCTATGAAAAGCCGATGCACGGCGCAGCGCTGTGTTTGCCGCAAACCATTGGCTCCACCACCGGGGGCATGGTTCTCTACTGCGCGGCGGCATTGGGTCAGCAGCCCGCATGTCTGCTGTTCAGCAAACCAATCGATTCTCTTGCCGCGGCGGGTGCAATCCTTGCCGACGTCTGGACGGATGTTTCGATGCCGGTTGTGGACAATCTCGGCGAGGAATTTCTTGCCTATGTGTCCACGGGCGCTTCCGTAGAAGTCAAGCCGGATGGGACAGTGGTTATAGAATAACCGATACTGACGCAGATTGGATGATATAAATAAAAACAGGGCACCAAATGATGTCCTCAGTCTGTCAAAGAACCCTGTTCCAGCAAGCCGGAATGGGGTTCTTTGATAGGCGGAAGCTATATTGTTCAATATAGCTTCCCGCTTGATCCCTTTTTCTCATGCAATACCGGCCTAAAGTTTGTCAATCCACTCCTGAAGATCCAAAATTGCAAACCAACTTCGAAATTCACGATAATATGCGCGCTGGTTGACTGCATCGAGTTTGTGCGCCTCCATCCACTGAAGCGCGTGCATCCAAGCGCGTTCGCCGGATCCGGGATTTGATATGCGAATGATATCGGAATACGCGCTGTCTGTTGCATCCGAAACACGCACAAGACATTCCTCATTGACTGGACAAAATACGGATAACCCATCTTTCCCCTTACTTACCGTGCAGAGCGGGTTGTTTACGGTTACGGTACAATCTTGCAAGAAAGCCGTCTTCAATGCCGGGAATTGATATGCTTTAAGAAGAATTGTGCCGTCCGGTTTTGTCCATGCGTCGTAGAGAAAGTTGCCGGTATCATCCGTAAGCTTTACAAACGCCAGACCAGATTCCGGTGGTTGCGTATACGCCTCGACTTCCGTAATTCCCCAGTGCTCGCCCTGCCAATCCGTTATGCGGATCTCTATGGAAGAAACCCGGGTTGCGCTGTCGAGCGAAACGACGGTTGCCGACCCGTTTTGAACCAGTGGTCCGGTCTCCAGCACCTGTTTCCCGTCAAGCAGAATGATTGCGTTGAGAACGTTATCCGTCATGGATGGCTGGTCATACAGCCGGAGTTCCTTCAGCACGGTTGGCTGTTCCAATTCGACTGTGATTGTTGGAGATTTGTCCTCAAAAGCTGGCGACCAAGCGTTTTGAAACGGCGGATCGAAGGATCGAACATTTTTCGAATCGATCAGTTTGAAATCGTTTAGCGTCGAAGCGTCGCCTGACGATACGCGGATATTCGCATGGTAAAGTACGCTGGACGTCGGCCGCTGCCAGAACACCCTATCCGCGTTTAAGATGCGATCCGTATCCCAGACAGCATTTTGGGAGTCGTTTGCCGAAAGAGCGCGCTGAGTCTTTGTGTGATATTCCAGCCGCGAAAGATTGCCCGCGGTGACCGGAAGACGAAGCCGGTCGTCCCAGCGATAGATGTTATTCTCGCTCATATAAGAGGCCTGCGATGGATTACTCGTTGATAGAAGATTGTCTGCATAGAAATCGTTCGGCGCTTTCCACGCCATTGAATAAGCGAATCCTTTGAGTACAAGCGGTGTGTAATCCGATCGCTGTCGCAAGACCTGCCCAAGCGCCTCTTCAAAAGCCAGTGATGTTACCCGGTGATCGGGATGGCTGTCATAATCGACGCAGTAGATTGTGTCGGGCTGATATTCGTTTAGTATGTCCATGATATCGCCAATCAAATGATTCCGCGTATAATCCGATACGTGGTAAGAGGGATGCGCAGCCGTACCATACGTATGAGTATACCCTGCGGGTGAGTAATGTAAAATATTTCCCGGGCCATTGTACAATTGTGGCAGCAAACCATCACCATAACCCAGAAACAAGACATTATCCGCGATGATTCCCTCGATCGCCGTCGCGCGCAGCGCTTCGTTCATTCTCGTTTCAGCGCTTATTTCGTAGTCCCCGTTCGTGGCGAAAACGACATACACCTCGCTGCCGGCGGCGGCGTAAAGCTCCATCACGCCCGAAAGCAAGCTGATTTCGTCATCTTGATGCGGTACGATCAGCATGACACGTCGGTTTGCAAAAATGTTATTCCGATTCACTTCTGGTACATTGTAAAACGCTTTTTGGGCGAGCGCTGGCCACATGACGCAAAAAAACAATGCGGCTGTTACTAGTAAGCTGCTTGCCGCAATCGAAACTCGTTGTAGAACCCGCCTTGATAAAATCTTTGAAAAACTCAAGACCGCAGATAAGCCAGTCGAAACAAAGAGAAAAACAAACTGATACTTAAATTCATAAAAATGCACGAGTAACACAAACAGTAGTATCGTCTCTATAAAAAGGAATATGCGAAGCGGGATCGCGTTGCCCTGCGGCTTGAACATAACGGATCCTGAGTAAAAGAAGTCGAGCTTTTGGAACAAGATCTGATTGTGTAGCGTCATCCGTTCGTGCAGCGTCCGAATCACGGCGGCGCCGAGCCCTAGCATAGCAAGGATATATGCAAAAATCACGCCGGCATAGAATGAATCGGCGAGCCAGAAGGCATAAAGCATTGCAAAGACGGCAACGCTAGATGAAACTATCGTGAGTTCCATTCTTCGATGAAGTATTCCTACAAAAAACAGAACGGTTGCAAGGAATGAAATGATCCCGATAGCTAAAGTCATATGTTCTTCCTTCAAACTGCGATTCGTTGTTCTATATTCATAGCACGACTGTGCTCTTATAGAAAAATTGAGTGCAATCCAATTCAGCATTTGTATATTAAAAATTGTACTTATTATATCAGTAAACTCGTAGGATAGCAAAGGTTGAGATAGCACGCAGATGGATACCCCGCACATTGAATCATTCAACGGCAGCCTCCGGAGCGGATGCCAGAACATGAGCTGGTTCATGTCTCTGGAGGACGCCCGAGACAAGATAGAGCGCCGGCGAAGGGGCTACAACGAGTTCTGTCTGCACCGTGCACCAACTACCTGACACCAGCTGAATTCGCCCAAAAATCGGGCCTTGAGGCCGTTTAAACATCATTTTTTCTCATTCAGCCTGGACTGCTCTTTGAAGGATACCTCCCTTTCTCATTTCCTAACATTGTAGCTGACCCGATTCCGTGAGGCTAGATCAATTCGATTACACGACCTAGGGCACACATTCGCAAACAATTACTAGACCTAAATGTCGATTTAAAAACAATTCCACAGTCATTGGCCTACATCAATTAAAACAACAGCCGATATTTACATCGGTAAAAATAACACAGCGGCTTCAAATCCCTTTGATCTCATAGTAAAAAATAAGAGCACCCATTTGGGTGCTCTTATTTTGGCGGAGAGTTAGGGATTTGAACCCTAGTTACGATTCCTCGTAAACACGATTTCCAATCGTGCGCCTTCGACCACTCAGCCAACTCTCCACGGCTTTTCTCTTGGACGCAATGTGTATCATACACGAATGCGCTCAAATTTGCAAGACTTTTTGCATCGTTTAAACGCGATTTTTTGTCTGTTTTCATGGCATCGACATTACACACAGATCTGAAGATCAATCGAAAACTCGCCATATGAATTCATCATATGGTAGAATAAAATCAAATGCAGCGTCCACCGTCCACACAGAGCACTTGCCCCGTGATGAACGAGGATTCCTCCGAAGCAAGAAACAGCACAGCCGCGGCAACATCCGCCGGTGTGCCCGCGCGGAGCAGCGGTGTTTCTTCGCAGATGCCCGCAACCACATCCTCTGGAAAGCAACGCGCCATGTCGGTCAGGATAAAACCGGGCGCTATGCAATTCACGCGGATGCCACTTGGCGCAACCTCTTTTGCAAGAGACTTGGTGTAGCCGATCACCGCCGCTTTTGACGCGGAATACGCCACCTCGCAGGAGCCGCCGGTCACACCCCACATGGAGGAGATATTCACGATCGTGCCGCGCTTTTGCGAAACCATCTCCGGCAAGGCGGCGTTGGTGACGAGGAACATCCCCGTGACATTGCTGTCCATCACGCGGCGCCAGTCCGCAAGCGAGGTGTCGGTGACCAACTGAGTCGGCAGCGCGATGCCCGCGTTGTTGACCAACACGTCGATGAAACCGAACGTCTCCCGCACACGGGAAACGATCTCCCCCGCCTGCGCTTCGTCGGTAATGTCCCCGCAGACGAGCATGACAGAGCAACCCGACTCCGATAGCTCAGTATAAAGCGCGCGTGCCTCCGCTTCCCGCTCACGATAATGAATCGCGACGCGGTGCCCTTCCTCGGCAAACCGTCGCGCAATACCCGCGCCGATCCCGCGCGAGGAACCTGTAACCAAAGCTGTATGTTTCATACGCTCAGTGTAGCAAACTGCCATACTTTACGCAATCCAAAGCCATCAGAAAAGGACGAATCATGGAACAGCAAACACTCTATCTAGGCTGTCACCTCAGCAACGCAAAGGGTTATGCCGCCGCAGGCCGCGTTGCGCTCGCAATCGGCGCAAATACGTTTCAATTTTTCACGCGAAACCCGCGCGGCGGCAGCGCGAAGGCAATCGATCCTGCGGACGCAGAGGCGCTCAATACGCTCTGCCGCGAGAATCAATTCGGTACACTGGTTGCCCATGCGCCGTATACGCTCAACCCCTGCTCTTCGGATGCAAAGGTGCGGGATTTTGCCTATCGCTGTTTCGCCGAAGACCTCGCGCGGATGGAAGCATTTCCAAACCAGGTCTATAACTTTCATCCCGGCAGTCATACAGGTCAGGGTATCGAAACCGGGATCCGGTTGACGGCGGAGTTACTCAACGATGTGCTGACCGAAGAGCAAAGCACGACGGTGCTGATCGAAACCATGTCCGGCGGCGGCTCGGAAATCGGCGGTCGGTTTGAACAAATCGCGGACTTACTCAGCCGCATTCAGCGTCAGGAGAAGATGGGCGTTTGTCTCGATACCTGCCACATCTTTGCGGCGGGGTACGACGTGAAAAACGATCTCGACGGCGTGCTCGCCCAGTTTGACCAAATCATCGGGCTAAAATGGCTGCGTGCGCTGCACCTCAACGACAGCCTGTTCGATTTGGGCGGCGGTAAGGATCGTCATGCGCGCATCGGCGAAGGGGTTATCGGCTTGGAGGCAATGCGCAAAGTTGCGCATCATCCGGCATTTGCGGGGCTGCCGATGATTCTCGAAACGCCCAACGAGCCGCCGGAGCACGGAGACGAGATTCGGTTGTTACAGAAGCGCTGAAAAAGATCGCTTGCGCAAGTAAGCGAATCTGGATTTGTCTAGAGTGTGTTTCTAAAATGCGGCGAGTGCAGACCGCGTGGATTTTTTGCCGATTTGAGGAACAAAACCGCGGGAATAGCAGCGCTATTTCAAGGTTGAAGTGACGAAAAAGCGGTGAAAAAGGCACCGGCTCTGTGCCACCGTGCTTTTAGAAACACACTCTAGGAATCAACAAAGAATATTTCCTGCGTTCGCGTGCACTGAATTGCCCGCGACGCGGGATTGTATTATAATGACAGCGACACATTTCACAGGAAAACCCAAATTCCTACCACCTCACATCACATCCAGTATTTATGTTTAGCACAGTTTCTGTTTGCATGTTTCCGTAACCGAAAGGAGCATATGACATGGAAGCCGCCAAAAAACCGGGAGTCAAAGAACCGTTTGATTGTTCGCCGCGCATTCAGTGGCTGCGTGACTATTATTTTCAGGGAGATCAGCGCGGCTGGAATAACGAGTTTGCCGCGTTCTCTACGGGTACGCCCTGGGATGAGGTGTTTGACGAGACGAGTTTTTTAATCGTGCCGGAGGTCTATTCCTTCCTGCCGACATTCCGTAAATCCTTCCTGATGGCGGCGCGCACCATAGAACCGCCAAAGGGGTTCTTTTCGCTTACCCTACCGGAACGGCGTGCCTGGATCGTCAAAGAAGCGATCGTAAATCGCATGCCGCAGGAGATGTTGCCCGGCGACTTGATCACGGGCGGAAGATTCAATCTGATGGCATCCCGCTGCTGGAGCAAGGACGAAGCAAAAACGAGAAACGAGCGCATGCTGGGCAAGGACGGCATCCGTAAGGCGACATTTGAGTTTCAAGACCGCGGCTATGGCAACTGCGGCGCGACGAGCGGGCACTTGATTCCGGATTATCCAAGCGTACTGCAAAAGGGTTTTTCGGGCATCAAGGCGGGGTTGCTCGCGCGGTACAACGCGCTTTCCGCTGCCGATCAAACCGGCGCAAAAGGCGGCCAGTTGCGCGGCATGATGATGAGCTGCGATATTCCCGTGGAGCTCGCGGCGAAGTATGCCGTCCTCTGCGGCTCACTGGCAAACGAAGAACCGGATGCTGCGCGCAAGGCGGAGCTGTTCGCCATGCAGCTGATTCTCCGGCGCGTGCCGAACGAACCTGCGCGAAATTTCTATGAAGCGCTCCAATCTCTTTGGCTCACGCACATGCTGGTGCTCGCAGACGAAAACTATCCCGGTGCGGGTGTTTCGTTCGGTAGAATCGATCAGTATCTGCTGCCCTACTGGCAGGAGTCGATGCGTCAGGGCATGGATCGTGCGTTCGGCAAAGAGCTCCTGAAGTGCTTTTGGATGCACTGCAACTACGCCTATGACGCAATGATACAAACCGGCAATCAGGGCATTACAGCGGGCTACGGACAGCTGTTCAATCTCTCCGGACTCGGTAAAGACGGCGCGGACATGACGAATGAACTGACCTGGGTGTTTCTTGAGGTCATCGACGAGATGAGCCCGATCCTTGAACCAAAGCCGAATGTGCGCCTCCACCAAAACTCGCCTGATGCGCTGCTGGACAAAGTTGTGGATATGATCGCAACCAGTCAAGGCGCGCCGTTTTTGCTCAATTTTGACGAGCGATCGATGGCAGGCTTGCTGGAAGAAGCAAAGCGCGCGCATGTGGAACATTTGATCAACGAGGACAACGTGTTTGACTATGCCTCTGTCGGTTGCCTGGAAAACACGATGTGCGGTAACGACCGCTCCGCAACGGTAGACTGCAACCCGAACCTCGTCAAGGCGGTAGAGCTCGCGCTGGGCAACGGACAGGATTTGATTACCTATACCGACGCGCTCTGGGGCAATCCTTATCCCGCCGAAACATGCGCGCCGCAGACGGGTGATCCGCGCACATTTGGCGATTTTGAGGCGTTCTATCAGGCATTTTTATCGCAGCTTCACTATGTGATGGATCGCATGGTTGCGCTCTATGAACGCTCCACAGCGCTGCGCGCCGAGTATGCGCCAACGCCATACCTGAGCTGCCTTGTCAAGGGCTGTGCCGAGAGCGCGAAGGACTGCACGCAAGGCGGCGCAGAACTTTCGTTTGTCACGGTCGAAGGCGTTACCTTTGCAACAACGGTTGACTCGCTGCTCGCAATCCGTTATCTTGTTTATGATAAAAAGCTCTGCACCATGGACACACTGATCCGTGCGCTGCAAGCCAATTGGCAAGGGTACGAGATTTTGCAAGCGCAGGCGAAGAATCGCGCGCCAAAGTATGGCAGGGATGACGACGCGGCGGACGCGCTCGCGCAGCGGCTGATGAACGATTGGTCGAATATCGTATGGGGCTACCGGACAAAATCGACCAACGCACAGTTCCGCCCAGGCATGCTGAGCTGGAATTATTGGATCGGCAGCGGGTTCATCCTCCCCGCAACGGCGGATGGACGCGCGCGCGGGCAGTTTTTGAGCAATGCCATCTGCCCTGTCAACGGCGCGGACACAAACGGGCCGACCGGCAACGCAAACTCCGTCGGCAAAGCGCTCGGCGGGAAAGACGCGGAAGGCAACCTTGTTAACCTGCTCCCCAACGGCGCCAGCCACACCATCACGCTCTCGCCTTCGCTGATGCGCGACCGCGAGCGCCGGGAAAAGCTCAAAGCGTTTTTACGCGGGTACACGCAAAACGGCGGCACGGCGCTGCAGATCAACATTCTCGACGCGGAAACGCTCAAGGACGCGCAAAAGCACCCGGAGAACTATAAAAACCTGCTTGTGCGCATCACGGGATATAACGCATACTTCACAAGCATCGGCAGAGAGCTGCAAAACGAAATCATCGCAAGGGAAAGCCACAATCGTTATTGAGTAATGCGCTGCAATACATCAAAAGCTTAGACGTAAACTACAATCACTATTGAGTATGCGCTGTAATACATCAAAAGCTTAGACGTAAACTACAATCACAATTGAGTAATGCGCTGCAATATATCAAAAGCTTTAACGCAAGCCCCAATCGGTATTGAGCAAAATACCACACATTTTATTCGCAAAGGAAAGTTACGATCGGTATTGATATGACAAAAATCCGCTATCTCGATATTCAGCGCATGTCCAGCGAAGACGGCCCCGGCCTGCGCACCACCATCTTCCTCAAAGGCTGTTCGCTCGCCTGCGCGTGGTGTCACAACCCAGAAAGCATTGCAAAAAAATTTCAGGTGCATTGGGTTGCCGCGCGCTGCATCAACTGCGGCAGTTGCGACCATGTTTGTCCAAACGATGCGCTCACGCGGGACGAAGACGGTATCCACATCGACCGCAGGCTCTGCACCGGCTGTTGTGCCTGTGTTTCCGCCTGCCCGACGCTCGCGCTGGAATGCAAAGGCATTGACGCGGAGCCAGAGGAACTCTGTCGTGAGCTGGTCAAAGACCGCGCCTACTTTGGCAGAGACGGTGGTGTGACCCTCTCCGGCGGCGAGGCGCTGCTGCAAGACGGCGCAGTCGAGCTGCTCCGCCTGCTCAAACAGGAGGGCATCCAAACAGCGGTCGACACCTGCGGTATGGTCTTTACGGAGCAGCTGCAGGCAGCGCTGCCGTACACGGACATTCTGCTCTACGACCTCAAGATTATGAACGACGCGGATCATATGCGCTGGACGGGGCGCGGAAACGCGATGATTCTAAGAAACCTCGGCGTTGCGGCGCTCTGGGCAAAGGGCAACGGCAGACTCTGGATTCGCACGCCGATCATCCCCGGCGCAACCGATTCGGACGAGAACATCCGCGCAATCGGAGACCGCATCAACGCCATCGGCGGCGCGGAACGCTGGGAGCTCTGCGCGTTTAACAATCTCTGCACGGACAAGTATCAACGGCTTGATATCGACTGGACATTCAAAAACACGCCTCTCGTTTCACGGCAACGCATGGAGGAATTGCTCGCGATCGCGCGGAGCACCCGCGCCTGCGAGGATATCCGCTCTTCCGGCGCCTTGTTGGAGGACTGACTCGTTTCTTTACGGTACTGTCGGACCCATTTGACAGGAGGAACACAATGAAAGCGCACACTTTTGACCGTATCCCCGATGCCGCCGTTCAAATGATGGACTGCGACAGCAAGGTTGGCGTACTGGCGGTTGAGGACGAGAACGGTTACCCGCATCTTTCGTTTCTCTCGTCCATTCAGGCGTTGGGTGACCACGCGTTGACGTTTGGGCAGTTTTCGGCGGGGCTGAGCAAGCGTTTCATTCTGGATCGTCCACGGGTGGGCTTCCTTGTGCTCAGCGCGGACAAACGCTATCTTTCCGGCACGGCAACCTATACGCACAGCGCAAACACCGGAAAAGAGTTTGACCTCTACAACAACAAACCGCTCTTTCGTTATAACTCCTACATGGGATTTTATCGCATCTTTTATCTCAATCTGGAGCGTATTAGCGAAATTCGCCCGCTGCCGATGAGCGCAATCGTCCTCGGCGCGCTGCTCTCGCGCGCAAAGGCGCTCTTCGTGCAAAAGAACGAGAAAAAAGCGCTGCCTCCTGTTGGGCAGGCGCTCTTTGCCCAGCTGGATTCGCTGAAATTCCTATGTTATTACGATAAGAAGGGTGAAGCGCGGCTGTTCCCCGTCGTTCAAGCGACGAGCGCCGGCTCTGACCGAATCGCGCTCGCCGGCATTCCGTTCGGCAGCGAGTTAAAGAAGATTCCCGATGGCGCGAAGGCGTCCATCCTCTGCCTGAATCTCAAGATGGAGAGCGTGCTGGTCAAAGGGCGCTATACAAAAGGTGTTCTGGAGATTGAGCGCGTCTATAATTCCATGCCGCCGAAGATGGAGTATATCTATCCGCGCAGTGAATCGATCGAACCCGTGCGTTCGTTCTAAACAAGCACCAAAAACTGCAAAGCGGAGGAGTGATTCCCCCGCTTTTTGTTTGCGCCAACTTCGGCGTCAGCCGTTTTGTTGTAAATATCGCGCAATCGTATAGAGAAACTCCTTATTCCCCGGCGGGTACTTCCCGCGATTGATGAATAGCTGATCAAGCCGCTTCTGATTGCCAAAGTTCCAGATAGCCTTGATCTCCTCGCGGACGTTTCGCTCAATGCGCGCGGGCTTGGTGTTGCAGCGCTCCGCCACTTTCGGATATAGTACGCGTGTGGTGCTGGTCACCTGCTCTTCCTGCATGATGAGTTCGAGCGTGATCGCCATCTGCACATATCCGAGCCTTCCCGTGGGCGCGCCGAGCCGGAGTAATTCCTGATCGATTTTTGGTCTCACATGTCTGTCCTCCCTGTTAATTTTCCCCAATAAACAGACATTAATCTACAAAATAACAAATTTCAACGGTTTCGCGCTTCTTCGAGATTAATCGACTAATTTCGCGTTTTTTCGATCTTTTGTATATACAATAATCTGCGTTACTTCCGTCGAAAAACCGTTTGTTATCGCTTCTCTCGTTTACGTACAAATCGCAATGATTTGTGCATTACTTCACGATCTTGTTCGTCGGTTTCCGTCTTTGCGCGCATATGACCGACACGTACAATTCTCGTTTTTGCATTACGCGTCGATTGCGGCGTTTCATCACGCGTGTTACAATTAAATTCAAGATTGCACTACAATCCGATATGATGGAGGGTGAAACCATGCTCTGGTCACTCAAAAAAATCTGGTACCGCGTGTTTCAGTTTGTGCTTACTACGGCTATGTATCTCATGCCCTGGCGGCAGCCGGAGCTTTTAACCGGGCCGGGCAGCATCAAAAAATTGCCGGAGTTTATCAAGAGCAAAGGTGTACACAACGTCCTGATCGTCACCGACAGCGTGCTTCGAAAGCTCGGTTTGCTCGATTCGTTCTTTGCCGCCTGCGATGCTGCGGGGCTCAAGGGCGTTGTCTACGACGGTGTGGAACCCAACCCCTCGATTGAAAACATCGAAGCCGCGAGAAAGCTCTATGTGGACAGCAAGTGTGACGGTATCGTCGCGTTTGGCGGCGGTTCCGCGATGGACTGCGCTAAGGCAGCCGGCGCGCGCGTGGTCAAGCCACACCAGAGCATCGCGCAGATGGGCGGAACCCTCCGCGTGCTCAAAAAGCTCCCGCCACTCTTTGCCGTGCCGACCACTGCAGGCACCGGTTCGGAGACGACTATCGCCGCGGTTGTAACCGACCGCGCAACGCACCATAAATATGCGGTGCAGGATCTTTGCCTGATCCCGCACTATGCGGTGCTCGATCCGGAACTCACCGTCGGCTTACCGCCGCATGTTACGAGCACAACAGGCATGGACGCGCTGACGCACGCGGTAGAAGCATATACCAACCTCTTTGCGCCAAAGTCGACCGACAAACTCGCCGAAGATGCCGTTCGACTCATCTTCGAAAATCTGGAAAACGTCTACCGCGACGGAAGCGACCTCAACGCGCGCCACAACATGCAACTTGCCGCGTTCTATGGCGGCGCCGCGTTCACCCGCGCCTGCGTTGGTTATGTGCACGGGGTTGCGCATACGCTTGGCGGGCTCTATGGAACGCCGCACGGCCTTGCCAACGCCGTGATTCTGCCTTATGTGATGGAAGACTTCAGCTCTGCTGTCTACAAAAAACTTGCCCGCCTAGCGGACATCGTCGGCATCGACGGAAAGGATGACGCGGAGAAAGCAAAAGCCTTTCTTCAGGAAATCCGCCGGATGAACAGGGACATGAATATTCCGGACAAGTTTGACTTCATTCAGGAAAAAGACATCCCTCAGATGATCGTTTGGGCAATGAAAGAAGCAAACCCGATCTATCCTGTTCCGGTGCTCTGGCACGAGCCGGAGTTTCGCGCCTTGATCGATCGTATCCGCACAAAGTAACGGTTTGATTCCATACAAGCGACACAAGCAAACAGGCACACGGAATTCTCCGCGTGCCTGCTTCTTTGTTGTTCGAATTCTGTTGTTTAAACTCTTACTTTTTGTTCTTGAGCGCCGCTGCGACAAATCCCTTGAACAGCGGATGCGCGCGGTTCGGGCGGCTCTTGAATTCCGGATGGAACTGCACGCCGATGTAAAACGGGTGATCTTTGAGCTCCACCGTCTCAACAATGCGCTCATCCGGCGAAACACCCGAGAGAACGAGCCCAACGCTGGAGAGGCGGTCGCGATAATCGTTATTGAACTCATAACGGTGCCTGTGCCGCTCGTGAATCAAGGGCTGAGCATAGCATTTCTCCAGCAGAGAGCCCGGCATCACCTTGCACGGATAGGTGCCGAGGCGCATCGTGCCGCCTTTGTTGATGGTCGCGTACTGATCCGGCATGAAGTCGATCACCTTGTGCGGGCTGTTTTCGTCAAACTCCCCGCTGTTTGCGCCAAAGAGTCCGGCGACGTTTCGCGCAAATTCAATCACCGCGATCTGCATGCCAAGGCACAGCCCGAGATACGGAATGTTGTTTTCCCGCGCGAACTTTGCGGTCTGAATCATGCCCTCCACCCCGCGCACGCCGAAGCCGCCGGGCAGCACGATGCCATCCAATCCCGTAAGTTTCTCGGCAACGTTCTTTGCGTCAATGGCTTCGGAATCGATCCACTCGATCTCCACCACCGCGCTGTTTTCATAGCCGGCGTGGCGCATGGCTTCCGCAACGGAAAGATAGGCATCATGGAGCTTGACATATTTCCCAACAAGACCGATCTTGACGTGCTGTTTGCTTTCGCGCACGCGATCGAGCATCTCGTTCCATTCCTTGAGGTTTGGCTGCGGCAGGTCAAGCTGGAGCTCGCGGCAGACCACTTCGGAGAAATTGTTGCGCTCCAGCATGATCGGCGCTTCATAGAGCGTCTCAACCGTCAGATTTTCAATCACGCAATCGGGCTTTACATTGCAAAACAGCCCGATCTTGCGCTTGATGCTCTCGTCGACGGGGCGATCGACACGCATCACGATTAAATTCGGCGTGATTCCGGAGGATTGCAGTTCTTTGACGGAGTGTTGCGTGGGCTTAGATTTGTGTTCGTCCGATCCGGAGAGATACGGCACGAGCGTCACATGGATATAGAGGCAATTGCTTGGGCCGACTTCGTGCCCAACCTGGCGGATTGCTTCGAGAAACGGCTGACTTTCGATGTCGCCGATGGTGCCGCCGATCTCGGTGATGACCACATCCGCATGTGTTGCATCCGCAACACTGTAGATGAAACGCTTGATCTCATTGGTCACGTGCGGAATAACCTGCACCGTCTCGCCGAGGTACGCGCCCGCGCGTTCGTTGGTGAGGATATTCCAGTAGACCTTGCCCGTCGTCAGGTTGGAAAAGCGGTTGAGGTCTTCGTCGATAAAACGCTCATAGTGCCCAAGATCGAGGTCGGTCTCCGCGCCGTCTTCGGTTACAAACACTTCGCCGTGCTGAAAGGGGCTCATCGTGCCGGGATCAACGTTGATATACGGGTCAAGCTTTTGCGCCGCAACCTTCAGCCCGCGCGCTTTGAGCAGCCGCCCCAGCGACGCCGCCGTGATGCCCTTGCCAAGCCCCGAAACAACGCCGCCCGTTACAAAAATATACTTCGCCATACAATCTCCTCCGTCTCTGTCATGCATTCTTTACTATATTTACTTTTTACAAAAATTAGTTCCGCAGGCAAAAACCGAATCAAGCCCGATCACGGGCAGGCTGAAATCGGTATACTGTTCTTTCCGTTGCTTGACGTTGCCAGAAAACTGCAAAAGCAACGCCCCTTTTTGAGAGGGGCGTGAAACAGGGTGGCTACTCCACCGTTACGCTTTTTGCAAGATTGCGCGGTTGATCGACCGGACAGCCTTTCTGTACCGCGAGATAATATGCCAGGAGTTGCATAGGCACAATCGCACAGAGCGGAGCAAGTGTTGCGTCCATCTGATCGATTTGCCATTGTTCATGAGAATGTCCTTTTGCTCCGTCCCAATTTCCGTTAGTCACGGCGAGTACATGCGCGCCGCGCACGCGAACCTCTTCCATATTGCTCGCGACCTTTGCCTGCAAATCCGGCTGAGTTGCGAGAGCGACGACCAGTGAACCTTCCTCAATCAGCGCGATCGTACCGTGCTTGAGTTCGCCCGCGGCATACGCTTCGGAGTGAATATAGGAGATCTCTTTGAGTTTGAGCGCGGCTTCCATCGCAAGCGCGTAGTCCATGCCGCGGCCGATGAAGAACACGTGCTTGACCGCAAACGAGCGGCTTGCAAAAAACTGAATCTGTTCTTTGTTGTCGAGCACCTTCTGCATTGCAGCGGGTACCGTGCTCATCTCACGAAGACGCTCTGTAACCTGCGCCTGCGTCATCTCGCCGCGCTTTTGCGCAAGATCCAGCGCGCACAGATACAGCACGATGATCTGAGTCAAGTAAGACTTCGTCGCTGCAACGGCGATTTCCGGTCCAGCATAGGTATACAGCACATGCCCCGCCTCGCGGGAAATCGTGCTGCCGGTCACGTTACAAACCGCCATCGTGTCGCAGCCGAGCTCTTTCGCTTTGCGCAGCGCCGCAATGGTGTCCGCGGTCTCGCCACTCTGGCTGACAACAAGGAACGCTTCGCCCTTGTCAATCAGATGGTCGCCATAGCGGTATTCGCTCGCAATATCCACATCCACGCGGAGTTTGGCCATGTGCTCAATGAACTTTTTACCGAGCATCCCCGCATGAAAGGCTGTTCCGCAGCTCACGATGGTGATGCGGCCCATGTTTCTTGCCCGCGCTTCATCCCAGGGGAAGCGATCGGATTTGAGCGTGAAGTCTTTATGATTCACATATTGATCGAAAGTCTTGCGGAAAGCATCCGGCTCTTCGCAGATTTCCTTCATCATGAAGTGTTCGTAGTTGCCTTTTTTTGCGGACTCAACGTCCCAGTCCACGTGCATCGGTGTTTTCTTAATTTCTACACCGAACTCGTCATAATACTCGATTCCGCTCTTGCGCAAAATCGCCATCTGGCGATCCTGAAGGAAGCAGACATCCCGCGTGTATTCTAAAATTGCCGGAATGTCGGAGGCGACAACGCTCTCATTTGCGCCGTGACCCATCACCATTGGGCTGTCCTTGCAAGTGCAATAGATTGTCTCCGGATCATCCGCAAAGATGATTGCCAGCGCAAATGATCCTTCCAAAATGGCAATCGCCTGCTTGAGCGCCGAGAACGCATTCCCACGATAATAGTAGCCGAGCAGCTGCGCAACGACTTCCGTATCGGTTTGAGAAACAAACACGCAGCCGTTTTTGACCAGCATGTTCTTGATGCTCTGATAATTCTCGATGATTCCGTTGTGTACGATTGCGATGGTTTTATGTGTATCCGTGTGCGGATGCGCGTTGACATCCGAAGGTTCGCCGTGCGTCGCCCAGCGGGTGTGACCAATGCCGCACTTTCCGCTGACAGGAGATTCACTCAGGAGGGTTTTGAGGTTTTCAATCTTGCCCTTTGCTTTGCGCAGGGTTAGGCCGCTGCCGTCCCAAATCGCAACGCCCGCGGAATCATAGCCGCGATAGGCAAGAGAAGTCAAGCCATTCATGATGATGGGTACGCAATTCTTATCACCTGTGTATCCAACAATTCCACACATCTAGCGAAATTCCCCCTTTGCCAAAAATGAAGCGTCCGATAATAAGCCGCCAACCGCCCACCCATTATCGGACGCAAAATCCTTTGGCTATTATACAAAACCATATTGGCACCCGTCAAGCAAATTTTACACGGGACGGACACAACTTCTTGCGCCGTCCCGTATTGTTAGATACATAATATAGAAGAGTTTTTTCTTATCAAAAGATCGATCTGCTTAGTTTGAGTTTCTAAGATAGTCCCATTGTGTAAGCCGATTACTTCTTGTCAAAGAACTGTTCCCCATAACCATAGTGTTCAAAGACGTAGTCGATGTCCTTGTCGCCTCGGCCCGAGAGGTTGACGAGGATGGAGCCGCGGCTGTTTTCGCGCGCATAGCGGATGGCATACGCCAACGCGTGCGAGCTTTCGATTGCGGGGATGATTCCCTCATAACGGCTGAGGAAGAAGAACGCTTCCATGGCTTCTTCGTCCGTCACACTGGTATACTGTACACGGCCAACATCATGCATGAACGCATGCTCCGGGCCTACGGAGGGGTAATCGAGCCCGCTGGCGATGCTGTAGACGGGCAGCGGCTCGCCTTTTTCGTCCTGCAGCAGCAGGCTCTCGAAACCATGCAGCACGCCTTTTTTACCAAACGTAATCGAGGCCGCGTTGTCGCCAATGTTCGCGCCTCTACCCATTGGCTCTACGCCAACGATTTCCACCGGTTCTTCATAGAAGGGTGTAAACATTCCCGCCGCGTTGGAGCCGCCGCCGACGCAGGCACAAACGATATCCGGCAGAAGCCCGGTCATTTCAAGGAACTGTTCTTTGGCTTCGATGCCGACCACCATCTGGAAATCACGTACCATCTTCGGGAACGGATGCGGGCCAACGACAGAACCGATGCAATAGATCGCGTCTTCATATTCATTCAGATACGCCATAAACGCCGCGTCTACCGCTTCCTTGAGCGTCTTGAGCCCGTGTGAGACGGGGATGACGCGCGCGCCGAGCATCTTCATACGGGTCACATTCGGGGCTTGCTTGGCGATGTCTACCTCACCCATGTAGATGTCGCACGCAAGGCCGAAATAGGCCGCCGCGGTCGCGAGGGCAACGCCGTGCTGTCCCGCGCCTGTTTCGGCGATCAGCTTCTTTTTACCAAGGAATTTTGCAAGCAAACCTTCGCCCATGCAGTGGTTGAGCTTGTGCGCGCCGGTATGGTTGAGGTCTTCGCGTTTGAGGTAAATCTGCGTCTTCCCGAGCATGCGGCTGAGGCGTTCCGCGTGGTACACAGGTGTCGGGCGGCCCTGAAACTCCTTACGGATTCTACGCAGTTCGCTGATGAACTGTGCGCTGTGGCAGATGGTCTCGTAGGCGTCGTCAATCTCTTTGAACACGGGTACGAGCTGCGGCGGCAGATAGGCGCCGCCATATTCACCAAAGCGGCCGTTTTCGTCGGGGTAGAGCTTGACATAGTTCGTGAAATCTTTGTACGTCATCATGTTGTGTGTTCCTTTGCCCGCCGTTGGCCGCGGACGTATGTCCTTTCATATTCTTGTTTTTTTAATTTTTGTTTTGTGGCAAACAAAAACGCCCTCGTTTCGACGCTTACGCCGAAACAAGGACGATGCTCTCGCGGTGCCACCTTGTTTCCCGATTTTGTGATAAAATCGGACTCTTTGTGGAAATGCCAACACATTCCCCGCGATATAACGGTCACGACCCGTCGCAGGATACTTTTCTTCCCCTGCGCGCTCGGCGGTCCATTTGAACGATCGTTTCCTGCGGGACTTTCACCAGCGCCCCTGCTCTCTAGGAGGTCGTATTCGTCCGTTATCTCCGCTTCACAGCTTATGGCGGAATTATATAGGATGTTTTCTGTCCCGTCAAGTATCTTTTTTTATTATTTTCTCGTCACAATTTGCTTGCGACAACTGTCATATATGACGAATCGATAAAATAAGGCGCAAAAGGTTGAAGTTAAGTGTGTTATATGTCATAATACACTTAATGAAATCATCAACGACCACCCACCCGTTTTCCGGCGGGGTACTCAACCGGAACCGCGCATCTTTGCGAAAGGGTTCTGCTATGAAGAGACTGCTGAAAAAAACACTTCTGTTCGCGTTGACTGCGCTCCTGTTTGCGTCTTTCTTTGGATGCGCAAAAAAGCCGGAGGTAACCTATGTGGATACACTGCCCTGCGATCAGGCGAGCGGTTTTACTTGGGTTGCGCGCGCGGGCGGCGACAACACGGGTGAAGTCTATATCGGACAAACGTATCGCGACGACGAAACCTATGCGTTCATGGGTGCAAGTGGCGTGCTGGAAAACGCGTTTGCGGGTGTCGTTCCGGGCATCGCAACCGTGCGGCTCTATTATGTCCATGCGCTGGATTGGGACGGCTCCAACAGCAGCGCGGAGGGCACGGCGTATTATGAGTTCATGGTCTATGAGGATTTAACAATCCGGCTGTTGTATTCTGAAATCGAACTGCCGGACGAATATTAATTAAGCACTTTCAGAAACAAACAGCGGCACCCCTGAGATCGGGAGTGCCGCTGTTTTTGTGTGTAAGTTCTTAACGCACAAACAGTCCGTTTTCGTTTTTGTCGATGACCAGCGTCGTGTCCGGTGCGATATCGCTCGCTATGATCTTCCGCGCCAGCAGCGTCTCCACGCGGCTTTGCAGATACCGCTTGAGCGGGCGCGCACCATAAAGCGGGTCGCTCCCTTCATCCACGATATACTCTTTCGCGGCATCGGTCACGTTCACCTTGAGCTGCCGCGCGCTGAGTCGTTTACCAAGGTCGGTGATCAGCAGATCGACAATCTGAATCAAATCCGCCTTCTTCAGCGGGCGATAGAACACGATTTCGTCAAGTCGGTTGAGGAACTCCGGCCGGAACGATTGCTTGAGCATCTGCATCACAAGATCCCTTGCGCTGTCCGTGATGCAACCTTCGCGGTCGATTCCTTCCAAAATCACATCCGAGCCTAGGTTGCTCGTGAGGATCAGAATCGCGTTTTTGAAATCCACAGTCCTGCCCTGCCCGTCTGTAATACGCCCGTCGTCCAGCACTTGCAGGAGCACGTTCAGCACGTCCGGGTGCGCTTTCTCGACCTCGTCAAACAGCACAACCGCATACGGTTTTCTTCGCACGGCTTCGGTGAGCTGCCCGCCTTCGTCATAGCCAACGTATCCCGGAGGTGCTCCGATGAGTCGGCTGACGCTGAATTTCTCCATGTATTCGGACATATCGATGCGCACCATGCTCTTCTCATCATCAAAGAGCGCCTGCGCAAGCGCCTTTGCCAGCTCTGTCTTGCCAACGCCGGTGGGTCCGAGGAACAGGAACGAACCGATCGGGCGGTTGGGGTCCTGTATGCCCGCGCGTGAGCGCAGGATTGCGTCGCTGACGCGATCTACCGCCTCGTCCTGCCCGATGACGCGCTGGTGCAGAATCTCCGGCAGACGAAGGAGCTTTTCGCGCTCGCCTTCCATGAGACGTGAGACGGGAATTCCCGTCCAGCGGGCGACGATGCGCGCGATTTCCTCCTCACTCACGCGGTCGTGCAGATAGGTGGTCGCATGCGCGCCGCTCTCGGCGAGCTTTTCTTCCCGTTCCAACTCCGCGATCAGTTGCGGCAGCTTGCCATATTTCAGCTCGGCGGCTTTGTTGAGATCGTATGCGCTCTCCGCTTTGGTAATCTCCGCATTGGTGTGTTCCAGCTCCTCACGCAGTTGCTGCACTTTTCCGATGGCGGATTTTTCGTTTTCCCACTTCGCCTTCATCTCGTTGAAGTTTGCGCGCAGTTCTGCAATCTCCCGTTGAATCTCCTCCAAATGCTCACGGCTGAGTTTATCCGTCTCCTTCTTGAGTGCGGCTTCCTCAATCTCCAGCTGCATGATCTTCCGGCTGGCGGTATCCAGTTCCATCGGCATGCTGTCGAGCTCGGTCTTGATGAGCGCGCAAGCTTCATCCACGAGGTCAATTGCCTTGTCGGGCAGGAAGCGGTCGGAGATATAGCGATGCGATAGCGTTGCCGCGGCAATCAGCGCCGCGTCTTGAATCTTCACACCGTGGAACACCTCATAGCGCTCCTTGAGTCCGCGCAGGATCGAAATCGTATCCTCCACGGTCGGCTCCTCGACCAGCACCGGCTGGAATCTGCGCTCCAAAGCCGCGTCTTTTTCGATGTATTGGCGGTATTCGTCGAGCGTGGTTGCGCCGATGCAGTGCAGTTCCCCGCGCGCGAGCATGGGTTTTAAGAGGTTGCCCGCGTCCATCGCGCCTTCGGTCTTGCCCGCGCCAACGATGTTGTGCAGTTCATCGATGAAGAGGATGATCCTTCCGTCGCTTTCCTTGATCTCGTTGAGCACGGATTTCAGCCGCTCTTCAAACTCGCCGCGGAATTTTGCGCCTGCAATCAGCGCGCCCATGTCCAGCGCGAACACTTTGCGGTCTTTCAGGTTGTCCGGCACGTCTCCGCGCACAATGCGCAGCGCAAGCCCTTCCGCAATCGCGGTCTTGCCGACGCCGGGCTCGCCGATGAGCACAGGATTGTTTTTCGTTTTGCGCGAGAGAATACGAATCACGCTACGGATTTCGTCGTCTCTGCCGATCACGGGGTCCAGCTTCTGGTTTTTCGCCAGCTCCACCAGATCCTGTCCGTATTTCGTGAGCACGTCGTATGTGCCTTCCGGGTTATCGGTGGTTACGCTCTTGTTGCCGCGGACGATTTTCAGCTGCTCAACAAATGCTTTTTCCGTGACGTTGTTTCGTGTGAAAAATTTCTTGAGCGCGTCGTTCGCCTTCTTCATCAAGCCGAGGAAGAGATGTTCCACCGAAACATACTGGTCGCCCATCTCTTTTGCGCGTTTCTCCGCCTCGTTGAGCGCGGCATTTAAGTCCTGCGACACATAGATCTGATCCGACCCAGAGCCGGTATTATAGGTCGGCAAGGCGTTGACCTCGCGCTCCGCATCCTGGCGCAGACGGTTGCTATCCGCGCCCGTGGCGGTTAGGATGCTGCCGATCAGCCCATCCGGCTGAGAAATCAGCGCAAATAGCAGGTGCGCCTGCGTCACCTCCGTATTGTTTCGCTCGCTGGCGATCTGCTGTGCGTTTTGCACAGCCTCAATGCTTTTTTGTGTTAACTGATTGACGTTCATTACCCGTCACCCCCTGATTACAAGATCATTCCGCCACTGTGGATATAGTTGACATAGCGCTTTTCAACGTTTGTCACTGCCAAAGCGGGGTCGTGAATGGTTTCAAAATACTGTTTCAACGCGGAATCCAAGAGATTGATATATCCCGCAATTCCCTCTCCGATCTGCTCATTGGTGAGCTTGCCATCGTCCGAAAGTCGGAGCTTTCGAAGATACCGTCCGTCCTCGATTGCGCACTCGACGCGCCCGATATAGGTGGTTTCGATGCGAGTCCAGAGCTTAAAGAACTGCAACATTGCAAGCACCAGCGCGCTGTTCTGGCTCCTAACGGAAACGCGCAGTTCGCCAAGCAAAGGCCGTGCATTTTTATAGAGCTCGACACTGTATCGCACGCTGGGGTTGTATTTATAGTCCAATGCGCTGCGCAGGGAAAACATCGATTCTGAAGGCTGCAGCTGCGGCTCAAACACACTGCCAAGCAGCATCTGTTCGATCGCGGAAAACACCTCGCGCATGCGCTTCTCCGGCGTGGTGTAGCGCACACACTCCGCTAAGATCTGGTTGATCATCGCGGAACGGCTTGCGCCTGCTTCATATGCCATGCGGTCGATCTCCTGCACGATTTCGTCTGATAGGACAAGCGAATACACACTCTTGTTCATCTTGAAAATCACCTCTTTTACACACTTTAAATTATAACCATAGAATTATACTTTGCAATCGTTATTAATAACTTTGCAGACGATTTTGCAATTCTTTCACGTTTTGACTATACTGGATTCGCAATGTCTTTTTTAGAAATCGCACATCATCGAATGGCACATGATTTGAATCAATTTGGAGAGAGAACGCATGAAATTTAACTTTGACGAAATCATCGACCGTGCGGGAACAAACGCCATAAAGTTGGAAGCAGGCATAAAGATTAACCCGTATTTACCCGAGGATCATATCCCGCTTTGGGTTGCGGATATGGACTTCGCCTGCGCACCGGAAATTCTCAGCGCAATGCAAATCCGGCTTGATCGAAAAATTCTCGGCTACACCAACCTCAGCGATGCGTGCAAAATGAGCACATGCCGCTGGATGGAACGCCGCTATGGCTGGAAAACAGAACCGGAACAGATTGTCTATTCCGCGGGTATTGTCAGCGCGCTGTTTGCCGCAGTTGCGCGGCTGACCAACCCCGGGGACGAGGTTTGCTTCCTCACGCCGGCCTATCGTCCGTTTGACGACGCAGTGAAGAAGCAAGGCCGTGTTCCGGTCTATTCTCGCATGATTTGTCAGGATGGCAACTGGATGATCGATTTTGCAGATTTATCCGAAAAGCTGAGCCGCCCGAACTGTGCAATGTTCTTCCATTGCAATCCGCATAACCCCACGGGACGCGTGTTTACGGAAATCGAACTCAAACGCCTCGGTAAACTCTGCTTTGCCAACGATGTATTCGTCATCAGCGACGAAATCCACGAAGATTTGACGCGCAAAGGCATGGTTCACATACCGCTTGCAAAGCTTTTCCCGGAAGAGAAGCGCATCATCACCTGCACGAGCCCCAGCAAAAGCTTTAATATTGCAGGAAACTGCCACGCGCATCTGTTTATTCCGGATGACGCTCTCCTCCGCGACTGGACGAAGAACTACTACAACGGTCACCCGAACGCGCTCTCCAACGAGGCAACCGTTGCCGCATACGACCGTTCGGAGGATTGGCTGGAAGAACTGCGGGACTATCTGGACGGGAGCTTCTCCATGATGAAAAAGCTGTTCGACGAGCGATTACCAAAGGCAAGATTCTCTGTTGCGCAGGGAACCTATCTTGCCTGGGTCGATCTTTCGGGGTATGGGTTGAGCGAGCAGGAGCTCAAACGAACGATTTCACAAGCAGGGGTGTTTGTCCAGTTTGGTGAAGATTTTGTGGACAATGCGGATTGCTTCATGCGCGTCAATCTCGCAAGCCCGCGCAGTATCTTGCGCGAAGGATTGGAGCGGATCTGCCGCGCACTCGAATGATAATATATTTTTGAGCATACGCACTGAAAACCGTCAAATCTCTTGGTTTGACGGTTTTTTGTTGCGTAGATATTACATTTGTTTTTGTTATTTTCGCGAGTGCATTGTAACGTCGCGGTCGATTGTGTAACAACCGCACGTTTTATCCATGCGGGCCCAACTATCACATTGTAATGAAATGATGTAATCCCATCTCAGCCAGCCGGTCGCTCCCAATTTTTGTGTAACACAAGCCAAATTCGGGTTGTTTGACCACTTTATATGAGAAAACTTTCGTGATTTTTCGTACTGCAAAAAGATTTATGTCGTTTTTTATCGCATCTTCCATTCGTAACGCAGATGTAACGAAAGATGCGTATGCTAGGACACGAACGTAAAAAAAGGATGGCCGATTGGCAAATGAACAAAACAACAAAACGCATTTTAATCGTAGTTGGAATTCTGGCGCTTGTGGCTGTGATCGCGCTGAGTCTGCGCAATTGCAGCAACGCTAACAGTGTTGTCGCCTCCAATCCCGGAACGATCAGCGAAATGGCGCAGAATGCATCACTGGAAGCGATTTCGGATGAAACAGTCCCGCTCGCCGGAGCTGACGTAGCCCAAGTGATTCCGCTTGTTACTATGGAAGTTCCCGTCACGGAACCGGCTCCGGCCGCAGGTATGCCGTCGGCAACTCCGACTGCTACCCCTACCGTCACCCCGACGGCAACCCCAACCGCTTCCCCGACCGCTACCCCGACGGCTACTCCGACGACTACCCCAACCGCTACCCCGACGGCAACCCCAACCGCTACCCCGACGGCAACCCCAACCGCTACCCCGACCGCAACGCCAAAATCTTCTACGGCAACGCGCCTGCTGGAGCGCGCAAACACCCTTCTGACGCAGTTTAACGCCTGCACGAGCAACGCAGAAAAACGTGCGCTCCTCGGCATCACAAACAGTAACTTCAGCAATGACTCGTTCCGCGCAAAGATCCTTGCCGATCTCGGCGGCTCCTGGGAGCAGTTGGAGGACGAGATCGTCGACGCGACCCAGTACCAACAAGGAAAAAACCTGTACGTTCAATTTTACATGAGTGATCTCAAGACAAATTTCATTCCTGTGGTATACTCCACGGAAAACCCCGATCTGTCCGGCAACCAGTGGTCAACCAACCTCGTCTACAACGACGAAACCGCGCTCTGGATGGAATACACTCAGAAGCACCCGTATAATGACAGCCGCGTCGGTTTCGGAATGACGACGCTTGGAAACAACAAAGACGGCTGGGAAGAACTCAAGGACACGATGGAAACAAGCCTAGTTTGGGAAGAAGTCGTCGTGCCGGATTCCCCCGCGCCCGTCGGACCGTAAAAAAGCATATTGCAGCACACAAACGGACGGCAGATTTGCCGTCCGTTTTACTTACATTCGATTGGATTATTCGATATATCCTCGTGCCACATACGGGCTTGTATAGGCCCTGAGCAGCGCGCCGTAGTCCGGAGTAAACTCCAGCACATCGCCCACGCGATACTCCCGCGCGTGGGTGAGATCGACGATCAGGTGATCCGAACTTGCGCCGATAATCTTGATGTCGCCATCGCGCGGGGTTAGCCCGTCCGCGACGGTATCCTGCCGTCCAATCTTGCAGATGCCGCGAATCTGATCGCCAAGGCTCTCAAACGTCGGGTGTTCGCCAAAGGCGTTTGCCCCGCTCTCGCCGATGGGCACACTTGGCTTTCGCTGCACTTCGATCAACCGGGTGGCGAGCGTGAATGCGTCACCGACCAGTCCGTTCATCACGCGGCAGGCGGCGGTGTCGTTGCCAAGCAAGATCGACTCGCCAAGGCGAAGATGGTTCACCCCCTCCGGCACCAGCCCGCGTTTGAGTAACCCAAGCGTGCTGGAGTTCCCGCCGGAGACGATCGGGATGCGCAACCCCGTTCTCGCGCGCAGCTCTTCGGCGATTTTGCAAAGCTCGCCAAGGTTTGTTTCATCGGGAATGATCGCGCCATAGCAGGTCAGGTTAGTACCAACGCCGACAAGCGCAATCCCCGCTTCCACCTTCGCCGCGTCCGCTGCGCGATAGATCGCCTCCCGATCCAAAAATAACAGTCCTTCGCGCAGATCGCCCAGATCGATCATGAGTATGATTTGGTGTACTTTGCCCGCTGTACGTGCTGCGGTTCCGAGGGCTTGAATGGTCGCAATCTCAGAGACCAGGCTCATGTCTGCAAGAGCCACCGCCTCCTCCGCTTCTTCCGGCGCGGGCGCGCGCAGAAGCAGTTTCGGTTTTTGCGTGTTGAGCCGCGCGAGGTTCTCCGTCCGCGCGTCGGCAAGCATGGCGGCTCCGCTCTCTTCCAGTACACGAACAATACGCTCGTCCGCGCAGACGACTTTTGTCACCGCGGCAATCGAAACGCTGTTTTCACCGCAGAGCGCGCATAACGCATCGATATTGTGTTTGATTTTTGTTAGGTCCGCTGTAATGCGCGGGTAAGTTGACATAGAAACCTCAATCATCCGTTTCAACAATTATACAAAACGCAAGGATGCCACTAATAGCTCTTTTGCCGCCTGCGAGTTCGTCTTTGCGAGTACGCCAAGCGAAGCCATGGTGTAACTTTCGTCAAACGCAAGCCGCATGCTGCCTGGTTTGGGATAGAGCATACTTCCATTTTGGTTACAATCCGCAAGCTGTCGTAAAATTCTCTCCCGCATGGGCAGCCTTGTCAGCGCGCCGCCGGTACCGATCAGGGTCTTTACCTGTGTCAAATCTTTTCCCTCGGCGGCGGTTGCGCGCCCTTGTGGCGTAAAATAGTGTCGAAGTTTTCCTGCGTGACGGTTGATCGCGGTTACACCTGCCTCGACGCAAAGGCGCGAGGTCAGCAAAAACTGCTCCTTCGAAACGGGAATTGCACGATAATCCCGCATCACGGCGGAAACATCCAACCCCAGTTCGCGCGAAAGTTTCGTTTCTCCAAGCTGCTCCACGAGGTGATGCGCGTTGACGAACAAGCCCAGATCGCCCTCGACCGTGCGTTTGTTGAACGGCTCCGGCGCGGTGAGCAGCTGTGCAATCTCGTCCGACCCCTGCGTGACCGAATGAACATCCGTGGTCGCGCCGCCGATATCCAGCACGCACAGATCGCCAATCTCTTCATAGAGCAGCATGGCGGCTTCCATCACAGCACCCGGCGTGGGTAAAATTGCTCCCGTAACCAGATCGCGGATGTGTTCCATCCCCGGCGCCGTAACGATGTGCCGTTCAAACGCCGCGTGAATCACCTTTCGCACCGGCTCAATGTTCAGCACATCCAGCCTTGGATATACGTTCTCCGCGATGTAAACGGGAATATTTGCCTGCTCGAATATCGCGCGGATTGCGCCCTGGTTTTGCGCGTTGCCCGCGTAAAGAACGGGCGCGCCCGTGCCCTCTTGGGCGATGCGCCGGGCGTTGCAAAGCGCGGTTTCCCGCTCTCCGCCGTCGGTTCCGCCCGCAAGCAGGATCAGGTTCGGCTTGATTGCGCGCTGTTCGTCGAGGTCTGCTTCCGTTAGCCTGCCCGCCGTGGTTTGGCGGACGATTGCGCCTGCGCCAAGCGCGGCAGCGCGCGCCGCGTTGACCGTCATGTCGTAAACCAGCCCGTGGACGCACATCTTTAAGCCGCCCGCCGCGCTGGACGAGGCAAGCAGTTCGCCATATGACAGTTCGCGAACGCCGAGATTCTCCTTCAGCGCATCGATTGACTGATTGAGCCCGACACGCACGTCGCCTTCGAGCACGCTCGTCGCCGCCTGACCCTGGCCGAGCAGACGCGGAGCATCCCCCAGCGAAAACGCGCTGACCAACGTGGTTGTGGAGCCGATCTCGGCGATGAGTACATCCGCAAACATATTATTCTTTCGCGCGACGATCTCGTTCTTTGACTAAGAATGTCGCAACATGGTTGCCGTGCGTCCCTCTGCCAAATCCCGCGTCTGCGCCGGCTTCTTTCGCGCGGTCGCCTTCCACCTGCGTGCCGCCCGCCGCAAACAACAGCTTGTCGCGCACGCCCATCTCCCGTGCGATGCGATCGACCCGTGCGATGTTTTTATAGTGAATACCATCATGCGAGATCACCACGGAGGCGAGCATCGCGTCCGCGTTGAGCTCGATCGCCGCGCCAACCAGTTTTTCCGGCGGAACAGAGGTGCCCAAATAATGCACTTCGATACCGTATTTCTCGATGCCGCCGTGCTTGATGTCGATGATCTCCCGCAACCCCACCGAGTGCTCGTCTTCGCCGATGGTGCCGCAGACAATGCGCATCGGTCTTTGCTCGATTGCCTCTCGCAATTCATCATCGCTGAGTAAATCGGGTTCGGGCGGAATCACGAGAGACGCGATGTCGATGTCAAAATCGACCTTGCCCTTGAGCTCGATTCGGGTACCCTCCGCGCGGTGCAACACCTCGCGCGAGATCACCGAGATGTCTTTGAGATTCATCCGCCGCGCACATTCGATGGCAGCGGCTTCCGCAATTTTCTTCTCCGCGGGAAAACAGAATGTCAGCAGGACGGTTCCGTCCGCCAGCCACTCCATCTCCGGTCGGATCTTCTCAGCGTTCGGCTGGGCAAACGCCTTTACGCCGTCCATGCGCAGATAGACGTTGTCTTCCTCGTCAAGTTCGTCGATATAGACGATCTTCTCCGGCACTTCGAGGGTGCAGCCACCGATCAGCGCGGCGGGGTTCGCCGGATCGCCGCCATATTGCGCGACGTTGTTTTTGCCGTAATGCGCGGTGACGGGCGCCATATAGTCCGGCTCGCGTTTGATGACCGTTCCCGCTCCAATGCCGCCGGAAAGCTTGCGCGCGATGCCGTCTCCGTTGCGCTCCGGGAAAATGCCGCTGTCGACAAACATCCCGCTTTCCACCGCCGCGAAGTAGCCGCCTTTTTCGATCATCTCTTCCAAAAAGAGAACGGCACGTTCGGTCAACTCGCGGGACTTTTCTTCCAGATACCCGTCTTTCTTGAGCTCCACCATCTCCATGAGACCATCTAGCCCGACCAGCGTCTGCTTTGCCGTGTCGCAGGCTTCGATGTTGTAGATGTGCCAGGGTACGTTGCGCCCTTCGTCCGGCGTGATGGTGGACTGAATATCCGCGCTGGTGAGCTTGCTGACCACCATGTTGAGCACATGTGTCACCGTCGCTTCGCGCGTGCTGGATTCGATGTATTTCGTGTTCATCTGCGCGCGCATGCGATAGCCGTCAAAAAGCCGCCTGAGTGCAACCGCATATGGCAGATCCATATAGACGCAAGGCCCCGGCGTCGCCGTCGGCGGCACGGTCGAAAGACAGATGTTTTCTTTGGGAACACCGACTTTATGGGAATACAGCGCATTGATCGCGTGCTGCACCATCAGCTCCGGCATGACTTTCCAGGCATCCCGCGCGGTGGCGTTCGCGTTGTGCGCGCCGTCAATCTGCGCCATGTTGCCCCAGGCGATGAGCTGCTTGCTCTCCGCCGCGTCCACAAACGAGCGCAGCATGTTGATGTTGCGATAGATCACGTTATACTGCGGGTCCTGATGGCAGCCGTTCACGCCCTCTTCCGCGAACATGACGGCGATATCCGGCCCAGCCACGCCGCTGACATAGCTGTGGTAGTTGATGGGTCGACCCACTTCGTCCTCAATCAGGTCAAGCGCTTTTCTCTGCGCGCGCACCTGTTTGCGCGTGATCGGAACCCCGCCGCTGCCTTGCGGCGTGCCTTCAATCAGCCCGTCGTAGTGGCTCTGTCCGGAGGTGCGGATGACCATAATGTGATCCGCGCCGTGATGCGCCGCCATGCGCATGCGACGGATGTCGTCTTCAAAACGGCCGCTTGCGATCTCGGTGGTGATGACCGGCATGGGCTGCGGGTCAACGTCGCCAAAATAGTGCGCGGGGGGCAGCGGGACGCCGTCCTTGAGCGGCTGGCTGCAATCGTGATAGGTAAAAGGCCCCATCACGAGATCGGGCGCGGGTTCGCGCCAGGTCCAACCTCTGCGGCGGGGATGGTAGTGCTCCAAATCCTCTAAAATCTTCGCGACATCGATGTTTTCTTCCGGCAAAAGACGATATTCGCTCATTGTTTGCCTCCAAACAGGCTTGCCGCCTCTTCCATGTTCGCGGGAGTCAGCAGTGCAAGCCCCGCTTCGCGAATCTCCAGCCCTTTGTGTTTGGCATAGCGGTAGACCACATTGCCCGCGCCGTGACCTGTCAGGCTCTTTTCCATGCAGGCATCTACAATCGCTTTTGCTTCCAGCGAGCTAAAGCCCATCCGAAGCAGCACGCTGCGCTCAATGGCGGGCGATGTGTTCTCGTTTGCCAGCTCCAGCAGCGGATCGACCAGTTGTCCGGTCAGTGACCAGAACCGCGCCTTGAGTTCATCGTCACTGAGGTTCTTCAGGTGCTCGCGCCTTGTTTGAAAATCGTCTTCCCGTTTGATCATAGTTTCCTCCCGATATTGTTCAGGATTTATTCGACTTGTTTGAGTGCTTCTCGCACGAATGCTTCGCTTGATTTCGTCTCTTCCGCAAGAAATGTGATGTCGTTTTCCGTGGGTGCGTGGTCAACCGTCGTTGCCGCGTGGGTAATCAGCGAGCGCCGTATGTGGTCGAGATCGACGTCCACCGCATGCAGCAGCGAAGGATGCGCGGGCAGGATGATGCTCTCTCCCGCGATCTCATCTTTCGGATTGCCCAACGAAACACGAATTCCGTTTTGCCGCGCAAAGGAGAGCTGCGCGCTGCCGTGTTTGCCCGCGCCGGTGTATTCCGTCTCCTGCACGACGACAATTTGATCCTCCGGCAACTCCTGCGCGAGTGAGATCGCCGCGGCCAGGCTCGTGTTGCCCGCGGGGCCGCGCTCGATTCCTTCCAGCCGCGCAAGCAGCTCCGTGGTGTAAAACACCTCGCCCTGATTCACCGTCACATATCGATCCATGTATCGTAGCGGGCGCGCCGCGCTTCTGGGCACATCGCTGCGATCCGGCCAGGTGGAAAACGGCATGCCAAAACCGGTATGCCCGGTCGTAAACGATTTTTTGTTGAACTGCGTGTCGCTCGCCATGTGTAAACCTTTGAGGTTAACACTCGCGGCGACGATCTGCGCCTTGCAGTCCGCCTTGTGCAGCCCGCGCGCGGTGCCCGTCAGGTTGCCGCCGCCCGCGTTGGTGCAGACGACCACATCCGGGTCTTTCCCCGTCTGCGCGCGGCACTGCTGAGCCACCTCATAGCCAAGCGTTTCGATGCCCTCGATTCCAAAAGCGGTATAGAGGGAGGCGTTGAAATAGCCCGTGTCTTCGAGCATGCGCAGCACGGTATAAAACAGCTCCGGGCCAACCGAAAGCTGCACCACCTCCGCGCCGAGTGCTTCGCACTTGCGCGCTTTTTCGATGATCTCCGGCTGCCCGACCCCGCGCGAATCGTAGCATTCCTGCACGACGATGCAACGAAGCCCGCTCTTTGCGCAGCAGCTTGCAACCGCCGCACCGTAGTTTCCGCTGGTTGCGGAGAGCGCGCCTGGATAGCCCATGCGCTTAGCGTGGTGGATGCTCGTGGCAGCCCTGCGCACCTTAAAGCTCCCGCTGGGATTTGCAGCCTCGTCCTTGATGAAAATGCGCGCGCCGTAGCCGTCCTTGCTGAGCTTGCGCACAAGCGCCGTGATATTATTCAGCTCGATCAGCGGTGTGTTTCCGATCGCAAACCCGCGCTGAATCTCGACAACATCTTCCAGCGTATAGCCAGTGGATGCCATCATTTTTTCATAGTCAAACGCAATCGAGCCGCTTTCAAACTGCTTGTAATCAACCCCAACCGCCGCGCGGATGATCTCGCTCTTGCGCGCCATGACGGCGGCAAAGCTGTTGTCCTTCGTCGTCATTTGGCACCTCCAAAGAGGAAGGCAAATGCTTCGTCGCCCGCCTGTTGCAGTTCCGGCACAAAATCGCCAAAGCTATGCGTATAGTGCGGCGTTTCGTCCACCAGCGTGCCGGAGACGATGCGCCCCGTGCGCGTGGTAACGCTCGCCGCGCCGCCAAGGAGGGTATCCGCGTGGAGATATCCCTTTGTCCACTGTTCCAGCGGGACGGCCTTTGTGTCCTCCGGAACAGCGCTGGAGCGCTGCTCGGGCATTAATATGATGCTATGGATGCGAACCCAGTCGCCTTTGTTTGCCACGGTAATCACCTCGTTCAAACGTTAGTCCAATAAGCCTTCTTCAATTTGATCACGAATATCTTGATATGGAACCGCTACAGCAGAAGTCCTTCCTCAATCTGATCGCGCATGTCACCCATGATCGCATGCGGAACGGGCAGATCGATCATCGTCTTAAGGCCCGGGCGCGCGTTGATCACGTGCGGAATCATGTTGACGCACATTGCGATGGTACCGATGCCGCCATCCACCTCAGGCTGAATCTGCATCTGAACGCGCGGCGTGCCTTCGAGCGTAATGTAGTCGCCCGTGTGCGTGCCGCCAAGCTCCGGCTCAATCTGCTGCGGATGGATCATGTCAATCTTGACTTTGCCATCCAAATACCCCTGCCCGGTCATATTCACCCCCGCGACGTTTCCGCGCGCCGCAAAGCCATAGGGCGATTTTCGGTCGACTTCGGTCAAAATCGGCGCCATTTGCTGGGAAAACTCGTCGATTCTCCAGCCGATCGCCTGCGAAATCATGCCGACGCTTTCGATAAAGCCAACATGCCCCGCCAGCTCGCCTTTTGCAACGCCTTCGTCAAATTCCTCCGGCGTAAGCCCGACGCCCTGTTCCTGCATGACCAGCGGGCCAAAAGGCGAAAGCGAGTTCACGCGGCGGCAGGTGACTTTGTCTACACTCGTCATGCAGCCCGTCAGGCAGATGGCGAGCAAGTCCATCATCAGCCCCGGGTTGATGCCGGTGCCGAGTGCGGTCACACCGTGTTCTTTTGCTACGCGGTCGATCTCTTTTGCCAGTTCCGGCTGTTTCGCGGCGGGATAGCTCATCTCCTCTGCGGTGCTGATGGCGTTGATCCCGCGCGAAAGCACCTTGACGAGCTTTGGATAGACGTCCTTTGTAAAAGAATCGGTCGCAACGATGCAAACATCCGCGCTCTTTTTCGTCAAAACCGCGTCGATATCGCTGTTTACAATCACGTCCGCGCGATCCCCGCGCGCCAAATCAAGAAGCGCAAAGATACTCTTGCCGACGCGATTCGGGTGCAGATCACAAACGCCCGTGATCTCCACGCCCGTCTTTTGCAGCAACACCTTTGTGATGCCGCCGCCCATCGCGCCAAATCCCCAAACTGCTACCCGGATATTTCGCATACCGTGCCTCCTGCCTTTCGGCGAAAGAAAATTGAGGTGCTGATCTATTTACTTGTTGAATTGTTTTCTTGAGAATCGTAATGGAGCCTGTTTTGCTGAGTTTTGCTTGTTAATCGAAAGAGAGCTGCCGTTTTGGTACAAAAAAGTCTTCCGGCTGTAAGTCGAGTTCCGTGATCATCTGCTCCACATAGGCAAGGTTTCCGATTTGGATCGGATCGTGACAATCGCTGCCCATCGAAAATTTCAGCCCCGCTTCATGTGCGCGGCGCAGCACATCCACCCCCGGAGCGCGCCACAGGCCAGAGATTTCCAGCGCGATATCATACTTTTTGCAAAGCGCGATCACCGCATCTTCCCATTGGGTCAAAAACGATGTGCCGTGCAGCTCGTCATAGGACGGAATCACGGTCGCATGGCCCAGAATATCGACGCGCTGGGTCGAAAACGTCTTCTCCATCATCTGAATGATGTAAGCCAAGTAATAGCGGTTCATATCCGACGAATAGTTCTTGCTGTACGCGTCGGTAAACCCGCTGCGTTTGGAAAAATACTGGTTCAGCGGCACAAAGCCACCGCGTCCGTCCGGCATGCTATGCACGCTCGCAATGACATAATCCAGCTGGTCGTCCAGCGAATCCGGCAGTTTGAAGCGGTGCTCCATGTTCACCTCCGCTCCGCGATAAACGGGATACAGCTGCAGGATTTCGAGATAGTTTTTTATGTCGTTGAGCGTATAGATACCGCAGCAAAACAGATGATCCGAAACGCCGAGGATATGCCCCTGCTTTTGTTCCACCGAGACGAGGTCTTCAATCGAAAACCGCGCGTCGGACATGTTTGTGTGCGTGTGCAGGTCATATAGTTGCATTCTGTTCCCCCGTTGTCGTTGCTGCTGTGTTTTGTCCTGTCTGGTCATGTTTGCAGCACTGTTTTGCTGCAATGATTCCGCGGAAGAACTTTTGCATAAAATCCTCACGCGCTTATACAATATACCATGAACACTGCCGCAAAAACAAGGGCGCATGTAAAAGCTTACTTGTAAAATCAGCGTTTTTCGCACGCGTGAATCGTCCTTGACAGCGTAACGTTGCAATTCTATAATGCAAGCATACAGTCAAAAATATATGATTTTTGAAGCAATCGTTTTCTGTTAGTCAAATCATTTAGGAAGAAAAAGGAGACATAGTCCGCCATGAAATCTGCCATCGTCTATTATTCATTTGGTGGCGCCACGCGCGCGGAGGCGGCAAAGCGTGCCGCGTCATCCGGTGCGGACGTGTTTGAAATTCTGGAGGCAAAAAAGCGCGGAATCTTCTCCGCCTTTCTCTCCGGATGCCCGCAGGCGCTCGGCAGAAAAGCCTCTGCCATTCGCCCGCTTTCCATCGACTGGAGTCAGTATGATTCCGTTACCCTGATGGCCCCCGTCTGGGCAGGACACCCGGCTCCCGCGTTCAACGCCGCGCTTGCGCTCGTACCAAAAGACAAAATTCTCAATGTCGTCCTCTGCTCCGGTGGCGGCGAAACACCGAAGAGCAAAGAGAACACCATCCACCTTCTGCGGCAGCAGGGTTATTGTCTAGCATCGTATGAAGATGTGAGAACAGTGCCGCCCACAAAATAGTTTTTTTGCATTGAAAAAGAGCGCCCGTAAATGAACTGAACCCCGTTGATTAGA
>DLGD01000019.1 GCA_002482505.1 Christensenella sp. UBA7703 | reverse complement strand
ACTTTTACTTTACAGGTTCACTGTGTTTTCTCCAGCGGGTGCTTTGTTTGTGTACACTCAGGGCGTTTTGATTGGGGTTTTCGTCGGAGTGACCGACGAAGTGAGTGTCGGTTCAGCCTCTTTTTGTTCACAGCGCAGGAGCAAGCGGTTTGTGCCGTTGCTCCGGCATGTCATGAGCGTGAGTCCTGCGTCTCCGTGATAGGACTTCAGTGCGCTAAACGCGTCAGGCGCGATGTGCTTAATCTGATACACTTCATAGCGGATACGCTCGCCTGTCTTGGTGTTGGTGAGGAAGATTTCGCTCCCGACCGAGAGCTTGTCAAGGTCACCAAAGTGCGCGCCGCTTTTGTAGTTGTGACCGATTAATACGAGGTTGCCGTCTTCATTCGGGTCCGGACCCTTGTAGCGGCAGATCGAAATCTTGAGTAGGTCGTATGACCATTTGCCGATAATGGGCAACTCCTGATTGATCTCCGGAATCTCCAGAATACCGATCATGCCATTGTCGCCGGTGGCCTTGACGATTTTCTGGATGATTTTATCGAGGTTCGAAACCTGCTCTGGCGCATCCTGCTGCACATATTCGCCGGATTCCGAATTTGCGGTGACCGAGCCATCGTTGGCGAGATGCTGGTTTGCATCTGCCGCAGCGCTCGCGTCCGCGTTTTCGTCCGTCTGCTCAAACTCTTCGTCGGTTGGCTCAGGTGTGGCAATCGGTTCGTCCGTTGCGCCCTGTGTGGCCTCCGGTGATGGGCTGGCAGTGTTTGGAAGCACCGTTGCCTGTGCTTTATATGCTTCCAACAGCGCATTTGCGTTGTTTGCTGCGGCCTGCCCTTCAAAGAGCTTTACGCCGAGCAAAACCAAGGCAACAATGCCAAGCAGGATCGCAGTGAGCCCGAGCGCGCGGATTGCGCGCAGCTCACGGCGGTTTTTTGCGGTGGATTCGTGATGTTCTTCACGGATGGAAGGCAGTCCGCTCGTCTCTCCCCGCTTACGCGGCGGTACGTTTTTTACGGATGCCATACCAAACCCCCGCTGCGGCGAGAAGCGCAACGGCTCCACCGCCCATGATATAGATCATCGTCATATCCTGACCCGTCTGCGGAAGCGAGCTGAGGCCGGAGATCACAACGGTGGAGTACACTTTGTTGCCCGAGTCGCTGTTGAGCCAGGCATACACGCGGGTACCGCTCGAAGGGGTGTTGTAACGGGCATACAGCTGAATCTTCGCAACGCCGTTGATCATCTTCGCGCGGTCTGCGTTCAGCGCCGCGTTAGAGACGGAGAGGTAGGAGGAAGACCAGCTCCAGTGCGCCGTGCTGGTGCTGTCGTTGACGACGGTACCGTTGGCTTCATGGAGGGTGAGGGTATAGTCGCCATAGCGGTCGTCCTTGTTCAGCGTCGCGTCGCCTTCAATGGTGAGATAGCGTGCGGTGCGGACGTTGACGGCCGAGACTTTCGACGTGGTAAATGAAGCGGCGCCGAAGATCGTCGCGGTGATGTTGCTGCTCGCGTTTATGCCCGTGGAGTTGGAGACAAACGTTGCCGTGCAGGTCAGCGTGGTCGGATTCACTACGGTAAACGCGGTCGGGGCCACGGTCAGGGCGCCTGCCGTCGCGTTGCTGTTTGCCCAAGAGACGGTGGATGCGCCGGTGATCAGATCTCCACCGTATTCAACCTTGAGCTGAATCGAACCTGCGGTGTTGGCCGCGGTGATGTTCTGCGTTGCCGGGGTAATCGTGATGATCGGAGAGACAGTCACCACACAACCAGCGGTCTGAACACTGCCGGTGTCAGGTGTGTTCTTCGCAAAAATGGTCGCTGTACCAGCACCAACTGCGCTGATGAGGCCGGAAGAGCTCACAGTTGCCACATTGGCATTGCTGGTAGTCCATTCGGTGATGCTTCCGGATGAGACATTGTTGACGGTGAGTGTTTGGGTGGCGCCGCCGTTGAGGGCGAGGGTCGAGTTGCTGAGTGTCATGGCAGTAACCGTGATATCAACATAGTTGGTCACGCTGATTGGCCCGGTTGGGTCGGTCGCCGTGACGGTAAGACGCGTCGTTGTTCCCGGAACAAGACCGCGAACCGTGGTGGCCGCGGTAGTTGTCGAGGTCAGCGATACATTGGTCACGCTGTTTTGCGCCCAGCTATAAGTCAAGGGATCAACACCATCCGGCGTTCCGGCAACGGTGGCAGTCAGATCGACCGTACCGCCGACGGGGATGGTATAGCTCTGTCCGGCACCCGGTGCAATTGTGACACCGGTGATCAGCGCATGTGCTGTTCCGGGTACGGCGGTGATAACCAGGGCGAGCATGAGTACCGAAAGTACAGCCGCCACTTTGAGAAGCATGTTTTTCTTCATTTGTCTTTCCTCCTAATTTGTCGGAGCGTCGGATTCGGATGAAACGGGAGTTTCATGGACTGATACCATCATACGAATGTAGCTTGCTAAAGTCAACAAGCGTAAGGAATCGTTTTCTCTTTCTTAACTAGATTGTTACGAAATCGCCGACTTTTTGTGAAAATTGTATATATGATTGTGTAAAAACTGACATTTATTTCAAAAACAGGGATAGACAACCCGCATGCAAAACCGCCACCTCTGCGGTTCTGTCCGGCAGGGTGGCGGAATTGTGTCATTTGCTATTTTGCTGATTAGCGGTAAAACGTGTTGCCGCCTACAAATTCACGGAGGATGGAGGTCGGCGGGATTTCATCCTCCACATTTGCCTCCACAAAGTAATTCAAAAACTTGACGATGGAGCGCGCTTCGTCATAATAGACACTTTCCGGCTGCACGGCACTCAGGAGCGGAAAAATATGTTTTTTCAGCACGGCAGGCTCATAGATGAGCGTTGTGTTGAAGATTGCATCTGCGTCTTCCTGAAATGGAAAAATCCATTTTTCTTCGCCTGCGCGGACGCTGTCCCACATGGAAAGCGTACGTTCAACAGAGGCGCCGCGCGTCTCGTGATCGCGCACCATGCGGCGAAGGAGGCGAAGATACGTCGTCGGCACGCGGTTGTGGTCGTCCAGGTTGAGCGTCGTCAGCGCGGAAACGTAGAGCCGGAAGATCAGTTTTTTATCCACGGCATCCGGCAACAACTGCGGGTTTAACCCATGCAGGCCTTCGATGACCAGCGGCGTGTTTTCGTCGATGCGCAGCGTATGTCCAACGGCGCAGCGTTGCTGGTGGACGAAGTCAAACTTCGGCAGTTCCACCGCTTCGCCATGCAGCAGGCGGGTGAGGTCCTCCTGAAACTGCGCGATGTCGAGGGTTGCGATATCCTCAAGGTCAATCGATCCATCGGGCCCGGGCTTGAGCTGTTCGCGGTTGAGGTAGTAGTCGTCCAGCGAGACGAGCACCGGCGTTTTGCCGTGTACGCGCAGCTGGGTGCAGAGGCGGTTTGCGCTCGTGGTCTTCCCGCTGCTGGAAGGGCCGGCGATCAAAATCGCCCGCGTCCCGCGGTTGATGATCTCATCCGCAAGCTGGGCAAAGCGTTTTTCATGCAGCGCCTCGTTGACGCGAATCAGCGTGCGGATCTCGCCGCTGAGCACCATGTCGTTGAGGTCTGCAACCACGGCGCAGTGCATCAGATTGCCCCATTCCTCACTTTCGGAAAACACGCTGGCGAGTCGGGGAAGGGAAACGTGCTTTGCGGGTTTGTTCGGGTCTTCCGAAGAAGGGCGGAGTAAAAGTAGCCCGCCTTTTTGCGCCTGAAGATCAAAGACCGAGGCATAGCCGGTGCTGGGGGCCATCTCGCCATAAAAATAGTCGACATAGTCGTCCTGCCGATACACGTCAAAGAACGAAAACTGGCGGTATTTCAGCAGGCGAACCTTGTCCTCCTGCCCGTCTGCGGAAAAGAAATCGATCGCATC
This sequence comes from Christensenella sp. UBA7703, assembly GCA_002482505.1. Taxonomy (GTDB): domain Bacteria; phylum Bacillota; class Clostridia; order Christensenellales; family CAG-138; genus UBA7703. Next base: position 106,192 of record DLGD01000019.1, on the reverse strand, counting down.
GTCGATGTCCAGGCGTTTCCGCTCCAGCGTCAAGTCGGCGTTGACAATCTCGCGCATCGCCTTTTTGATGCGGTCAACGTCCTGTTGGCTCAGGCGCATGCTATCGCCCACGCTGGCAAACAACCCCGCACCGACGGCGTAGTTGATGCGCACCCGTGTCTTTGGATAGAGTTCACGCATCGCAAGCAAAAACACAAAGAGCATCGTGCGCTCATAGACGCGGTTGCCGCGCGCGCTGTCATAACGCAAAAGGGTTACGGTGCCGTTTGCCGCGCGCATCGCCTGCCTCAGCGTCACGCGCGGGTTTGCGGCGGCGCCCGCTTCACGCAGTGGTGCGTAGTTGAGTGTAAAGGTTTCCCCTGCGATATTCGCGGCGAGCGGGCGTGTTTTTAAGTCCGTACTGTCTAAGCCCAATCGGCGGACGATATCCAGCAGGCGTTCGCCCGCGGCAGCTTCAGTTGTGATGCCGTCGATGATGAGTTGCATAGGTATGGTTCCTCCTTGAAAGCAGGCGCGCCGGGTGCGAACGAACGATGTTGCCCTGCGCGCGGATTTGGTGCACTCAGCCCCAGAGGAGCGAGAGCGCGGGCACGATCTGCTTCTTGCGGGAGATGACTCCCGGCAAAAACGCTGCGTGGTCTTTGAATGAAACGTTAAACGCATGCTCCACGGAGTCTAGGTCGCCAACCGCGATGAGCAGCGTACCTTCCTTGAGCACGTCCGTGAGCATCAATAGCATCATATCATAGCTGTGCTGCGCGGTTTCCCGCTCCATCAGGGTAATGAAGTCCTGCTTTTGCGCGGAGAGCGCCTCGGTATCCAGCGAAGTAATCTGCGAGATCCCGATGGAATGACCCGCGATCTGGAACTGTTTAAAGTCCGTGAAATAGAGGGTTTCGAGGTCGGTGCCGTCCGTCGGGGAAACGGAGAAGATCTCCTGCCCGAGCGTTTCCAGCGAGAGTCCGGCAATCTTTGCCATGCGCTGAGCCATTGCGCGGTCGACGGCGGTGCTCGTTGGGGATTTAAACACGATGGTGTCGGTGACGATTGCGGCGGCGAGCAGGCCCGCAAGTTTCTTGCTCGGCATCACACCGCGTTCAAAAAACATGCTCGTAATGATGGTGCAGGTGCTGCCGACCGGTTCGTTGCGGACATAGACGGGTGCATCCGTCTCCACCTCGGCAAGACGGTGGTGGTCGATGATCTCCAAAATCTCCGCCTGCTCCAGCCCGGGCACGGACTGATGCAGTTCGTTATGATCCACGAGTACGACGCGCTTTCTCTTTGGGCGCAGCAGATGGAAGCGGGAGAGCGTGCCGACCACACGGTCGTTTTCGTCCAGAATCGGATAACTGCGAAAGCGTGATTTCAGCGTTGCTTCGCGTACGTCGTCGAGATAATCCGTCAAGTGGAAGGAGACGAGATTTTCCCGCCGGCAAATGCGCGAAACGGGAACGGAGAGAATCGCAAGCCGCGAGGCGGCAAATGCATCAAACGGCGTAGAGATCACACAGGACTCGTGTGTTCCGGCGAGGAGCGTCTCCGGTACCTCGCTTTCGCAAACGATGATGGCGGCGGCCTTTTGTTCAAGCGCGAGGCGGATTACCTCCGGCTGGTTGCCGCAGAGAACGACGCTGTCGCTGGAAATCTCCGGAAGTCCCGCGTGCGTTGGCAGCGAGATAACAAGCGTACCGGAGAGTGCGGTCTGTTCCGCTTTGGCGTGAATAAGCCTGCCGTCGAGACTTGCGAGAAGATTGAAGAGCGGAATTCCCTCGATTCGGCTGCTCTTGATGAAACGCATGTCATATGTCGCAATCTCTTCCGGCGTGAGCATGCCGTAGAGCCGCCCGTCCTCGTCGGTGACGGGCAGGGTCGGCACGACAAGCGTGTCCGTCGCAAGGGTTTGCCAGGCGTGATAGACGCTGACCGCGGCGGAGAGGATGGGAGGCGTGTCATAATCCAAATCGGAAACCTGCGTACGCACGGTATGCAGCATCTTCGGCGCAGGAAAGTCAAACTTGTTGAGCAGCATCTCGGTCTGGTCGCTCAGTTCGCCGATGCGCGCCGCAGTATAGGCGCGATCACCCAACGCGTTTCTGAGCATGGCATAGGAGATCGCGGCAACGATGGAGTCCGTGTCCGGATTGCGGTGTCCCGTAATGTAGATGGGTTCCATGCATCCTCCGATATTCGTCCGCAGCGCAAAGCGGCAATTGCTGCTTCTTCGTCAGCGGATGAGTTGTGGTTTCATTTTAGTCTGAACGCTGGCGCTTTACAAGCACGCGCGGTATGCTCCGCGCGAATAATTTACAAAAATGAATCTGTGAGTCAGGCGTATCACTGCAAAAAACAAAATCAGGCGGGAAAAACTCCCGCCTAACTGAAACTGTTGATCAGGGTTACGGGCGAAGCCCGACGACCCTGCTTTTATCGTTCGGTTCCGACGAAGAACAGCGCGATGGTGCCCGGGCCCGAGTGCGCGCCGATGCTGGTGCCGATGTCGTCGATATGCACCATCATGTCGGGGTACGTTTCATGCACCAGCTTTGCAACATATTCCGCGTCCGCCTTTGCCGCGCAGTGGCCGATGAAGACGGTGTCAGTTGCCTTCGTGTCCACGGTTTTTTCCAACCGCTCATAGAGCGCGCGCAGAGACTTCTTTCTGCCTTGCACCTTTTCCACGGCGACGAGATAGCCTTCGTTGTCCACGTGCATGACGGGTTTGATGTTGAGGATGGTTGCGATGGCGGCCGTGGCGCCGCTGATGCGTCCGCCGCGCTTGAGATAGACGAGGTCATCCACCGTGAACCAGTGGATAAATCTCAGCTTGTTATCCTCCACCCATTTGGCGAGTGCGTCGAGAGAAAGGTCTTGCTTGCGCGCGGCATAGTAGACGAGAAGCCCTTCGCCAAGCGATGCGGAGCAGGAGTCGATCACGACAACCTTACGCTCGGGATACTTGGCCATGAGCTCTTCCGCGGCGGAAAACGCGCTCTGTACCGTGCCGGAGAGCTTGGAGGAAAAGCCGATGTAGAGGATGTCTTCGCCGGCTTTGAGTACCGGCTCAAATGCCTCGAGGAAGGTGAAGCTGTTGACCTGTGCGGTGGTGACGGGAACGCCGGCGCGCATCTTTTCAAAGAATGTTTCAATTGGCATGTCCGAGTTGCCGGGGATATAGAAATACTCCTTCTCCTCCATGGTGAAACCCATCGGGAGTACGGTGACGTGCAGCTGCTCGGCAAAACTTGCCGGAAGGTCGCTGGTTGCGTCGGTAAAAATGCGATAACTCATGCGATGCCTCGTTTCCGCGCGCTAGCAAGCACGCAATTTTGATACGGGGTTGCTGGGTGGTTTCATGTTTTCCAAATCATGGTGGAACAATGGTATACGATTGTCCGATGCACGCATACTCGCATACGATTGTTAACCATAATTGCCTTTTTATTTTACCGTGGTTTACTGTCTCTGGCAAGCGTTTCGCACCGAACGTGATTGGAAAACTGCAACCAGAACCACCGTGCGTCTGTTATTCATCACCGTGTTGTGATAGTATCATTGTGACAATCGTGTTTATGCCAAAGTTGCGGCATTTGAGCAAAAGCTTACGCTTTTTGCGGCGGAGAGCGCGAGGCTGTGCTATAATAGCGCTGCGCGTTCCAATGTGCAAATATTGATAGGTAACAGAAATTCGCGTGCGATACCGCAACGTTTTTTTAGGAGAGTAGATTGCAATGAGAAAGCTCATTTCTGTCGGGATGGCGACGCTGGCCTCCATACTGCTGATTTTTGTCGTGGTGTTTACTTCCATTGGGGTGGTCATCAACGATGAAACGTTTGTCAACAACGAGTTCACCAAACTTGCCATCGGTTCCAAGATGGGCATCAGCAATACGGATCTTGTCGCCTCCTTCAACCGCCTTGTGGATTATATGGAGGGGAACGCTCCGGACATCAACGTGACCGTTACGGTCAATGGCGCGCCTGCGCAGATGTTTGATTACCCGCAGGAGGCGGAGCACATGGTGGATGTGCAAAAGCTCTATACTACAATTGCTTCCTATCGGGATGTCAGCGTGCTGGTGATGCTGATTCTTTTCCTCTTCGCCGCGGTGGTTAATTTCCGCAAGGCGCCGCAGTATCTCGCGCAGGGATATCTTTCCGGCTCGTTTGTGTTTCTGCTGGTCTTCGGCTTCGTCGGTACATGGGCGGCGCTGGATTTCTCCAATTTCTGGACGTTCTTCCACGAGATGTTCTTCTGGAACGATCTTTGGTTGTTTGACGGTACGCAAAGCCGCATGATCAACATGTTGCCGGAGAAGATTTTTTCGGACATCATCGGGCATGTCGGGCTGTATTCGGGCATCGTGATTGCGGTGCTCATCGCGCTGAGCATCGTGGCGCTTGTGCTCGCTTCGGATGGATACAAGCGTAACCGCGCAATTGCCGTTGCGCGCAAGAAGGCGCGCGATAGCGCAACCGCCGCGCGCAAGAAAGCACGGGACGACGCGCGCAAGACGCTGGAAGAAGAGAAACGCCTTGCCGAAAAACGCGCGCGCATTGCCGCAAACAAGGCAAGGAAACAGGCGGCAGCTGAAACAGCAGCCGGAGAAGCGGAGCAGGAACGCCTCCGCGAAGAGAAGCGCGCAAAAAAGCGCGCCGCGGCACAAGCAGCGGCACAAGCAGCAGCACAATCGGCAGCGCAACAACCGCAGCAAAAACCCGCACCGGCAGCGCCCGCGCGTGAAGCGCGCCCAACCCGCGCGGAACAATCCGCCCCAAAGGGCGCAAATCCCGCAGGTAAACCGCAAAAGAAGAAAAACGTGCATGACGACACGGGATTTTTGGACGATTGAGGATTGGGGTTTCTTGCGGTTGGGGGATGCAAAGCACCACGGGTGAATTTTGAAAGAAGAAAGAATCTTTCACGACATTTGCTGGAGGATCGGTTCAAGCCGCCTGTAGGGGGCGGATAGCATCCGCCCGCGGAACTTTCTTGCGCAACCCATCGAAATTCACCAAGAAACGATTTAACCCATTTTGTTTGAGGAAAATATGACACACTATGAACGCGCGGCGCAGGAAAAGCTGGATGCTCTCCGGCAAAAAGAACGCGTGCACATCCTTGCAATTGAAACCTCCTGTGATGAAACAGCTGCCGCCGTGGTGGAAAACGGGCGAGCTGTTCTTTCCAACGTGATTCACACGCAGATTCCGCTGCACATACCCTTTGGCGGCGTGGTGCCGGAGATTGCCTCCCGCAGCCACGTGCAAAAAATCGGTTCCGTCGTGCGCCTTGCGCTGGACGAAGCGAATCTGACGCTGGGCGAGCTGGATGCAATCGCCGTGACCAACGGGCCGGGGCTCGTCGGAGCGTTGCTGGTTGGGTTAAGCTATGCAAAAGGCCTCGCCTACGCGGCGGGATTGCCGTTTTTGGGTGTGCATCACATCGCCTCCCATATTGCGGCAAACTATCTGACCTATCCGGAGCTGGAGCCGCCGTTTACCTGCCTCGTGGCCTCCGGCGGGCATAGCCATATCATTGCTGTGGAGGATTATGACCGCTATCGCCTCATCGGGCGGACGCGGGACGACGCGGCGGGCGAAGCGTTTGACAAAGTTGCCCGCGTGCTGGGGCTAAGCTACCCGGGTGGGCCAAACCTCGAAAAACTCGCGCGGGAAGGAGACCCGAACCGTTACCGCTTCCGCTCCGCGTTTAATGAAGGGGAAGGGTTCGATTTCAGCTTCTCCGGCATCAAGACCGCCGTGGTCAACCGCCTCCACAATGCCGAACAGGCAGGAGAAACGGTCAACCATGCGGACCTTGCCGCCTCGTTTCAAAAGACGGTGGTTGACATCCTTGCAGAAAAGTCCGTCCGCGCGGCAAAGACGCAGGCAGGGGAAGCGGGCAAAAAGCTCGCGCTTGCGGGCGGCGTTTCGGCAAACCGCGCGCTTCGCGAGGCGATGGAATCGCGCGCAGATGCTGCCGGGATCGCATTCTTCTGTCCCGACTTCGCATACTGCACCGACAACGCCGCAATGGTCGGCAGCGCAGCGTACGGGAAACTTTTGCACGGGCAGACGGATTCCTTCGCGCTCAACGCCGTTCCCTACCTCTCCATTGAGGAGAGCATGGAGACGAACGTTCAGTGAAGGTTTGAACAGCATATAGAATATTTTCTACTGGGGCGTGCGGCAAGGCTGCACGCTCTTTGACTTTTTTAAGTAGATTTTCAATCAAACGCCGTTCGCGTAACAGCGTGGCAACAAGACCACCGTTTCGTCAAACTATCGCGCGTGCCGTGGTGGGGAAAAGCGACAACGAGAGATGCGGATTTTGGCAAAAATTCAGTAAAAATTACTTGTTACAGCGTAGTTTTGACAGTAGAACTTGCAAATTCTATCAGTCACAATCACGCCATATTTGCATAGCGAGTGAGTGATGCCATCTTCTTTTTTACAATTTCTTTCCACACCCCACCCTCCATATTCAAAGCGGAAAGTGTGGAAAACCAAGAAAAATCGCGCAAGTAAACGACTCTTTCTGTGGATAACTATGTGGATGGTGTGGATAGAACCGTGAATATACACCAAAAAGCGAAGAATATCTATACAAGCACTTTTCCCCGCATTGTGCAGCATGCTGCATGTGAAAACCTTCACAATTGCAAAACGATCTGGCTCATTCCGGCGGGTTCGCGCGCAATATGCTCTCTTTGCGTGATCGTAAACACGCAACCAAGGCGTAACGCAGGCGCAAGCGATGATCGCGTGTAAAATCTTCATGTAATAAAGTGCAAAGGATCGCGCAGATAAAAACAAAAAAGCGCCCGCTTGTGCGGGCGCATGGGACAAACAAACCTGGGTTTGGATGGCTGTTCTATTTATTGGGTTCATTCGCCGAAGGAGGAGCTTCCGGCGTTGCTTCGTTCGTTTGCTCGATCGGATATTCCGCAAGCGGCTGGGCGGCAAGTTCATGCGCCGCAGCCTCAAGCGCGCGTTTCTTTTGCGCTCTTTGGTAAAAATAGATGCAGATGCCGGAGACAAGCGCCGTTGCGGAAAACACGATGATCGCAAGCCCGTATTTTTCCAAACCGAGCGCATTGCCGCTGATCGTGCTGGTAACAATGGAGGGAATCCGCGCAATGCTTGTGAGTACAATCCAGGGCAGCAGGCGAATCTTCGTCAACCCTGCAATATAGGTCAGTAGATCTTTCGGAGTGCCAGGGATTAAAAACAGAATGAATGCAGCAGCATTGAGCGCCTTCTCATCCTTAAGATACTTGAGCGAGTTGATCTGCTCGCGCGGAAAGAATACCTCAACCGCCTTGATGCCGATCTTCCGGACAAAGAGGAATACAACCGTGGTGCCGAGTACGAGCCCCAGCCAAACCAGAACCGTGCCCCAAATCGCGCCGAATGCATAGCCCGCGGCGAGTTCCAGCGGTTCCGCGGGAATAAACGCGATGACGACCTGCAGAAACATGATGCCAACGAACAGCACCCTGCCCCAGAAACCGCGCGCTTCTATCCAGACGCGAAACGAAGCGGGATCGCCAAGGGTTTTGATGATCGGCCCTCCGACAAAGATTGTCAAAAGCACGAGAACGACGACAAACACCACAATCGAGGTGATTGCGGCAATCTTTTGCCCGCGGGTTGCGGGCGCGGCGTTGGTTTTTTCAGCGCCGGATGTGGAGCTGGTTGGTGCTGTGTGTTTTTGCATAAGAGGAGTATAGCGAAATCCGACACAAAAAACCACGCGTAGACGGCAACATTTTTGTGAATGTCGTAAGAAGTGCTCGCAGGATGTGAGAATTCTGCCCGTTATGCGCAACATCGTCCCATAATTTGAAAGGAACACTGTTCAAACGAGGCAAAACCCGATAGAATACGCGCATGGCTACTATTTTGCTTGTGATCATCTATCTTGCGTTCATCAGCCTCGGCCTGCCGGACTCCATGCTCGGCGCGGCATGGCCTGTTGCGTATGCACAGTTGGGCGCGCCCGTCTCTTATGCGGGCTTTGTCTCTATCGGCATCACCGTAGGCACGGTGATTTCGAGTCTTGTCTCCGTCCGCGTGATCCGTCGTTTCGGCACGGGCGGGGTAACTGCGGCGTGCGTCCTGCTCACCGCAAGCGCGCTGCTCGCGATCTCGTTTACCAAGAGCTTTGTGGTGCTGTTGCTGCTTGCAATTCCCCTGGGGTTGGGCGGCGGCGCGATCGACGCCGCGCTGAACAACTATGTGGCGCTGCATTACAAGGCGAGCCACATGAGCTTTCTGCATAGCTTCTGGGGTGTTGGTGCAACCATCAGCCCACTGATTATGTCGCATTTTTTGAAGCTGAACGGCTACTGGCAGGGCGGTTATCGCACCGTTTCCATCATCCAGATGTCGTTGGCGGTGATCATGTTCCTGACGCTTCCGCTCTGGGGAAAGGTGTCGCATGCATCGCCGGATGAACTGCTGGGCGGCCCGATCGAGATCGACAACCGCGCGGCAATCAAAAAACGCGGCGCCGTCTTCGCCGTGCTCTCGTTCTTTTTCTATTGCGCGGGAGAAGCCAGCGTCGGGCTCTGGGCCGCGACGTATTTCGTCAGCGTGCGCGGGGTAGATCCAAGCGTCGCCGCGAGTTGGGGGTCGCTGTTCTTCTTTGGCATCATGGGCGGGCGGATGATTTCGGGTTTGCTCGCGATGCGTGTCAAGGAACGGACGCTGATCAACACGGGGATCCTCATCGCCGTACTGGGCGCGCTTCTGCTTGCCCTTCCGCTGCCGCAGGTTGTTTCCCTCGCGGGGCTGCTACTCTTTGGCCTCGGTTGCGCGCCTGTGTTTCCGAATTTGATCCATATCACGCCGCAGCGCTTCGGCGCAAACTATTCGCAGGCGGTCATCGGCCTTCAGATGGCGGCGGCTTATGTGGGAGCCACGCTCATGCCGCCGGTGGTCGGTTGGGTGGGTCAGGCAATCGGGTTTTCGGGGTTGCCGTATTTCCTGCTTGCCTGTCTTGCGCTCCTGTACATGACCATCCTCATCTGCAACAAGAAGACGGGGTTTGGGTTGGTGAAAGAAGAAGCGGCATAATCAATTCAACACGAAAACAAATCAAACGGCGCGGATTTCTCCGCGCCGTGTTTGTTTCTTGTGTGCTATTTAACCAACGACGATGTTGACGATGTTCTTGACCACAATGATCTTGCGCACCGTCTTGCCTTCCAGATGCGGTTTGACGTCCTCGCAGGCAAGCGCCGCTTCTTCGACGGCTTTGGCGTCCAGCGAGAGGGAGAGCGTGATGCGCCCGCGCACTTTGCCGTTGACCTGAATGCCGTATTCCACCGCGTCCTCCACCAGCGCGCTCTCTTCATAGACCGGCCAGCGCTGATCCTTGATCGGAGTGAAGCCCAGCGCTTCGTTGATCTCCTCGCTGATGTGCGGGGCAACGGGGGCAAGCAGGAGCACCAGCGTGTGCAGCTCGTCCTTTGTGAGCTGGCCGCGTGCATAAAAGTCATTCGTCAGCGCCATCATGGCGGCGATGGCGGTGTTGAACTTCATGCGCTCATAGTCTTCACCGACCTTCTTGATGGTCGCGTGGACCTTCTTCTTCATCTCGGCGTCGGTGTCGCCTGTGCCTTGCGCCATGTCCTGCAGCGCCCAGACGCGGTCGAGGAAACGGCGGCAGCCGCGCGTGCCTTGCTCGTTCCAGGGGATCGGCTGGTCAAACGCGCCCATGAACATGATGTAGGTGCGGAAGCTGTCTGCGCCAAACGTCGGGATATAGTCGTCCGGGTTGACCACGTTGCCGCGGGATTTGCTCATCTTCTCGCCGTTGCTGCCGAGAACCATACCGTGGCTGGTGCGTTTCCTATACGGTTCGCTCGTTGGAACGAGGCCGAGATCGAAGAGGAACTTGTGCCAGAAGCGGGAGTAGAGCAGATGCAGCGTCGTGTGCTCCATGCCGCCGTTGTACCAGTCCACCGGCGTCCAATAATCCAGCGCCTCGCGGGAGGCGAATTCGGTTTCGTTGTGCGCGTCGGTATAGCGCAGGAAATACCAGCTCGAACCCGCCCAGTTGGGCATGGTGTCCGCTTCACGCGTGGCAGGCCCACCGCACTTGGGGCAGGTGGTGTGGAGCCAATCCTTCGCGCGGGCAAGGCAGCTGCTGCCGTCGTCCGTCGGTGAGAAATCGTCCAGCATCGGCAGTTCCAGCGGGAGCTGATCGTAGGGGATCGGCACCCAGCCGCAGGTTTCGCAATAGACCAGCGGGATGGGTTCGCCCCAATAGCGCTGGCGGGAGAAGACCCAGTCACGGAGCTTGAAATTGATCTTGCGCTCGCCGATGCCCTCTTTCACAAGCCAGTCGATGATCGCGGGGATGGCTTTGTCCACCTCCATACCGTTGAGGAAGCCGGAGTTGACCATCTTACCCTTTGCGCAGTCGGTGTAGGCTTCTGTTTCGATGTCGCCGCCGGCTACTACCTCGATGATCGGGAGCCCGAAGACCTTGGCAAAGGCATAGTCGCGCTCGTCATGCGCGGGAACCGCCATGATTGCGCCCGTGCCATAACCCATAAGGACATAGTCGCTCGTCCAAATCGGGATTTCCTTACCGTTGACGGGGTTGATGGCGTAGATACCCTGAAGCGGAACGCCGGTCTTGTCCTTGGCGAGCTCGCTGCGCTCAAAATCGCTCTTGATCGCGGCTGCCTTCTGATAAGCATGCACGGCTTCGATGTTCGTGATGCGATCGTGATATTGCTCGATCATCGGATGCTCCGGCGAAACGACCATATAGGTCGCGCCAAAGAGCGTGTCCGGGCGCGTGGTGAATACCGTCAGCTTCTCGTCGGTGCCCTTGATCGCGAAATTGACCAGCGCGCCTTCGCTGCGGCCGATCCAGTTGATCTGCTGGGCTTTGATCTTGTCGAGATAGTCCACAGTGTCGAGGTCGTCGATGAGCCGCTGAGCATACGCCGTGATCTTGAGCATCCACTGGGAGCGCACCATGCGCACCACTTCGCCGCCGCAGCGTTCGCAAACGCCGTCGACCACCTCTTCGTTGGCGAGGCCGACTTTGCAGCTTGTGCAGAAGTTGATCGGGATCTCCGCCTTGTAGGCTAACCCCTTTTCATAGAACTTGAGGAAGATCCACTGTGTCCATTTATAGTAGTCGGGGTCAGAGGTGTTGACCTCGCGGGAATAGTCAAACGAATAACCCAGCCGTTGGAGCTGGTTGCGGAAACGGATGATGTTGTCGTGCGTCACTTTCGCGGGATGAATGCCGGTCTTGATGGCGTAATTCTCCGTCGGCAGACCGAACGCATCGTAGCCGATGGGGTAAAGTACGTTGTAGCCTTCGAGCCGGCGCTTGCGCGCGATGACGTCCATGGCGGTAAACGGGCGCGGATGACCGACGTGCAGACCCTGCCCGGATGGGTAAGGGAACTCGATCATCGGGAAATATTTGGGTTTGTCCGAGCCGGTCACCGCTTCAAAACAGCGGCTGTCCGCCCAGATTTTTTGCCACTTGGTTTCAATACCCTGTGGGTCGTAACGTTCCTGCATGAAACAAAATCCTCCGAAACTATCCTAAATATGTAGGATATCTTCTTTGGGGTTGTTTGTCAATTCTTGGGGAGGGGAGAAGTACTCTGCAACGCGCTGTAAAATCCATATGGAAGGTGGACAACCCGATCCATACCCCTCGCTTTACGCAACCCCGAAATCGTGGTACAATTTGTGCGTCCAAAGATGGCAAAGAAGCGTAAAAGCGATTTCGCCGTCACACAAACAACAAAAATCTTTGCAGGAGGTGCAGATTATGGAACAGTATACAGCGCCCTTAACCCCGGAACAGCAGTCCCACAACAAGCAGTCCGTCACCGCGATGGTGCTCGGCATCGTGAGCCTTGTCGTCACATGGTTCCCGTTTGTCGGCCTCGTGCTCGCCATCGTGGGGCTGACCATGAGCCGCTCCAACCGTAAGTTTGCGGAAGCGCACGGCTTCAAGGAAAACAGCATGAACACCGCTGGCTATGTCACCAGCGTCGTGGGCCTCATCGCGGGCGTTCTCACAATCATCGTGACCATTCTTGTGATCGTGTTCGGTTTTATTGCCGCGGCTAGCTTTATCAGCTTTTCCGACCTACCCCGCGTGTTTCATTGATCCATTTGCCGGAGGGAGGTATCTCCCTCCGATTTACACGAATCTGATGTGTTGAGGAGCAATATGTTACCTTCTTTTCATGCGCTCGGGATGACGATTCCCATGTATGGCGTACTGTCCGCCGTCGGTATGCTCGCAGCGTTCGTCCTGCTCGGTTTCACAAGAAAACACACCCGCTTTTCCGAAGATCATGCGCTTTCCGCCGCGCTCTGGGCAATCATCATGGGCTTTGTTGGCGCAAAGGTGCTTTTCTGGCTGGTGGAGATCGACCAGATCATCGCTGATCCAAGCTATCTGCTGCATACCCTTCGGGAAGGGTTTGTGTTCTACGGCGCGCTGATCGGCGGGCTTTGCGGCGTGGGTATTTACGCGTTGATCAAGAAGCTGCCGTTCTTCTCTTTGACGGATTATTTCATCCCCGCGCTGGTCATCGGCCACGCGTTCGGGCGCATCGGTTGTCTGTTTGCGGGCTGCTGCTATGGCATGGAGTGCGAAACACCGATCTCGATCGTCTTCCCCGCGGGCAGCGCGGCCCCGGCGGGCGTTCCGCTGCTGCCGACGCAGATCATGGAGAGCGTGTTCCTCTTCCTGCTGTGCGCGTTCCTTGTCTGGCGGCTCACGAAGAAGAAACCGTTTGGCACCGTCTCCGGCTGGTATATGGTGCTCTATGGCGCATGGCGGTTCACGATTGAGTTTTTCCGCAACGACGAACGCGGGTTTGTTGGTGCGCTGTCCACGAGCCAGTTCATCAGCATCTTCATCTTCGCAGGTGGTCTTGCGCTGCTGCTGCTTGTGAAGTTTGGCGTGCTGAAAAAGACCGTGCTCGATCTGCCGATTCCGGTGGAGGAAGAACCCAAGAAGAAGAAGGATAAAGCCGAAGTTGCGGAAGAAGCCGCCGAGGTGAAGGACGAAGCCAAGCCGGAAGAACCCAAAGCCGAAGCCGAGGCAGAGACGGAAGAGAAAGAATAATACTACAGTATCCAAAAAATAGAACCGCCGGGAAAGAAATTTCCCCGACGGTTTTTTTGTTTCGTATGGATCTAGGGTGTGTATCTAAAATATCTTAGAAATAAAACCTCTTTCGAATCTCCTCTTTGACTCTGGCTCTGCGGTTGAGAATCAGCAGCGAGCTTGCGAGCACGAGGCAGGGGAAGAGCACATAGAGCGACCAGGTCGGCCAGGCGATTACATGCCGATAAAGCCCAATGAAGAATTCAATCGCAACCACCAAAAGGCCAACGCAGGCCAGCGCAAAGGTGAAGCGAACCAACACGGGAATCCGGCATTTTGGCGATGCCATCAGCGAGAAAAACCAGCACATCAGCGCGGTAAGCACCGTAATCGGCAATCCTAGCAGAAAGAGCCAGTCCCAGCTGCTTTTCGTCAGCACGCGGATGAGCAGCAGCAGCACGCTGACCGACACCGTATCGATAACCATATACAGCACCTTTGGCATCCGCGTGATCATCGGCAGCAGAAACACGGTAAAGAGCACGAGTTCGCCGCCGAGCACGATATAGCTCCATGTAAGCTGCTTGCTCACGAGCACATTGGCGAGCATCGCGGTGAACAGCGGGATGAGCAGAAGCAGCGAGATAAACGAGGCGATGTAGCGCCGATCGATGCTTTTATCAAGATGTTCCACATGCGCCGGATACGGACGGATGGGCTTCTCCTCGTGCAGTTCGTTGGGGTTTAACACTTCTGTTCCGCAGAGTGGGCAGCGCGGCTCGCTCTTTTGCAGCTCTACGCCGCAGTTGACGCAATAACTCATACAATCATTTCCTCCGCAAATCTTGCGTATGTATCTGAACTTGGGTCAAATTCTTTTATTCCTGTTGGTTGCTCTCAACCTTTACCGGGATGCCGAGCTTGACAAGGCGGGTAAAAAACTCCCGTTCCAGCCAAGGCTCCGCAATCGTTCGGGTGAAGTTGATGCGAAGCCTGCCGTTATAGGTCAGCGCGGCTGAGCAAACGCGGTTGTCCGCGAGCGGGCCTAAGATAAAGTCCATGCGGCGGACATATTGCGACATCTCTTCCGGCAGTTTTGCCACGCCGAGGTTACTCAGCGTCGTGGAGGAGAGCACGTCGCCCACCTGCGAATAGACATATTTCAACGCCATGTTTTTGATGAACAATGGTGTCAGGCGCAGAACTTTGTTCTGCTCGCTGCGCACGTTTGTGGTGATCTTGACGTTGAGCAGTTTCTCCGTGACCTCCATGGCGAGCGTGTGGTGCACGATGTTTAAAACCTCGTCAAACGTATATTCGCCAAGCCGCGGATCGATGCCGGGGTTGACGTAGTTCGCGAAGTTTCTGAGCGTTTTGCTGTGAAATACGTTTCTCAGGTTGACGGGAACGGATACCTTGACGGGTTTATACTTGTGGATGCTCGGCACCTTCCGGCGCTGGATCGCGTCTACGGAGAGAATCAGCGCCGCGGTGAGATAGACCGTTGCGCTTACACCCTTTTCTTTCGCTTTGGCGAGCACATCCGCTGCGTTCATCGATCCGGTGATGATGTGGACAAAGCCGCTGCGTTCGTCCGTGCCTTTGATGTGATAGGCCTTGACCTCTTTGCGCGTTTGGGTGATTCGCCCAGAGTGAACGGCAAAGCTATCCTCCGCCTCCTCTGGCTTCGGCTCTTCCGAACAATCCAGAATTTTCTCGCTTCTGGGGATATTTGCGCTGTATTTCAGGCGCAGATATTCGGCAACCAGCGTCTGCAAAAACACCTGCCCGCCCGTGCCGTCGGTCAACACATGAAAAAACTCCACCGCGATACGGTTTTGATAATACCGCACGCGCATGCAAAAGCCATCGTTTTCATTGAGGCGCATGCGTACGCAGGGATTTGCGACGTCCTGCTCAATCTTAGGCAGATCGTCGCTGTGCTCCAGATAAAACCAAAACAGCCCGCGCTTGAGCTTATAGGCAAACCACGGCAGCCTGCGCAGCGTGCGTTTTTGCGCAACCTCCAGAATATCCTCGTCGATGGGTTCCGTCAGTGTTGCGGAGAGGCGAAACAACGCCGTCCAGCTCCGGTTCATCGTCGCGGGGTAGATGAGCGCCGCATTATCGAGCTTCATCCACTTGGTCGGTTTTTTGTTCTTTGACATAGCGTGTCCTTTTTCGTTTACGCGGGGGCGGATGCTTCCTCCGCGGAATTCGGCAAAGCAAGACCCAATCGGGTCTGGATGAACAGAGACATCTCTTCGAGCGCCTTTTTCCCTTCCGGCGTGCCGTAGAGCGGGTAAACGTGCCACATGCCATCTTCTACGACCAGCTTGCTTTCCACACCCGCCTTCTTCAGGCGCTTGTAGACCGTTTTTGCATCGGAAAGCAGGATCTCATCACTGCCGGCAAAGAGCAGCGTCGGCGGAAAGCCTGTAAAGTCACCCAGCACGGGAGATACATACGCCTCATCCTCGTGCCCGGCTGCATAGGCAATCACGTAATACGCCAGCGACTCGCGAATCAGCGTCGGGTCGAGGCGGACATTGTTGTTGTAGGAAGAGCCGGAGAGCGTTAGGTCTGCCCACGGGGAGATTGCGACGATGCAGGCAGGCATGGGCTTTCCTTCGTCCCGCAGGCGCAGCGCAAGGCTCAGCGCAAGTCCGCCGCCCGCGCTTTCACCCGCGATGGCGATCTTCTCCGGCGCATAGCCGGAATCCAGCAGATATTGGTATGCGTCCATCGCGTCGTCCTGCGCGGCGGGGAACTTATGCTCCGGGGCCAGGCGATAGGCGGCGCAGAGCACGGAGACCCGCGTTTGCGCAGCGAGCAATCCACCAAAGCCTTTTGCGTAGTCCAAGCCGCCGGCGGTATAGCCGCCGCCGTGCAGGTAGAGTACTGCCCGGTCGCATGGCTCGACGCAGTTATTGGAGATGGCAAAGCAGGCGGTGAAGCGGTCAAACTCGACCGGCTCAAAGCTAACCTTTGTCTTGAGTATTTCGGCCGTCATGCGGCCCAGCTGATCCTGCGCTTTTCGTGCATCGTCAATCGTGGCGAACCGCGCGATGGGTTTGGTCAGCCGCAGCTGCATGCGCAGCAAACGTGTTCCTAGGGTTAATGGCATGCGGGAGTGCTTCCTCTCGTGTGTCGATAACCTATCGTATCACACTTTGCGCCTTGCCGTCGGGTTTTCTTTTTCGTGCGGCGATTTTTCGCCGATTTGTCATATTTTAAACGGAAATTCTCAACGTTGTGTTCATTCTAACAAAAGAGAAGGATTCGCATCCTTCTCCAAAATTCAAATCGGGGATTGCTTCAGCCCGGAGGCCAGGCAAGCAACCGTCCACCGAGAATGTGAAAATGCAGGTGCGGGACGCTTTGCTGTCCGTCTTTGCCGCTGTTGACGACGACGCGATAGCCGCTTTCGTCAATCTTCAACTCCTTGACGAGCTTACTGATGACGCTGTAGGCATGACCCACGATGGCTTCGTCCTCTTTTGTGAGTTCGTTGACGCCGACGATGTGCTTTTTCGGGACGACGAGCACGTGCACGGGAGACTGCGGCTCGATGTCGTGGATGGCGACGACCAGATCGTCCTCATACACTTTTCTCGACGGGATTTCCCCGGCGATGATTTTGCAAAAGATGCAGTTGCTCAAATTTTCTCAACTCCTTTGTCCTTATTCTACCCTGTCCGGCGGATGAAATGCAATTGGTTTACGCACGAAGAAGGTTATCCTTCCAGCCGCGTTCCAAACGCCGTTTCGTCCTCAAATCCTTCGATGCGGATGCGGACGATCTCGCCCTCGGTTGAGTCGGTCTTCACACGGATGTAGTTGCCGCTGTAGCCTGCGCCGTCGCTTTCGGCAAGCACCTCCACAACGCTTCCAATCTGCTGCTCCAAATATGTTTGCGTGAGTGCTTTGCTAAGCGCGATGAGTTCCCTTGCCCGCGCTTCCTTGACCGCCTTGGGAAGGTGGTTTGGAAGGTCTTCCGCTTTTGTCCCTTTTCGGAGGGAGAAGGGGAACACATGCATCCGCGCGAAAGCAGCTGATTTGCAGAACGCGAGGGTTTCCGCGTGCTCCGTCTCTGTTTCACCCGCAAAGCCGGCAATCACGTCCGTGGTGATTGCGCAATCGGGCATGCATTTGCGCAGCAGCGCGAGGGCAAGCAGATATTCTTCCGCGGTGTACTTACGGTTCATGCGTTGTAACACCGTGTTGGAGCCGCTTTGGAGCGAAAGATGAAACTGCCTGCAGATCTTCGGGTTTTCCGCGAGCGCCTTTGCGACGGTTTCGTTGACAAACAACGGCTCAAGCGAACCGAGCCGTATGCGGCGGATTCCCTCCGGCTCGCTCGCGCGGGCGATCGCGTCCAGCAGGGTAATGCCACTTTTGGCGAGATCCCGCCCGTAGCTCGCGAGATGGATTCCCGTGAGCACGATCTCGCGATACCCTTCGTTTGCCAGCATCGCCACCTCGGCGGAGATTTCGTCCAGCGGGCGGGAGCGCAGCGGCCCGCGCGCGAAGGGGATAATGCAATAGGAGCAGAAGTTGACGCAGCCGTCCTGAATCTTGAGCGTCGCGCGGGTACGCGAATCGCGCACGGCGGAGAGCGGCTCAAACTCCCGCATCTCGTACAGCGGCGAAATATATGTTTCCTCGTCTTTTGATTGGAACGCGTCTTTTACGCGGGAAACGATCTCTTTTCGTCCGCTGGTGCCGATCACGAGCCCAACGCCTTCGAGGCTTGCGACCGCTTCCGGCGCGGTCTGCGCATAGCAGCCGACGGCGACGACGAGCGCGCTCGGGTTCATCCGGTGCGCGCGGGCAATCATCTGGCGGGATTTTGTGTCGCTCGTCTGCGTGACGGTGCAGGTGTTGATCACGTAGACATCCGCAAGCTCGCTGAACTCGACAATCTCCCAGCCATCCTGCACGAAAAGCTCCCGCATGGCTTCGGTTTCGTAATGATTCACCTTGCAGCCGAGCGTGGTCAGCGCGACTTTCATAGGAGTACCTCGATTGTGATCGGAAGAAGAGCGGTTGTTTTCACGTTCATTCTTCCACCTCATACAGTGTCTGCGCGAGCATCGCCATGCCCGCGGTCTCCGTGCGGAGAATGCGCTTGCCAAGGGAGACGCTTTTTGCGCCTGCCTGGACAAGCTGCCTGACTTCACCTTCCTCCAGCCCGCCTTCGGGCCCGATCAGCAGCGCGATAGACTGCGGTGAACCTGCCGCGCGGAGCGCCTGCTTGAGGGAGATGGTGTTCTCGTCCTCATACGCCACCAGAAAGAGATCAAACGATTTCACGTCGATCTTCTTGAGCTCGGTGAGCGGCAGCACCTGCGGAACCATTGCTCGGCGGCTCTGCTTTGCCGCCTCAAGCGCCACGCGGTTGTAGCGCTCCCGCTTCTTGTCATAATCCTTACCCGGCACGACCACGCAGCGCGCGGACTGCACGGGAACGACGGAGAACACGCCGAGCTCCGTGCATTTCTGCACGATCAGCTCCATCTTGCCCGTCTTGGGCAAGCATTGAAACAACGTTACTTGAACCGGGCTTTCCGCTTCGCTCGCGTGCGGGTTAGAAACCGTGCAGACGACAGCCTCCGGCGAGACGGAGACAATCAGAGCGTCATATTCATTCCCCGCGCCGTCGCAGAGCGAGAGCGCGTCGCCCGCCTTCATGCGGAGCACGCGGGAGATATGATGCGCGTCGTCCCCCGTGATGGTGGCGGAATCGGTTGTGATGTTTTCACAAAAAAATCTGCGCATGTAACTTCCTAATTCGATGTCTATTGTTGTATGAGAGCCAATTGCAACTCGCGAGAATCATGCGCGAAGCAGCATCGCGACCCAGCCTTCGCTGCGCAAGATCTCTTCCACGGTGAAACCTTCGCGAATCAGCGCGTGCTTGACTTCGTCCTCCCGCTCGTCGATGATGCCGGAGACGATGAACGGCGCGCCTTTCTTGCAGCAGGTCTTGGCAAACGGCGCAAGTGCGATGATGACCCCCGCGACGATGTTTGCCACGACCACATCGTAGCCGCGGCGGATGCGGTTTTGCAGCGCTTCGTTGGAGAGCAGGTCGCCGATGAGCACGTCGTACTGTGCGGGAGTAACGCCGTTCATCGCGGCGTTTTCGAGGGCGACATGCTCCGCTACGGGGTCGATGTCCACCGCGACGGCGTGCGAGGCGCCGAGCAGCACGGACGCGACGGAGAGAATTCCGCTGCCGCAGCCGAGGTCGAGCATATCGCAACCGGGCTTGACCACGGTTTCGAGTAATTCCAAGCACATCCGCGTGGTGTGGTGTTCGCCCGTGCCGAATGCCACGCCGGGGTCGAGCTTGAGCGTCACGCGGTTATCCGGCGCTTCTTCTTCGATCCAGCAGGGCAGCACATACAGCCGCTTGCCGATCTTGAGCGGTTTATAGTAGGCTTTCCAGTTGTTTTCCCAGTCCGCGTCGTCCATGCGGTTGATCACGACCGAAAGAGACCCCGCGTCGTAGCCAAGATCGGCCTCACGCAACTGCGCGATGCCTTGCTTGACCTCCTCCACAACGCTCTGGCTCTCCGGCACGTCCGCAACATACGCTTTCACGCAGGGTTCGTCCACGCCGACCTTGTCCGCGTCCGCATAGTCCCAATAGACCACGCGCTCGTTGAGAAACGCCATCGCGCGCTCGTGGCTTTCTTCGATGCTCACCTGATCGAGCCCCGCTTTGGAAAACGCAAACGTGACCGCGTCCAGTCCCGCGTCGGTGGTATAGACGCAGATTTCAAGCCATTTCATCGTATATCCGTTCCTGTCCGTCCGCGCAGTTGCGCGGAAAAATTCTTTCTCGTGAATGTAGTATACCATTGGAAGGAATGTTTGTTCAAGAAAGGGCGCATTACGCCAATAAACACGGAATTGACAAACGCGATTTGGTATGTTTAACTCAACCCAATGTCGCATGTTTTTGGTGAAAAACAAACAGAAAATATCCCGCGCCCGCCGTGGTTTCACGCGCGGCCGGTCGCCGTCGCCGCAATCGGGTTGCTCTTTGGGCTGCTGATTGGCGACGGGTTTTCGCTTTCGCGCGCTTGGATCGCGGCGCTGGTGTTGCTGGTCTGCGTACTTGCCGCGCATCTAACCAAAAAAGCGATGTGGACGGTGTTTCTCGTGTGCATGGCGGTGGGGTTCGTCCGCGTGGCGCTTGCAGCTCCCGCCTCCGTTCCGCTCGGCACTGGTGTCGTGCAGGGCGAAATCTGTGAAACGCCGGAACTCCGTGAGGATGGAAGCTATCGCATCTATCTAGAGGACGCGACGCTGGACGGCGTTTCTGTCTCCGGCAGGCTGCGGCTCTTTACACGTTTTTCCGAAACACCCGCCTACGGACAGGCCGTTTCCGTAAACGCGGACGTGGTTCTTTCCAAAGAGAAATACCGCCTAAACGACCGTTATCGCGGCGTGTTCGCCGTCGCGTTTGCCAGAGGCAATGCGGAGGTGCTTTGGCAGTCCCCGCCGGATGGTTACGGCGCATTACTCCGTTTGCGAGAGACCCTTGGGAATCGCATCGCGATGCTCTTTCCCAATGCGCCGGGCGAGGCAAAGGGCATGATTCTCGGCGATGTCTCGGACATTGACGACGAGATGATGAACGCTTTTCGGGACACCGGCATTGCGCATCTGTTGTCCGTTTCGGGGTTGCATGTGTCCCTGCTTGCGGTCGCGTTTTCGTTGCTGTTTCGTAAAAACGCGTGGATTCGCTTTCTCGCGGTGGCGGTGTTTTGCGCGCTCTATGCGGCAATCACCGCGTTTTCCCCGCCCGTGGTGCGCAGCGTGATCATGCTGTTGGTGGGCCTTCTCGCGTTTCCGCTGAGGCGGCGGCTGGACGCGGTGAGTGCGCTCTCCGCCTCGTTTGTGCTGATTTTGCTCGATAACCCCTATGCGCTTTGGAACGCGGGGTTTCAGCTTTCGTATGTCGCCGTGCTGTCGATGATTCTGCTCGCGCCAATCTTCCAAAAACCGCTGATGCGCCTCGGCTCCACTGCGGCAGGATTGTTGGGCGCTTCCGCTGCTGTGGTGATCGGCACCTTGCCCACAAGCTGTTATTTCTTTGAGCAGGCGCAGCTTCTCTCACTTGTGACCAATCTGTTCGTGATTCCGATCTCCGGCGTCTTCCTGATTCCGGCGTTCATCGGCGTGCTGCTTTCCTACGTTTGGTTGCCCCTGGGTAACGCGGTCTGCTGGATTGCGCGCGCGGCGCTAGATGTCACCCTCGGCGTGGCGCGTTTTGGTGGCAGCGTGACGATTTTTGCCCCGCCGCCG
Source organism: Christensenella sp. UBA7703 (assembly GCA_002482505.1). GTDB lineage: Bacteria > Bacillota > Clostridia > Christensenellales > CAG-138 > UBA7703. Next base: position 84,756 of record DLGD01000019.1, on the reverse strand, counting down.
GGTGCGGTTGCCTATCTGTTGTGGCTGACGGCAATGGTGTTTGCCTCGCGCCTGTTTCTTAGGAGCGGGAAAACACGCGCGCTGGTTGCCTTCCTGATTGCGGATGTTTCGGCGCTGCTGTGGCTGCTGTTTTGATGCGGGTTGGGTTGGTTTTTTGCGGGTCGATTTTCGGAAAGAAAAACCGCAATTGTGGATAACTCTGTGTATATGGTGAACAACCGTTTGGTCTATCCACGTTCCGTTCACAGAAAAACCATCGTATTTCTGGGGAAATCCGTCTCTGGTCGCTTTTTTTCTACCATTATCCACAGAGTTATCCCCAGAGTGTGGATAACTTTGTGGATGCGAATGGTAAGATGAAACCAATACTTATGTTTGATTTCGTGTAGATCGATGCGTTGCATAATAAAGCCGTTTGCTTTTTCTCTTCGGAATAAGAAGGGGTTATCCAGAAATGGGAAGAAGTGCGCGGGCGGATGGTATCCGCCCCTACAGAACCCACGTGGTTCGGCGGGTGAATCTGTGAAGGATTTTTGTTGAAACGAACACGAGGTTTGCTTGAGGATCGGCTCTAGCCGCCTGTAGGGGCGGATAGCATCCGTCCGCGGCGCCCTCTCGCGTACATCCGCCCGCAGTGCCGAATGTCAAGGCTTTTCATTCTGTGAGGTTAGATCCGCCCGCGCCACGCGCAAAAAAGAGCGATCCATTTCTGGATGGTTCCTCACCTCCTCAAATAGTAAGAACAATCGTTTGCAAGACTTGCTTGAAATGGTATAATACACCCGATGGATGGAATGACTTTTATGAAGGAGCTGATCGGCGGGGCTTCCGTCGGCGGCGCATATTATTTTTGCGGAGAGGACCCGTACAGCCTGAACAAAGGCGTGCGTGCGGTCATCGAACGCACCAATCCCGACCTGCGGGACATGAACACGACGGTTCTGCGCGCGCCTCAGGCCGCCGAGATTCAGGCGGCTGCCGAGACGATGCCGTTTTTTGACGAGCTGCGCGTCGTGGTGGTGCAGGAGTTTGACGCGGACACAGCCAACGCGCTGGAGAGTTACATCAAATCCATGCCGCAGACGACAGCGCTGCTCTTCGTCCGCCCGGGCAAACCGCCGCTGGCCAACCCGCTGTATAAGGCGGTTTTGGCGCTCAATCGCGTGGTCTCGTTTGACCCGCTGACGGGTACTCAGCTCAACGCCTTTTTGCAAAAGCGCGCAAAGGACAACGGCATCGTGCTCGACGAATCGGCCGCCAACCGAATGATCGCGTTTCTGGGTTCCGACCTCGGCGCGCTGGAAAATACGCTATTGATGCTCGGCGCCTATGTCGGCTTTGGCAACCGCGTGACGATCAAGGCGGTGGACGCCTGTGTCCGCCCGCCGAGCGAGGCAAAGGTGTTTTCCATCATGGACGACCTCTGGTCGGGCAAAAAGAAAGACGGCATGCGCGCACTTTTAGAGTTGGTCAACGATCCTTCCGAAAATGCGATGGGGCTTGCGACGCTGTTTTCGCGCAATGTGCGAAACGTGCTAAACGTCAAGCAATGCCTGCTTGGCGGTAAGACGGAGGCACAGACGGCGCAACTGCTCGGCATGAAGCCATACCCCGTGCAAAAGGCCGCGGCAAGCGCGAAAAAACGGAGCTATGCGCAGCTGGTCGAGATGCTGGACGCGTTCATCGCCATCGAATGGAACCAGAAGCAGGGGCTTGCAAAGGCGGAGGATTCGCTGGTTCTCGCGTGCCAAGAGCATTTTTGATCGTTTCTCAACCGCGAGCTTGATTTTTTCGCAATTGCGGTCAAGCGTTTGATGCAAAATCAAACTATACTGATTGAGTTTAAAATAAGGAGTACCACAATGATCAAGCACATCGTATTCACCAAGTTTGAAAACCCGGACGAACAGGCGCCGGTGGCGAGCGGGATGCTGCTCGCGCTGAAGGAAACCGTTCCGCAGATTCGCACCATCGAAACCGGACGCGATTTTAAGCACAGCGAGCGCAGTTTTGATCTGGCGCTGATCGTCACCTTTGACACCAAGGAAGACCTCGAACTCTACGACCACCATCCGGAGCACGAGAAAGCGCGCGCCTATATCAAAGCACACCGCACGGCGACCGCGACGGTCGATTTTGAATTCTGATCTTGATCCATTTCCCCAAATGAAGCAACCCGAAAGGAGCGCCCGCTATGCTCAAATACATCGTCCTGTTCAAGTTTCGCGATCCGGAAGAATGCCTGCCGACGGTGATTGAAAAACTCCACGGCATGCTTGGAAAAATTCCCGAAATCCTCTCGATGGAGACGGGCGCGGATATCTGGCACAACGGCGCGCGCAGCTATGACCTCGCGCTGACGTGCACGTTCGAAAACCTCGAAGCCATCGCGGTCTACGATAAGCACCCCGCGCATGAAGAGGCGCGGGAGTATATCTATGCCCACCGTGTCGACGGAAAAACCGTCGTGTATGAAATTCTATGAACGAATTCAAGCTTGTCTCCGAATATGAACCCGCGGGCGACCAGCCGCAGGCGATTGACCGCCTGTCGGAGGGTGTGGAGCGCGGCGACAAGGCGCAGGTGCTGCTGGGTGTGACCGGCAGCGGCAAAACCTACACTATAGCAAAGGTGATTGAGCGTGTGCAGAAGCCCACGCTGGTCATCGCGCACAACAAAACCCTCGCGGCGCAGCTCTGCTCCGAGTTTCGGGAGTTTTTTCCAGATAGCGCGGTGGAGTATTTCGTGAGCTATTACGACTACTATCAGCCGGAGGCGTATATCCCCGCGTCGGATACTTACATCGAGAAGACGACCGCGATCAACGAGGAGATCGACCGCCTGCGCTACAGCGCAACCAGCTCGCTCAACGAGCGGCGGGATGTGATCATCGTTTCCTCCGTCTCCTGCATCTATGCGCTGGGCGATCCGGAGGAGTATATGCGCCTCTCGGTCTCTCTCAGAAAAGGTATGCAGATCAGCCGCGAAGAGGTCACGCGTAAACTTGTCGATATCCAGTTTCAGCGAAACGACATCGATTTTTCACGCGGCACCTTCCGCGCCCGCGGAGATGTGCTGGATATCTTCCCGATCTCCAGCGCGGGTACCGCGATTCGCGTGGAGTTCTTCGGCGACGAGGTGGAGCGCATCATGGATGTCAATTCGCTCACAGGGGAACTGCTTGGCGAGCGCGCGCATGTCGCGATTTTCCCCGCGTCGCACTATGCAACCAGCCGTGAAAAGCTGGAAGCCGCCATCGACACCATCTGGAGCGATGCTGAAGCGCGGCGGGACGAGTTTAAACGCATGGATCGCCTGATCGAGGCGCAGAGAATTGAGCAGCGCACGCAGTATGACATCGAGATGATGCGCGAAATCGGCTATTGCAACGGCATCGAAAACTATTCGCGCTATTTTGACGGGCGCAAACCCGGACAGCCGCCGTTTACGCTGATCGACTATTTCCCGAAGGATTTCCTGCTGATTGTGGACGAAAGCCACGTGACGATTCCGCAGATCGGAGCCATGTTTCGCGGAGACCTCGCGCGCAAGACCGCGCTTGTGGACTACGGCTTTCGTATTCCGAGCGCATATGACAACCGCCCGCTGAAGTTCCCGGAATTTGAGGCGAGAATACCGCAGATGATCTGCGTCTCCGCAACACCGGCGGAATACGAAATGAACCGATCTTCACAGGTTGTGGAGCAAATCATTCGTCCAACGGGGTTAATCGACCCAGAAGTGGAGGTTCGACCCGTCAAAGGGCAGATCGACGACCTGCTGGGGGAGGTTCGCAAGCAGGCGCAAAAAGGCTATCGCACGCTCGTTACCACCTTGACCAAGCGCATGGCGGAGGACTTGACCGAATATCTCGACGGCATGGGCGTCAAGGTACGCTATATGCATGCGGACATCGAAACCATCGAGCGTATGGAGATCATCCGCGATCTGCGGTTGGGCGATTTTGACGTTCTGGTGGGGATCAATCTGCTTCGTGAGGGATTGGATTTACCGGAAGTGGGGCTTGTTGCGATACTCGACGCGGACAAAGAAGGTTTCTTGCGCTCGTCCACGAGCCTTGTGCAAACCATTGGGAGAGCCGCGCGAAACGTAGAAGGCAAAGTTATCCTATATGCGGATGTGATCACGCCTAGCATGAAGTATGCGATGGACGAGACAGACCGCAGAAGAACAATACAAAAGGCATACAATGAAGAGCACGGCATCACGCCGCAAAGCATCAAGAAAGCAGTGCGCGCGACGCTGCTCATCACGAAAAAGGTCGAGGATGCCGGCGACGAGATGAGCGCGGAGGAGAAGGCAGCGCGCGTGAAGATGCTTACCGAGGAGATGCGCGCGGCAGCACGGGAGTTGGAATTTGAGCACGCGGCAAAGCTGCGCGACGAAATCCGCAAGCTCTCCGGCGAGGAAGCGTTGGAGCGCGCGGCCAAAGCAAAGCCTGGTACCATCGGCGCAAAGAAACGCAACAAGGGCAGGTCGAGGAAGTAGCACAGTAGATCAAAAAACGGGAGCGCGTGCTCCCGTTTTTTAATGCCATAACGTGTTATTTCGTTGGTGTCGGTGCCGGCGTTGGCGACGGTGCCGGTGTTTGCGCTCCCTTTGGTGTTGGCGTAGTGTTCATCTTCGGCGTAAGCGAAGGAGCGGGAGCGGGAGAGGGCGTCGGCACATAGACCCAGTCGGGATCGATATATTCGTAGACCTTTCGTAGCCCGATATCCGTGTGCATGTGCCGGTTTTTGTCGTTTTCCGTGAGCATGAAGTGCATCGCGTCACAGGTGGTTTCATAATAGAACCCCCACTCAAATCCCGCGCGATAGAACGCCAGCTCGTAAAGAAGATAGTTGATGATCGTGGTCGGTACCGCCTTATAGCGCGCGGGATACGATCCGTCATAGGTAAAGTCGTAATAACGCGTGCCTTTTTCGTCCGTCTGGATGCCGTTGTACACGAGGTGGTTGCGCACCTCACCGCCGATCAGGTCGTGGTTTCTGGGGATGTTCGCGTTGGGGAACATATTGTCGTTCACATCCGCCGCCGTGCCCAGCGTATGGTGGCTCAGGTATTCGAGGTTGGACTGAAAGCGCGGTACATAGGTTGCGCACTTGTCCATCAAATCATCGAGAAGCATCGTGTGCCCGACCATCAGCTTTCCAGTTCTGGTGTTCATCAGCGAAACGCGCACATAGGTGTTGTTTAGGTAATGATACGCCGTCTCAAAGTTCGGCACGGCGTTGACATGCACCCGCCCCAGATCGGAGCGCACGAGATGCGCATCCCGCCAGAACGGGTCAGTTCCGATGCCACGCCCGTCTCCGATGTAATACGGAAACAGGAACGCGCTTGTGTCACCCTGGAAGAATTCCAGCGCGTCGAGATAGTTGTCGTCAAACTTGTTTCGCGTGAGGGTTGGTTTCTTCATCGAGACGATGCCGCAGTCCACAGAGACCAGCGTCACGGGTTCGGGATTTGAAACACTCGTCGCCGTGAGCGTAAAGTGATATTGCCCCGCGCGGAGTTTGCGAATGTCGAATTTTTTATCCAGCGATTCCTGATCTCTGGAGGTCAGGGAATACGCGGTGATGTTCTGCGTTGGCAGGAAAGTGACGCTCTGGCGGATGGCGGCGCCGGTATCGGAGACGGGCACCATCTCCGCGCTCACGCTCGTAATCGGGCTGTCGGAATAGAGCGATCCGTGGAGGTTGAAGTCCAGTCCACGCTGGAGACTCTCGCCCTGCTCCAGCATCGGTACTTCCGGACAGGTGCGAAACGCAATTCCTTCATACCCGATCGGCGTGGTTTCGCTGCCGGTTGTCACGGAGAGCATCGCGATGGTTGCTTTCTTCAGCCAGCCCTGCTGGGCAACATGCGCCTCCGCCGTCGTCCAATAGTGAACCGCTGCGCTGTCCGTGCCCGCACGAAGCATCTTTGCCGCATTGGCTGCGGAGGCTTCCGTCATCGGGTCGTTCATGGTTTTTTTGACGGCGGGTGCCTCTGCGCGCGCGATGCGGTCGTTTACCTCTTCAAGGCTGACGCGCGTCAACTGCGCGGGTAGCACATAGCCAAAGTTGCCCGCTTCGGTGATCACATAATAATATCCGTCCAGTTCGCCGAGGATACGGACCAGATGCTCGCACTCCTTTGCGAGAACGGGCGCTTTTTCTTCCGGCGTGACGAGGAGGGCGCATGCAGCGGCCTCGATTTTTGCAAAGCCCGGCTCGCCTTTTCCTTCGAGGCGGCTCGCTCGCGCGTCCTTGACGAGCACATAACCCGTGTCCTGCGAGAAAGCGGCGCGCACATGATAAAACGGGGTGCCTCCCGGTGAAGTGATCTCATCCAAAACGATCAGCTCGTTGAGTTTACGTACGTTTTCGTTTGTCAGCCGGATCTTGGTCGATTTTGTGGTGGGTTCAGGATAGAGGAAGATCGCACTGCCCATTGCGATAAGCTTGAGCGTGGGTTGATCGGTCATCAGGTTTTCGCGGATGCGCGCGGCAACATCCACTACGGCGAACGCGCTGCTTGCGGTTACGGCGGTGGATTCGTCCGCCTGCGGTTCCGGCGTTGCGGACGCAAGGGGCGCGGGCGTTGCCTCCGGCGTGGCGGTGGTTTCCGCCCTTAGCGTCGGCGGCGCGGCAAACGTCAGCGGCGCAGCAAGGGATGTGCCCGCGAGGAAGAGGATCATGATGCTGCTTGGGATGAACTGGGATGGTTTCATACGTCTCCTGAGTAACATGACGGCACAGTTCTTTGCAAGAAAAACAGCACCTCGGTCATGATGGATGCCTTCTAGTATACACGAGCAATCAAAAAACGCAAAGCGCAGGCACGAACGGGATGATGGGTTGCAGCAATGAAGGGGGCCAAGCGAGCCGGATAGAGCAAGAAGGAGCTGCCCGTTTTGGTCAGCTCCTTGATCGATGTTTTGTTGATCAGCGTTACGGTACGGGAGTTTCTGCCGCGGCAGGCGCGGGTGAGCCGGAATAAAACCACTCCGGATCGATGTACGCGTACACCTTTCTTAGCCCGATATCCGTGTGCATGTGGCGGTTGATGTCGTTTTCCGTGAGCATGAAGTGCATGCCGTCGCAGGCGGTTTCATAATAGTAGCCCCACTGGAACCCCGCGCGGAAAAACGCCAGCTCATAGAGCAGATAGTTGATGATCGTCTTTGGTACGCGCTCAAATTTTGCGGAATAGCTGCCGTCATAGGTAAAGTCGTAATACTGTTTTCCGTCTTCCGCGGTCTTGATTCCGTTGTAGACCAGATGTTGTTTCACTTCGCTGCCGACGAGGTCGTGATTGCTCAGGACATTAAAGTTTGGATACATGTTGTCGTTGACGTCAATCGCCGTGCCGAGCGTATGGTGGCTGACATATTCAAGGTTGGACTGAAAGCGGGGCACATAGGTGGTCTCTTTTTCGATCAGGTCTTTGAGCAGCGTCACGCGCCCGTCCGTGGTCTTTCCGGTGCGCGGGTTAACAATCGTGACGCAGATATACGTATTCTCCAGATAGTGGTTTGCCGCCTCAAAATACGGCACCGCGTCGCTGTGGACGCGTCCGAGACTGGACTCAACAATATACTTGTTGCGCCAATCGTTCTCCGTCGAGATGCCTCTATCGTCCGTAAGGGAATAGTGGAATAAGAATTTTCCGGTGTCTCCGCCGAAGAACCTGTTTGCTTCGACATAATTGTCGTCAAATTTATTGCGGGTTAGCACGATGCGGCTCGTGTCGACGATTTTGCATTCGACCGACTGGAGCGTGGTGCCCTCCGGCTTTGCGACGGTTTTTGCCGTAAGCGTGAAGTGATAGCGTCCGGCGCGCAGGAGGCTGATGTCAAACAGCGTGTCGAGCGCTTTGCCTTCGACGGTCTCGTCTTCGGAACAGATGGAGTAATTGCGAATGTTGTCCTCCGGGCGGAAGCTGACGCTCACGTCGATGGAGGAACCTTGACCCAGCGAAGTAAACGAGGCGGAGACGCTCGTGAGCGGGCTGTCCGTGAAGATAGAGCCGTGGATGTTGAAGTCCAACCCTTGCTGGAGCTCTTCCCCTTCCGCCAGCGGCGGAACCTCCAGGCACGGTAAAAACTGAATACCCTCGCGTCCGACGGGGACTTGGCCCGTGCCCGCCGCAAGGGAGAGCATCGCGACTGCGTCTTTTTTCAGTTGACCCTGGCGGGTGGAATGGGACTGCGCGGTGTTCCAATAGTCAACCGATGCGCTTTTCACCCCGGCGCGGAGCATCTTCGCCGCATTGGCGGCAGAGGCTTCCTTGAGCGGGTCGCTTACCGTTTGCAACACGCCCGGCGCGCTTGCGAGGGCGAGGCGTTCCTCCAAATCTTCCCGCTCGATGAGTGTGAGCTGCGCGGGTTCCGCGAAGCCAACCGTCCCATCCTCGGTCAGGATATAATAAAAATCTTTGTATTCGCCCAGAATGCGTACAGCTTGATCGCTCTCAATCGCGAGCACGGTTGATTTTTTGTTCGCGTCGGCAAGAATGAAGCAACCGTTGGATTCAATCTGCGCAAAACCGGATACCCCACTTTGGGCAAGCTTGCTGTAGCGTGTGTCTTTTTCCAACACATAACCGGTCTCCTCGGAGAAGACGGCGCGCACCTGATAGAACAAGTCGCCTTCTGCGGAGGTGGTTTCGGAGAGAACGATCAGCTCGTCCGGCACCTTGAGTGCGGTCGTGTTTTTGAGCTTGACATGAGATGCGTTCTTGGAAGGCTCCGAATACAGGAAGATCGCGCTTTTGAATCCGACAAGCTGCAGCGTGTCGCGATCGAGATACAGCGTGTCGCGAATTGTTTGAATGGCGGGATCGATGGTCGTGCTTGCGGGCGCAGCATCCGGCGCGGGAGTGATCTCTACGGCTGGTTGTTGTGTTTCAGCGGCGAGCGCGAATACCTGTGGAGTAATTTCCTCCGTTGGCGCCGGCGTTGGTGCGGAAACCGGCTCTTCCTTGGCGCAGCCCGCAAGCAGAAGAGGAATCAGCAGGCAACCCAGAAAGAACACAGGCTTCATTCGATCAGAACGCTTCATAAACCCTCCGGAAGGAACATTGCTACGGGAAATCCCGTTAGATGATTCAAACATATGGATGCAAATCTGCATCCGCTGACCTACAGTATACACGAATCCTTAAAAAAACGAAACCGGTTGGCGGCGCCGCTCTGGTGTCCGCGCGAGAAAGGCGTTACATATGACGAGATGTTTTGTTACATTTTTTGGCACATATGAAACAAAACAACCCGTATATTTCAGGGGAAAAGCAATGCGAATCCCAGGATAATTCCGTGGTCTTTTTCCATGGCTTGCAAAAACGGCTTAATAATTATGGTTTTTTGGCGCCCCAGCAACCCAAACACAGTGCGTTTTGGAGAAGTATGCAAGGGGCGTTGGATCTGCCACCTTCTATATGAATAATGGCATACAATTGAAATTGGGCATAAATGTAACAAACAGGAGAATCGAGGGCTGGTTTTGCAGTCAATCTTGGAAACCACGGGCTTTTTTATACCACGGAAGCGATCGCGCTGGCGGAGATACAGAGCCCGCGTCCTTCGTCATTCATGCCCTCGGTCGTGGTGGCTTTGATGGAGACGGATTCGGGGGAAATATGCATCGCTTCCGCGAGAATCGCTTGCATGGCGGCGGCGTGCGGTTTGATCTTCGGGCGCTCGCAGATGATCGTCGCGTCCACGTGCGACACGCGCAGGCGGTTTTCCTCGATTCTGCGTACCACTTCGCGCAGCAGTGCGATGCTGTCCGCGTTCTTGTAGGCAGCGTCCGTGTCGGGGAACAATCTCCCAATGTCGCCCAACCCCGCCGCGCCCAGCAGCGCGTCGATGATTGCATGCGTGAGCACATCCGCGTCTGAATGCCCCAGCAGCCCTTTTTCAAACGGAATCTCCACACCGCCGAGGACTAGTTTTCGCCCTTCCACGAGGCGGTGGGTGTCATAACCCGTGCCAAAGTGCGCATAGCTCGCAAGAGCCAGCTGCCAGTCGGCGCCGGTGGTGAGCTTCTGGTTTGCCGCCTCGCCTTCGGTGAAGACAAAGCGCGGCTCGTAGCCCGCCGCGAGGTAGAGCGCGCAGTCGTCGGTCACGCGGCCAAGATCGCCCTGTTGGTAGGCGCGCAGAATGCGGTCAAAGCGAAACGTCTGCGGGGTTTGCATGCGGATGAGTTGGCTGCGATCCAGCGTGGTCACGCCGGTCTCGTTCAGCCGGACGATCGTGTCCGTCACCTTTCCGGCGACGATGCCGCTGCCGAACGCTTCCGCGCTCAGGATGCTCTCGCGTACGGTTTCGGGCGAGACCATGCAGCGTGCCGCGTCGTGAATCGCGACGATGTCCGCGCGTTCGATGCACTCCAGTGCGTGGAGAACCGATTCCGCCCGCGTTTGCCCGCCTTCGACAATCCGGCAGGGAACGGGGCAATCAATCTCCTCCACAAACGCGCGCGTGGACGGCGAAACGGTGAAGATGATTTCCATAGCTCCGCCGGAAACGAGCGCGTCGAGCGAACGCTCGATGGCGGTTTTTCCCGCGATGGGGGTTAGGAGCTTATCAAACCCCATCCGCGTGGAACCGCCCGCGCAGAGCAGGATTGCGACCGTGCCGCTCATTTGTCCGCGTCTCCACCGAGCACCGAATACATACCTGCCGCATCCTCTTTGTGTACGCTTTCCTTCAGGCTCTCGATGCGTACCAGCAGGTGCTTGCCACCGAGCAGCAGATCTAGCGTGTCGCCTTCCTTCACCTCGGAGGAGGGTTTTGCGACCTTGCCGTTGATGCTCACGCGGCCTGCGTCCGCGGCTTCGTTGGCGACGGTGCGCCTTTTTATGATGCGGGAGACCTTTAAGTATTTATCCAAACGCATATGCTTGTTCTCTTTCTGCCTCTTTTTTTGTTTTACTTACTTTGCAAGAGGGAATACGAAATCATGTTACGTTGGAAGACTGTCTTTGTCAAGATTGACAGATGCGGCAAAAGCGTGTATTCTAGGACGCATCACGGGGGCGTCCGGAAGAACAGCCGGACTGAGAAGTACCCTTGGAACCTGTTGGGTCATGCCATCGAAGGAAAGTGATACATATCGCAGCTTCTTTTTGATGGTCGTCTCACTGGCGACTATTTTTTTGTGGAAAAAGGAGAAAAACAATGGAATTCAAACTGTTCAGCAAACTCGCCTCGCTCGAAGGGATCGAGCTGTACATGCTCCTCGGCGGGCTCGTCGTGCTAGGCGTGCTCATCGCGGTGGTTGTGTCTTACGCTAAGCGCGCAAAGGTGCAGGCGGCAACCCAGCCGGAAGCCGTTGGCAAACCCAGCCGCACGCAGTCGCTCGTCTACGGCGCGCTGTCGATCACGCTTGCGTTCGTGCTCAGCTACTTCAAGCTCTTCTCGCTGCCGCTGGGCGGAACCATCACACTGCTCTCGATGCTGCCGATCTTTGCCTATGCCGCTTATTTCGGCCCGGTCTACGGCTTCACCGCGGCGTTTGCGTTCTCGCTGCTGCAGGTGGTGCAGGGGGCATACATCGTGCATCCCGTGCAGTTCATTCTGGACTATTTCGTGGCGTTTACGCTGCTTGGCACCGCTGCGTTTTTCCCGAAGAACCTGCCGCTGGGCGCGGCTGTCGCCGGGTTTTTGCGGATGATGGCGAGCACGGTTTCCGGCGCGGTCTTCTTTGGCTCCTATGCGGCGGATTACGGGTTCAGCAACCCCTGGGTTTATTCGCTGATCTACAATTTCCTCACCATCGGCGTGGATACGATTCTCTGCGTCGTCGTCGCCACCCTGCCGCCGGTGCAAAGGCTGTTTAAACGGGTGTTTAGCAAGAGCTAATTCCAGCAACCAAATAGTTGGAGCAAAGCAAAACCCCGTGGCGTTAGCTGCGGGGTTTTGGGAATATCAATGAAGTTATGTGATACCAGAATTACTAAATCAAAGACCGAGAGTATTAGAAAACTCTTGAGGGCTTTTGTTATAATTGCTCACTCTCTTTATTTACCGGGATTGCGGAAGCCAATATCACGTCAATATCAATTATCGGAAGAGTAACTGGCTTAACTTGAGCAACAGCAGTTACTTGAGATATAAGAGCACGCATGTATGGAATCAGGAGAGAAAGCATCGGATGCTGTAAGGAATCCCTGTCAATACCTTCGCTAATCTCAAACTCACCAGTTATCTTCACAAAGCACCAGAAAGGAGGGTCTTCTACATCTTTAAAAAGTTCACATTCAAGAGCTAATAGTTCATGACTGTTTTCATCGTTAATAGCGCGGCCCCATGAAAACTGAGGCGCTAGCTTGACCGTTTTATTAGTCTCCCAATTTTGATTGATGTTAAATTTGATCTCATCAACTTGATAGTTTGTGAGTTTAATTTTGCTGTTCTCCATACTTCACCTCAATTCAGATTCTCGGCAGTTCGGGGTTGATATTGCAGAAGATTTCCAACTTTTGCTGTTCGAATCTCGGAGAAATTGAAGCGGGGTTCATCAACTATTCTTTGGCTTTCCTTCCATTCAGAGTATTTTTCTTCTAACTCTAAATGCTGCTCAATGGCTTCACACACAAACTCATTAAGTGTAATGCTCCTCCTATATGCCTCTTGAGCTGCTTCTTTGTGCAAAGCAGGGCTTACCCTAACATTAAACACACCTTTATAAGGCTTTTGTGGCTCCTTGTTTAATTCTTTGCAAAGCGCTAAATAATCATCGACAGATTCATGAAAAGCATCTTTAAACTCAGTTACACCTTCAGCTTCTATAATGATCCGATCATTGATACCCATAACTACACCAAACAAAAGGTTTGAATCAGAATCGAACTCGATCTTAGTCTGATAGCCTTTGTATTCAATAATATCTGACACTAAATAATCTCCTCCTCCTTAAGAAATCTCACTAACTCATCTATTGTTTTCTTGCCAATGGTGTTCTCGGGATGCGGCCTATGCATATAAAAAATACTTTTCGAAACGGGATGGATGAAGGACACCCGCGAACCAGCGGTGTGTCCCTTTTGATTCTCTATAAAACCAAGAGCGTTCATCAGAGCCTGAACTTCTTTATATGTAAAGCTACCTGATCTTCTCAACAGCTTATCTAGCAGTTTCGTCGATCCCATTCAAGCCTCCAAGCCGTAACTAAGGATTAGTTACATTCACAGATTACATTAGATTATTAATCTTGTCAATGATTTCGACAATAAGCTATTAGCAAACTGTACTTTATGATGAGAAGATTTAATAATTTCTTGACCACGGGCAGCGTTCACGCGCCGCCCGCTTTCTTATTCCAAACAGTCTTAGGTTTTTTATAGCCCCTTCAACCCACTCGTCTCCAGCTTGTCATATCCGCTCAAGAACGCATACAACTTCTGCGCGATCTGGTGCACGCCGCCGACGGAGTTGCTCTCGATATTCAGCGGCATGAGCGGATCATGCAGCGACATCCTGAGCAGGAACCAGCCGTCGCCCGCGCCTGTGCCAAACGAAACGCGAAGCCCTTCGTAATTCTCCTTCGCCACATCCCAGCTCTCTTTTGCCGCATAGTCCGCGAGGTCTTTGAGGATGCCGCTGCCATACGCCGCAAATTCGGGAATCAAGATATTCATACGCACTTCGACGCTTTCGATCGGTTCCGCGAGGGAATCGATCAGCGAAAACAGCGTGCGGTTTTCCTTGCGAAGCTGCGCCATCTTGATGAGCAGCTTGGTGATGAGATAGGCCCCGTCGTCGAGGAAATAGTTTTCCTTCAGCGCGCCGTGCCCGCTGGTTTCAATCGCGAGCTGGCTGTCGCGGCCGCTCTTGTTGATGCGGATGCTCTCGTCGATAACGTTCTTATATCCGCGCTTGAAGCGGTGATGCACGCCGCCTTTTTCCGCGATAAACGCGGCAAGCCCGCTGGAGGTAATCGAATCCGTGACGATGGTCGTGCCCGGATGCTCCTCCAGAAGCACGGCGGAGATGAGCGCAATCAGGCGGTTGCGGTTGAGCTCTTTTCCGTCGTTGGCGACGGCGCCCGCGCGATCCACATCCGTGTCGAAGATGATGCCCATGTCGGCCTTGTTGTCCAGCACGCACTGCGCGACGGAATCCATCGCCGCCTTGTCCTCCGGGTTTGGCTGATGGTTGGGGAAATGCCCGTCGGGTTCGAGGAACTGGCTGCCCGTGGTATCCGCGCCCAGCGGCTGCAGCACGCGGTCTACATAAAACCCGCCCGCGCCGTTGCCCGCGTCCACGACGATATGGAACCCCTTGAGCGGGTGATCATAATCCTCGGCGTTCACGCCGCTGCGGATTCGCTCGACCAGCCCCTCGGCATAGACCGAGAGAAAATCGACCTTCGTGAGTTTGCCGCGCTCCACGGCGGGGATGAACGCATCCGCCTGCGCGCTGGCGAGAATGCTCGCGATGTCGCTCTTCTCCAGCCCGCCGTCTTTCGTAAAAAATTTCAACCCGTTGCGGTTCCAGGGCAGGTGGCTCGCGGTGAGCATAATCGCGCCATCGTACTCATAGCCCTTTGTGACGGTGCTCATGAACATACTCGGTGTGCTGGCAAGGCCAAAGTCGGCAAGATCCGCGCCTATCGCGAGGATTCCATCCGCCGCCGCCTTGAGTAGCGCTTCGCCGGAGAGGCGGGAGTCCCGCCCGATCGAGAGCTTGAGCTCGCTCTTACCCGTGCGTTCTTGTAAAAACAACACAAACGCTTTGGCGATGTTGGTGACGGCCTCCGCGCTCAGCGTAACCGGCTGGCCTTCGATGCCCTCCATCGCGACCCCGCGGATGTCGCTTCCGTTTTGCAGCTTTTTGTACTCAATTGCCATGATAAAACCCCGCTTTCGAATTGTCGTTTGCCCGCAGGACGTGCAAAGAAGCAAACAGCGCGCGCATGCAGGCTTTGCTAATATTTATACGTGTTTATTGTCGCATTCCACCCTGCGTTTGTCAATTCTGCGTGGGGGAACTTGCCGTCAAACAAACCCGCTCTTTTACGGGAGAAAAAAACATGGTATTCTAATAGTATGAAGCAAAGTTTCAGCGATTGGTTGACTTTGCCTGTGAACGCAATCGCGTTTGAGAAAGAACGAGAGGGGTTAGGACGGCTTACATGCGAATCGGACTGCTTGGCGGCACGTTTAACCCCATCCACCGCGCGCATGTGCAGATGGCCGAGATTGCGCGGGACGAAGCCGCGCTGGATCGCGTTCTGCTCATGGTAGCCGCCGACCCGCCGCACAAGCGCGTGGACGAAGGCGTTCCCGCCGATGTCCGCTTTCGTCTGGTGGAGATTGCAGTCTCCGGCAAAGCGCGGCTGGAAGCGAGCAATCTGGAGATCTTGCGCGGCGGAAAGAGCTATACGCTCTTGACCTTGCAGGAGCTTTTCACGCAGAATCCCGAAGCGGAACTCTTTCTCATCATCGGCAGCGATACACTCACCGATCTGCCGAACTGGTACCATCCCGAAGAGGTACTCAAGGTCGCGGGCGTGCTCTGCGTGCCGCGCGTGGGCATCGATCAGGACGATGAGAAGACCGCGCAGATGCTGCGCGAGCGATATGGCGCAAGGGTTCGCCTGCTTTCCGCCAAGGCAGACGTGATCTCGTCTACCGAGATTCGAAAACGGCTGACGGCGGGGCTTCCACTGGAAGGCATGCTGCCGGACGCGGTGGAGCAGGCGGTCTATGAGTGCGGAGACTATTTCCCGCCGGAATTGCGGGTCATGCAGGAAAAGAGCCGCATAGCACTCACACCCAAGCGATATTCCCACGTTTGCGGAACCATGCGTGCGGCGGCAAGGCTCGCTGTGCTCTGGCAGCAGGATGCGCAAAAGGCGCGGATCGCCGCGCTGTTGCACGACTGCGCAAAGTGCCTCGATCCCATCACGCAGGAGGTACTCTCCGGCGACGAAACGGGGATTGCGCCCGTCTATCATGCGTTTGCGGGTGCGGTGCTCGCAAAGATGGAGTACGGCATCACGGACGAAACCATACTCCGCGCGATCCGGCTGCACACGACGGGGGACTGGGGGATGACGGATTTCGAGGCGCTGATTTACGCGGCGGATCTCATCGAACCTTCGCGGGACTTCTCCGGTGTGGAGGAGTATCGAAGCCGCATTTCGCCGGACATCGACAGCTTTATGCAATATGCCGTCGCGCGCGTTTCCCAATTAATCGAAAGACGGGGCAAGAAAACGCATCCCGCCTCCGCGCGGGCGCTCGCCTGGTACGCGCAAAAAACGCGCTGACACGAACAGAATAAACGAAAAAAATGATACAAACAGAACACACAAGAAAGCACGGAGGAAACCACTTGAACGAATCCATCAAACAAAAGGCGCTTGCCGTCTGCGAAGTACTCTACAATAAGAAAGCGGTCGACATTGTTGCAATCCATGTCGCGGACAAAACCATCGTGGCCGACTGGTTCATCATCTGCAGCGGCAGAGCAACCCAGCAGGTCAAATCGCTTGCCGACGAGGTCGATCATAAAGCGGCCGAGCTTGGCCTCACCCTCCGCCGCAGCGAAGGTTATGGCGAAGGCAAATGGGTCGTGCTTGATTTTGCGGATATTCTCGTACATGTCTTCTATCCCGAAGAGCGTAAGTATTACAATATGGAGCGCCTCTGGGACGAAAACGACAGCGCAATCCGCTACTCACAGATGAAGGAAGAAGAGGAGCGCGAAGCGGCCCGCCTGAAGAAGGAACAGAGCGCAAAGGCGTAATAACGTTCGTTCATCTGTTTCAGCGATCATAAAGAGCCGCGAGGGAAAACAGCAGCATACGACGGAAGAAACCCATTCTGAAACGGTACCCCCGAAACAAACAAATGTAGAAGGAGGCACACGCAAGATGGAAGAGCATGAACTTCGGTCAATCTTGAAACGCTTTGCGGATTCCGGCTGGGAGTTGATCTCCTTGCCCGCGAACGCATATCTCTGCGGAGAGAGCTGCAAGGACGAGCTGATTTCAGCGGTGGAGCAGGCAAACGAAGAATGCGGCAGTTGTGGCTGCGAATATGACGCGCTGTATCGCCGATTTTTCGCGCTGAAACACGTACTGTAAATTACCATATGGAAGAGAAGGACTATCTGGAAGCGGATAGTTCTTTTTTTTGTGTGCGCGAGGGATCGACCCGCACAGAATGAAAAGTCCTGACATTCCGGCGGTGCGGGCGGATAGTATCCCCCCGCGGTATCCAAGCGAACACCGCAAAAAATTTTCTCCGAAAATTTCGTAGAAATTGCAAACACTCTGCAACGAATCTGGTTTTTGCCGAGTGTTGTAGATAGAAGCGCCTTTGACGGTTTGCAATCGAAAAATGAATGTGGCATACTGAGGCAAAGAGTATCGCGTTCGTCCATGAACCCCAAAGAAGCAGTCCCCGCTTGTTTCAGGACTCCCGCCTGAGACAAGCAAACTGGAAGAAAAAGAAAGAATTGACACAGGACCCACTGCGCGCGGCACAGCAAAAACCACCCGCCGCGCTGCGGAAAGGAGCGCATATGATCTTCACAAAACACAAAAAACTATTGGCGTTTTTCGTCGTGCTCGCGTTGGCGGTCTCTCTGCCCGCGGCGGCGCTTGCGGAAGCGGACACAACCCCGCCTGTCGCGACGTTGTACTCGCCCACGGCAAACGCAGCGACAACCGCGAACCAGAAAATCATCTTTTCGTTGACCGAGAAGGTGTCTCTGGTCTCGGGCTCTTTCATCACGGTTTCTGATGGCGCAACGACCTATTCGGCGGATGCCACGTCGGGAACGCTGGTTGGCGACGCAACGAGCGGGCCTTGGTACGCCGTCTATGACCTGAGTGACTTCACCAACGCAGGAACCCCGCTCACGCTTGCGATCAGCAAGACCTATTCGGTCAATGTGGATGCGGGTGTGTTTGCCGACGCGGCGAACAACCCGAACGCCGCAGCATCCGGCTCGTTTGCAACAACCGATGATGCCGCAAAACTCGCCGTGGTGTTCACCACCTCCGGCGCGGGGCAGGGCGCAACAGCGGGAGTAACCGCGATTGTCAGCGGCACCGCGGTTGCCAGCGGAACGAACGTCGCGTTCACGATTCCCTCACAGGCAGGGTATGACCTGCACACCTCCGTCAAGGTCGGCGGAGTTGCCGGAAGCTTTACCCTTTCCGGCGCTGCTCTGACGAGTGATCTGGAGGTCTACATCACCCGCTCGGCGATTACCGCGCTTTCCGGCACGCCGGTCATCTCCGGCAACGCCTATCTCGGCGGAACGCTTTCTGCAAATCTCTCCGGCATCAACCAGACGGATTTGAGCGGAATCACGCTCAAGTGGGTGCGTCTGGACGGCGCGACGGAGACGCAGGTTGCAACAGGCAACAAGGACACCACCTATACGCTGGTTTCGGACGACGTCGGCAAGGTGATTCGCCTCGACGTGACGGACGCTACCCTCACGGGCACCCTCTCCGCCTCGACCGCAGCGATCACAAAAACGCCGTATTCCGGCACCGTAACCAATCCCGTTCAACAGAGTGTGACGGAGACTTCCGTCGTGCTCCAGAGCGTGGCTGGCTATGAATACATGTACACCGGCAGCGCCTGGCAGGACAGCGCGACGTTCTCCGGCCTCACTGCGGGTACCAGCTATGACTTCTACCAACGCGTGAAGGAAACAAGCACCACGCTTGCCTCCGCCACGAGCGAGAAGCTCACCATCAAGACCGTCACCGGGCTCACCGGGACCGCGGTCATCACCGGCACCGCGCAGTCCGGCAAAACCCTGACGGGCTCCCTCTCCGGCTCCAACGCATCCGGCACGATCAACTATGTCTGGCAGCGCGGTGGCGCAACCGTCGGCACCGGAACGACATATCTACTTGGCAGTGCGGATGTTGGACAGGTGATTACGCTGTCTGTGACCACGAGCGAGCAGAGCGGCGCGCTCACCGCCGCCACCGCAACGGTGCAAAAGGCGGAGAACACCACCGTGCCCGCCGCGCCGACGATGGCAAGCGCAACGGCGAGTACCATCACCCTTAACGCCGTCACCGGCTATCAATACTCGCTCGGCGGAACCTATTGGCAGGACACGACGACATTCCACTCCCTGACGACGGGAGCCGTCTATACGTTCTATCAGCGTGTTGCGGAAACCGCGACGACGCTTGCCTCCGCGCCTAGCGCAGGCGCAAACTTCAGTACGCTATCCGGCCTGACGGGCACGATCAACACCACCGGCGAGGCGCGCTATGGCATGACCATGACCGCGACGCTCTCGGGCAGCAACAACACCGGCACGCTGACCTATACCTGGAAGCGCGGTGCAACCGTCGTTGGTACGGGTGCAGCCTACGCGGTGAGCGCGGCGGATATCAGCAACCCGCTTTCGGTTGAAGTGACCAGCTCCGTGCAGGGTGGCGTCGTTACCAAATCGCTTGGCACGGTCGCAAAGGCATACTATACCGGCAACGCGCCGGATGCGCCAACGCGATACAGCCGCTCGACTACCAAGATCGTGCTCAACACGGTCTCCGGGGTAGAGTATTCCCGCGGTGGAACAACCTGGCAGGACAGCCCGTCGTTCAGCGGCTTAAAGTCCGGCACGAGCTACACGTTTTATCAGCGCTATAAGGCGACGGCAACCACGGAAGCTTCGCCCGCCAGCGATCCGTATAAGACTTCGACTTCGGCTGCCTCCTCTTCGGATGATGACACGAGCGCAACGCCGTCCCCGAAGCCCGGCGCGACGAGCAGCGCCTCCACCGCGCTGTATACCTACACCCTCACGCCGGACAACACCCGCATTCTGTATTCGACGATGAAGAGCCTCGCGGAAGGCAACAAAGCGCAGGATGTGACCATCAAGCAGCCGGACGTGGAGTTCTCCTTCGCTAAAGGAACGATGACGCAGACGTATACCCAGCTTTGGTATGACTTCGGCACTACGATCAACAACTCCATCGCCGCGCAGACCGCACAGGAGATCGCGGGCGACGCCTATGTTGCAACCGTACACTATAACTACAGCGGCGAACTGCCGGCAAAGGCGAATATCCGCCTGAATGTCGGCGCGGCGCAGTCGGGCAAGACGCTCTATTACTACCTGCTGAATGCGGACAATACCATGACGTTCCAGCAGACAGCGGTGGTGGATAACACCGGCTGGGCAACCGTTTCGCAGACGCATTGCTCGGACTATGTCTTCCTCAACCGCGACATCAACGAGGTCAGCCCCTCGCCTTCGCTCTCGCCCACGCCGGATGCCTCCGCCTCTCCGCTGCCTTCGCCCTCCGTTTCGCCCGATAAGGGCAATGAGGGAATCGGCTCGGACGGCTGGTTTATCGCGGCAATCATCCTCATCGCGGTTGCGCTGATCGTCGGCGGAATCTGGCTCTATGTCAAAAACCGTGAGGACAAGATGGATGATGAAGACGAGAACACCGACGACAACAATCTCTTCTAAACCTCCGATTTTTCCTCGATAGCAAAACAATGCGCACAAAACCCGCTTCGAATGTATTCCGGAGCGGGTTTTTCGTTCCCTAGCGAATCAAATCATGTCAAAGCTATCCCTGTACGCGGCGCAGATGCGGGGGTATAATGAACGCGAAAACAGAGATTGTCTGCCAAAATGAGGAAGGAAAGCGGGGCTGCGGTATGGAACACAGCATCAGTCCGGCGCTGAAAAAACACCTGCTCAACATGCAGCGGGATGAGCTGACCGGAAGCATTCTCTACGGTAAGATTGCCGCGCGGCTAAAGGACGAAAACAACCGGAAAGCGTTTGAGGAGATTTCGCGTGCGGAACGCGGGCATTATGAAACATGGCGTAGCTACACCGGGCAGGACGTTGCGCCCAACCGGGGTAAGATTTTCACGTTCTCGCTGATGAGCCGGATTCTCGGCATTACGTTTGCGATCAAGCTGTTTGAAAAAGGCGAAGACCTTGGGTTGAAGGACCTGCACGCCATCGAACAGGAACTGCCGGAGGTGCGCCGGATTATCGTGGACGAGGAAGCGCATGAAGCAAAGCTCATGGCGATGATCGACGAGGAGCGGCTGCACTATGTCGGCTCTATCGTGCTGGGGCTCAACGACGCGCTCGTGGAGCTCACGGGGACCATTGCAGGGCTGACCTTTGCGCTGGCCAACAACCGGCTGGTTGCGCTTTCCGGCATCATCACCGGCGTATCGGCGACGCTGTCCATGGCGGCTTCCAACTATCTGGCCAAGCGTGCGGAGGGCAACGGCGAGGCGCTCAAGTCCAGCGCATATACGGGAGTGGCGTATCTTTTGACGGTGATCGCGATCGTGCTGCCCTATCTGCTGCTGCCAAACCAGCTGTATGTGCTTGCGTTTGGCATCATGATTGCGGTTGTGGTGCTGATCATTCTCGCGTTTAACTACTATGTCTCCGTGGCGCAGGATCTGCCGTTTTTCCGGCGATTCGGGGAGATGGTGCTCATTAGCCTCGGCGTTGCGGCGCTGTCGTTTTTAATCGGGCTTGCGGCAAAACAATTGCTTGGCATCAACGTTGGCTAACACTCTTTTGCGTTTGGGATGCGTGAAAGAGGACAACCAAATAAAAAATGGGGGTAATCAAACCGTGAAACCAAAGAAACCACTCATCCAGTGGCTTGGACTGCTTGGCATTGTCAGCCTGCTTTCCTACGCGGCGGCGGTCGTGTTTTCTCCGCTGGCGTATCCGGGCTATGTCTGGACGCAGCAGGCGGTGAGCGATCTGAGCGCCGCGAACGCGCCTTCCAGAATGCTCTGGAGTCAGCTTTCGAGCCTTTACAACCTCTGCGGCATCGTGAGCGTGATGATGGTTTGCGTATTCGTGCAGGGCAAGCTCAACAAACCCCTGCGCCTGGGCGCATCTCTCTTTGCCGCGATGAATTGGGTCTCTGCCGCAGGCTATGCGAGTTTTCCGCTGACACAGAGCGGTTATGCAGGCACGTTTCAGGATGTGATGCACATGGTGGTCACGGCGGGCGTGGTCGGACTTTCGATTCTCTCTCTGGTGCTGTTCATCATCGGCGGCTTGCGTAAAAAGGCATATGTTTCGCTCGGTGTGCTGGCAACCATCGCGCTTGTGGTCATGTTTGCGGGCCCTGTCGGCATCGGCCTTGCGCCAAAGAGCCTCTTTGGTGTGTTTGAGCGATTCAGTGTCTTTGCCGCAACGGGCTTTAACGCAATCCTCGGGGTCTATCTGTTCACAGGGTTTCCCGGATATCGAGGGGAAATGCGGAACAAATAGCCTTTCGCGTTTGGCTGGATTGACAACCCGAATGCGCGGGCATACAATGAGCAAAAGAAATTTCATGCGAAACGGAAGTGACGTATCGTGTCCCATAATGGTGCTCGATTCGGCGCGCCTGTCGACTGGAGCGACCCGCAACAGGTCACGGCGCAGGCGAAACTGGATGTGCTTCGCAACATGATTTCCCATAACCCAATGTCTTACTCGGAAAAAGAGGAGCTTGTCCGGCATCACCTCGCGGACGAAAAACGCCGCGCGGAGCAGGAAGCACGCGACAAACAAGGCAAAGAAAAGAAGAGTTGGGATATCTAGAAAATCCATACGCAAAAGCAAAAGACGCTCCCTTACGGAAGCGTCTTTTTGATTGCAATCGTATGTTTATTTTACAAACGAGGGGATGAGTGCTTCCAGAATCTGTACCACCTTCTCCATCGCCTGTGTGCTGATGAACTCATATCGCCCGTGGAAGTTATGCCCGCCGGTGCAGAGATTCGGGCAGGGCAGACCCATGTAGCTCAGCCGCGAACCATCCGTGCCGCCGCGGATCGGTGCGCAAAACGGCGTTATGCCGACTGTTTCCATCGCGCGCTTTGCCGCCTCCACAATAAACTCCGGCACCTTTGTCTTCATGTTGTAGTAGGAGTCCGCAAGCTCCAGCGAGACCGTTCCCGCGCCGTATTTTTCGTTCATATAGGCACAGGCTTTTTCGATCAGCGCCTTCTTTTGTGCGAACTTCTCCGCGTCATGGTCGCGCAGCAGATAGTATAGATAGGCGTTGTCCACATGGGAATCCAGCCGCTCGAGATGGAAGAATCCCTCATATTCTTCCGTGCAGGCGGGGTTTTCAAAGCGGGGCAGCAGATCGTGCAGCTCCATCGCCAGCAGCGAGGCATTGATCATCCGCCCCTTTGCGCTGCCGGTATGTGTGCTGCGCCCCTGAATGCGGATCTCCGCGCTCGCGGCGTTGAAGCATTCATAGTTGATTTCGCCCATCGCACCGCCGTCCACCGTATAGCCAAAGTCCGCGCCGAAAGCGGGCACGTCGAAAAGATCCACCCCGCGGCCGACTTCTTCATCCGGCGTGAACCCGATGCGAATCTTGCCGTGCTCCGGTGCATGGGGAGAAAGCATGTGTTCGGCAAAGGTCATGATCTCGGCAACGCCTGCCTTATCGTCCGCGCCGAGCAGCGTGGTTCCGTCCGTGCAGATGATCTCCTCGCCGATGTGCGTGAGCAGTGCGGGAGAATCCGTGGGGGAGAGTACATAGCCGTTGCCCATGTCGATGTCGCCGCCCGCGTAGTTCGGCGTAAGCAGCGGTTTTACGTTTGCGCCGCTGACGGCGTCGGACGTATCCACATGTGAAAGCAGCCCGATCACGGGTGCGCTTTTGTTCGTGTTTGCGGGAATGGTTGCGGTCACGTATCCGTGCGGGCTAAGCTGAACGTCCGCAGCGCCGAGCGCAAGCAGTTCATCCCTCAGCAGGCGGCAGAGCACAAACTGCTTGTCTGTGCTGGGGATTTTGTCCACATGATGTTCGGATTGGGTGTCGATCTTGACGTACCGCAGGAAGCGGTCTTTGACGGATTCCATCTCTTTCTCTTCCTCGATTTCTTCGCGTGTTTGCCTTATGAGCATAACACGCGCGCGGATTGCTGACAAGCGGGGAAGCCGGAATGGACACGCTCAGCGTTTGCGGCTGTTTTTGACCATCCGATACTGGTTCATTCCGCCGGAGAGATTATAGACGTGCTTGAACCCGTTCAGGAGCAGGATATTCTGCGCGGCGTTTCCCGTCACCCCTTTATTGCAATAGGTCACGGTAACGGCGTCTTTATCGAGCGATTCGATGGCCGCACGCAATTCCGAAAGCGGGATACTGATCGCGCCTTCCACATGCGCCTTTTCATATTGCGCGGGGGCGCGGGTGTCGATGATGGTGACGGGTTCGCCAGCCTCCGTTCGCGCAAGCAACTCCTGCGCGGTCATGAGTGGTCGCCCGCCGTGGATCGCGTTTTCAAGGATCATGCCGGTGTACAGTACCGGGTCTTTCGTGGTAGAAAACGGCGGCGCATAGGCAAGATCGAGATAAAATAGATCTTCGACCTTCGCGCCGTAGGTAATCGCAGTGGCAAACACGTCGATGCGCTTGTCTACGCCTGCCTCGCCGACGATCTGCGCGCCCAGCAATCTCCCTGTCTCCCGGTCGGCAACGGCTTTGATGACCATCTCCTTGCCGCCGAAGTATTCCGGCCTGTCGGGCTTGGTGCTGTGGCAGATTGCTGCATCATAGCCCGCTTCCCGTGCTTCCCGCTCGGTAAGCCCCGTTTGCCCGACGGTGAGCCCCAGCACGCGAAAGATACCGGTGCCGAGCGTGCCGCGATAGGCGAGATTGCCGCCTGTTGCGCAGTCCCCCGCGATGCGTCCTGTCTTATTCGCGGTTGAACCCAGCGGACGGTAGACCTGCTTTCCGGTGACGATGTGGAACTCCTCAATGCAATCCCCGCAGGCGAAAATACCCGGTTGATTCGTTTCCATGCGTTCGTTGACGAGAATCGCGCCGGAAGCGCCGAGCGTAACACCTGCCGCCAAAGCGAGTTCGCTGTTTGGGCGAACCCCGGTCGAAAGCAGCACAAGTTCGGCCGGAACCGTCGTGCCGTCTGCCAGCACGACGCTGGTTGCCTCGATGCTTGCAATCGAAACACCGGTCTTTACAGCGATGCCGTTCTTTTTGAGGTGCGCCTCCACATAGACCGCCATGTCGGGATCAAGCCCCGGCGTCACCTGCGGCAGTTTTTCCAGAAGCGTGACGGAGACGCCAAGCCGCACGAGGCTTTCGCACATCTCAAGACCGATGAAGCCCGTGCCGATGATGGCAGCAGATTTCGGTCTTTTTTCCTCGAGGAAGGAATGGATTGCCAGCATGTCGTTGATGTTACGGAGGGTGAAGACATGCGCTCCTTCCCGCCCGGGGATCGGCGGGGTTACCGCGCGCGCGCCGATTGCGAGGATGAGTGTGTCGTATGAATCGGGAAACACATGATCCGTTGCGAGATTTTTTACCAAGATCGTCTTTTCATCGGGATTGATCGAAAGGACTTCGTGCCGTGTTTTGATCTCAATGTTGTATTTGCTCCGAAAAAATGCGGGATCGCGCGGGGCCAGTTCCTCTGCCGTTGCCACCGCTTTGCTGAGGAAATATGGCATACCGCAGCCGGAATAGGAAATGTAGCTGTCTTTTTCATAGATCGTAATCTGCGCGTCCTCGCTGTTGCGCCTTGCTTTTGCCGCGGCGGAGGTTCCGGCGGCCACCGCTCCGATGACGATAATTTTCATAGTGCGTGCTCCCTTCAGCGGATATACTCGCTACTTCGATTGTTCGGGAAACCAGTGTGTCGTTTTGTTGGCAATTTTTACAAGGATCAGCATTACCGGCACTTCGGTCAGCACGCCGACGATGGTCGCCAGCGCCGCTGGAGATGAGGTGCCGAACAGCGAGATCGCGACAGCGACGGATAGCTCGAAGAAGTTGGAGGCACCGATCATGCCGGCAGGCGCCGCGATGTCGTGCGGTAGTTTCAGCAGCTTGCTCGCGCCATAGGCGATAAAGAAGATCAGGAACGTTTGAATCACCAGCGGTACCGCGATGAGCACGATATGCAGCGGGTTTTCCAGAATGACGTTCCCTTGGAAGGAGAAGATGATGATCAGCGTGAGCAAAAGCCCGACTATGGTGACGTTGTTGAATTTCGGTAAAAAACCTTTCTCAAAATACTCTAAGCCGCGTTTTTTGACGATTGCGGTTCGCGTGAGGATGCCGCCCGCGAGCGGAATCACCACAAAGAGCGCGACGGAGAGAAGCAGCGTATCCCAGGGAATCTTTACCCCGCCGATGCCGAGCAAAAGCGCAACGATTGGTGTAAACGCGATGAGGATGATGAGATCATTTGTTGCAACCTGCACGACTGTGTAGGCGGGGTTACCCTTTGTCAGGTGACTCCATACAAACACCATCGCTGTACAGGGAGCGGCGCCAAGCAGAATTGCGCCCGCGAGATAGTCCTTTGCAAGCTCTGCGGGAATCAGCGTTCGGAATATCACAAAGAAAAACAGCCAGGCGATGCCAAACATCGTAAACGGCTTGATGAGCCAGTTGGTCACCCAGGTGACAAAGAGCCCCTTCGGGTTTTTTCCAACATTCTTGATGCTCTGAAAATCGACTTTGAGCATCATGGGGTAGATCATCAGCCAGATGAGGATGGCGATCGGAATTGAGACATTTGCATACTCAAATCTGCCTAAGAAAGCGGGAATGCCGGGCAGAAACTGACCGATGAGTACGCCCGCAACCATGCAGAGGATGACCCATACCGTCAGGTATTTTTCAAAAAAACCGATGCCGGAGCTTTTTTTCGCTTCCATATATGTTCCTCTTTCTCTTTCTCGTCTGTTTCTTATCGGATCTTCTTCAAGATTGCGATAACCTCATCGGTTTTCAGCACCTTCCCGTAAGAGACCACCTTGCCGTCCACCACTAACGCGGGCGTGCTCATCACACCATAGGACGCGATCTTTGCAAAGTCCGTGACGTGCTCGATGGTTGTGTCCATGCCCAACTGTTCCAATGCGGCTTTCGTTGCGGCCTCCAGTGCGTTGCATTTTGCGCAGCCGCTGCCGAGCACCTTGACCGACGCGCCATCTGTCTTTGCTTTCTCAGCCTGTTCCATACTCTCGCAGTCACAGCTGCCGCAGCAGCAAGAGGAGGGTTTCTGTTCTTCTTTTTCTTTCCGTTTTCCAAAGAGTGCCATAATCATGAGTTCCTTTCAGCGTTATCCTAATAATCAGGTTTCGTTTTAATTACATGCACACATTCCGAATTTGATCCGGCACAACGTTCATAGTCCTGTAAATAAAATCTGAGCGTGCTGCCCCGGAACCGGCGTCATTTTTGCAGCATATACACCATTGAGCATCCCGCTATGCAAGAGCCACACTCGGCGCAAATCGAATAATCGATCACGGGTTGCCAACATTTCGCTCTATCGATCTCCTATGCGATCAGCGGCTGAATCAGGTTAAACAGATAGCCAACCAATATGATGCCGACGGTGCAGATTGCGATAAACAGCGCCAGCAACTTTGGCTTGACCGCTTTTCTGAGCATGATGATGGAGGGCAGAGAAAGCGTGGTCACCGCCATCATAAAAGAGAGCACGGAGCCAAGCTGTGCGCCTTTGGCAAACAACGCCTCGGCAATCGGGATCGTTCCGAAGATATCCGCATACATGGGGACACCGATCAGTGTTGCCAGAACCACGCCGAACGGGTTTTTGTTGCCGAGCACGGTGACAATCCATTCTTCGGGAATCCAGTTGTGAATCACGGCGCCGATGCCAACGCCGGCGAGTACATACGGGAATACTTTCTTGAATGTACTCAACATCTGCTCTTTGGCATAGAGGAGCCGGTCTTTGATCGTTAAATCGGGGGAATCGATATCCACGCTGCCTGCGGTGAGAATAAAGCTTTCGACATACCGCTCCATGCGCATTTTTTCGATCAATGTTCCGCCGATCACCGCAATGATGAGACCGAAAACAACGTAAACAATGGCAATCTTCGCGCCGAAAATGCTCATCAACAGAACCAGCGAACCGAGGTCTACCATCGGCGAGGAGATCAAGAACGAAAAAGTTACACCCACCGGAAGCCCGGCCGAGGTAAAGCCGATGAAGAGGGGAATCGACGAACAGGAGCAAAACGGCGTGACCGTGCCCAGCAGTGCCGCGATGATGTTGGCGCCGATGCCGCGAAAGCGCCCGAGGATCTTCTTGCTGCGTTCCGGCGGAAAGAAGCTTTGAATGTAACTGATCAAAAAGATCAGCGTGCAAAGTAGGACCGTGATCTTGATCACGTCATACACGAAGAACTGCAGGCTGCCGACCAAGCGATTTGCCGTATCCAGCCCGAATGCGCCGAGCATGTGTCCGATGAGAACGTTTAGCCACTTCATCGCGAGTATTTGATTTTGGAAAAAGTCCCAGACGGATTTTAATAGTTGCATGGCATTTCCTTACTGCGTTTTCGATTTTATTTTCTCTTCTTTACTTGCAGGCGCAGATGTTCTCTTCCCGCTCGCTTTGCGGGGAGGTGATCTCTTTGAGCAGCTCCTGTGCCAGCGCGGCGCCCGGCTCGCTGATGCTGTAGTGCGTCCATTTTCCCTCCTGCCGGGCGGAAACAATGCCGGATTCAACGAGTATCTTCATGTGATAGGACAAGGCCGATTGTCCGACGCCAAGATTTTCAATCAATACGCAGGCGCACTTTTCCCCGCTGCGCAGTTCTTCCAGAATCTTGAGCCGGTTTTCGTCGCAGAAAGCTTTGAATATGGTTGCGCTTTGCGCGTTCGTCATGGACATCACACCTCAAATCAAGATTGTTTGATGTGACTATCGTATTCCCCAAAACAAGAAATGTCAATATGAGAACATGTAAGATTTTTTTGATCAGATGAAAACAAGCAAAAAAAGAACATAGGAGAGGAGGAGACGCGCCAAAAATCGGAAAAGGCGTTCTCTTTTCGGAGAACGCCTCTCAGGTCGTTTTTGTGAACTACTGATTCCGATTATATCCGAGAACGGAATAAGGGGAATGCGTTAGCGCTTGTGGTTCTGGAAGCAATTGCTGCAATACACGGGACGGTCGTTTCTGGGTTGGAACGGGATCTTGGTTGGCGCCCCGCATTCCGCGCAGACCGCATCAAACATCTCGCGATCATTGCTGCGCGTGGTCTTGCGGCTGGAACGGCAGTCTTTGCAGCGGACAGGCTCATTCTGGAACCCTTTCTCCGCGTAAAACTCCTGCTCGCCGGCCGTAAAGACGAATTCCTTACCGCAATCCTTGCATACCAGTGTTTTGTCTTGGAACATTTGGCTTTTTCCCCTTTTCGGTTCGTGAAATTTTTTTGATATCCGAGTGCCGGCTGACCTGGTTTTTGCCCCCACACCCGCCAACTGGAAGTGTCGCTACCCGGCGATGTGCCTCTCACTACTGCCTCTCTCGAAATGCATGTTTTGATATGCTTCGGTTGGACTTACTTCTAGACCGCACCATGCTCACGGGGCTTTGCCCGCTTACGTGGATCGTTTTGCCTGCGACTGGCATCGATTTTCAACCACAGACCCGATACGCGGATACCAAAGTTAGTATAGTACACCCAATTGTAAAATTGCAATGTATTTTTTCGTATAAATGTCCGAACAAATCCAATGATTAGGCGTTTTTTGTGTGTTTTATGCGCTCAATCGTCTACTTTATGCTGTGTTTCATCACCCTCAAAGACACCACATTTGGTAGAAATCAGGGCTTATTTGTGGGCAGGTTCGTCCTGCTGATATTGTGCGCGCGGGCCGCCGACATATTTGGGTCGGGTCTTTGCGAGGATGAACGAAGCTTCGCCGATCTTTCTTTGCTCCGTGTGCACGGGCACCACGACGGGATGCAGATGCATGCCGATCAGCGTGCCGCCGATGTCCATGCCAAGCGCGGCTTTTGCGTCCACGTTTTCCACCATGACCCGATCGGGAATACGGTTAAACGCCTCGGTTGCAAACGCGCCGCCTGCGTGCAGCCACGGGCGCACCCAGATTTCCTGCAGGCGGTATTGTTCCATGCAGGCGCGGCTGGTGCAGATAGCGCGGTTGATGTGTTCGCAGCCCTGCACTGCCAAATATAAACCCGCCGCCGTCACCTTCGGCAAAATCGCGTCCATCACGGCTTTTGCCGCTTCTTCGCTGGAGGCGGAGCCGATGCGTTTTCCGACGATTTCGCTCGTCGAACAACCGATGACGAAGATGTCGCCTTTGCAGTATTGGGCGCTCGCGAGCAGGTGGTCAACGGCCTCTGCCGCCTGGCGGGTTAATTCCGTGTAATCCATTTTTTCTTCACCTCTGTGGTTTTGTGTAAATTCCTTACAATTTTGCAGGAATCTGTCTTCTTCAAAAACACAGTATAGCACAATTCTTGCGCTTTCTCCGCGCATTTTTCACGTAAATTGCGGGAAACTTGTATGGTATACTGGTGTTATGAACTGGATTTCTTCTTTACTCAACTGGTATCAACACAATGCGCGGGATCTGCCCTGGCGCAGGACGCGGGATGGTTACGCCGTCTGGATCAGCGAAATCATGCTGCAACAGACGCGCGTTGCCGCCGTGATTCCGTATTACGAACGGTTTTTGCGTGAGCTTCCGGATGTGAACGCGCTGGCAAACGTAGACGACGACCGCCTGCACAAGCTCTGGGAAGGTTTGGGCTACTATAGCCGCGCAAGAAATCTGAAAAAAGCAGCTGGTGAAATTATCTCCCGTTTCGGCGGGCAGATGCCGCAGCAATATAAAGAATTGATCACCCTGCCCGGCATCGGGGAATACACCGCGGGGGCAATCGCCTCTATCGCGTTTGGTGAGCGGGTACCCGCCGTAGATGGGAATGTGCTGCGCGTCTATGCGCGTCTCTTTGACGTGGAGCGGGATATCCGCGATCTTGCGTTTAAGAAAGAGGTGCGCGCGTTTTTGCTGCCGCTCGTGCCTGCCCAAAATCCCGGCGCGTTCAACGCGGCGTTGATGGAGCTGGGTGCGACCGTTTGCCTGCCAAACGGGCAGCCAAAGTGCGCAGGATGCCCCGTGCGGGAGGACTGCATGGCCTATCGCGCAGGGAGGACGGCGGAACTGCCGCTACTTTCCGCGAAAAAAGCGCGAAAGATCGAGCGAAAGACCGTCTTTGCGCTTTCGATCGATGGCGGGTTGATCGGGTTTCGGCGGCCTGAAAGCGGACTTCTCGCGGGATTGTGGCAGTTGCCGGAAGCTGCGGGGGAATTGTCTGATGCCGAAGCCGCGCTTTGGCTCGGCGAGCACGGTATTCTGCCCGTTGGCGAACTGCGCTTCTATGAACGCAAACACATCTTCACGCATATCGAATGGCACATGCGCGTCTGCGCCGCCGACGTTTCGGCAAACATTTTACCAGAGGGCTGGATCGTATTGGACGAATCCCACGCGCTGCCGACGGCGTTTCGGGTATGTTTGTGAGATGGAGGGAAACAACATACCGCCGAGAATGCGGCTTGGTATTTGTGTTTTTTGGCGCGGGCGGATAGTATCCGCCCGTGCTACCAGAACGCCAAGAGATTGAACGCGAGGGAGAATCCGCCCGGATTCTTTATTCGCGTCCCGTCCTCGCCTGAAACCCAAAATAGTAATAAAATTGCCACGCAAAAGGAGCTGCCAGTGAAGACAGCTCCATTTTTGTGCTATTTTGTAATGAGCGGGAAAGGCGTTTTTACAGTTGCCGTCTGCCTTCCATCGCCTTTGCCAGCGTGACCTCGTCGGTGTATTCCAGATTGCCGCCGATGGGGATACCGTGGGCGATGCGCGTGCAGTTAACTCCCATAGGTTTGAGCAGCCGCGCAATATAGGAAGCGGTCGCTTCGCCTTCCACGTCCGGATTGGTCGCGAGGATGACCTCTTTCACTCCGCCCGCCTTGACGCGCTCGACCAGCTCATTGATGCGGATGTCGTTTGGCCCAACGCCGTCCACGGGAGAGAGCACGCCGTGCAGCACGTGATATTTTCCGTGGAACTCGCGCGTGCGTTCCATCGCGACGACATCCTTTGCGTCGCAAACCACGCAGAGCACGCTGCCGTCGCGGTTGGTGTCCGCGCAAATGCCGCAGGGGCTCACGTCCGTATACGTTCCGCAGATCGGGCAATCCGTGACCTTTTCGCGCGCGGCAATAATAGCGGCCGCGAGTTCCTGCGCCTGCGCCAGCGGAGTATCCAGAATATGGTAAGCAAGCCGCTGCGCGCTCTTCTGCCCGATTCCGGGCAGGCGCGAAAGCTGGGTTGTCAGCCGGACGATGGGTTCAATGGTGAGCATATTTACAGGCCAAGCCCCAGTCCGCCCGTGATTTTACCGATTTCGTCCTCAACAGTCTTGGTCGCCGTACGGAGCGCCTCGTTGACCGCGGAGAGCACAAGGTCTTGCAGCATCTCGACGTCGTCGGGATCGACACACGCGGGATTGATGACGATTGCCTTCACGTCCTTGTTGCCGGTCACGGTCACGCTGACCATGCCGCCGCCGCTGCTCGCGGTGAATTCGCGCTCGTTGAGCTCGGCTTGTGCGCGGGCAACGTCCTGCTGCATCTTCTGGGCTTTCATCATCAATTGCTGCATGTTGCCGCCGCCCATGCCTCCCATTCCGCCGGGAAATCCGCCTTTTGCCATAAAAAGTTCCTCCTGAAATATCTCTATAGTACGATACACTATTTGTGGTTATTGTATTGTGAGTTTGTCTCCAAACAACGCTTTGGCGAGCTCCTCCGCCTGTCCGCTGGCAGGGGCTGCTTTCGTGGTGGTGATCACGAGCTTTGCGTCGGGTTTGATCGTCTGCAAGGCGCGCTGCGTCGGCTCGAAATTGATCGGCGCGGAGAGGCTCTTGTGCTTCATCTCCTGTGCTTCGGTGAAGCCGACGGTGAGTGCGTTTTGCTCAAAATGCAGCGCAACGGCCTCTCTTGCCAGCGCCTGCACAAACATGTTGGGAATATTTGCAATCGCCTCTCGCCAGATGGCGGCGGCATCGTTGCTCCCGCTCGCCTTGGCGGCGGGCTTTGGCGTGTGTGAGACCTTCTCCGGCTTGGGTTCCGGCTTTGGTGCGATTTTGACGATCTCTTCCTGCGGGGGAAGTGTATCGTCGTCTTCCGGTACCCATTCCTCCGGCGGAGGGGTTAAGTCCGTCCAGGGCGCATCGTTTTCGTTTTGCTCCTGTTTTGCAGGTTTCGACTCTTGCTTTTTTTCGGCGTGCGCCGCAGGCGTATCTGTTTTACTCTGTTTCGCGGGTTCCGGCGAAGCTTGCTGCCTTGCGGGAATCGGCGCGGGAATCCCTTCCTTCATCTGCGCTTCGAGGCGATCCAGCCGCGCTTCGATATTTGCCAGCGAAACCGTATCCTCCGGGCGGCAGATGTGTACCAAGGCGCTTTCAAGCAGTGCGCGCGGAGAGGGCAGATAGCGCATGTCGTTTTGCGCGGCGATCAGGCGATCCAGTGCGAGCATCAGCCGCGCTTCCGATGCACCCTTTGCCTGCTCCAGATACCGCGTCATCGCGTCTTCCGTGCAGTCCAGCAAATCCTCGCATCTGCCGCAGGTTTTGGCGAGAAGCAGCGCGCGAAAATGCGCCGCAAGGTCAGCGGCAAATACGGAAAGATCGCGCCCCGCCTGCATGATGGAGTCCAGCATCCGCAGCGTTTCCGGCGCGTTGGAGGCGAGAAGCGACTTGGACATATCGAATAAAAACGCATCCTCCATGCTGCCCAGCACGTCGTAAACGTTCTTCGTGGTCACGTTGTCCCCGCAGAACGCGAGGCACTGGTCGGCTAGCGACAGCGCGTCGCGCATGCCGCCCTGCGCCGCGCGCGCAATCAGGGTCAGTCCTCCGTCTTCGATAAACGCACCCGCGCGGGAGAGCACGCTCGTGAGCGTGTTATTGATATCGGTGATCGAGAGCCTGTGAAAATCAAACCGCTGGCAGCGGGAGATGATCGTTGCGGGCAGCTTCTGCGGCTCTGTGGTCGCGAGGATGAAGAGGATGTGTTCGGGAGGTTCTTCCAGTGTTTTGAGCAGCGCGTTGAACGCGGCGCCGGAGAGCATGTGCACCTCGTCGATGATAAACACGCGGCGGCGGAGTTTTAAGGGCGCATATTGCGCATTTTCGATGAGGTCGCGCACGTCGTTGACGCTGTTGTTGCTCGCGGCGTCGATTTCGGTGATGTCGGATGCACCCTCGGAAGCGGTAATCAGGCACGCTTCGCATTTGCCGCAGGGTTCGCCATCCTCGGGACTCAGGCAGTTGACCGCGCGCGCAAGGATGCGTGCCGATGTGGTCTTTCCCGTGCCGCGCGTGCCGCAGAACAGATAGGCATGCGCCGGACGATCCGACGACACCTGATGTTTCAGCGTTGTGGTGATGTGCTCCTGCCCGATGACGTCAGCAAAGCGGGTGGGGCGATATTGGCGATAGAGCGCGCGGTATGCCATGAAAAATTCAATTCTCCAATGTGGTATATTCACTCATCATGATACCATATTTTGTAGTCTCGCAAAAGCAGGAATCACAAGCGTGATGCAAGGATCTGTTTTATGCCAACATCGCATTCGTTCACGCTTTCTTTCGTTGACCGGGGTTGCTGCTTGCGGTAAAATGAAAGGCGTGAAACGTATGAGTAAAAACTTAAAATATGCGCCAAGGCGCAAAATGAATCTGGACGCGACGAGCTATGGCCCGCTCATCAAGCTGGTCGTCGCGCTTGCTGTGCTCGCGGCGCTGGTGCTGGTCGTCGTGTTTGTCGCGATGCCGCTGATCAACGCACGCATCACAAGCGGGCAGCCGCTCCTTGGTAACGCGCCTGCCGCAGAGCCTGCAAAACAGACGGTCTCTCCGCTGAATCCGATTTTGATCAATGAGGTCAAGACCGTGCAGTTTGGCGAAGGCTACGGCCTGCCGACCGCCGTGGTTGACCCCAGCGTGTTTGGAGACGAGATTCTTTTTGCCACGGGCGCAAACGAGAACGCTTGTGACCGGCTGGTTCGGCTCAATCCAGAGACCGGCGCGTTTGTCAACATCGCGCTTACGCGGATCAACGACACGATTCGCTATCCGGTGGAGAGCGCGGATGTGATCCTGTATGCCGACTGCAAGAGCGCGGGCGGCGGCAGCATTGTCCGCCTTGACAAAACGACGGGTGAAACCGCCGTGATGGCGGAGTTTGCGATGGATGTTCCGAAACTCTCTTTGGAATCTCCTTATGCGGTTTGGACGGAGCGCACGGCAAGCACCACCGCAAAGGTGATGGTGTGCGACGTGACGAGCGGAGAGCTATTGACCCTTGCGGTGCTGAGAAGCTCCGCCTATGCCGAGAGCGCGCCTTCGATCAAGAGCGGACAGGTGATCTTTGCGGATGCGGATACGAAAAGCCCAGGCAGCAGCCTGATTCGCACCGTGCTTCTCGCGGACAACAGCCGCTGGGACTTTGCGGCGGGCAGCTTTGTGCATGATCCGAAATCCGCGGGCGACCGCTGGGCTTACCTGAGCGGAAACCATGACACGAGCAGCGATCTGTATATCAGCGTCGGCGGCGCCGCGGCAAAACGCGTGGCATCCGGCGTGATCGATTTTGATATTACGCCGACCTGCGTGGTCTTCAGCCGCGACGAAACCGTCTATGCCTATGTGTTTGCGGACGACAAGACCTATGTTATCAGCGAAACAGGCAGCAATGCGCAGTTTGTGATGGCAGGCGGAAGCTATGCCCTCTGGCGGGATATGAGCGATTCCACGCAAACTCTCTGGAAATATCTCAAGGTCGTCGGTTGACATGGCAAATAAAGAACGCGTCACCTATATCTGCGGCGAATGCGGCTATGAGTCCGCCAAATGGATGGGCAAGTGCCCGCAGTGCGAGAGCTGGAACACCATGACCGAGTTTGCGCAGGTCAAGGTGAAGAGCGCGCCCGTCGGCGGAGCGGCCGTTTCGCAGAAGCTCAGCAAAGTTGTTTCTCTGCCGCAAAAGCGCGTCTCCGCCGGCATGGGCGAGCTCGATCGCGTCCTCGGCGGCGGGTTGATTCGCGGCATGGTAGTGCTGCTTGGCGGCGATCCGGGCATCGGAAAATCGACGCTTCTCTTGCAGGCGGCGGACACGCTTGCCAGTGAGGGCGTCGTTTTGTATGTCTCCGGAGAGGAGAGCGCGTCCCAAATCAAGCTGCGCGCGGATCGCCTCGGCATGAAAAACGACATCGACATCCTCTGCGAGACCGATCTGGATCAAATTATGGACGAGGCGACCAATACGCGCTGCAGTGTGTTGATCGTGGACTCCATTCAAACCATCTCCTCGGACGAGAGCGCGGGTGCACCCGCAAGCGTAAGCCAGGTGCGCGCCGTGACCGCGCGGCTCACGCGCTATGCCAAGGAGACGGGCGTGATCGTGTTGATCGTGGGTCACGTCACCAAGGACGGAAACATCGCGGGCCCGCGCGTGCTGGAGCACATCGTGGACACCGTGCTCTATTTTGAGGGCGACCGGCATGAAGGCCTTCGCCTCCTGCGCGCGGTGAAAAACCGCTTTGGCTCGACCAACGAGGTAGGCGTGTTTGAGATGGGCGACGGCGGCATGCGCGAGGTTGCCGATCCTTCGCGGCTCTTCCTCTCCGGCGAATCCGCACCCGGCTGCTGCGTCACCTGTGCGATGGAGGGTAGCCGTCCGATTTTGGCGGAGGTGCAGTCGCTGCTCACCGATAACGCGTTCGGTAATCCCCGGCGCACAAGCGCGGGCGTGGATACAGGCAGGCTGAGCCTGCTGCTTGCCGTGCTGGAGAAAAAGGCGCATCTGCGGCTTTCGACCAAGGATGTCTATCTCAACGTCGTCGGCGGACTCAAACTCGACGAGCGCAGTACCGATCTTGCCGTTGCGCTTTGCGTGGCTTCGGCGATGATGGATCTGCCGTTGCCGCCGCGAACCGCCGCGCTTGGCGAGGTGGGGTTGACGGGCGAGGTGCGCGCGCTGAGCCGGATTGAAACGCGGCTGAATGAGTGTGTCCGGCTTGGGTATGATACCGTGCTGCTGCCAAAGGCTGCCAAAGCGCCGAAGATTGAAGGCCTAAGGCTCGTGCCCGTCGCAACCGTTGGCGAGGCGATCGCCTATTGCTACGAAAAGAAACCTGTGGTATAATCGCTTCTGCGCCTTTGCGGGTTTTTTGCCCGATTTTGAGCGTGTTTTCACGGTAGAAAAGCGAATATTGTTTGTGCCCGTAGCTCAGCTGGATAGAGTATCAGACTCCGACTCTGAGGGTCGAAGGTTCGAATCCTTTCGGGCACGCCAAACAGAGAAGCCACCCCAATCGGGTGGCTTCTCTGTTTGGCGTGTGTTGTTCAGAAGGATTCGAAGCCGCGTGAAAAAAACGCCGCAGTGTCGGCGTTTTTAGCGACAGGCGGAGCGCAGCCGACCAAACTGCAAGCGGTGTGAGCGAGCAGTGGTCGGATAAGAGGAGGAATCCTTTCGGGCACGCCAAAGCCAAAGACCACCCAGACGGGTGGTCTTTGGCTTTGGACTATCGCTTCAGAGGATTCGCTTGCAATGCAGCTTTGCCTCGCATTGCTTCAAAAAACATTTACCGTTCCGGCTTCCTCTGCTTTGGCTTGGCAGGGCCGGAGAAGCGCTTACCCTGCGGCGCTTGCTTTTCCGTGCGCGGCGGCCGCTGCTGCTTGACCGTCTTTACGAAGATCTGCATCGGCCATTGCGATTCCCGCACCGGGATTTTCAAGCCGGTCATCTTTTCGATGGAGCGCAGGTTGTCCACATGATCAATATTGCAAAAGCTGATGGCGGTACCGCCAAGCCCTGCGCGTCCCGTACGCCCGATTCGGTGAATGTATGTTTCCGCCACATCCGGCAGATCGTAGTTGATCACGTGGGACAGCTCGGGGATATCGATGCCTCTTGCCGCGATGTCTGTCGCCACGAGGATCTGCACGCGCCCGTCGCGAAAACTCTTGAGCGCGTCCTGCCGGGCATTTTGCGCCTTGTCTCCGTGGATGGCGCGCGCGACAAACCCCTCCTGCGAAAGCTTTTGTACCACGCGGTCGGCGCCGTGTTTGGTGTTGGTGAACACGAGCGCATTCTTGATATCCTCCGTGCGGAGCAACTCCGCAAGAAGAAGCGGTTTATTCAGCTTGTCTATCATATAGACTCGCTGATCGATGCTTTCCACCGCACGCGTGACGGGATCGACCTTGATCATAGCCGGGTTTTTCAACAGCGTCTGCGCAAGAGACTCGATCTCGGAGGGCATGGTCGCGCTGAATAACATGGTTTGTCGCTGTGTCGGCAAGAGGTTGATCGTTTTTTTGACATCGTGGATAAAGCCCATATCCAGCATCCGATCCGCTTCATCCAAAACAAAAATCTCAATATGATCCAGGTGAATATACCCCTGATTGATAAGATCGTTGAGCCGACCGGGCGTTGCGATCAACACATCCAGCCCCCGGCTAAGGGCGTCCACTTGCGGATTTTGCGAAACACCGCCGAACACTACGCCGGAGTGCAGACGCAGACGCCTGCCGAAATAGCGAAACGTCTCATAAATCTGTATGGCAAGCTCGCGCGTCGGCGTTAAGATCAGCGCTCGAATCTGATTGTTTCGCTCTTTACTCAGCCGCTGAAGGATCGGCAGGGCAAAAGCAGCCGTTTTCCCGCTACCGGTTTGCGCGCAACCGATGATATCCTGCCCGCGCAACAGGACGGGGATCGCTTCCGCCTGGATCGGCGAGGGGTCTGTATAACCCGCTTCCTCAACCGCTTGCATAAGCGGCGGGATGAGGTTCATCTCTTGAAATGTCATAGTTTCTCTTTTCTTTATATTATAAATTCTCGTATTGCTTGCATTGTTCGCATGTCTGCATCCATTACATCAACCGAAACAGTATACCATATTCCGCAAGAAAGACAGTACTTCTTATCACACACAGCCGAAACACGCCTGTTTTCGTGAGTAGTAGGGTATTTGCTATGGCTCGACTGCGCTGCGATTCGCAGACGCGAAAAAGCGCATATGGCAGGCTTCCTTCACAAAACGGAAGCATACGGCAATCCGCCCGATTGACTTTTTCCGTGCGCTTTTATAAGATGAGGAGACGTGTGGCGCGCGTGAAGCGGTGTATCTTTCATCTAAAGCGCGATAGAAATACGCCGCAAGAGAATTTCCACGCAAACCAAAGAAACTGTGACAAGGACGGAACTCTGGACGTGACAAAATGGTTATTCTATATTTCGGCAGCCGCTTTCATGCTGACTTCCGTTTTGCCAGCCAATGCATATGTGGACGAAGACCATGCGCTCACGCGGCAATGTAAATATGAAAGCACCAACCGTCCGTCGGAGGGGATCAACGAGCTCTGGGATACAAACACATCCAGCCGTTTTGTTGTGAAAAGGGGCGGGACACTCAGGATCTCCTGGCGAAAGAATACGCCTGCCAAATCACTCTATTTGGAGTGGTATGCTCTGCCGCAGGCATTTACGATAACCCAATATCGCGAGGATGGAAGCGAGATTGCCACCGTATCGGGCGCGACATATGAGCTCAACCAACTGTATCCGATTGCGCAAGAGGCACGCAGCGTTTTGCTTACCTCGGCATATAGCATGGATTTGTGTACGGCGGTGATCTATGGGCCAAACGTTCTCCCGAAGGATTACCGCGCCTGGCGGCCAACGCCCGAGAAACTGGATTATCTCGTCGTTGCGACACATCCGGATGACGACGTGATCTTTATGGGTGCGATTGTTCCCATCTATGGCGTGGAGCGCGGATTGCAGGGGACAATCGCCTATACCTGCACCTCCAACATTCGGTATCGCTGCAACGAGGCGCTCAACGGCGCATGGGCGATGGGATTGCGCAATCATCCGATCTTTGCGAATTTTCCGGATATCCTTCCCTCCAAACAGCGCCAGTGGGAGTTTCAATTTAAGGGTAAGGCGTTGACGCAGTATTATGTGCGGTTGTTTCGGCAATACAGGCCGGAGGTGGTCATCACCCACGACGTGGCGGGCGAATATGGGCACTGGCAGCACATCAATGTTTCAAAGGCTGTTTGTGATGCGGTTTCGCTTGCCGCAGACGCGAGCTATGACCCCGAATCCGCAGCGCAATATGGCATATTTCAGGTGAAAAAGCTCTATCTGCACCTCTATCCGGAACGTCGCCTCAAACTGGATGTATGGTCGCATCTGGAGTCGTTTCAAGGCAAGAATGTGGTGGAGATTGCAAGAGAAGCCTTCAAGTACCATATTTCGCAACAAAAAGCTTCGCACTATCATGATGACAGCAAAGGCGTCTACAGCCTGTCCGATTACGGGCTATACTATTCCAGCGTAGGGCCCGACAGCAATCACAACGACATGTTTGAGAACATCGATCCAAGCTCTTTGAGCGGGGAGCCGTGAGGAAACACCCACTGGAAAGCCTGCCGGTTTCGATGGATGCAACCGAGAAAAACAGCTTGTTGGCGCGGAATCATGGGCGCCTGATTTGGCCGGGAGAATGCGTAAAATACGATCCCCGCATTTACAAAGGGCAAAAACTGTTATAGACTATACTGCAACCCTTTCAAATAAGGATCGTATAGCCAGCCGAGATATGGCGGATCGGGACGGCTTTTGATAGAATGCTAAGTGCCCAAAACGCAATTTGCGCGAAATGTATTTTTTCATTGAGAGGAAGCCATGCTAGAGAAAATCAAGCGATACCAGTTTCTATTCACCGAGCTTGTAAAGCGCGACTTTACGAAAAAATATAAGCGAACCATGCTTGGCATGGCCTGGAGCATACTTTCCCCATTGATGACGCTGATGATCATGTGGGTCGTGTTCAGCAACTTCTTTGGCGGCAATATGAAACACTATGTGGTCTATTTGTTCTCCGGCCAGCTTGTTTTTGCATATTTTACTGATTCGACAAACCTGAGTATGAATGCGCTTGTGAACAACGCGGGCATCTTTACAAAGGTCAACGTACCAAAGTATCTGTTCCTGCTTTCGCAAAACGTGTCGTCCTTGATCAACTTTGGCTTGACATTGCTGCTGTTCTTTGGCTTTGCGGCGATCGACGGGGTGACGTTCACCTGGAAATTTGTCTGCTTGCTGTATCCGATAACGTGCCTTGTAGCGTTTAATATCGGTATGGGAATGATTCTTTCGGCGCTATATGTCTTCTTCCGGGATATGCAATATCTCTGGGGGGTTATCACGCAGTTGTTGATGTGGATGTCCGCCATCTTTTATACGATTGAAGGGTTCAGCTATAAGATTCAAATGGCGTTCCTCGCGAACCCGGTATACCTCTATATCCGCTATTTCAGAAAAATAGTGCTCGATGGCGTGATTCCATCTCCGGGGTTTCATTTGCTTGCCGCGGCATATGCGCTCATTGCGCTTGCAATCGGTACGTACGTATACCGCAAATACAACCACGAGTTCCTCTATTACGTATAAACGGTATCGGCTCATTTGAACTCTTTCACGACGCGCGCAAGCAACTGCAACGCTGCGCCGCACCCGCATTCCAACAAGATCTGTGAGGGACAAGCATGCGATCTGTTCTTAAGGTAGACAACGTATCGATTCGATATAAATTTGGTGATTTTCGAGACATCGGGCTCAAGGAATGGACGATGCGAAAGCTGACCCATACCTATCAGGTTGAGAACTTTATGGCGGTCAAAAACGTCTCATTCGAGCTGTTTGAAGGGGATCTGCTGGGCATCATTGGCTCCAACGGCGCGGGTAAGTCCACACTCCTCAAAGCGGTGACGGGCGTTATGGTACCAACCAGTGGAGAAATCACCTGCGATGGGCGCATCTCTGCATTACTAGAACTCGCTTCCGGTTTTGACGGCGATTTAACCGTGAAAGAAAATGCCTATCTGCGCGGTGCTATGCTCGGTTACACCCGAAAATTCATGAATGAAGCGTATGATCAAATCATTGATTTCGCAGAGCTCCAGGACTTTGAGGAACGGCCGTTTAAGCAGCTTTCCTCTGGCATGCAGTCCCGCCTTGCGTTTTCCATTGCGTCCTTGGTGCAACCCGAGATTTTAATTCTGGATGAGGTGCTTTCCGTTGGCGACGGCGCATTTCAGGAGAAGAGCTCCAAGAAGATGATGGAGATTATAAAAAGCGGTGCGGTGACGATTCTGGTTTCACACTCGGTTCAGCAGATCGAAAATCTTTGCACAAAGGTGCTCTGGCTTAACCACGGTGAGGCGGTTGCCCTTGGCGATACACAGAGGATTTGCGAGCTCTACGGATCATTCCTTTCGGGCAACGCGGAGGCGCTGGTTGAAGCAGCGCAACAATATCCCTCGCCCAAGTAACACTAGGCGATAAGACCGTTTTTCGAAAACACAAGAAATTCTGAGAAGCTTCTTTAAGAATGATGGAAGAAGCTGCTCAAAGCAAATCGACTCATTGCCTGCGTCCTTCAAACGGGACGCAGGTGTTTTTTTGAAGAAAACGAGAGGCCATTGCTTCCGGTTTTTGGCAGTCATGCAACCCAAACGAGCGGGTAGTGAATAGAAAACGCAACGAGAAGCAGACACCTCAGCTATGTAACTTTTGAATGACTTATATATCAGATTTGTGCTTTAAGAGTACTTGCAATCGGAATATGATGTGTACCGTGGCGCAAAATTGCGTTTCGGAATGAAATAAAATTGCACGTCAACTGTACGCGATCCCGACGATTCGCCAAGACCGCGTTTGATTCGAATTCGGGCAGACCGCCTGCTCATCGATAAAAAACACGGAGGTAGCTAATCATGCTGCAAGGTAAATCAAAAATCGCGATCATCGGCGCAGGGTACGTCGGCGCGGCGATCGCATACAATGTTGCCATCAACCGTACCGCAAGTGAAATCGTTCTGATCGATGTCAATAATGACAAAGCAATGGGGGAAGCACTGGATATCAACCACGGGCTTTGCCATCTTGGACAGATGAATATTCACGCGGGCGACTATTCGGAGTGCGCGAACTGCGACGCAATTGTGATGACTGCGGGACTCAACCGCAAGCCCGGTGAAACCAGACTCGACCTTGCGACCAAGAACATTCCCGTGGCAAAAAGCATCACCGAAAACATCATGAAATATTACAACCACGGTGTGATCATCGTCGTTGCAAATCCGGCGGATGTTTTGACTTATCTCATTCAGAAATGGTCGGGGCTGCCTGCAAGTAAAGTGTTTGGCACGGGCACCGCGCTCGATTCCGCGCGTTTTCGATTCTATTTGGCGCAGCGTTTGAATGTCGATATTCAAAACGTGCATGGCTATATCATCGGCGAACATGGCGATTCGCAAGTTCCGGTTTGGAGTGCGACGCAGATTGCAGGCCAGAGCGTGGACATCTATTGCAAATCGATGGGTATTCCGCTGAGCGATGCGGAGAAACTGGACATCGTCACCAAGACAAAGAACGGTGGCGCGGAGGTCATCCGCCTCAAGGGCGCAACCTATTTCGCAATCGCCGGAATCGTAGAAAATATCATTGAAGCGGTCGTGAAGGATAAAAACTCGATCAAGACTGTCGCGAGCGTACTCGATGGCCCGTATGGCATCCACGATGTCGCGCTGAGCCTTCCTTCGGTGATCAACCAGCGTGGCGTAGATGGCATCATCCAATACAGCCTCACGCCGCAGGAAGAAGAAGCGCTCATCAACAGCGCAAAGACGCTGCGGGCCTTCATCGCGCAGCTGTCGAATACCTGAGAGATCAGTCGCGCCTGATCGCAGAATCACCTGTAAAACAGAAGAAAGCCACCCGAACAGAAATGCGGGTGGCTTTTGTGTTGTCTTGTGATTCTTAAAAAATGCGGGAGTTTGCACTATACCCGCCGCACGACGGTGACGCGAGGGTTGAGTCCGCCCGCCTCGGTCGTGAGCTCCGCCGCGAGGGCGAGGCTTGGCTCGGCTTTCAGGAAGGTTGTGAGCAGTTTGTGTTCCATGGTATACAGCACCGCGATTCCGCCGAAGGCGAGCAGCTTTGGCAGTGCATGCACAAAGTCGCGATACAGCGTTTCGTTTGCGCTGTGCGTGCCGACGCGGTTGCCAAACGGCATGTTGGAGAGGATGAGGTCAAACGGATCGCGCGGTTCAAATTTCAGTATATCCTTGTGGACAAATCGCGCGCCGCTGTGGGCGGCGGCTGCATTCTCCCGCGCAGCGTCCAGCGCGCGTTCGGAGACATCCACCCCGATCAACCCTGTAGACACGACACGCTCCAGCTCCAGCAACAGCGTTCCGCTGCCGCAGAACGGGTCCAGCGTGCGCGGACGAGCAGCGGAGACAAACGAGAGCGCATAGCGCGCAAGGCAAGCCGCCTGCACAGGATGAATCGACGCAGGCAACGTGCGCAAACGGTAGGCAAAACGCGTGTCCGGAACGTCCCGCGGGCGGATAAACAGATCACACTTATCGTTGTTGCAAACGATTCGTAGCTCGTCCGCATAGCGCGAGGGGTTATCCCCGCCGCCGAGCGCGGAGGAGACCGCGCGGATGAACGCCGCCCTGTCGCCGGAATAAGCGCGTAGCTCAATTCGATACGGGCGGGTCAAAACGGGGCTTGCAAGTGCTGAAAGCTGC
The DNA here is from genome assembly GCA_002482505.1 of Christensenella sp. UBA7703. Taxonomy (GTDB): domain Bacteria; phylum Bacillota; class Clostridia; order Christensenellales; family CAG-138; genus UBA7703. Next base: position 40,220 of record DLGD01000019.1, on the reverse strand, counting down.
TCCGCATCAATCGGGAGATTGCTGCCGAGCGGGAGCAGCAGTTCTTGCGCGCACCGCAGCTCCTGCAGGGTTTTGATCTGGTCGGTGGTTACATGTACGCCGTCGGGCTGCAGCGTCGCAATAAATCCGCGCGACGTGTTTTCTTTGTGAAGAATCTGACCGAAACCAACCGGCGGAACCAAGAGGACTTCACGCGGTTGGGAGAGGCGCGTACGCTCTGGCAGGGGAATATCCCGGGTAAGAGCAGCTTTCGCTTTCTCCAACGCCTCAACGATGTCTGCAATGTGCTTCTCCTCGGTCTCGTCCGCTGCCACGGGAGGCACAAAGGCGAGGATTGCTTCTCCGGCGCGGCTGTTTGCGATGGCGCCCAGCGCGAGGAGAATGGAGGGGATCACGAAGCGCGTTTCCTCTGTTTGAAGGGCTGAGATCAGCGCATCGGTGTCCCGCTCGTTGGCAAACGCGCCGAGCACGCGCGCGGCGTTCTTGCGTGCCTTCGGTTCCGGCGCGGATAAGGCATTATAAAGGATTGTGCGTTCGGAAAAGATCCGCTCCAGCGTCTCTCTGGCAGCACGTTTTTTCGCATGGGCGGCGAGGGCGGAGAGTGAGGTGACGGGTTCCGTCGCAATCGTGGAGACGAGAACCTGCAACTGTTGCTCGGTTACGGCCGCTTCCTCTTCGCGCGGGGTCACGCGCGGCGCAGGGGCAGAGCGGGGATAAGGTTTATGATCGGAAAACTGTTTTCGTTCGGGATAGGGCTTGCTTTGCGAATAAGAGCGTTTCTCGCCATACGGTCTTGGCGCAGGTTTGTCGCCATAGGGTCTTGGAGCTGGCTTGTCGCCATAGGGTCTTGGCGCTGGTTTATCGCCATAGGGTCTTGGCGCTGGCTTATCGCCTGGTGCGTAAGCGCGCTTCTCACCGTATGGCTTAGAAGCGGGTTTTGCACCATATGGAGCAGGTTTCCGATCACCATATGGCTTAGACCCCTGGGATGCCGGTCTGCGGTCAGAATATGGCTTGCCGCCCGCTGCGCCACGTGGCGCGGAGCCGGACGCTCCACCGGGGTTTTTGGTTCCGGAGGGATCGCCGGGTGTTTTCGTTGTAGAATTATCCATTCGTTGCCGCCTTCTTGATGATCGCTAAGATCGATTCTGTTCCGTCCGAGCGCGTGTCTTGACACATCCGCTCTGCATATGCTTCGCGTTGTTGATACACCTCGTCTATCGCTGCAACCAGCGATTCCGGTGTCGCGGCATTTTGATCGACGACCTTTGCGTAGCCTTTCTTTTCGAAATAATTCGCGTTGAGCAACTGATCCCCGCGCGAACTTGCGGAGGTCAGCGGGACGAGCACACTCGGTTTATTGAGCGCGAGCAGTTCAAACACGCTGTTTGCACCCGCGCGGGAGAGGACGATGTCGCATAGCGCGAATAGATCCGGTAATTCTTCGTTGATGTATTCATATTGATTGTAGCCGCACGCGGTGCAGGAGCAGTCGTTTTTACCGCGTCCGCACAAATGGAGGACATCATATGTTTCGCAGAGCATCGGTAGCGCTTCGCGGACCAGCTCGTTGAGTTTCTGCGCGCCGAGGCTGCCCCCCATGATGAGCAGCACCGGTTTCTCGCCGGAAAAACCCGTAAACGCGAGCGCTCTTTCCCGGCTGCCGCCGTAGAGCGCGGGGCGAATCGGCGTGCCGGTGAAGATGCCTTTGCCGTGCGGAATATGCGCCAGTGTGTCCTCAAAGCTCAGGCAGACCTGATCCGTAAAATGCGTCGCGATACGGTTGCTTAGCCCCGGAGAATAGTCCGACTCATGTGCAACAACAGGAACCTTGCCGGCGCCGAGCACAACCGGAACGGAGACAAAGCCGCCCTTGCTGAAGATCACATCCGGCTGAATCTTGCGAATCAGCCGTCTTGCCTGAACATAACCTTTGATGACCCGAAACGGATCGATGAAATTTTGCCAAGAGAAATATCGCCTGAGCTTGCCCGTGGAGATGCCATGGTAAGTGACCCCCTGGATGCCTGCGATCAACCCTTTTTCCATACCGCTTTGGGAGCCGATGTAGTGTACGTCCCATCCTTCTCTCAGGAGCGGTTCCATGAGCGCGATATTTGGGGTCACATGCCCCGCGGTGCCGCCGCCGGTGAAGATGATTCGCTTTACTCCGGTCGATTGTTCTGCCATAACAGTTGTGTTTCTCCCCGAAAAAGCACACGACCGGTGCGAACCGATCGTGTGTTGATGTTCGTTATCTGTGGTTTAGTGTATGACAATCCTGTCGGATTGTCCAGTGTGAGTTGCGTTTCTCAGCCTTCGGTCTCGTTCAGAATATCGTCCTTGAGCAGCGCGCGGGCGATATCAAACTTCATCTGACTCCATTCGTCCGGCAGCCGGGTTAGGTCGATTTCCAGCATGATGCAGACAAGGCGCGCGTTTTCCGCCGTTACCTTCGTGCCGCCCTTGCTGTCGCGCCAGCAGATGAACCACGCGAGTTCCTTCGTCTTGTCGTCGTTGAGCTCGGCGGTGCCTGTTTTACCGGCGAGGGTATAGCCGAGGTCGAGCGGAGACTTGGTGATGAAGCTCTTGACCATGCTGCGTGCGGTGCCGTCGGTGATGACCTGCAGCAGCGCGGGGTAGATGTTGTCCACTGTGCCCTTTTGGAAAATGGTGCGGTAGATCTTCGGTTCTTTTTGCTCTACGAGAGAATAATTCGTGCCGTCTGCATGCCAGATGCTGTCCACAACATAGGGTTGCATGATCATGCCGTCGTTTGCATAGGCGGAAGCGTAGCATGCCATCTGGAGCGGCGACATCAGGATTTCGCCCTGACCGTAGCCCGTGACCGCGAGGTCGTATTCGTTCAGCGGCTTATCCTTCGCGCGATCATTTGCCAGCTGCGGCTTGCTTACATCGAGGCCGTAGAGCATTTTGTCCAGCTTCAGATGCACGTTGGGCATTTCTTCATAGCTTCCATCCGCTTTTTGCCGCCAGATGGTCTCGCCGCCTTCCGCGAGGTTTGTCCAGGAAACTTGTTCCTTATCATTGGGGTTAATCTCCCAATAAATACGCGGTTGGGTTCCATCGGTCTCCAGCTGGATGGCCGTCGTCCAGCCGATTTGTTCCATGAATGCCGTCAGTTTCTTCCAGCCCATGCGCATCGCGGCGTAGGAGAAGAAGAGGTTATCCGACGAGATGATCGAGTTGGTCATGTTCATCGGGGATTTTCTGCTGTCCGCACGGGTACGAACCAAGGCGCGGTCGTTACTCTGTTCTTTCCAGGTCAGCGTGCTTGCGCGATCGGCAAGGTTTGCAAGGAACGTCTCGGAAGGATACCACGTGTCGCCCTTGAGGTCCTCGGAGCCGGGGAACACGTCGTTGACCGTCATCGTGTTGGTCTCCAGCAGCGCCGCGCTGGTCATGAGCTTGAACACCGAGCCGGGGGTATACAAGCCCTGCGTTGTTCGGTTGTACAGCGGCAGGTTGATTTTATCGGTCTGCAACGCGTTCCACTCTTCGATCGGGAGGCCTCGGCTCAGGTCGTTGAGGTCGAAGCCGGGCCAGGAGGTCATCGCTTGAATGGCACCCGTCATGGGGTTGATAACCACCACGCTGCCGTGGATCTTTTCGTCATAGACTACGGTGTCGATGACATCCTCCAGCCGCTCCTGCAGCTCCGGTATGATGGTCAGATGCAGGTCGTTGCCGTCCACCGCCTTGGTGGAATAGAGCATGCCGCGGCTGCCGCCTTCTTTGGTTTGGATGTAGGTAAAGCGTCCGTTGGTACCCAGCAACTGGTCTTCATAGAGCTGCTCCAGGCCGTATTTGCCGATATAGCTGTCGCCGTTATAGCGCGTCGGGGTGGATACATAGCGGTTGTTTGCCGCGTCATACCGGATGTCGCCGTAGGTTTCGTAGTTGATCTTCTCTTTTTTGGAGATGATACCGGCGTAACCGATGATATGGCAGAGCGATTCTCCGTTTGGATAATAGCGCAGTGTGCCATAGTTTGCTGTATCGATGGCGAGGCCGGTGATGGCGAGCAGCCGCTGCTTCAAGTCCATCGTCGCCTCATCCGGATAGAATGTTTTGAGTTTGACGAAGTCGTTACGCACTTTCTTGAGTGCTTCGCGTACGTCGTCTTCCTTCATCTCCATCTCCGGTACGGCAGCAACCGTACGGATGAACTCATCCACATTGGGAATCGTGCTCGGCACACAGAAGACAGTGATGGCGTTCACGTTCTGCGCGTATGGTTCGCCATAGGCGAGGATCTCGCCACGGCTGGCCTGCAATACGCCAACGCGAAGGCTGTCGCCCCATTCCATATCAGGGAAGATGAGTTTGGGCGACCAGTCGATTGTCCAGCGGTGCTCAATACGGTTGGCTTCGATGGAGAAGTCATAGGTGAGGTCTTCGCCTGCGCGTTCGCTGTGGTACGTGAGGGTGTAGTTCACGCGCGCGATGATTTCGCCATCCACCACGTCCGTCGCGGTGTAGTCGATGCCCGTGAGTTCCAACTCGTCAAAGATGCTCTGGTAACGCTCAATGAATTCGACCTTGGTGATCGTTTTGTTTACGTCATCCGGTACGCCGTCGCCATCCGCGTCCGTTGGCGCGGGCGTGGGCGTTGCGTTCGGGTCAGGCGTGGGCGAAGGTGTTGCGTTGGGGTCCACGGTCGCGTTCGGATCCGGCGTCGCGCTGCTTTCGGGCGTGACGGAAGCCGCGGGCGAAGGCGTAGTGCCCGGTGCTGGGGTCATGTCCGTGTCGCGCTGATCGGCGGGGATGTCGCTCTCGTTTACGGTGTTGGGGGAGGTGGTTGCGCCTGATTCCGGTGTAACGGAAGCTTCCGGCGTGACGGAAGTCTCCGGCGTGACGGAAGCCTCGGGTGTGACGGAGGCTTCAGGTGTGACGCTGGGGTTCGGGGTCGCGTTGGGGTCGGGCGTTGCGTTGGGGTCGGGCGTGCCGGCAGACGGCGCCGGCGTGCCGGAAACCTCCGGCGAGGGGGAACCCGCTTTGTCGAGCCCGAATACCTGCCGCCAGATCTTGCGGTTTTCTTCTTTTTCTTTTTCTTCTTCTTTGAGGCGCTCTTCGCGCTCTTTTTCTGTCTCAGGCGCTTTGATGCTGTCGGCCAGCATTTCGTAGGCTTTGTCGAACGAGCCTTCGCAGATATAGTCCAAAAAACGGTAGCAGTAATCGCTGCCGCGCGTCACGATGGAACAACCCGCCGTCAACAGCGTGCTGCTCAGCATGAGGGTCGCGATGAGAAATGCGAAAAATCGTTTCATTTTATACCTTGATCCTTTGAAATTTACCCCCCGGTAAAGCAATGATATTATACCAAATGTCTGCCCTTGGGGAAGGGAAACCGTAAAAAGTTAATAATCCTGCCACGATTCAGGAAAGGATTATGCGGGAGTATGGAGAAAACAAGCGCTTTTCGCGAAGAGGTGGATCTGTGATATCAACGACTCATAGGAAGAAACGGATTTGCATCCGCATTAAAAATTATCGTAATTTTTCGCATGATTTCGGGTGTATGTTGTTTCTAAGGGCGACAAGCTCAAAAAAACAGAAACAGGAGACATACGATGGCAACTTTGAAAAACCGGCTCGGCAGCCTGATTGCAAAACCCAAAATGAAGCTAGAGGACAAAAAGAATGCTGGCACGAACACACAGCAGACTCCGCCCGCTCAGAAATCGCTTCCAAATCAAACGACGGACTTTGCTCGTGACAGCCGGCAAACCCGTATCCTAAGCGGAGCAGTTGGAAACAGAAGCACTTCTCCAAGCAACATCGCAGGAAATAGCGGGCTGGCTACCCAGAGGGCAAGCTCGCCTGCCAACGGGGCTTTGGGCGGGAAGAAACCGCCGATTTTCGGCGCGGTGACCGGAGGCGTGGGGGCGATATTGCCCAAGACGGATTCAGACGACAAAGGCAGCAAAGGGCAGGGGGCGGGACGCGCCAAAGACCCCTATATTCCGATCAGCGTGGTCACCGGCAGCAGAGGCATTACAACCGTGTCCCCTGAGCTGCGTGCCTTTTTACTCAAAGGCTCTCCATCTGCCACCACGGCTATGCCGCAGGAGTATGCTGATTTGGCAAACCTGCTGAACAAGGCCGGCTCGACGATTGATTTTCAAAACTGGGCGGATAAGACCGCAATGCAGCAGTTGTCGATTACGCAGAAAGCAGGTCTCTCGTTAAAAGATCAGCAGCTGTTGCTCAATTCCTCGCCGCACTATGTGGAGACGATTGCCAAGGTACAGGACATATTTGCCAACCGCTATACGCTCGGCATCACCGTTGCCGACGCGCGAAACGTTGCAAGCGAGTTGTTTGATATTGCGTCCGAGCGGGACGCGGCAAGCAGGCGAACCGGAAAATACGCGAACGACGCTGTTTTTGCGCCGAAGGCGTTGCGGTGGTTGGATGAGGAGGAGAAAAATATACTGGATGGGCTTGGGAAGAACACAGGTGAAACAGGTCAGGGCACATGGTATAATGGGGAGGATTCGCAACAATCAGGTTCGGACGATAGGCCTAGCGCGACACAGAACGGAAGCTCAAACGGCTATATTCAGGTGCCGGGGAAAGAAATGATTGGTTCAGGGCGAAATAATCCGCCTGTTAATTGCTATGGTTATGTGCTAATGAATCTAGGAATACAACCGAGCGACGGGAACTATGACGTTCAACCAGGGATGCTTTCTGAGACGAGGGTTGGAGATCATGCTCACGCAGAGGGCAGTGATCGTGCGTTGAATACTGACACAGAGACCATCATTGAATATATTATTCGCGACATTGAAAAAACAGGTAGAGACATAAGGGTGATTGAATCTAGAGAAGATGCCGCTGAAGGAGAAATACTTGTCGCACTAAAGAATGACAACTTCTTTTTTGGAGGTGACCAATACCATGTGGCAATACAACTGCCAGATGGTACATGGGCGGATAAACGAGGTACAGGTTATGAATCCAGACAAGGAGAAATAGATAATCCTGATGGACCTTGGGCCGCAGAATGGTGGAAGTATGTTTACGATACAGAGACCTACTATTTTGCGATTTCCGAATCGTAATCTATGTAGCCATAAGTAAGAACCATAGAGTGATAAGAAAGGAATCAATAATGGGAAATGAATTAGGGAATAGCTATAGTTACAAGAGAAGTCTTCACTGGATCACCAGCGCTATCGGCACATTCCTCTTTGTGTTTCTGATGATGCACATGTTTGTGCTTCATTTTTCGGGTGTCTATGATGGGATGTGGTTGGTACCTTACTTTAGCATTCCCGCTTATTTTTTCTGCCTAACAATTGCGACCAAATACTGGATAGAAGAGAACCTCGTCCGGCGGCGATCATTCTTTATTTCACTGGTCATCGCTGCCGTAACACTGTTTTTTAGCGGTTTATATCTCCCATCCTCGTATGCGCTCTATACCGGATTTCGAAGTATTCTTGCCGCGATGGCTTCTGTTGGAGTTATTCTGTATAGCGTTTTGAATATCCGGAAGAAAGAAAAAACCAGTCAGCAGATAAAAGCTGGACAAGAAACCTTGCAGACAGCAGGAACCAACAAATGGAAGCAAGTGGCTCGAATCATTTGCTTGCTCAGCATTTGCTGCGTGTTGTTTGAGAACTGGCAGAAATCAATCATGGTTTCATACGGTATTTTGACGCATGAGTACTATAGTATGAGTTTACCAACGTTTTCTCACTATTTTCTCAGTATCTTCTCCGCAATCCTGCTTGCGCGCTTTGTGAAGGCAGAGTTTCTGCCAATCAATGTATCTGCTAACGGAGATGCTTCATGAAAAAGTGGAAAACGATAATTATTCTGATTTTGATTATTGGTGTGTTATCTTTCAGATCATATATTATCTTTTTGATCCTCAATCCGAGTAACATTATTCGGGGTAAAGCTGTCGAGTACCACACAAAAGAGGAATTGTCAGACCTCTATTGGCAGAACGAGGAATTGCTAAATAGTGTAAAAAATTCTGTTCTTTCAAACAAGAAGGTGTTGCAAGCGCTAATTGATGAACAGGATGGAGATACAGGTATTTATACGAAGCATGATGAGGTGTATTTTTCACAAGAAGAATGGTCTGACATCGTTTCCGTCTTCGAAAATCTTCACCCGTATATGATCATGATGGAGCGCAAGGGAAGGCCAGTGAAGCTGTATATTGACTTTGCAAAGCTAGAGCTGGATACGGGTTCCAAAGAAACAACGCTCTATTGGTTTACGGATAAAAAAGAAATCGAGTATCAAAAAGAACATTCCCTGGCAGACAGTGTTGCGTATACGCAGATCGATGGCAACTGGTACATTGTCGAAGAAACATTTCACTGGTGAAGTAATTTCATGTATTAAAAGTTGTCGCGCTGTGCGGGGGGAACTATTACTTCTTCCCGCACGGCGTTACGTGAGAACTATGGCGTTATCGTCAGGGAACCAATCAAACCGATTGTTTCTACGACACCGATTCGCTTGCTTGAGGTATTCATGAAAACGTGGAAAAAAGTAGTTCTGGGATTGATGGTTTTAGGCGTGCTTGGCTTTGCTGGGTTTGTTGGTTACTGGATGCTTACTCCAAATCCAGATGATTTAGGGAACTCTGCCAAATATCTGACTAAAGAGGAACTGACAGACCTATTTTGGCAGAATGAAGAGCTACTCAACGCTGTGAAAGACAGCGTAATTTCAAGTAAAGGTCTTCTGCGCGCGATAGACCGTAACAATGAGGGCGATATTGGCATCTCGTTTCAAGGTGATAAAAAATATTTCTCGGAAGAAGAATGGAAAGATGTTCTGTCTGTCTTCGAGAATCTTCACCCATACATGCTTATGCTTGAACGCAAAGGCAGACCGCTCGTTTTCTACATGGCTTTTAGCCATTTGAACCGGGGTTCGACCACGTACGCAACGTATCTCTACTGGTTCCCAAATGAGCAAGAGCTGGCGCACCACGAAAAACCCGGCGTGTTCCCCGATGGGGTCTTCACGCAACTCGATGAGGGCTGGTACGTAGTCGAAACAACAGAGCCAAGGATAACTATATTCGATTAAAGATCAGAGTCAAGCGCTGTGCGGGTGGAACTATTACTTCTTCCCGCACGGCGTTACGTGAGAACTATGGCATTATCATCAGGGAACCAAACAAACCGATTGTTTCTACGACACCGATTCGCTTGCTTGAGGTATTCATGAAAACTTGGAAAAAAGTAGTTCTGGGACTGATTGCACTTGGTATAATCGCGCTTGTGGCGTGGATTCTTATTTTGTGGTTTGCTCCAAACCCAAATGAGATTATTCCAATTGATTCTATCGAGTATCATACAAAAGAAGAGTTGACAGACTTATATTGGCAGAATTCGGTTGTGTTGAATTCTGTCAAAAACAGTGTGCTTTCGAGCAAGAGCTTTTTGCGCGCGCTTGACGAATACGGCGAAGGTGATTATGACATCTCATATCTAGGCGATCAGAAGTATTTTTCGAAAGAAGAATGGGTAAACATCGTTTCCGTCTTCAAAAACCTTCATCCGTATATGATTGTGATGGAGCGCAAGGGTAGACCGGTGAAGCTGTATATCGACTTTGCAAAGCTTGAGCTGGATACGGGCTCCAAAGAAACAACGCTCTATTGGTTTACGGATAAAAAAGAAATCGAGTATCAAAAAGAACATTCTCTGGCAGATAGTGTTGCGTATACGCAGATTGATGGCAACTGGTACATTGTCGAAGAAACATTTCACTGGTGAAGTAATTTCATGTATTAAAAGTTGTCGCGCAGTGCGGGTGGAGTGAATGCTTCTTCCCGCACGGCGTTACGTGATTAGCCCTTGACCGTTTGCCCGGCAAGCAGATTTGAAACAAAAGAGGCGAAGCAGGTTGTCTGCGTTCGTCTCTTTTTAACTCGATCAGGATTTCAGCGGATCGTCCAGCCCGCATAGGCGCAGGCTTGTGTCATAGAGCCGGTTCGCGCTGGCAAGGTTCCTGCTCTCCGCGCTGGAAGGCTCGATTTTGCAGCGATAAAAATATTCCCCGCTGACGTCATGAAGCGTGGGCTCGCTCGCCAAATAAACATTGGTCTTTGCGCCCTCATCACTGGTCATGAACAAAATCTTCATCAGCCTTGCAACCCATTGAAAGCGCCCGTTTGCGCGGTTGACCACGATGTCCGTGGCGACGATGCCGGGATGCACGGCGTTGACCGTCACGCGGCTGCTGCGCGCGCGGAGCTTTTCTGCCAGCGCGCGGGTGAAGAGAAGGCAGCAGAGCTTGCTGTGCCCATAGGCTGCAAAGCGGTTATAGCCGCGCGTATAGTTCAGGTCGTTTAGGCGCACATCCCCCCAGCCGTGCGCGACGCTGGTCGTCATCACGACGCGCCCTTGCCCGCTTTTTTCCAGCAGCGGGAGCAGCAGCATGGTCAGCAGAAACGCACCGAGGTAGTTGACCTCGAAGCTCATCTCAAACCCCTGCTTCGTCTCCGCGCGATGTCGTCCAAGGATACCCGCATTGTTGATCAGTACATCCAGACGTCCGTATTTCTTTGTGAATGCCTCTGCAAACGCGCGGATGCTGCCTTGGTCGGCCAAATCCAGCGCCATCAGGTCAAAGCAGCGCCCGTTGACGCAGGAAAGCTCGGAAAGCGCTGCCTCACCGCGCTCCTTGCAGCGGCAGGCGAGCACAACGGTTGCGCCAAGGTCGGCAAGCCGCGCCGCCGTGGCTTTGCCGATTCCGGCATTTGCGCCCGTGACGATGACGACTTTTCCCTTCATCATTCCGCTCAAATTTCCATCCATGGCAAAGAGTATATCGAAAGAAATCACAAAGCGCAACAAAACGTGTTTGATCTGTTGCGCTGTATGGCGCGGCGGAAATCCATCCTTTTCGAATGCGCGAAAAATCGGTATACTATATGATTAGAAGAAACAAATGATCTGCGGTGAATCAAGCCGCGTGGAGGATACAACAGGATGTTTATCGCAGACGGATGGAACGACTTTCGCGTGCTGGACGCGGGCAACGGCATGAAGCTGGAACGCTGGAAGGGAGTCACCCTCCTGCGACCCGATCCGCAGGCCGTTTGGCCGATGGGCGAGCACAAGGCGGACGCGATCTATATCCGCTCCGAAACCGGCGGCGGGCACTGGGAAGAACAAAAGCAACTGCCGGAATCCTGGCAGGTGAGCTATCGCGACCTGACGTTTATCGTCCGCCCGACGGGCTTTAAGCACACGGGGCTCTTCCCCGAGCAGGCTGTCAACTGGGACTGGATGCGCGGCGAACTCGGGCGTTGGAAAAAAACGCACGACCGCGCGCCAAAGGTGCTCAACCTCTTTGCGTACACCGGCGGGGCGACGGTTGCCTGCGCAGCGTCCGGCGCGGAGGTGGTGCATGTGGACGCGGCTAAAGGAATGGTCGCCTGGGCAAAGGACAATGCAAATGCAAGTGGGCTTGGCGAAGCGCCGATTCGCTATATCGTGGACGACTGCGTGAAGTTCGTCAAGCGCGAGCTTAGGCGCGGCAGCCGCTATGACGGCATCGTGATGGACCCGCCGAGCTATGGCAGAGGGCCCACGGGCGAACTCTGGAAGATTGAAAACGACCTCTATCCGCTGGTTGCCGACTGCGCCCAACTGCTCAGCGACGAACCCGCGTTTTTCCTCGTGAACAGCTATACGACGGGGCTTGCCGCAAGCGTGCTGAAAAACATCCTGCGCGTCGCCCTGCCGGAAGGGGACGCTGTCTCCGACGAGGTGGGCCTGCCCATCGAGCGTGACAACCTCCTGCTGCCCTGCGGCGAGAGCGGGCGCTGGACGCCGAAGCGCTAAACACCATTCGTTTCAGAAAGAGAATATAGTTTGGAAGAGCAAACCACACAGCCCAAGCTCCGGCGCGACGAGCGGACGGACAGCGGCATCCGAATTTTATATGAGGACAACCACCTCCTCGTGGTCGAGAAGCCCGTCAACTTGCCCGTGCAGGCGGACAGCTCCGGCGACGAGGATTTGCTCACGCTGCTCAAGGAATACATCCGCGCGCGCTATGAAAAGCCGGGCGAGGTCTATCTGGGGCTCGTGCACCGGCTCGACCGCCCGGTTGGCGGTGTGATGGTGTTCGCCAAGACCAGCAAGGCAGCCGCGCGGCTCTCCGCGCAGTTCAACGGGCACGAGGCGAAGAAGCGCTATTGCGCGATCGTTAACGGGCACCCGAAGCCGCAGGACTATTTGACCGACTGGCTGTATAAGGACGAGACGACGTTTTCCTCCCGCGTGGTGGAAAAAGGCGTGGCTGGCGCAAAAGAGGCGCGGCTGAGCTATGCGCTGCTGGGTCAGGCGGAGGAGACCGCGCTGCTCGACATCGAGCTGTACACCGGGCGACCGCACCAGATTCGCGTGCAGTTGCAGCACGCGGGTTATCCGATCTATGGCGATCAGCGGTATGCAACGAATGCGCGCGTAGGCGAGCAGATTCGCCTCTGGGCGTATGCGCTGACGCTTTCGCACCCGACCCTGAAGGAACCGATGACGTTTTTCTCCGCGCCTCCGTGGGAAGAGGCGGCGTTCCTCCCGCAGATTGCGCTGCTGCCTGCGTTTTCCGTTTGCCGCGGGGTGTATCTGGATGGGGATTGCCTCGTCGTGGACAAGCATGCGGGCGTGGAGACGGAGGGCGAGCTGCTGGGCGAGCTGGAGTCGCTGTTTGAGAGCGTCTATCCCGTGCACCGGCTGGACGCGAACACGGAGGGGATTGTGCTCTTCGCGCGGACGGAGGAAGCGGCGAACCGATATGAGCAGCTTTTTTATACACACGAATTACGAAAGATTTATCACGCCGTCGTGCGCGGCGTGCCGAAGCAGGAAGGCCGCCTCGTCCACTGGGTGCAGAAGGATGTGGACGATTCGTTTGTCCGTCTCTGCCGCGAGGGCGACGCGGGCGCGCTGCGATGCGAGTTGAGCTTCCGCGTGCTCACAAGCGACGGAGAAGCAAGCCTGCTTGAAATCGAACTCTTCACAGGACGCACACACCAAATCCGCGTGCAGATGGCGGCAATCGGGCATCCCGTCCTCGGCGATGACAAATATGGCGACCGGGACTTCAACAAACTCCGCAAAAAGCGCACGCAGCAGCTGCTGGCAAAACGCTTGGAGATTGACGGGCATGTGTTTGAGAGCTTGCGGGAGTTGGGGCTGTAACGATTTCTTTGAAACACAAAACAAACAGGGTGGATTGAACTGCACCCCTAAAGCTCGACAGCTGATAAACTGTAAATAACTTTGGGGGTGTTTTATATGCCAAAAGGGAAACCGAACAAGCAATACACAGGCGAGTTCAAACAACAGGTTATTGAAGACATGAGACAGAATCGATTGGCACATAAGGAAACGGCAATGAAATCAGGGATTCGATTCCATGGAGCACCTCAAAGAAGAGCTCACTGCATACCTTGATTACTACAACAACCGTCGTATTCAGATCAAAGGAAAAGACTTGCCACCCGCTCTTCACAGGCAACCAGCTCTTTTAGTCGCTTCATTCTTCTTTGTCTAACTTTTTTAGGTCAGTTCAGTTCATGGCTCCACTTCTCCCATTAATTCGGCGAAATCGTGTATGCGATAGATTCGACTTTTCCGGCGTTATCGTAGTTGAAAAGCACGCGCCACCAATGATCACCATAAAACCCTTCCTCCGCTTCTGGAAAATCATGGGATTCATACGCAATTTCTTCTCGCGACATCTTTTCATCGAACAGATAACCTGCTCGCACAAGTGTTCGACTCGATCCAACGCCAATGTTCAGCACGCCAAAATGAATATCGCTTGAAAGAACCACTACTTGGAGAAAACTGAGCCGTTCTACTCCGTCTAAACCGCTTGTCACAAGATAGAGAACATCGAAAGACGGATAGGAATGCAGCACCAACTCTCGATCCGGATTGATCGGATCGTACCACCTTTGCATGGATTCCGGGTCCCCATAAGTCGCAACGAAATCCTCTTTTGTAAATTGATCTACCCCAAGCGCTGTTGCGTATCCGCTTGTGGAAAGATAAAAAGCCTTCTTGTCGCAATAGCCACAGTAGTCTTGAAAAGCATATGCGATGACAACGGCAATGATTGCACAGATGGCGGCGGACAAGCCTAGAACGAGAAACAACCTCTTTTTCTTCACTTTTTCTCTCCTAATTCTCGCTGTCATATTTTAGTAAACCGGAAGCTCCAGACTTGCCATATGATTCCGGGATCGAAAAATCGGCAAACACTTGGTCATAGTTTTGCTCATGTGACAATCGCGGTTCAAATGTTGTGCGAAACAGTGTAGCTGGTCCGAAACCAACTGAACCATCAAACGCGTAAACGGTATCTACATTTGTTAGATCACGGAATGCGTCTGCTACATTCGTGTCTTTATAAGCCAAAAGCTCCTCGATACCTGCATTACAAGCATAAAGATAAAGTGCTGTGATTTCTGGGCCACTCAAATTGTTAATCGAAGGAATAGTAGCACCTTTCTTGTTTTTACCAATCGCGCTAATAGCATTTGTTGGTGAGTTCTCCTCAAATATGAGTGACATTCCATTGCAATGACTAATGACAACTGCCGTTGTTGTCTTTGGATCCATACTATTCCACTCACGCTGGAAAATGTCCACATTGTCCGTTCGTACTAATTCAACCTCATACCCCAAACTCTCGAGAACCTTACGTTGGTATTCCGCTTGCCTTTTAAAGGCAGCACCGAAAGAATTGGTATAAAACGCACAAGCCTTCTCTCCATTCGGTGGATAAGGGACATCTTTTATTACTGGAATTGCCGCGGGAAAAGGAAATGGCTGCATGTTTTTTGGATTCTTTCCCCTGAGCCATGGATACAATGTATCTCCTGCTTCCTTTTCAGCGGTCGTTTCAATTTTATCCCAAAGTTTATCCTTCTTCTACTCCATCGCGTCACGAGAATCGAAAATGGATTTCTCTCCTTTTGGTGTTTCCGTTGTATTACTTGAATTGTTTATAACAATTGGATGCCTCGCCTGCTTTTCGTAAAACCTAGTCTCGTATTCCTCTTGTTTCATGTCTAATTTTCGTTGCTGCGCACTCGTTTGTAAAGGGGTTGAATTTGTTGGTTTACTGGCGGTTACTTGCGGGCGCGGAATAGCCGCCTGCGCAGCAGCGCTCATCAGAGTAGTTGCAATCTTTGCGGCAGTCGCTCATGTCTCAACCGCGCTTTGCGCCTGATTGTGCTGATTGAGCGCGCTCAGCGGGGCTGTCGTATTGAGCAACGCCCACTGTTCCTTGTCGCTTAGTCCGCTGTGCTGCATCGCCTTGAGCTGCGCCTTTGTGTTCATGCTTTCCCAATTTGCAATTGAAAAATCGCTCGGAAGCTTTTTCACGAGCTTTGCATCGTTGATTTGCGCGTCGTTCAAAACGGGTTAATTGTTTGTCTTCATGAGATCATTTTGGTTGTTGAAGTTGTTCGTATCGATTCGGTTACGCATGTTTCTATCCTCCTGCGCGTTTTCTTGAGGATATACCATGGTTGCGCTAGAAAATTATAAGAAACTGCGTAATTGCAAATTGTAAGAATCTATAACGCCATTATACCGAACAAACGTTCCGACTTCATGTGACAATATTGAAAAGAAACGGAGCCGGGTGGGCTCCGCTGCTATTATTCTGAGACTATTTACGTTAAAACATTAGAACCGGGCATGAAAGAAAACATACCCGGCTTTATATCTTGAATTTATTTACAGCGTCGCCAACATGACCGCCTTGATCGTGTGCATGCGGTTTTCCGCCTCGTCGAAGACCACCGACTGCGGGCTGGAGAAGACTTCGTCGCTCACTTCCATGCTGTCGCGATTGAAGCGCGCGCCCATCTCCTTGCCGATGGTGGTGTTCAGGTCGTGGAACGCGGGCAGGCAATGCATGAAGATTGCGGAAGGTTTCGCCGCTTGCATCACCTTCGCGTTCACCTGATAGGGAGAGAGTTCCTTGATGCGCTGCTCCCAAACCTCCATGGGTTCGCCCATCGAGACCCAGACATCGGTATAGATCACGTCCGCGCCCTTAACACCCGAGAGGATGTCCTCCGTCTGCGTGATGCTGCCGCCGCTTGCTTTTGCGAGCTGCTTGCAGGTGTTCGTCAGCTCTTCGGACGGCCAATACTCCTTCGGCGCGCAGGCGACAAAGTCCAGCCCCATCTTCGCGCAGCCGACCATCAAGGAATTACCCATGTTGAACCGCGCGTCTCCGCAATACGCCATCTTGATGCCCTTGAGCGTGCCGAATTTCTCCTGAATCGTGAGCAAATCCGCGAGGATCTGCGTCGGGTGAAACTCGGTGGTCAGCCCGTTCCAAACGGGCACGCCCGCATATTTGGCGAGCTCTTCCACGATGTTCTGGGCGTAGCCGCGGTATTCGATGCCGTCATACATTCTGCCCAGCACCTGCGCGGTGTCCGAAATGCTTTCCTTTTTACCGATCTGCGAGCCGGAAGGATCGAGATAGGTCGCGTGCATGCCGAGGTCGAAGGCCGCGACTTCAAAGGCGCATCGGGTACGGGTGCTGGCTTTCTCAAAGATCAGCGCGATGTTCTTGCCGTGCAGCGTGTCGTGCGAGATGCCCGCTTTCTTCTTTGCTTTGAGTTCCGCTGAAAGCGCGAGCAAATCCGCGATTTCCTCCGGCGTGAAGTCGAGCAGCTTTAGAAAACTCTTGCCTTTCAGGTTCATGTCCTTCGCCTCCTGTAGGTGTATTTTGGGTTAATATGTACTCAGAATTTGTTTCAGAATCGCAAGGCCCGCGTCGATCTTGCCTTTCGTGATCGTCAGCGGCGGCATGAGGCGGATGGTGTCCGCGCCCGCCGTCAGCGCGAGCAGCCCGCTTTCAACCAGCTTGCCAACGGCTTGCTTGTGCGAACAGCTCACTCCGATGCCGATCATCAGCCCGAGCCCGCGCACGCTGGTGACGACAGGCAGGTTCCAGCCGGAGACCGTCTCGCGGATACAGGCGCCCTTTTGCGTAACGTCACGCAGGAAATCCGGTGTGAGTTCGGCAAGCACCGCGTTTGCGCCCGCCGCGCAGATCGGATTGCCGCCAAACGTGGTCGCGTGCGTGCCCGCCGAAAGCGTACTTGCGCAGCTTTTTGCCGCGAGCAAGCCGCCAAACGGAAGCCCCGCCGCGATGCCTTTTGCAAACGTGACCGCGTCCGGCTCAATGCCGTATTGTTGGAAGCAAAACAGCGTGCCGGTTCTGCCGACGCCGGTCTGCACTTCGTCGATGAGCAGTAGCAGGTCGTTTTCCTTGCAGAAGCTTGCAACCGCCTGTACAAATGCGGTATCGAGCGGCAGAACGCCGCCTTCACCTTGAATGAGCTCCATCAGCACCGCGCAGGTCGATTTGTCGCAGGCAGATTTCACGCTTTCGATGTCGTTCGGCTCCGCGTGGACAAACCCCTCCGTAAATGGGAAAAAGTAATTGTGAAACACATCCTGCCCCGTCGCGGCGAGGGTGGTAATCGTCCGCCCGTGGAAGGAATGGTGCAGGGTGACGATCGTGCTCCTGCCTGCGCCGTATTTGTCAAAGGAGTATTTGCGCGCGAGTTTGATCGCGCCCTCGTTCGCCTCCGCGCCGGAGTTGCTGAAAAACACGCCCTGCATGCCGGTGCGCTCGACGAGCGTCTTGGCGACGACAGCCGCCGGTTCGGTATAGAAAAGGTTCGAGACGTGCGGGAGCTTATTTGCCTGCGCGGTGATGGCAGCAAGCCAATGTTCGTTGCCGCAGCCGAGGGAGCAAACGCCGATTCCGCTTGCAAAATCGAGATACGTCTTGCCGTCAAAATCCTTGAGCGTCGCGTTTTCGCCGCTTTCGAGCGCGACGGGGAAACGCTGATAGGTGCCGAGGATATAGTCCTCGGTCATCTGCATTACGTCATGATTGGTCATACGATTTTCCTCCTTGGATCAAAGGTGTCTTTGCGATCCGCGCGTCTTTCGTGGCTTGATTATGCGGTTACCATCGTGCCGATGCCCTCGTCGGTGAGCATCTCGATCAGGATTGCGTGCGGCACTCGCCCGTCGATGATAAACGCGCGGTTCGCGCCTTTTTCCACCGCGTGGGCGCAGCATTCGAGCTTTGGTATCATGCCGCCGGTGATCACGCCGCTTTCCTGCAGCACCGGAATTTCGCCGAGCGACAAGCGCGGGATCAGGCTCTGCGGGTCGGCTGCATCCTGCAAAACGCCCTTGGTATCCGTCATGTTGATGAGGCTCTCCGCGCTCAGCGCACCCGCGATATACGCCGCAGCGGTGTCCGCGTTGATGTTATAGATGTTGCCTGCTTTGTCGCAGCCGATGGTGGAGACGACGGGGATATAGCCTTTTTCCAACAGGTCCTTGATGGGTTCGGGATGGATCGCGACGATCTCGCCCACGTAGCCCAGCTTTTCGTCGAGCATCTGCGCTTCGATCAGGTGCCCGTCCATGCCGCTGATGCCGACGGCTCTGCCGCCGACGTTTTGAATCAGGTTCACGAGGCCCTTGTTGACCTTGCCCGCGAGGACCATCTGCGCGACCTCGACCGTCTCTTTGTCGGTCACGCGGAGGCCGCCGACGAACACGCTCTCTTTGCCGAGTTTCTTCAGCGTCGCGCTGATCTCCGGCCCTCCGCCGTGCACAAGCACGATCTTCACGCCGACGAGGGTAAGAAGCACCACGTCGCCCATGACCGCTTTCTTGAGCGCTTCATCCTCCATGGCGCTGCCGCCGTATTTCACCACGACGGTCTTACCATAGTAATTCTGAATATAGGGCAGTGCCTGAATGAGAACCTCCGCCCGATCTTTAATATCGATGTTCATATATGATAGTCTCCGTTTTTCTTGCCATAGACATTCAAAATATTGATGCTTATGTGCGGTAGTCCCCGTTGATCTTCACATAGTCATAGGTCAAATCGCAGCCGTATGCCGTGGCGGAAGCGTCTCCGTCGCCCAGCATGATGTCGATCGTGATCTCCTTTTCGCTGAGTACGGTTTTCGCAAGCTCTTCGGAGAAATCCACACCCATGCCGTTCCGGCAGACGGTGAGTGAACCCGAGGCGGAGGAGAACGATACGCCAACCTGGTTCACGTCCGTCGGCACGCCCGCATAGCCCAGCGCGCAGAGCACACGACCCCAGTTTGCGTCCGCGCCAAACATCGCGCACTTGACCAGCGGCGAATTGATGACAGATTTACTTAGCTTTACGGCGGCTGCTTTGTCGCCAGCTCCCGTGAGCTTGCATACGATGAGCTTGGTTGCGCCCTCGCCATCCGCCGCAATCGAGCGGCTTAAGGTTTGCGTAACCGCGGACAGCGCAGCGCGGAACGCCTTGTAATCCGCGCCCTCGCTTGTGATCGGCGCGTTGCCCGCCATGCCGTTGGCGAGCAGGGTCACCATGTCGTTGGTGGAGGTGTCCCCGTCCACACTGACCATGTTGAAGCTATCCAGAATATCCGCGCTCAGCGCTTGTTGCAGCATCGCGGGGGAGATCGCAGCGTCCGTTGTGATGAATCCCAGCATGGTTGCCATGTTCGGCTGAATCATGCCGCTGCCTTTGGCGATGCCGCCGATGTGACAGGTTTTGCCGCTGATGTCAAACGCAAACGCGATCTCTTTTTTCGCGAGGTCGGTGGTCATGATGGCTTCCGCTGCCGCGTTGCTATCGTCGCCAAGGGCTGCAATCAACGGTTCGATGCCGCTTGCGATGGGCTCGATGTCCAGCGGCTTTCCGATCACGCCCGTGGATGCAACCACGATGTCGCTGGCGGAAATCTTCAGCGCCGCGCCGAGCAGATCGCACATTTGGGTTGCGATCTCAATGCCGTTTGCGTTGCAGGTGTTGGCGTTGCCGCTGTTGCAGATGATGGCCTGCGCGTAGCCGTCGGCAACGTTTGCCTTCGTGACCACAATCGGCGCGCCTTTCACGAGATTTTGCGTATAGACGCAGGCGCAGGCGGCTTTTTTCTCGCTATAGATCAGCGCGAGGTCTTTCTTGCTCTTGTTTTTGCGGATGCCGCAATAAACCCCCGCTGCCGTATATCCCTTCGCGGCGCAAACGCCGCCCTGAACTTGCTTTAGCTGATTGATATGTTTTTCGGCTTGATTGCCGTTACTTGGTTGCTTCATAACCTTGTCCCTTTCCAGACGCCTCGTTCCAAGACGCGGTTGTTATTTACCCAGTGTCAAGCCCGCGTAGGGGTCGGCGCCGATGAGAATGTTCATGAGCTGAATCGCGGCTCCGCTGGCACCCTTGCCGAGGTTATCAAAGCGGGCAAGCAGCGTGATCCGCTCCTCGTTTCCGGCGACGGAGATGTCCATACCGTCGAGGTCTTTGAGCTTGCCGCTGGCGAGATAGCCGTGCTCGTCCATCGCCTCGCAATAGCGCACCATAGGCCCTGCGTATCGCGCGCGGTAGAGTTCGCGAATGTCCTTAACGCCGTAGCCCTCTTTCAGCTGCTCGCGAAAGACGGAGATAATCGTGAGCATGCCGTTGAAATAATCCGCAACGACGGGGAAGAATGCCGGAGCGGTGCTAAGCCCGCTGTAGTGCCGCATCTCCTTGAGGTGCTTGTGCTGTTGCCCCAGCGCGTAGAGGCGCGGAGATTTTAAGAGCACATCGCGATAGTCCGATTCATATTGCGCAATCATCTTGTGTCCGCCGCCGCTGTATCCCGTGAGCGAGGTGCAGCTCAAGAGCGCGTCTTTTTTTAGGATGCCGCTTGCGATCAAGGGAGCGGTCAGCGCGAGAAACCCGCTCGCGTGGCAGCCGGGTACGCTCACGCGCGTGGCGCCGTCGAGCTGTTCCCATCCGCCATCCCAAGCCTCCGGCAGGCCGTAGACCCAACCTTCTGCAATGCGGTGCGCGGTGGATGGGTCGATGATGCGTACATGCGGTGTTGTGACCATTTCACAGGCTTCCAGCGCCGCGTCCTCCGGTAGGCAGAGAATCGCCACGTCGCAGCGGTTGAGCATCTCGCGTCGCAGGTCGGGATTTTTGCGTTCCCGTTCCGGCAGGGTGAGCAGCTCCAGGTCCGCGCGCTGGGACAGGCGGTCATAGATCCGCAATCCCGTGGTACCCTCTTTGCCGTCGATAAAAATCTTTGTCATCGTATTCTCGTCTCCTGAACGTGGTTCTCTCGTGTTGCCGGGGAAAGTGTGGTTACTTCAATAGGCTCTCCCGAATCTGCTGTATCTGCGCGGTCACCGATTCCGGCGAGGTGCCTCCTTCGGAAATGCGGCTTTTCACGCAGGTGTCGAGGTTCACCGCCTCGTAAATGTCGTCTGTAAACAGGGGACTCTGTGCCTGATAATCCGCAAGCGGCAGGGTTTCGAGCGTCTGGCGGGTTGCGATGCAGTGGGCAACCAGCTGACCCGTGATCTTATACGCCGTGCGAAACGGCATTCCTTTTTTCACGAGGTAGTCCGCCGCGTCCGTCGCGTTGATGAATCCTTCCGCGGCAGCCTTTCGCATGTTCTCGGGCTTAACGGTCATGGTCGCGATCATCGGCGCGAATACCGCAAGACACATCTTGGCGGTGTCGATTGCGTCGAAAATCGCTTCCTTGTCCTCCTGCAAATCCTTGTTATAGGCAAGCGGCAACCCCTTCATCGTGGTCAGCAGCGCAATCAGGTCGCCAAACACGCGCCCTGTCTTCCCGCGCACCAGCTCCGCCATGTCGCTGTTCTTCTTCTGCGGCATGATCGAGCTGCCGGTGGAAAACGCGTCCGAAAGCTCCACAAACCGGAACTCCCAGCTTGTCCAGAGGATAATCTCTTCCGAAAAGCGGGAAAGATGCGTCATGAGCATAGTAAGAGCAGAGGCGAGCTCCACACAGAAGTCGCGATCCGCCACCGCGTCCACGGAGTTTGGCAGCGTTCCCGCAAAGCCGAGCGACTGTGCCGTCATGCCGCGGTCGATGGGGTAGGTCGTTCCCGCAAACGCGCAGGCGCCAAGCGGAGAGAGGTTCATGTTGTCTTGCGCGTTGTTGAGCCGGCTGATATCGCGCGAGAGCATGAACGCGTAGGCTAAGATCCAGTGCCCGAATGTGACGGGTTGCGCGCGCTGCAGGTGGGTGTAGCCCGGCATGACCGTCTCTTTGTGCTGCTCGGCTACGTCCGCAATCGCCGCGATCAGCGATTTGGTGAGCGAGACCAGTTCGACGATCTCTTTTTTGAGCGTCAGCCGAAGGTCGAGCGCAACCTGATCGTTGCGGCTTCTGGCGGTGTGCAGCTTTTTGCCGTCGTCGCCGATGCGGCGGGTGAGCTCAAATTCGACAAATGAATGGATGTCCTCGGCGAGCGGGTCGATTGTGATCAAGCCGCACTTAAGGTCGTTCAGGATTCCTTCCAGGCCTGCGAGGATGTTGTCCGCGCTCTCCTGCGGAAGGATACCGACGGCGGCAAGCATCGCCGCGTGCGCCATGCTGCCCGCGATGTCCTCCTCCACCATGCGCGCGTCAAACGCGATGGAGCGGTTGAACGCGTCCGCAAGCGCTGCGTTCGCGCCTGTTGTTCTGCCTGCCCAGAGTTTTTCCATGTCTGCTCACCCTCGTATCTGTCGTTTGCATTCCCGTTTTTTACGGGAAGCGCCTTTTGGAACGAGCGCCCGCCGGAGGCGGGCGCTTCGCGTTGCTCGGTTGTTGCTTGACGATCTGTCGCCTGCTTTATTTAAACAGGTCGGACAAGATCGATTTCTTTTTATTTTTTGCCTGCACCATGGCGTTCACCTTGGTGGGCAGGCCGTAGAGGTTGATGAACCCTTCCGCGTCCTTCTGGTTGTAGTCGCTCTCGCCGAAGGTGGCGATGGCTTCCGAATAGAGGCTGTAGGGGCTCTCGATTGCCGCCTTGATGATGTTGCCCTTGTAGAGCTTGAGTTTCACGGTACCCGTGACATTCTCCTGCGTTTTGTCCACAAACGCGGCCAGCGCCTCGCGCAGCGGGGAGAACCAGAGACCGTTATAGACCAGCTCGGCATACGTGATCGCGAGCTCTTGCTTCTTGTGTGCGGTGAGTTTATCCAGCGTGATGGTCTCCAGCGCTTCGTGCGCTTTATAGAGGATCGTACCGCCGGGGGTTTCGTAGACGCCGCGGCATTTGATGCCGACGAGACGGTTTTCCACGATGTCCAGAAGGCCGATGCCGTTTGCACCGCCGACTTCGTTGAGGGCTAAGATGATGCTCTTCGTGCTCATCTTCTTGCCGTCGAGTGAGACGGGAACGCCTTTGTCAAACCCGATGGTCACATAGGTGGGTTTGTCCGGCGCGAGCTCGGGGCAAACGCCCATCTCGAGGAAGCCTTCCTTTTGATAGAGCGGCTCGTTCGCCGGGTCTTCCAGATCCAGACCCTCGTGCGAGAGATGCCAGAGGTTCTTGTCCTTGGAATAGTTCGTCTCGCGGCTGATCTTGAGCGGGATGTTGTGCGCCTCGGCGTAGTTGATCTCGTCCTCGCGGCTCTTGAGCTCCCATTCGCGCCACGGGGCGATGATTTTCATGTTCGGCGCAAAGTGCTTGATGGCAAGCTCGAAGCGAACCTGATCATTGCCCTTGCCGGTGCAGCCGTGGGCAATCGCGTCCGCGCCTTCCTTGAGGGCGATCTCGGCGATGCGCTGGGCAATCACGGGGCGGGCAAACGAGGTACCGAGGAGATATTCTTCGTAGATTGCGCCGGCTTTCAGCGTCGGCACGATGAAATCGTCCACAAACTCGGTGGTGAGGTCTTCGACATAGAGCTTGCTGGCTCCCGTCTTGAGGGCTTTTTCCTCGAGACCGTCCAGCTCGCCCATGCCCTGGCCAACGTCGCCCGCGACGGCGATGACTTCGCAGCCGGGGTAGTTTTCCTTGAGCCACGGGATGATGACGGATGTATCCAGCCCACCGGAATAGGCTAAAACGATTTTTTTGATGTTCGACATGGTACTTGCCTCCAATTGGTTAATTGCATATATATTAATAAAAAAAGCATAAATAGTCAAGAGGCATTTTTGATAAAGTGAGGGAATATTTGATAAAATCGATGTAGACACATACGGCGTTTGAATATTATACAATAATATGCATAATATTCACGACAACGGTGCGGATTTGGGCGGTTTGTTTCGCACAAAATGAATAAACCGTCCTGCGGCTTTGCAGGACGGCATGTGAGGCTGGCGCAATCGCGCCGGAAGGAGAGAGCATTGGTTGGGGTTAGACGCAGGCGGCGATGGGGCACCAGGCTCTGCGCGGGGTGATTTTTCTGCGGCAGACCGCGTCACGAAACGCGTACCGCTCGGCGGTGAAGAAGGAGATGCGGCGACGCGCGTGCGCGTGCTCCTCGCGCTCCTCCGAGAGCGCGATCAGCTGGGTCATCGCGCCGAGGCAGGCGGAGAACGCGTGCTTCACGTCGCGCGCAAGGGTGCAGCCCTCCGCGCGATAGTCCCGCTTGAGGCGGTAGACTTCCTTGACCACGTCCCGCGCGCTTTCGCAGCGGTCGAAATCAAAGGATTGCAGCGTGCATTCTTCCTGCGTGTAGTGCGCGCGGAAATAGTCGTTGAGCCGCTGCTCATAGCTGCCGTGTTCCTTTAGCCCGAGGCGGAATTCCGGCGTGTGCGCAAAGGTGAAGTAGTCCGTGAGGTAATGGCAAAGAATGCCGAGGCGCAGGGCATATTCCGGCGGGAGCGATTCCCCGCGGGAGACGGGTTGCCCCGCGAGCGCTTCGGTGAATATATGGATCTCGCGCTGGCATTTCAGCGTGAAGTGCGGGTTTAAGATCAGCTCCGGCAGGTAGTCCGGCAGGAGGTTGCCCATGACGAAGAGTTCTTGATCGAGCAGGATGCCCTGATTGGTCAACGCTTCGTAGAGCAGATGCCCCATGGCATGGTGGGACGCAGATTTCATGTCTTCTCCATTTCTTCCGAACCGAGACGTTTTTCTCGAATTCTCGTCTATCATAGAGGAAAAGAATTAGACTGTCATCTCATTTCCGTTAAACAAATGTAAAATTTCGGGGTTTTGGATTGTAAAATGGTAAAAAACAGGCCGCCTGCTGCTGCAAACGGCCTGTTTGATGCGATTTGTATTACTTTGCTGTCATACTACTTCTGTTCCGCTGCCTTCTTTTCCCTGAGCGCCTTGAGCACCACGTCGGGGGTCAGCGGCATGCGCAGGAAGCGAACGCCGATGGCGTTGGCAACCGCGTTGGCAATCGCCGGTGCACCCGGAACCATCGTGATTTCGCCGATGCCGCGCGCGCCGTAGGGGCCCGTGGGTTCGGGATTTTCAATCGCCTCGACGATCATCTCCGGCATGTCCTCAAACGCGGGGATCTTATAGTCCACAAAGCTTGGGTTCATGACGCGGCCGTCTTTGAGCTTGAGCTCTTCATACAGCGCGGTACCCATCGCCTGCACCATCGCGCCCTCGGCTTGGCCTTCATACATCGCGGGGTTGATGACCTTGCCTGCGTCGAAGACGGAGACCATCTTGAGCACCTTGACTTTGCCGGTCTCGGTGTCCACCTCAACCTCCGCACCGTTGACGCCCATGCTCCAGAACGCGACGGGTTTGGGCGAAAGCCCGGTCTTCTTGTCGGCTGCGATGTTGTTTGGCACCACAAACGAACCAACGCCGATCATGGGCCCGCCAATGCCGCTCTGATCCGGCAGAGTCAGCCCCAGCGCGAACGCCGCGAGCGGGACTTTTTGATCCGGATAGAACTTGCGGCAGACGAAGCCGCCTTCCAGATACAGGTCGTTTTTCCATGTACCCATCTTGATCTGTGCGAGCTCCAGAATCTTGCTGCGGAGGTCTTCCGCCGCCAGCTTGGTCGCGTTGCCTGCGCAATAGGTGGAGCGCGACGCGACCGTTTGCCATTCATACGGCGTGTGGTCGGTGTCGCCTGTGCGCACGCTGATCTTCTCGACGGGCACGGTCAGCGTTTCCGCAGCGATCTGCGCCATGATGGTGTCCGAACCCTGCCCGATGTCCTGGCAGGAAGCAAGCAGCATGAATGTGCCGTCTTCGTTCATCCGGATGATCACGGAGGAGGCAACATCTGTCGGCATTGACGGGGCTTTCCAGCCGCCTGCGATGCCCTTGCCGCGGAGCTTCGTCGGGCTGCCGGAAGGCGCGCTGGGTTTATCCAGATCCATGAGCTTCGCCGCGCGGTCGAGGCACTCCTGATAGCCTGCGACCTCGATGGTTTGCCCCGTTGCGCTCTTTCCGCCCACGCGGATGCCGTTGAGCTTGCGCATCTCAAACGGGTCAATCCCCATCTCGTGCGCGATCATGTCGATGTTCTGCTCAATGCCAAAGTGGATTTCGCACATGCCAAATCCGCGATACGGCCCGCCGACGGGATGGTTTGTATAGACGCAATAGCTGTCGGTCGCGATGTTTTCGATGTCATATGGGCCAACGCAACCCCAGCCCGCGGCTTTGACGATATTGACGCCATATTCCGTATACGCGCCGCCGTCCCAGGCGAGCACGTTCTTGGAGCCGATGATCTTGCCGTCGTTTCGCACGGCGGTCTTGATGTTGATGTGCAGACCCTGCCGCACATAGGCGTTCTGGAACTCGTCCTCGCGCGTGTAGGTCATCTTGACCGGGCGTCCGGGGTTGAGCATCGCAAGCGGAATCACGATGCCTTCGAGCGTCGTGCCTGCCTTGCAGCCAAAACCGCCGCCGACGGCCTTGCTGATGACGCGGATCTTGTTCAGCGGGAAATCAAACGTCTCCGCCAGCGCGCGGCGCACGGCAAACGGGCTTTGGCACGCTGCCCAGATGGTCAGATCGCCGTCCGGCATGTATTGCGCGGTGCAGGCGTGCGGCTCAATCGGCACATGCTGCACGTGCGGAATGTAAAAGCTGTGGTCGAATACGCGATCCGCCTCGGCAAACGCTTTGTCCGCGTCGCCTTTTCTCAGGACATAGTGGTGGGAGATGTTGGTGCCCGGTTTCGGGTAAAAGATCGGCAGCACTTTATAGGAGCCGAGATCCGGGTGAATGATCGGCGCGTCCGGCTTCATGCCTTCCAGCGAGTCCGTCACGGCGGGGAGCACTTCATATTCTACCTTGACTAGCTCGCAGGCTCTGCGCGCAAGCTCGGGCGAATCCGCGGCAACGGCCGCAACCGGCTCTCCGCGATAACGCGCTTTGCCGACGGCGATGAAGTTTTTATCCTCCAGATACAGCCCTGCGCGGCGTTTGTAGCATTCACCGGTGATGACGCTGCGCACGCCGGGGAGTGCTTTCGCGGCGGTGAGGTCGATGGAGAGGATGTTTGCGTGGGCGTGCGGGGAGCGCACCACCTGTGCATACAGCGGACGCGAAAACTGGATATCGTCCGCGAATACGGCGGTTCCGGTTACTTTTTTAATCGCATCCAGACGTTCGACGGATTGACCGATGACAGTTGTCTCCGGATTGATTGCGTCCAGGCGTTCTTTCGACTGTTCTACGACGTTCATTTTTCGTAAACCCCCTTTGCAATCACGTCCTCAATGGCTTCGACGATTTTCTTATATCCCGTGCACCGGCAAAGATTGCCGGACATGTTGCGGTTGATCTCTTCGCGCGTGGGGCGCGGGTTTTCGCGGAGCATCGCCTCGGCGCTCATCAGCATGCCAGGAGTGCAGAAGCCGCATTGCAGCGCTGCGTGGTCGATAAACGACTCCTGCAGCGGGCTGAGCGCTTCTCCGCACGCAAGCCCTTCCACGGTTGTGATGACTTTTCCGTTGGCTTCGGGCGCGAGAACGAGGCATGCGTTGACAGCTTGCCCGTCCATGATGATCGTGCATGCGCCGCATTCGCCCGCGCCGCAGCCTTCTTTGGTGCCCGTGAAACCGAGCTTTTCGCGCAGGACATGGAGCAGCGTCTCGCTGCCGGAAACCGTGAGTTCCACCGGCTCGTCGTTGACGCAGAATTTTACGCAATATTCCATAATGGTTCCTCCTCAGCGCAGTTTCGCGAGCCCGTCGCGTACGAGGTACGAGACGATATCCAACCGGTATTGCCGGTCGGCTCGCACGTCGTCGATGGGGCTGACTTCTGTTGCGGCAAGCGCCGCCGCCTCGGCAATCAGCGCATCGGTGAGCGGTTTGCCGCTGAGCAGCGCTTCCGTCTTCGGCAGGCGAAGCGGCGTGGGCGCAACGGAACCCATCGCGATGCGGAAGCCATCACCCGTGCGGATGAGCGTGCCGCAGACGGTGGAAAGATCCACTTCGTTCCTGCGGGCAACCTTGCGGAACACGCCTTTTGCGCCCGGCAGATACGGCACGCGAATACCCGTGACGAGCTCGCCGGGTTTGAGCGCGACTTTTCGCACAAACAGGATGAACTCCTGAATCGGAATTTCACGCGCCCCGGGCAGGCCGAAGATTTCAACCACGGCGTCGTGGCAATACAGCGGGGTCGCCGTGTCCGCCAGCGGGGATGCGTTGACGATGTTGCCAACGCAGGTTGCGCGGTTACGAATCTGCCGCCCGCCGACATATGCCGCGGCCTCGGCAAGATAGGGATAATGCCGCAGCACATGTTCATTTGTTGCAATCTGCGTCATGGTCGCAAGTGCGCCGATGTGCAGGCCGTTTTCCTCGGAGAACGTGATGCCGTCGATGTCGGGTATGTTCTTTAGGTCGATCACGTAGTCCGGCGCGATCAGGTGGTCGCGCAGACGGATGATGACATCCGTTGCTCCCGCCATAAAGATCGCCTTGTCGTCGTGCTCGAGCTTGAGCGCGGCGGCTTCCTCCAGTGTTTCAGGAGCAAGATACACAAAATCTCTCAAGAACGGTTCTCCTCTCATTTCTGATGAAGTATGAATAACCCCTGCGGGGGAATAGCCAAGTGGAGTATTTATTTTTAGATGTTCCGTCGTTTGTGAAAAAAGTGAAGAAGAAACAAAGCGTATGGGATATTGAGTCGTGATTCGTTAGTAGAGAAGAGGAAACAGAGCTTGGCTCAGAAAAACTGCGCGTGAAGGGCTGTTTATCCGGTGTAAAAATGTAATCGGATCTGTTTAATCGAATTCCTTGTGTTGAATCTCTAAAAGGGCTTCATTGAGCTGTTGCTCCAGGCGGCGATAGCGCGCCACCCATTGCAAACCGTCCTGTGTCAGGCTGCTTCCGCCGCCGGTTGCGCCGCCAAGCTTGCGCTCTACCAGTCGGCAGCCGAGCGCCTCTTCCATGCGGTTTAGCGTCAGCCATGCGTTGCTATAGGAAGCCTCTGCGCGTGCAGCACCCCGTTGGAGGGACTGCTCCTGCTCGATGCATTCCAGCAGGCGGATGCCGCGCTCATCGATACCGGTTTCGCCAAGAGCGATGGTCAGCGCCGCCGTGAGCACGGGGGAAACCCGCGTTTGCTCGCGCTGTTCGCGCTGATAGTCCAGCTCGGTATTGATGTCGATGAGCATGCCGTTTTCATCGGTCGGCACAAACTCGGTCTCCCGCTTCCATTGCGCGAGAGCGCCGCGCAATCCGCGCTCGCCCGCGTAGCTTAACAGTGCGGGAAAGCAACTCTTGCGGATCATCGCGGGGTGTCCTGCGCTGCCGCGAAAACTGGGAATCGCGACGGGCTTGTTGGAGTGCAGCAACTGCCGGATGGTTTCCGCGTTGAGATAGGGTACATCTCCCGGAGTAATCAGCACACGATCGCATTCCTGCGTGAGCGCGCTTAGCGCGCACTGGACGGATGCCATCATATCGGTGCTGGCAAACGCTTCGTTTTTCACAAAGCGTACGGTTTCGCCTGCGAGGTGCCGCTCCAGCATGCCTGCGTGATAGCCTGTGACGATGAGAATATCCACTACCCCTGCCGCGCGAAACACCTCGATCTGGCGGCGGATGACACTCTTTCCGTTGAGCTTAAGCATCGGTTGGAAGTGGTTCATCTGTCGCGGTTCGCCTGCGGCGAGGATGACAGCTGTCGTGCTCATACTTCATCCTCCGGTTTTTCTTTCATATATTGCTGCACATGGGCGTAATCTTCCGGTGTATCCACATCCAGCAGGCAGCCTGCGTCCGCTGCGATGACATAGCCGATCTTGGCCTCAAGCGAGCGAAACGCGCCGCGCAGGCCGTCCTCGCCGGAATATGCGATCAACGCCTCAAAGAGTCGTTTGTGAATCAGCGGCGGGTGCAGGCGGCGTTTTCCCGTGCTGGGGAAAACAACATCCCAACCACCGGTCTCCATCTCGCTTTGAAGAGAATGGAGCACGTTCGGCTCAACCGCGGGCATGTCCCCGGGGAGCAGAAACACGGCGTCAAAGGCACCCGCGCGGTGAATTGCGTTGAGCCCGATCTGGAAGGAGGCAAACATCTGAGTCTCTTCAAACGCATTGTTCCAGAGAAATTGTGCGGGAAGACCCTCAAGCGCGGAGATGATCTCTTCACCGCGTTTCCCAATCACAAC
The DNA here is from genome assembly GCA_002482505.1 of Christensenella sp. UBA7703. Classification (GTDB taxonomy): domain Bacteria; phylum Bacillota; class Clostridia; order Christensenellales; family CAG-138; genus UBA7703. The sequence goes on along the minus strand of DLGD01000019.1, from coordinate 9,768 downwards.
AAACAGGTCCGTGATTCCGGCTTGCGAAAACACGCCCGCCGTGTGGGCAATCATCGGTGTCCCGTTGATCGGCAGAAGCGGCTTGAATGCATGCATTCTGAGCGACTGTCCGGCAACGGTGATCAAGCCTGCCGCTTTCATCCTATGCACCTCGAATGCGAAATGGATACGGTTGTTTCAATGAACTTTGGCGAATAAGGGGGCTGACAATGGTACTGTTCTAGAATCATGCTTTTTTTGTCAATTGTCAAGATCGGTATTCGATGCGTCGAATAATGAATTTTGCATGATTGCGAATCGAATCCTGCGTTTTAGGCGTCAAAGTCCGGCTCTGCATCCGGCGGGCACTCCCAGCTGTTCCTCGTTTTATGGTGTTCGATTCCAGCGTAGAAAGAAGCAGCGCGTACGCGCAAAATCGACTTGGGCCCTGCAAGGTAACTGCCGTCCTCGCAGAGCTGTTTGAAGACCAGCAGCAGCGGTTCTTCAAGCCCATCCTCGTGCAATACGCGGAGAAACACCAGCACGCGACCAAAGCTGTCGGTTTCCAGCACGGCTACTTCAGGGAAACGCAACGTTTCCGGCTGCTGAGAAAAATGGGAAACAAAGTCCATCACCGCCGCGCGCTGTGCAGCTGTCGCTTCCCGGCCACCGTAGGTCAGCATAGCATCGTTCACTCCGCTTCTTTTCAACTCTGATTTCAATATAGCATGCACCGTGTACGGAAACAATCGTTTTCACCATATATTGACGGATATTTATTTCAATCTTGCAAAATTGTTTTGCTTGTTTGTGGTACGATGCGCGCGAACAACCCAAAACGGAATGCGGGCGGGTATGTTCCCGCCCGCAAAAGGCGCTACTTTTGCGCTCTTTTTGGATCAACCGATGCCAAGCAGCTTGTTTCTGGCCTCGATATAGGCGCTTGTGGTCAGTTCGCCGCGCGCATAGCGCTCCTTGAGGGAGACGATTTCCGCGTTTGCGTGGTTGTCCGCGCGCCCGCCTTCGAGGACGAGCCTGCGCTCTTCAAACTCCTGCGCGCCCATGCCGGAGGCGGCTTTCTGTTCGTTGAGAATGGTCAAAAAGCGATCAGGTATTGCTGGCGTTGCCGCGCCCTGCGCCGCGTGGGCTGCGGGGGTTTTGTTCTTGCGGCTGGCGAGAACGACGATGAGCAGAACGATGCCGACCACGAATAGCACCGCAAGCAGCATGCCAAACAGATGCCCGCCAAACATCATCCTTCCGGGAAAATAACGATACATCATAATCAAAAATCCTTTCATAGGTGCTAGCGACTGGGCGCTGCCTCCATGTGTATTATAATAGACTAAAAATTCAAATATGTTGCGTTTCTCTTGCGTAGCAAAATCAAACCATTGCGGCGAAAACATGGCACACAAAGCGAAAAATCCCTGCAATCATGCAGGAATTCCGTCGAAATGAAGGGGGATTTCTGGATGTTTAGCCAAAGAATATATTTCTAAACGATGGTTCAAACAAAGAACAAATGCGGGTGGGATTTTTTACATAACACGAAAGCTTCTCTCAAATCGAACGGAAGCGCCGTTTTATCATAATCCGGGGTCGAAACGGATTGACACGACATTTGCATTGATAATACAATATCTGCAATTGCGCATTCAGAGAGTCAAGCAACCACTTGATCGAACAGGAATCCCAATTCACGTAGTTTGATTTGCTAGACAGATCGGAAAATATTTCTTCGAAGGGAACACAAATGAAGGAACGAAAACCACAAATGCCCAACGGGGCCTTGTATCATTTTGTCTATGGTATTGCTTATCTGTTTTTCAAGATCATGTATCGATTCAAAGTTGATCGAACGGATGCACCGGAGATAACTTCACCGTTCGTATTGCTGGTGAATCATATCAGCAATCTTGATTTTCTTCTACCGATGTTGGCGATGTATCCGCACAAACTGAACCTGGTTGCAACGATGCAAATGTTCCGCATGAGACCGTTGCGGCCATTTCTCTGGTGGCTTGGGTTTATTCCGAAGGAGCAATTCGTGTCGGACCCGAAATCGATCCGCCATATCTTCTATATATCGAAGCAGGGCGGAAATGTTGAGATTTTTCCGTCGGGTCAAAGCTCCTATACAGGAGAATCAACGGAGATTGATCCCAATATTGTGAAACTGCTGCAGAAGCTGAAATTGCCCGTCTATAGCTTGCGCATCAGCGGAATGCACATCGCACTGCCAAAGTGGAACATGAGTCTTCCGCGAGCATCGAGAGTGGAACTCAAAGTCGGTTCATTACTGACCGTTGCGGATCTCGCGGGGCAGAGTACGACGGAGCTATACAATCGTATCGTGAAGGCTTTGTATTTCAACGATTATACATGGCAACAGGAAAAGAGGATCAGGGCGCTTCGTCCGCGTTCAGCCGTCGGGTTGGAGCAGCTGCTGTATATGTGCCCGAAATGCAAGCAGGAATTTACAATCCGGTCAAAGGGGAATCATCTCTCTTGCGTGCAATGCGGAAATGCGGCAAACATGGATCATTACGGTTTCCTTGCACCCGAAAAAGCAGATGATGTTGTCTTCACAACGCCGCCGGAGTGGTACAAGTGGCAGAAGAATGAATATCGCCTCAACGTTACGGATGGGGCCGTGTATTGCGAACCGTGCAGGATTTTCCGGATTACCGATTCTAACAAGTTTGTGCCTGTCGGCGAAGGCAGGTTCTATCTTTCGCGGGAAGTGTTTCGGTATACCGGCACCTGCGAGGGGAGAAACCTGGACTATTCGATCGACAATCACCTGAATCCGAATTTTTCAAACGAAATTCGCGGGTACTTCAATATAGGAATAGAGGGTCAAATCTACGCGATTCAACCCCACAATTCTCCTGCGGTTTTCAAAGTAACAATCTTAAAAGAGCTGTTCAGCGAATCCTGTATGACGGAGGCTTAAAATCTTACCGCGGGCGGCATGCCCGTTACAGGAACGCGCTATTCTTCCTCTTCCTCAAACACCGCAATCTCTTTTATATTAAACTCCTGCCCCGTGACCATGGTGCATTCCCATGCACCGCATACGGGGCATTTTTTGTTGTTTTTGAGGTATTCGTAGACCTCGCCGCACTTTTTGCAGCGCACTTTTGCAATCAGGAGTTCAACGACCAGCTCCGTGTGTTCCATCTCGGTTCCGTCGGTTGCCGCGGGCCAGCACTCCTTGAGATAACGCGGGACGATGGTGGAAGCTTCGCCGACCTCCACCACCACCTGCGCGATATCGCTCAGCGCCAAACCGTTCTCTTCTGCAACGGCTGTCACGCGCTTTTGAATTTCAAATACGATCCCAAGCTCGTGCATCTGCGTTATTTCACCACGCCGAGTGCGCGCTTGACCTTCTTGATCACGATTTTGCCCTTGCGCTTGAGGATTTGCTTGATGACTACGGGTTTCATCTCCGTGAACTCCACGCCCGCGCCGTCAAAGCGTCTGACGAGATGGATCGCGTCAAACTTGCACTTCGTGGTGCACTGTCCGCAGCCGACGCACATATACTGATCGACCAACGTCACGCCGCAGCCGAGGCAGCGCGCGGTCTCCGCGCGCACCTGTGCTTCGGTGAGGGTGCCTCTTAGGTCGCGGAACGTCTTTTCTGCAGGCGTGCCGCAATCCAGTGCGTCCGGCTTCTGGCGCGGGGTGTTGTCATAGCTCTCGACGATGGCGTTCTTTTTGTCGAGTTCTTTGTATTCTCTGCGGTCGCGCCCGATGGTCAGCGACTGGCCGGGATGCACAAAGCGGTGGATCGAAATCGCCGCCTGTTTGCCCGCCGCGATGGCGTCGATGGCAAACTTCGGGCCCGTATAGCAGTCTCCGCCGGAGAAGATATCCTTCTGCGCGGTTTGGTAGGTGAATCCGTCCGCCTGAAGCGTGCCGTTGCGGTTGGTTACGACTTCGCTCCCCGCGAGCAGATCGCCCCAGAGGATGCTCTGCCCGATGGTGACCAGCACATGATCGGCGGGGACGGTGACGGTTTCGCCCGCGTCAAACTTCGGAGAGAAGCGACCCTCCGCGTCAAACACGCTGGTGCAGCGCTGGAACACTACGCCCGTAACCTTGCCGTTCTCGCTCAGGATGCGGACAGGGCCCCAGCTGTTGTTGATGCCGATGTGCTCTTCCATCGCCTCTTCGATTTCTTCCTCCGAGGCGGGCATCTCCTTGCGGGATTCGAGGCAGTACATCGCGGTTTCGGTTGAACCCGCGCGAACGGCCGTGCGCGCCACGTCGATTGCGACGTTGCCGCCGCCGATGATGACGCTCTTGCCGGAGAGCTGCAGGTTTTCGCCCGCGTTTACGCGGCGGAGGAACTCGATGCCGGAGAGCACGCCGTTTGCGTCCTCGCCGTCCACGCCGAGCTTGCGGCCGCCCTGTGCGCCGATGGCGACGTAGAACGCGTCAAAACCCTGTTTGCGGAGCGTGTCGAGGGTGATGTCCTTGCCGACTTCCACGCCGGTTTGGAAGGTTACGCCCAGCGCGCGGAGAATGTCGATCTCTGCGTTGATCACGTCTTTTTCCAGACGGAATGCAGGCACGCCGAGGGTGAGCATTCCGCCGAGTTGCTGCTCTTTTTCAAACACGGTCACGGTGTAGCCATCCAACGCAAGGAAATACGCGCAGCTGAGTCCCGCCGGGCCGCTGCCGATGATCGCGATTTTCTTGTCCGCGTAGTCGTGCCGCTTTTTCGGAACAAATCTGCCGTCTTGGGTCAGCTCCTGCGCTGCGACGAACTTCTTGACCTCGTCGATGGCGATCGGCAGGTCGATCTCGCCGCGCATGCAAGCGTCTTCGCAGCGGCGGTTGCAGATGCGCCCGCAGACGGCTGGGAAGGGGTTCTCGACCTTGATGAGCTCCAGTGCCTCACGATATTTTCCCTGCGCCGCAAGTTTGAGATAGCCCTGCACGGAGATGTGCGCCGGGCAGTTGGTCTTGCAGGGAGAGGTGCCGCTGTCCACCACGTCTTCGCGGTTGAAGCGGTATTCTGTGTTCCATTTATCCTGGGTCCACTCCTCGTCGCGCGGGGTAACGGTTGTCGTGATGTCCGAAACCACCGGTGCCTTGGAGCAGAGCTTTTGACCGAGTTTGAGCGCGTTGACAGGGCAGTTTTCCACGCACTGTCCGCAGGCGACGCACTTAGATGCATCCACTTCGGAGATGTAGTTGGAGCGCACCATGTCTACGTTCTTAAACATTGCTGCGGTGCGCATCGAGAGGCAGCCGCAGCCGCAACAGTTGCAGATTGCGTGGGTCTTGCCGCTGCCGTCGGTGTTGGGGATTTCGTGCATCAGTCCGTTTTCTTCCGCGCGCTTGAGGATTTCATATGCTTCCGCGCGCGTGATTTGGCGCCCGCGCCCGGTGCGGATGTAATACTCAGCCGCAAAGCCCATCTGGATGCACATGTCTTCCTTGAGGTGCCCACAGCCTTCGCCCATGACCTCGCGGTCCGTGCGGCAGCTGCAAGGCGAAACGGTGAAGATATCGTTCTCCTCCAGATAGGAAGAGATTTCCTCATAGCTCGCGCGGTGTGATTCGCCGTCGATTGCGCTTTGAATCGGAATCACGCGCATGAGGCCCACGCCGACGGGGAAGGAGCCGGAGCTCATCGGCCCGCGTACGCGCCCGTAGGCTTCCATCGCGTAACCGACGATGGGGTATTGCTTGACCACATCGAGGTTGTTGACGATCATCTCCATCGTGCCGGGAATCCACGTCTCCGTCCAGAACATGTCCACGCCGTCGATGCTGTTGATACAACACCCGCCGTAGACCGCGAACTTCATGAGTTGCTCGTGGCACCAGTCCTCGGGTTTGCCGACGATGGCGGCAACCTGCGCAGCGCTCTTCTTCTGATACGAACCCAGCGCGAGGCCGACAAGGCACATGTCGTCGCTGACGCCAGCCTCAAGGATGACATATTCCGGGTCGTCCCAGTTGTAGCTGCCTTTATCGCCCGCCTTCAGGCCGGGTTTTTTCCGGCCGATCATGTTGGCAAGCGAGAGGATGTTGTCGCGATATTGGCAAACATATCCTTCGGGGAAGGTCATCTTGGTGATGCGATCCATAAAATTCTTTTCTCTCCTTATTTACTGCATGCAAAAACGATTGATATTGTTTCGTATCGCTGAGAATCGTTTGGTTTGATCTCAGATGAAAAGTAAAATGCTTAGTCCTGCTGCCAGGCTTTCACTTGTGAGCGCAGCCAGTTCGCCCAGGGCTCGATGCCCTCGCCCGTGCGCGCACAGATTGGCAGCACGATGATGTTCGGGTTGATCTTTTTCGCGCGCTCCACCACAGCGGAAAGATCAAAATTGAAATACGGCAGCACGTCGATCTTATTGATCAAAAGCACGTCGCAAATCGAGAACATCAGCGGATATTTTAGCGGCTTGTCGTCGCCTTCCGGCACGGAGAGGATCATCGCGTTTTTGACCGCGCCCGTGTCAAACTCCGCCGGGCAAACGAGGTTGCCGACGTTTTCGAGGATTACGAGGTCGAGGTCCATGGCGTTGAACTCGTCGATGCCCTGCCGCGTCATGTCCGCGTCGAGATGGCACATGCCGCCGGTATGCAGCTGGATGGCGCGCACGCCCGTCTGCTCGATGGCCGCCGCATCCACGTCCGAATCGATGTCCGCTTCCATCACACCGATGGAGAGTTCGTCCTTGAGCGCCTCAATCGTGCGCTTGAGCGTGGTGGTTTTGCCCGCTCCGGGGCTGGACATCAGGTTCAGCAGGAAGGTTTTTTCGCGCTTGAGGTCGGCGCGGAGAGCGTCCGCGAGCTTTTCGTTGCTCTCGAACACGCGCTGCTTGATTTCGTACACTTTATACATCTGTTGCCTCCGAAAAAGAATTTCGTTATTTTGTGTCTTCTTCATTTGTTGTTTGTGCATAATACAATATACATCTGGTTGAACCACATATCGATACAATAGCATTGATTTGGTGAATGGTCAATCTTTCAGCGTAAACTGGGCGTTTTTTCTGTGGAATATATTGTTTGGGCGTGGTATAATCGCATCAGAATCGTGGTTGAACCAATGACCAGGAATGGAATTCGATCCTGTGGGCGTGATTGCGCGCACATGTTATTCTACACCGTTTATGAGAAAAGAGGCATATGATATGTTCAAAAAACTCACTGCGCCAACGCTGAAAGAGCTCTTTGTGCAGGAGCTGGAGGGGCTGATTCTCTCCGGCGAACTCGCGATCGGGCAAAAACTGCCGTCCGAGCGGGAGCTGGCGCAGAAGATGCAGATTTCGCGCTCCGTCGTCAACGACGGGCTTGCGGAGATGGCACGCAGAGGCTTTCTCGAAATCTCGCCGCGGCAGGGAACGGTTGTTGCGGATTTTCACCGCAACGGCACGCTGGATATCCTGGTTTCGATCATGAGCTACAACGGTGGCCAGCTCCCGCGGGAGGAGATACGAAGCATCCTCGAAATCCGCGGTGTGATGATGGCGTTTGCGCTGGAAAGCGCGATACCAAGGATGACGCAGGAGCAGATTGACGAACTCGCCGCCCAGAGCGAGGCGTTCGCCCGCGCAAAGAGCGCGGAGGAAGCCTCCCAATTGATCTATGAATTCGACCATATGCTCAGCGGGTTTTCCAATAACACCCTGCTGCCGCTGTTTTTCTGCTCGTTCAAAACGCCGATCAAGGAGCTCTGGCGCAGGTATGTGACCCGAAACGGCGTGAGCATCCTCAAACACCGAAACGATCAGTTGCTCGAGTGCATCGCGCGCAAAGACGTCGTCTGCGCCAAGCGCGTCATTGCGGACTCGATTGCGGAGACGATCAGCGGGCGGACGGAGATCTATAGCTAAACAATCGTTGCAAAATATATTTGCGCGTTCCTCTTGCTCATGACGTAACGTCATTTGCTACACTCCTACTTGGAGGTGAGAAAACCATGTCCGATTATTCCACGGGGGAGCTAGCCCGGCTTTGCGGCGTGACCGTCCGCACGGTGCAGTTTTATGATGCACGGGGGTTACTGCACCCGGCCGACCTCAGCGAAGGCGGGCGGCGGCTCTATTCCGAAAGCGATCTAAGAAAGATGCGCATGATCTGTGCGCTCAAAACACTCGGGCTCTCGCTGGACGCGATACAGGGGGTACTCGCCAGCGAAAAACCGGAGCGCGTGCTGCTTCTTTTATTAGAAGAACAGGAGCGGCGCATTGCCGATGAACAGGGCACACTGGAGCGGCAGAAGCACGCGGTGGACACCGTCCGCGAGACCATCCGCACCGGGCACATGATCTCGATCGAATCCATTGCGGACATGGATCGTATGATGGAGGAAAAGAAAAAGCTCAATCGCCTGCATATAGGGATGCTCGCGCTGGGCATGATGATGTCAGGGCTGCAATGGGCAGGTATCATCATTTGGATCGTCAAAGGGATCTGGTGGCCGTTTGTCGCGTGCTGGCCGTTTGTAATCACTATTGGCATTCTTATGTCGCGGATGTATTATAAGAACACGTTGTATATCTGTCCGGACTGCGGTGCGCGTTTCCGTCCGGCGCTGAAAGAGATGTTCTGGGCGAACCATACGCCAAAGACGCGCCTGCTCACCTGCACCAAGTGCAAGAACCGCGGCTGGTGCGTGGAGACCTACGGTAAGGCGGAACCGATCGAATCCTAGCCGCAGCCGGCGCATGGGATAAGACCAAAGGACTCAAGAACGCGTGAAGCAAGAAAAGGAAAGAAATTGGGGGGAATCAAATGGAAACGATCATTCCTGTGCTGAGTATCGTCGCAATGGTAATCTCCGCGTTGGTCGGTATTGCCGTGCCCGTGGTGCTCTACATCATCTATCGCAAGAAGGGCGCAAACCACCTGCCGTTCTGGATCGGCTGCATCACGTTTGTGCTCTTTGCTCTGGTGCTGGAGCGGCTGGCGCTTACGTTTGTGATGAAGCTGCCGCTCTGGTCGGCAATCACGAGCAACCTCTTCCTCTACGGCATCGTCGCCGGCCTGTTCGCGGGCGTGTTTGAGGAGACGGGGCGCTATCTCGCCTTTAAGACCGTGCTGCGTAAAAAGCAGGGCAACGACCAAAACGCGCTGATGTATGGCGCGGGCCACGGTGGCATTGAGGCGGTTTTGCTTCTGAGTGTGTCGATGGTGATCAACACGATCTTTGCGTTGCAGTTCAACGCGGGTGTCGATTCCGTGTTCGGCGGAATCAACGAGGCGCAGCAGCTCATCAATCTGCCGTTTTGGATGCTACTCGTCGGCGCGGTGGAGCGCCTTGCGGCGATTACGATTCATATTTCGCTCTCCGTTCTCGTCTGGTTTGCGGCGAAAAACGGCAAGCGGTTCTGGCTTTTCCCGCTTGCGATCTTGCTGCACCTGTTTGTGGATGCGGTGGCGGTTATCCTCTCCGGCGCGGGCGTGAATGTTTGGATCATCGAAGGCGCGGTGTACGTCATCGCCATTGCGCTGGTGTTCCTCGCCGTTGCGGTTTGGAAGAAAAACCATACGTCGCAGGCGGAAGAGATGCCCGCTGAAGCGGCAACGGCTGAGACAATTGCGGAACTAGCGGAAGAAGCAGAGGATGCAGCCGTTGAAACCGCAGAAGTCGTTGCGGAGACGGTAGAAGAAACGGCGGAGAGCGTCACAGACACGCTGGTTTAACGAATTATCGGATTCAAAAAAGACCCGCATGTAGTGTTACACTAAAAACGGACAAGTAAAAAGCCTACGGTATAAAAAACCGTAGGTTTTTTGCGTGAA
>DLGD01000009.1 GCA_002482505.1 Christensenella sp. UBA7703 | reverse complement strand
CTGTTTTTCTTGACACATTACAAAAGGCGCTGTTGTTTTATGGGAATTTCGGTTTTATTCCGGCTGCGCCGATTTCCGGCGCAACGGATCGCCCCGAAGGAGCGTATTCTCTGCGGTCTTTGCCGCCCGCGCGTCCATAGGACGCGAGGCAAAGAGCGAAGACATCGAAAAAAGCGCAGCTTTTTTCGAAACTAGCAGCAGTCCCCGCCGCAGCAGCAGTTGAGGCACATCAGCGCGCTGCAAACATCGCAGCAGGGCGACGCGTCCATATTTCCGTTTGCCCCGCGCTGGTAAACCCGGCCGGAGTTGTTCAGCGATGTGAACGCATTGCGGTATTCGGCGTTGTCCGGCTCCGCGTCATACGCGCGGCTGAAGCACTCGGTCGCCCGCTGATACGATCCCTGCCGCAGCGCGATCACGCCGGAAAGATAGTTCCACTCCGCGTTGTGCACCGAAACACCGTTTAAAATCGCCTGCGCCGCGTCCAGATTATTCTGGTTGATAAACGAGCGCGCCCGCGCAAACTCTGCCGCAAAGGGTCCGCTGTAAGCCGTGCCGCCCGGACGCGAATAGTTGCCGCCCGCGCTATAGGAGCCATAGGAGCCGGAGGTCGAGGAACCATAGCCGGTGTTGTTGTTTGCCGACTGCTTCTTTGTGAGCATCTCATAGGCCTGATTGATCTCTTTTAGCTTCTCTCCGGCCAACTCCTTGAGGGGGTTATCCGTGTATTTATCCGGATGATACTTTTTCACCAGTTCCAGATAAGCTGTGCGAATTTCCTCCTGTGAGGCGTTTTCGCTCACGCCGAGCACTTTGTAGGGGTTCATTCCTTGTCTCCTTTATCCTTCTGCGTTGCGGTCTTGTCCGCCGCGCAGCCTCTCTCTCCCGCGAGCACACGCGTCTGCGCATGCAACAAACCCAATTCCATGATGTTTTCCAGAACGCCGCCCGGCGATTGCAGCGTGAGCAGGTCATAGGCTTTGATCGCCTCATTTCGCGCCACGTTGAGGAAAAACGTCGCCTGCTCCTGCTCCATCTTGGAGAGCAGGAACGGGTTATAGCTTCCGCTTTCCCCATCCTTATCGCGGTCGTCCCAGGCATCCATGAGATACACCCATTTGCCAAGGTTATAATACATCCATTCAGCGGCTTTTTGCTCGCTGCTTGGCAATGTTGGCGCGTGCAGGATGACGGCAGAAAGCAGTTTCCCAAAGGCGTTGCTCGGTTCGTCGATCGAGGCGGTCTTCTCCGCCTCCAGAGCATGCAGCGTCTTCATGCTCTCGCCGATGTCATAATCGAGCGTTTTGTTTGCCTTTGCCGCCTTTTTGTAGGCACGGCGCAGCGCAACCCGCGCAAGAGCCGCCTTTGCGCTCTTGTCGTCCGCCGCGTCATCGGCCGCCTTGTGCCAGGCTAGTAGTACGTTGACATCCGCCGCATAGTCCAACGTTGTCGAAGGCTGTGCAATCGTTCGCTTCCCGCGATAAACACGCGGGCCACAGTTGCCCTGTGCAAACACCGCGTCGCCATTGATTGCAAACAGCGTCAGCGCAAGAAACGCACAGTCATAGCTCAGCGTCAACCGCTCAATCTGTCCATAACGCCTGCCGATGCTCTTGCAAAGGCCGCAGTAAACACCGCGGTACTGAGCCTGTTCCCGCACCTTCAGTTCGCACTCCAGCGGACGGATATAGCCAAACATATACCGTTTCCTTTCTGCATCCGCAAAACATTGTACCATGCAACGGCACGCCTGAGAATGCCTTTTTTCCGACGAGGATGTGAACGAATGTGAAACAACACTATTTTCCCTCGCAAAACAGGCGCAAAAAAGCCGCGGCGTTGCTTCCGCGGCAGGTTTGCCCGCTTTGGCGTATGCGCGCGTTACTTGCCCGCGAGATACGCGTTGATTTCGCCGATGAGCGCGTCGGAATTGATTCCGTGCACCGCGCAAGCCTGCTCGATCGACTCGCCATGCGCCATTGCGCAGCCGAGGCAATGCATGCCCGCGTTCATGAGAATATCGGCGGTGCCTTCATCCAGCTCGATGACCTGCTGAATCAGCATCTCTTTTGTTGCCTGCATGTGTATCGTCCTCCAAAGATAATTGATCGCTGTTTAATCACTAGCTAAATACTAGTATATCATCAATTTTGAGAAAATAAAGTGCTTTTTCCAACGCAATCCGGCAAAAATTCGGCATTTGTGCGAAAAATCTTGCTTTAGCTGCGGGTTTCAAACACATTTGAGCAGTTGGTGCAGGTCACGCGGATTCTCCCCTTGCCGCGCGGCACGCGAAGCCTCTGGGCGCACTGCGGGCAGATGAGGTACTTATATTGCTTGAGTTCCGCCCAGGTCGGGTTTTTCCCTGCGCGTTTTGCGCGCGGCGCCTGATAGGCGCCCGCTTTTCCCTTTGCGCGGAACGTGCGGCGAAACCAATCCTTGACCGCTGTTTCATAGGTCAGGTATTTCATGTTTTCCTGATTGCGCTTGTTGAAGTTTTTGCTCATCATACGAATCACGATCAGCACGAGCAGCGCGCCGCTGAGCAGGCTCAGCACCATACGAAGCCATCCGATCGATTGAGAAACGATCATGCCGATGATTGACAGCACAAGCGCTGCAATCAACATGGTGCGGTTTAGTTCGTCAAGTCCTCTTCTCTGCTGTTGAAACATTCCGTATCCCTCACTTTGGTTATGCTATCGACCGGCTAACGTAGCCGTTATTTCTTCTCATGTGAATTTCGCGCGATGATCTTTGATCAAGTCTGGCTGAGGTACAGCCGCGCGCTCATGGGCGGCAGGAGGGTTTGCGCCTCGCCGTTTGTGGGCGTAATTGTCTCCTGCGTGAGCACATCCACGAGTATCTGGTCAAGTGCGACGGGGCTCTCGCCGTCCGCTCCCTGCGGAATATCGTCGGGATGCAGCGTCACCGCCTGCGCCCGCTCTGAGCGGTTGACGAGCAGCAGCGCCATCTCCTTGTTCTCCGGCAGCCAACGGAGCACCGCAAACACCTCCGGCGAGAGCGCGCCCATCCGGCAAAGCCCGCGTTTGAGTGCTGCGCTTTCCTTTCGTGCGTGCATCAGGGCGGAGTAACCCGCAAACACCGCCTCGTTCTCCGCGCCCCAAGGGTACGTGCCGCGGTTGAAGGGATCGCTCATACCCGTCATGCCCGCCTCGTCTCCATAGTAGACGCAGGGCACGCCCGGCAGCGCCATCTGCAGCGCCGCAGCGAGAATCAGGCGAAGGAATCCCTTTTGTTGATCCTGCTCGTTCGGGCGGTACGCCGCCTGCAGCTTGCGGGAGACGGAATTGCGATCCGGCGCACCGGAGAGCGCGGTTGCCGCGCGGATGATGTCATGCGAGCTGATCAAGTTCAGGCACGCCTCGTAAAACGGTCTGGGATAATGTTCTCTCTGGGTTTGCAACACGTGATCGAGCGCGTAAGCGTCTGTTCGTCCGGTTAAAAACGAGATCGCAGCATCGGTGAAGATATAGTTCATCGCGCTGTCCAGTTCGTCCCCGTTGACATAGCCGCGCCTGCCCTCCGGGCCGTATTTGTTGGAGCAGTCCTCCCAAACTTCGCCGAGGAGCACACCCTCCGGGTCGTTTTGCTTGAGGCGCCTGCGCAGGATGCGGATGAACTCATCCGGCAGCTCGTCTGCAACGTCCAGCCGCCAGCTCGTGGCACCCGTGCCCGCCCAATGCGAAAGTACGCCGTGTTCGCCCGCGATAAATTCCGAATACGTAGGCTCCAGCTCGTTGACGTTTGGCAGCGTCGGGAAACCCCACCAGCTGTCATATTGCTTGCTGTCTCCCACGAAGCGATACCATTTGCGATAGGGCGAATCGCTCGATTCATATGCGCCAAGATCCTCATAGCGCGAATTCTTGTCAAAATAACGGCTGTCCGATCCTGTGTGCGAGAAGACCCCGTCCAGCATGACGCGAATACCCTGCTCTTTCGCCTCCGCGCAGAGCGCGCGAAACTCGTCCTCGTTGCCAAAGATCGGGTCGATGCGATGATAGTCCGCCGTGTCATAGCGGTGGTTGCTTGCCGATTCAAACACGGGGTTTAGATACAGCGTGGTCACACCCAGCGAAGCGAGATAACCCAGCTTCTCACGAATGCCGTTGCTATCACCGCCGAAAAAATCGTTGGGTTCATAGTCCGCAGATCCGGGCGCGGGTGTAAAGCAGACATCTTCGCTCCAGCGGTCGTGGATGCGCAGAAACCGTCCCAGATTTGCGTGATACTTTGCACGTTCGCGAAAATCTTCCCAGCTGCTCCTGCGGAAACGGTCGGGGAATATCTGATAGACGATTCCCTCGCGCCAATGCTCAGGCGTGGTAAACGCGCCGTCGTATACGGTGATCTGGTAGGAGCGCGGCGCATGGGATTCCAAGCGGCCTTCCCCGCTATCCGCGCCGTAATATTGCGTGCGCCCGTCGCTGGTGCGAATGATAAAGTAATACCAAACGAGGCAAGGTACTTCCGGCATGGGTATTTCCCCGTGCACGCGGCCGCCCACCCGTGTCAGTTCAAAAAAGGACTCGACGCCCAGCTGGTTGTAGAGCCGCAGCTGTACGCGCGCGCCGCTGTCCCCGCCGATCTCGGCCTCAATTTGTACGCTCGTGTTGCAGGGAACCGCACCTTGCGGCCTGCGAAACGAGAGAAATCTGGAATGATGCTGAAACGTGATCATAGTCATAGTATAGCCGATTCTGCTGCCCCCGGCAGCGGGTTGTACGGAATGTTTCTAGCTTTTCACAATTTTTACGGCTTAGAGCCGCGTGTTTTTATTTTGTCACAGATTCTACGCCATTTCTGCGATAAAACGCACCAAACAACTGTGAAAAACAGCAAAAAAGCCGCACATGCCCGGGCTGCATTGCCCGATTTGCGGCGGCTTTTCAACAAGCATTAGCTGCGAGGGACGATTTCGTCCTGGCTTTTGAAGATATGCCCTGCCTTGACTACGCCGCGCACGCGCGAGAGCGGATAGACAGAAGTATACGGCTCAATCACAGTCCCGGGGTTTAAAACGCTGTTGCAACCGATCTCGACATGATCGCCGAGGATTGCGCCAAATTTCTTTAACCCCGTTTCGCGCACAACACTGCCCGCGCGGACGGTAACGAGCGATTTGTCGCTCTTGACGTTGGAACAGATCGACCCCGCGCCCATGTGTGAATAGTGTCCCAATATGCTGTCGCCGACATAGTTATAGTGCGGCACCTGCACCTTGTCAAAGAGGATGCAGTTTTTCAGCTCGGTCGAGTTGCCGACCACGCAGCCGCGGCCGACGAGTACGCTGCCGCGGATAAACGCGCCGGGACGCACCTCCGTGCCTTCGCCGATGATGGTCGGTCCAGCGATATAAATGTTCGGGTACAGCACCGCGCTTTTGTGAATCCAGACCTCCTCACTGGGATGGTCATATTCATTCAGCGGGAGCGTGGGCCCAAGCGCGCGCACAAACGATTTGATCTGCGGCAGCACTTCCCAGGGGTATGTCGTCTCCGCAAATAGTTTCCAAGCCTGCGTGGCGGAAAGATCTGCAAACATGTCTGTATTTTTCATTGGTTCTGTCATCCTTTGTCTTGCCCGAATGATGGCCGTGCTTTTCACATAGTCGCGTTTACGAGTTTTCCTGCGCAATCGAGCGGAAGCGCGTGTATTCGCCCTGCCAGAGCAGCTTGACCACGCCTGTTGAGCCGTGGCGGTGCTTGGCAATGATGATCTGGCTTGTGTTGTCGCCCATCTCGTATTCCTGCGTGTCCATATAGGCGGCAGGACGATAGAGCAGAATGACCATGTCCGCGTCCTGCTCGATGGAGCCGCTCTCGCGAAGGTCGGAGATCACCGGCCGGTGGTCGGCGCGCGTATCCGGTCCGCGGTTGAGCTGGCAGAGCAGGATGATCGGCACATTCAATTCGCGCGCCAATAGTTTGAGCTGGCGCGTCATGTCGCTGATCTCCTGCATGCGGTTGCCGTCCTTGCGGCTGCCGCTTGCCTGCATGAGCTGGAGATAGTCGATCACGATCATATCCAGCCCCGCGCGCGCGGAGAGCCTGCGGCACTTACTGCGAATCATCGCAACGTTTGCGCCGCTGGAATCGTCGATATAGATCTTCGCCCGGCTCATGGGATCCATGACCTCCATCAGCGCGTTCATCTCGTTGTTGCCAATGAGGCCTTCCTTGATTCGTTGGGAGTCGACCGAGGCCTCCGTGCAGAGCATGCGCATAACAAGCTGCTCACTGCTCATCTCAAGGCTGAATACGACGACGGTTCTTGCGTTGTGTACGGCGGCATACTGCGCCACGTTCATCGCAAAGCTCGATTTACCCATCGCAGGGCGGCTTGCGACGATGATCAAATCGCTCTTTTGAAAGCCGTTTGTCATGCGGTCTAGCTCGATAAACCCGCTTGGGATACCCGTGATCTTGCCGCGGCGCTGCGCAAGTTCGCCGATGAGGTTATACGCCTCCGGCACGATCTGCTCCATCGGGACCAGCGTGCCCTGCACCTTACGCATGGAGATTTCATAGATGCGCTTCTCGGCCTGGTTCAGGGTTTCGTCGAGTTCTTTTTCGTCATCCATGCCGTCGCGCATGATCTCGCCGCCCGCGCGGATGAGCGCGCGCTGGGTGCTCTTGGTCTCCACGAGGTTGATGTAGTGCGACACGTTGGCAGCGGTCGGCACGAACGTGACCAAATCGGTCAAATACGTCAGCCCGCCAGCCATATCGAGTTTATTGTGCCGCTCCAGCTCCGCCGTGAGGGTAACGAGGTCGACGGCATTCCCGCCCGCGCGGACGTCGCGCATCGCGGCGAAGATCGTCGCGTTCGCGGGGACATAAAAGTCCTCCTCGCGCAGTTGTTCGAGGCAGACTTCCAGCGCGCCGCCGTCGATGAGCATGCTGCCGAGCACGGAGCGCTCTGCGTCGCTCACGTGCGGCAGCGTGGTCATCCCGCTCGTCTGCGGATTGAATTCATATTGTTCCATCGGGTGCTCCGATCCGTTCGCTCCAGTGATGGTTCATTTTCTCGCCGCTCGCGCAGCAAAAGCGCCTGTCAGCACTTTTCGACGATGACCTTCACCTGCGCAAATGTGTTCTCATACAGGCTCACGCGGACGGTATATTCACCCAGCGCACGGATGGGTTCGGCAAGCGCGATCTTTTTCTTGTCGATCTCCACCTGCTTCTGCTCCGCAATTGCCGCCGCGATTTCTTTTCCGGTGATCGCGCCGAAAAGATGCCCGTTTTCGCCAACCTTGGCTTTCACGGTGACCATAGCGCCTTCGAGTTGCTTTGCGAGATCCCGCGCGGCAACGCCCGCCTGGAACTTCTTGTGTGCGGCTGCGCTCTTTTGAATGCTTGCGGCGTTGACCGCCTGTGCGTCCGCGGGGGTTGCCAGCTTGCGCGGCAGGAGAAAATTACGCGCGTAGCCGTCCGATACCTCGACGATCTCGCCCTTTTTACCCGTTCCCTTAACGTCCTGTTCCAATAATAGTTTCATAGTGCTTTCTGTACCTCCTGCATATAGTGTTCGATCGCGGTGCGCACAAGCGCCTCCGCCTCTTCGAGATCTGTATTCATCAGCTGCGCGCCTGCCATGGTGAGGTGCCCGCCACCGCCGAGGCGTTCGCAGATGATCTGCACGTTGAGATTGCCCAGCGATCTGCCGCTGACGCTGATGCCGTCCCCGTCGCGCCCGAGCACAAACGCGGCTTCGATGCCCTTGATGCCGATGAGCTCGTCCGCCGATTTTGCGGCGATGAGAGGCGCGTTGTTCATCTCCTCGCCAACGCTGGCAAGTGCAACCCCGCCTGGCAGCAGCTCCGCGCTGCGCACGGTGGTTGCCACATCTCCAAAGCTCTCCATGTCGTCCTGAAACATCTGTTTGACCATGCTCGTATCCGCGCCGTTTTTGCGCAGATACCCTGCCGCCTCAAACGTGCGGGAGCCGACATTGAACGCAAAGTGCTTGGTATCGATCGTAATGCCGGCTAACAGCGTCCCGCAGACGAGCGCGGGCGGACGAAGGTTTGCGTCAAAGTATTGCAGCAATTCCGTGACCAGTTCGCTTGTGGAGGAAGCCCTCGCCTCCAGAAAATGCAACGTCGGGTTGTCGATATGATCCGCCCCGCGCCGATGGTGGTCGATCACGACCACACGCCCGGCAAGCTCCAATAGCTTCGGTGCAACCAGCGAACCCACGCGCTGGGTGTCCACCACCACGAGCACACTCGTCGGGCGCATGATGCGCTCCGCGTGCTCAGGCGCAATCAGCATGCTGGAAAATGCGTGGTTGTCGCGGATGAGCTCCAGCGCATGCTCGATCATGTTATTCTGCTGGCCCAGCACGATATATGCCCGCGAACCCGCAAACTTTGCGCAGGTTGCAACGCCGAGGGCAGCGCCGATGCAGTCCATATCCGGTCTGCTGTGGCCAACGATAAACACATCCCCCGTGTTGTCGAAGAGTTGCCTGAGCGCCTTGCTAAAGAGGCGCATCTTCACGCGGCTTTGCAGCGCCTCCGGCTGCCGTCTGCCGCCGTAAAACACATATCCGCCGCCTTTTTTGATGACGGCCTGATCACCGCCGCGCCCCAGCGCAAGCTCCATCGCCTGCCGTGCGCTCTCGTCCGCGCGGGCGACGCGATCCGCCGCGCCAACTGCGATGGAAAGCGACACCAGCATGCTGGTTCCCGTGTCGATATTGTGCGCCTGCTCCAGCAACGGGAAGCGCGCGCGCTCCAGCTGCACCAGGTGCTGCGCCTCAAACACCACGAAAAATCGCCCGTTTTCATAGCGCCGATAAACGCCGTCAATCTCTTTCATCAGATCGGACACCAGACGCTCCACTTCGGAAAAAACGCTGGTTTTATGAAACTGCACGTCGGCGGAAAGCTCTTCGTAGTTGTCGATGTAGATCAGCGCCACATACGGCATCTGCTCCTCAAAGAGGCGCTGGTAGTGCGCCGCCTCGGTGCGATCCAGCCAGTATTGAAAGAGCATCGAGCGCTCATCCTTCTCGCGATAGACGGGCACGCTCATGATCTGATAGACATTGCCCGCGTGTTCTATCGGCACGGCGACCAACGGCGCATCAAAGTCAAAATGCGGCTGGATGCGGCAGATGTCCGGTTCGGCGAATATCTTCTGCATACTCTCGTTGCGCCAGGCGATCTTTCCATCCCGTTCAACCAACGCACAGGCGATTGAAACCTGGTCGACCAGCCTCGCCGCAATTTCAGAATTCTCGGAGAATACGTCGTCCATGCGCTTTTGCATAGCACGCTGTTGTCTGCGTTCCAGAAGAAGGCTCGCGAAGAACACAATCAGCGATATTCCAAGCGCAACAGCCGAGGCAATCAGGCGAAATGGCTGAATCCAGCCGGAGGCCAAGACGCCGGCGCAAAGCACGCAAAGCAGAATGCCAAGCGGCAGGAGAATCGTCTTTGTCTTCTTCATACCGTCTCTCTTTCTGTTTTTAAAATTGGTTTGCGGTTCATTGCTCTTTGGTTCGTTCTTTCGAATGTACCCGCTGTCCCCGCTTACGCCGCCGCGCGCGGCGGCATGCCGCGCATGCGATCCCGCAGGCGAAATATCTGATCAAAGCATCCAACGAGAACCAGCGGATAGAGCACAAATTGATAGAGAACGCCTAGGCCGACATACGTCAATGTGCGCACGAGGGTCACGTTCTTTTGCGCGCGGACGATGAAGAAATCGACCACGCTGATCCCCTGCAAAAACAACGGGATTGCGAGAAGAACGTTTGCCGTAATGCCAAATCCTTCCGCAAAAGGCGACTGAGCAAGCTCCATCACAAGCGAGATGATCAGCATTACAAACAGCCCGAGCGTCATGCTGCGCGGCAGAGTCCAGTCCCGAAACGCGCGTATCGGCGAAAGCGAAATCTGCGTCTGCTTCCGGCAAAAGAGGCGGAAAAAGAGCAGGTTGGAAAGACCAAGCACACTCGCGAAAATGCACAGCACAGCGACAAAGCTGGTCGGCACCGCGTCGTACATCGCGTCCATCGCCTCGGTAATCACCTGTACGCCGTCTGGATTGAGCTGCGGCATCTGCGCGGCAGCGGAGTGATAAAAATTGTTTAGGGAACCAATCGCAGCCTGAATATCCGCAAACGCGCCTCTGCCTTCCAGCACGCCGGGCAGGCAGACTGCGGTATACAGACCAACCAGAAACACGCCGCACAAAAGAAGCACGGTCTCGGAGTTGGAAAATCCGCGTGTCAGCAGCACATACAGCAGCGCCGCCGCAACAAGCGCCGCGCCGGAAAGTCCGGCTGCGACAACAAGCGGATATAGCACAAACGTACCTGCCGCAAACACGGCGGCGGGCAGAAACAGCAGATATGGCTTTGTCCGCGCGCCGGCATATGCCCAAAGCGCGGGTGAAAGGATCAGCAAGAGCGGCACATATGCCGTCAAAAACGCGACGGCGGCAGCCAGTAGCAGTACCAGCCAGCCGGTCATGCGCGCGCGGGGTGATTGTTGGTTAGAAGTTTCCATGTCATCATTTTATCGTCCGGCGTGCAAGAAAGCAAGGCGATAAGCAATCTCCAGTCCGTATTTCTCGATGAACTCTCTATCGGTGAGAAAACAAGCCGGAAGCGCGCGCCTCCGGCTCAATATTCGCTCGTAAAACCGTTCTCGCGTTAGCTCGCGGGCACCGTCCGCGCGGCAACTTGTCCCTGAATGTCCCAGGTGCCGAGCGAAAGCTTGATCAGCAGGACGCGCTTCACGCTCTCGTCAATCCGCTCCTGCGTGAGCCTGCCATCCGCCGCCGCGGCGTTGAGCGCCTCCGCAATGGCTTGTTGCTTTTCACTGACCGCGCCGCAGATGATGATATCCCCGCCTGCGAGTATGAAGCGAACAGCAGCGTCACCGACTTCATACCGCGTCGTCAGCCCGTCCATGCGGAAGTCGTCGCTGAGGATCAGACCGTCAAACCCCATCTGCACGCGTAGCAGGTCGGTCATGATGGGTTTACTCATGGTGGCGATATCCGTGCTGTCCAGCGCGGGATAGAGCACATGCGAAATCATGATGGCGTCCACACCGCTCCTGATTGCGCTCACAAACGGTACAAGGTCATAGCTCTGGAGTGCCTCAAGAGACTTGTCAACCACCGGAGTGACGGCATGGGAATCTTCGTTTGTGCCGCCGTGTCCGGGGAAATGCTTCGCGCTTGAAAGGCAGCCGCCCGCGTGAAGCCCCTCGATAATCGCGCTGCCGATACCCGCCGCAATCGTTGCGTCCTCGGAGATGATCCGCGTTTCGAGGAAGGTATCCATCGGGTTTTCCGAAACGTCCAACACCGGCGCCAGGTCGAGATTGATGCCCACGCTGACCAGCTTTGCGCCGATGGTTTGAAATTGCTCTTTTGCAAAATCCACATCCCGCCGCCTGCCGAGAGAACGAGCGGAGACGGGCTGCGGATTCCAGCGGAAGCGCACGACGCTGCCGCCTTCCACATCGATTCCGATCAGCGGGGGAATGCTGTTGTTCACGCTGCTTGCGATACGCTCCGTCAAGCTCTTTGCCTGCCCAAAGCCGCCGTCGCTGTTGCCGCTCTTGATATTCGGGCCATAGAGAATTGCGTTGCCGACAGCATAGTTGCTCCAGATATCGCGGAAGGGGTTTTGCACCTCTGCCGTGCCGGAGAATCCGAACATCATCAGTTGCCCCAGCTTTTCCTGTGCGCTCATGGTCGTCATATACCGTTCCACCCATTCTTCCGCCGTCGCGGGGGCAATCTCCGGCGTTGGCGTCGGTTCCGGCGTAGCCGTTGCTTCCGGCGTAGGTGTCTGCTGCGCTACATCCGGGGTTTCGGTCGGTTCATCCGGCTCCGCGCGCCAAACATCGTATCGTATCGCGGGAATCACGCCAAAGAGCACGCCCGCACCCAGCCCGAGCAGGAGGGCAAGCACCATCAGCGCAAATAATATTTTCTTAAACGCGTTACCGAACAATGATGTTCTCCGTTTCCAGATGATTCGAAAGAATGACTTTTTGATTTTCTCCGTGCCGCTCTTTCACAGTTGAGCAACACAAAGACAAATAAAAACAATCGCGCCTATGCGTGATTTTTGTTCATTATACCCCTTTTGGTTCAAAAAAGTAAACCTCGTGTTGTGAAACACGTCAGATCAACCCGCGCGCGCATGTAGATAAACCAAGTCGAAACTCAATCGATTTTGCGGGTTTTTCGCCTTGAAAACACATCCCGAACGTACTACAATGTTGATATATCCGCACTATATATGTAATAAGCGGAAATTCTTTGGACACGGGAGCGAAAGAACGAACGATGGATGAGCAAGCAACCGATCTGGCAACGCAAACACAAGCGGAAGCGCTGATGATGGAAACATTTTCCAAGATTGAATACAAACGCCCGGATATGGGCGCAATGAAAAAGAAGCTCAAAACACTGCTCAATAAGCTCAAGAAGGCAAAGAGCTATGAGGAGGCGCGCGCGGCGTACCTTGCCTCCGAAAAAGAGAGCGGTCATCTGGAAACAAGCTATGTGGTCGCGAGCATTCGAAACACGCTCGACACAACCGACAAGTTTTATGATGGCGAGATGCAGTTCTTCAACCGCGCTCTGGCGCAGCTCATGCCGCTGAGCAAGTCCTTCACCGAAACGCTCCTGCGTTCGCCTTTCCGCGCGCAGTTTGAGCAGGAATTTGGCAAGCAGCTCTTTACCCTCGCCGAAATTGACCAAAAAACCCAGAGCACAAAGATCATTCCCGATCTGATTCGTCAGGGTAATCTGGAAAACGTCTATAAGAAGACCACCGCCGCATGCAAAACCACCTTCCGCGGTGAGGAAGTCAACTTTTACGGTCTGCTAAAGCACATGGAGAGTTCCGACCGTGAAGAACGCAAGGAAGCGTATCTCGCTTGGGCAAAGCTCTATGAGGGCATCTCCGAAAAGCTAGATCAGCAGTATGACAAACTCATCAAAGTTCGCATCCGTATGGCTAAGAAGCTTGGTCTGCCGGACTACACCGCGCTTGGTTATCTCAATATGCACCGCGCGGATTACGGCCCGGCGGAAGTCGCCCGCTTTCGTGAGCAGGTGCGCACGATCATCGTTCCCGCTGTCGCGAAGCTCAAGCAGGAGCAGGCAACACGCCTTGGTGTAGACAAGCTAAAGTATTACGATGAATCCTGTATCTTTCCGGACGGAAACGCCGACCCGGTCGGCGGCGAGAGCGTGCTCATCCCCATCACGCAGCGGATGTATCGCGAAATCTCCCCTGAGACGGGCGAGTTTTTCGACTTTTTATCACGGCATGGTTTGTTTGATCTGGAGACGCGTCCGGGCAAGCACCTCGGCGGCTATTGCACCTATCTCTCCGATTATAAAGCGCCGTTCATCTTCTCCAACTTCAACGGAACGGCGGCGGATGTCAACGTCCTCACGCACGAGGCGGGGCATGCTTTTGCTGGTTATACCGCCATGCGTAGCCAGCCGATCGCGGTGTATTTAAGCTCCACGAGTGAGGTCAACGAGATCCACTCCATGACCATGGAGCACTTCGCCTATCCCTTCCTCAAGGACTTCTTTGGGGAGGAGCACGTGGATAAGGCAAAATACGCGCACCTTTCCTCCGCGCTCGCCGTGATTCCCTATCTTGTGAGCGTGGATGAGTTTCAGCACCGCGTTTACGAAAAGCCATCGATGAGCGCAAAGGAGCGCCGCGCGGTCTGGCATGAAATCGAGCAAATCTATCTGCCATGGCGGGATTATGACGGTGTGTCCTTCCTCGAGGAAGGCGGTTTCTGGATGCAGAAGCAGCATATCTTCCTCTATCCGTTCTATTATGTGGACTATGCCCTTGCTCAGGTTTGCGCCTTCCAGTTCTATGGGCGGATGAAACAGGATCACAAAGACGCATGGGAATCGTATCTTGCGCTCTGCCGCGCAGGCGGAAGCAAAGGGTATTTCGACCTGCTCCGCCTCGCCCATCTCGATATTCCGTTTGAAGACGGCAGCGTCGAGAAGGCCGTTCGCCATGTCATCGACGAGCTGAATCTATAATCAAAATGTTCCCTGTTTCGCCCGTGCTCTTTTTTCAGAGTGCGGGCGTTGCTTTTTTGTTCATTCCAGATGTCTACCATACGTGAAAAAAACGGCTTCAAATCATCGAATCTATGTAAACAAGTTGTGAGTTTTGCCGTTGGGATTGAATCCGGGCGATTTGATGTGATATTATGGTTGCGTTTTACAGAGTGTATTTTTTCAGATAGAATGAGGAGTAAATCATGTCAAAAGTCATGAAGATCGCGCTGATCATCCTGCTGGTTCTGATACTGGCCGTGATTGGCGTTGGCGTCTATGTGCTCACCAGCGTGCGTGCGGATGCGGTCGAAACCGTCGAGAAGCCCATCGACCTTGTTGCAACGGATGAGCCGCAGTCGATCACCGTGGTTTCCGAGGAACCCACCCCCACCCCGACGGAAATGCCGATCTATCAGGAAGCCTCCAAGGTGGACTCCATCGTCAATATCCTGCTGGTCGGTACCGACTCGCGCAGCACCTCTGCAACCGAAGCCGCGGAGGGCCGCTCGGACTCCATGATGCTTGCCTCGATCGATACGAATAAGGGCACCATCGCGCTCGTCTCCTTCATGCGCGATTCACGCGTGCATCGCATCGGCAAGAGCGGCAGATTCACGTTCTATAATCGCCTCAACGGCGCGTTCAGCGGCGGCTACGGCGGCGGCGGCCCCGGCGAACTGATCAACACCCTCAACGAGAACTTTAAACTCGACATTCAGGAGTACATCACGATCGGGTTTGACGGTTTTGCGGCGATGATCGACAAGATCGGCGGTCTGGATGTGGACTGCGATCAGGCGGAGATCAACTTCATCAACGACCGCATCAAGGGCAACTTTGTCAATGAACCCGCGGTCGTACGTCAGGCGCAAACCATCAAGGATGCCCCCGGCGTCATCCATCTCGACGGCGCGCAGTGCCTCATCTACGCCAGAAACCGCCACACGGGTGTGGAAGGCGGACAGGGCAACGATTATGACCGCGTCAATCGCCAACAGGAAATCATCCAGCTTGTGTTTGAAAAAGTCACCAAGCAGATGAACGAACAGAGCGTTCTCGCGTTGATCTCGTTTGCAACCGGCTATGTTTCAACCAATATGAAACTCGATACCATGACCGAGCTTGCCAAGGTGCTGCTCTCCAAGGGTATGACGTTCAATAAGAGCGCAATTCCGGCAGCGGGCAGCTATCACAACTTTGTGGATGAAGACGGCACCAAGACCGACCAGCTGGAGTTTGACTTAGATAAAGCCGCGGAGGACCTCAATGCCCTGCTCTACGGCAGTTCCTTTGTCCCGACTCCCACCCCGGCAAAATAAAACAACTCGAACACAATCAACCGCTGCACACTACCGTGCGGCGGTTTTTCTCTGCCAATATTTCAAACCCACTACTAACAGATGTCTTTGCCATGCTATACTAGGCGCATGAAACGTTTTTTTGCTTGCATGCTTTTGCTCTTCGTCGCCTTTTCGCTGGCTGCCTGCGCGGATGGGCTCGTTGCCGCGCCCGCGCAATCGCGCGCGCCGGATTCTGTCGCTACACCCGCGCCAACCCCGGTGCCGGATCATCCGCGTGTCATCGCGGTGTTTGGCGCGGAGGATGCGCCTGCGTTCCTTTCGGGCGTTGAGCGCGCAGCAAAGGACAGCGGAGTTGAGATTCGTCTTATCAATGGCGGACTTTCCGCGCTTGCTGACTATAAGCCGGAGGGCGATGCGGTGGCTCTCGTCTATCTTTCCGGCACGGCGACGCTACCCAAAGCGTCCATCCCAATGTTTGTTTTTGCAGCGGAAGGGCAACCACTTGCTTCCGACCTGCCGCAATTACGCTATGATGCCGCAAGCGCGCCCAAGCGCGCGCTCGAGAACGCGCTGAATTACCCGCCGCATCTGGCTCCCGTTCGCCTGATCGGACTGTTTTCCAGCCAGGCGAGCCCGGCCTATTTGCTCTGGTCGGAAGCAAAGACAGCAGGCAGTGTGTTCGCCAAGGAGGAATTCTTTGCGGATACATCCGAGGTTGCAATCACCCAATGGCTTGCCGATGTCCTTTCTGGCTACTATCCCGGCATGCTGGACGCGCTCTATGCAGAGACCGGCGCGTTTGCCGTCGCCGCCGCAGACGCCCTTGCAGGCCTCGGGCGGGATGATCTGGAGGTGTTCTCCGCCGGGACGGACGCCGATGTCGCGGACAAACTTTCCCCGATTCTGATCTGCGCGGTCGGTATCAACCAGGCAGATGCAGGCACGCGCTGTTTTACAGAGGCGCAGAAGTTGCTCTCCGGCGAATCCGCGCAGAGCGGTACACTCCCGCCGGACTCTCTCTGGTATGCGGCCAGCCCATAATACACCTTACGGCATCACAAAAAGCGCGGAGATTCTGCGCCTTTTTGTTTATGTTGAGTTGTCCAATTGCCGTCGTTCTTAAGGCTTAAGAATCACACCCCAACCCTTGATGATTCGGTTGGGTTTCACATATCCTGTCACATTCTGATATACGATCTTCAGCCAGCCATCCTCCGTCGTCTCCAGAACCTTCACAGAGACGCGCGCAGGCGCCTTGACAATCTTCTCAGCCTGAAGGTTTGGCTCCGCATAGAGCCACTCCGTCGTCTTTAGAATGTCCGCATCCTCCTTGGTGTCCAGTACCCCCTGCTGATAGCTGACATATCCGCGCAGGACATATCCTTCTTTCTTGCCGAAGCGCACCTTGACCCAGACTTCGCTTTCGATCAAAACCTCCAGCTCGTCGCCGACCTGTAGCCTTGCAACGCTGTCAAACGCGCTGCCGCTGCCTTTTCTCAGGCGCGCGCCTTCCACCGTCACCCAAACATGCGGGTTTGGCAGTTCGTCGGTTTCATCCGTGATGGTCTTTTGAAACGTGTTGTAATCGGCAAACTTCAGCTTGCTCCGCAGAGCGCGCTTGAGTTCCTTATCGGTTGGCTCGTTCGCGCTG
This sequence comes from Christensenella sp. UBA7703, assembly GCA_002482505.1. GTDB lineage: Bacteria > Bacillota > Clostridia > Christensenellales > CAG-138 > UBA7703. Next base: position 77,381 of record DLGD01000009.1, on the reverse strand, counting down.
ATCTCGATGGTCGTGCCGGGGCATGCATAGTAATACAGCCACCGCGCATCCTCCACATACAGCCGAACGCAACCATGAGACACCTTATTCCCCATGTCGCTGTAGGCCTGTTTATCCATCGCATCGATTGAACGTTTGTCAAACAGGATGGAGTGAAAATAAATGCTGCCGACAATCTGCACCCAATACCGCGCATAAGAGCTGCTAAAATTCGCGAACTTACCGAAGCGCTCCCGTCCGCCAATCTTCCAGATACCGCGCGGGGTCGGGGTTGCCTCGTCTTCCGGGTCTGCTTCGTCCACGTCCGTGCGTCCGCTCGAGCAGAGGAATCTGCGGACAACTTTTGTGTATTCACCCGCTTCGTCGCGTTCAAAAACGGTTACAATCTGATTTCTCAGATCAAGCAGGATATAATACTTGTCCGGATCGTCATTTTTCAGCTCGTCCTGCGCGTGTGCGCGTCCAGGCAAAAGCAGCACGGAAACCAGCGCCACCAGCGCAAATAAAAATCCAGCTGCTTTTTTCATGCCGTTTTTCCCTTTCTCGGAATAAGCAGATGCGCGGGAGAGGCATTTCTCGCCAGTCCCGCGCATCTATGTTGTTGTACGTACCGCTCTAACGCATTAGAACACGCGATACGCGCAGATGAAGTGCCTCGACCAGTATCCGCCGGAGTTGAGCACGGAGGAAGATTGGCGTACCTGGCCTTCCGAGGAGCTTGCGTCAATCATCTTGCCGCCGCCAAGATAGATGCCAACGTGGCCTGCCGAATCGGACTCGCCGGAGAACACGAGGATATCGCCGCGCTGAATGGAGCCCATGTCGGTAAAGCGCGAATACCGTGAAGTAGAACGCCATGCAATAGACGTCATATAGCTCGCGCTGACTCCCGAATTCTTGAGGCACCAGTAGACGAAGCCGGAGCAGTCAAACGAGCTCGGTCCTTTTGCTCCGCGGATGTATTTGCTGCCGATCTTGCTCTCAGCCAAGGAGACGAGTTTTTCCACGCCCACCTTGTCGGAAACGCCACCGGTCGAGCTTCCGCTCGAGCTGCCGGAAGAGCTGCCGGAAGAGCTCTTCCCGCTGGTCTTCGTCTCCTTCTTGGTGGAAGGCGCACTCGCGGCTTTCTTCGCGCTGGAGGAGTTCATCATCGTGAGGGTCACGCCGCCGACTTTACCGTCTGCGCTGAGCCCGGCGCGCTTCTGGAACGCCTTCACCGCGTCTTCGGTGATCTCGCCGAAATATCCCGTCGCATTCGCGCTGGAAAGATAGTTGAGCTTTGCCAGGCGCGTCTGCATGTTCTTCACGTCTGTGCCGTAGTCGCCAAGCTGCAAGACCATCTCCTGTGCTTTACCGGAGAGGATCAAGTCTCGAGTGACGGGGCCCAATGCGCCGTCCCTCGTCAGGCCGTTTGCCTGCTGGAACGCCTTGATGGCGGAGACCGTCGCTTTGCCCATCACACCGTCCGGCTTAAAGGTGATGTAGCCGAGTTTTTTGAGTGCCGTCTGGCAGTCCTTGATGACCTGGTTTTCGTCGCCAAGGCGGAAAGCATTGCCAACCACGTCTTCACCATAGAGCATCTCCAGCGTCTTGGAGCCGACCTTACCGTCTGCTTTCAGGTCATTTTTCTTCTGAAATTCCTTTGCGGCGGATTCGGTTTTTTCGCCGAATACACCTTGAATGTTCGCTTTGTTATCCAGATAGCCGAGTTCATAGAGACGCTGCTGTACGCCCTCAACATCCGGGCCGGAGTCTCCAAGCTGCATGACGTAGACTTTTGCTTCCGCATTCATGAGCATGTCGTACGTTGCTTGCCCGCAGATGCCGTCTTCGCCAAGGCCGTTGTGCCGCTGAAAACTCTTGAGTGCGCTCTGCGTGAGCGGCCCAAAGTGTTGGGTCGGTTCATCGGAGTCCATATAGCCGAGTTCCATCAGGCGGGATTGGATCGTGGAGATAATCGCCGCATCGTCGCCGGACTTCACTTCGCCTGTAAATGTGGGAATCGCTTCAGCCGTCGTATTCTGCACCTGTTGATCCGCCGGCAGAACGGTTTCTCCGTTTACATCGGACGGTACTGTGCCATCCGGTGCGGTTTCGCCTGTTTCTACGCCTTCTTGCGTCGGAGCTTCCAGCGCGGTTTGCTCGGTTTCAAGCGCGGTAAACGCGGCGAGCTGTTCACCCTGATCCGCCTTGGTCGCCTTACCCGGCAGCGCGATTGCGAGGACGACTACCGTGATGAGCACAAGCCCGAATGCACCGCTGCCGATGAGCAGCGTACGCTGTGGAAGCTTCATCAAAAACGCATAAACCTTGCGCACGCCCAGGTAGATACCGCGGGCGGCAACGCGAAGCGCGGTGAGCAACGCTTTTTTAATCTTTGGCAGAATATTCTTCGCTGTAGCGGGCTCGCTTTTGCCGCTTTTTGTTCCGGCAGGCTTCGTTGTGCCGAAAAGCGGTTGTTTCTGCGCGAAGCCAAGGTCGCCCGCCGCCAAAGGCTGAGCATATCCAATAGGTTCTTCGTTATGCTCTTCTACCTCGATCAGCTTAGCGCCGAAGGCTTGTAAGTTTTTGCCAAGCTTTTTAAAGAAACGCTTGAACTTAAACTTCTTTTTCTTCTTCTTGGGCATGCTTTGTGCGTAAGCACGCGTTTCATACGCGTCGACCGACGGCTTTTTCGCCGTGTGTTCGGTTCTGCGTTCGTTCACCTCGCGGCTTTTGCGCGGGTCGCGTTCCTGTGTGTTGGCGGATCGATCCGCATGCGCTTGTTTCTTGTGTTTCTCGCCATGCTGCGCCGCACTATGTGCAGAGGGCGCATGTGTACGCGAGGAAGCGGCTGCGGCAGATTTCTGCGAAGCAGCGCCTTTTTTTGCAGAAGATTTTTGCTTGGGTTTTGCCAATTGGTGCTTTCGATCAAAACGAGGATCAGTAGGCACGATTCGACTCCTTTCGGCTTTCGACGCATCTTCGCCGCAGCCTATCCATCCAAATCATGTGTCTTGCTGGAAGTAGCAATTCAACATCTGTGTGCTTTCGCGACGGTTCCCGCAAAAGAAGGGTATGGTATGAAACCATGCTGAGTATAGCAAGCAATCGTGGCATTGCCTTGAACTTTTTCTTAAAAATCCTAAAATATGAATCGCGTAAGCGGCCGTCAACCGTCGTAATACTCCCCGCGGCGGTAGTCATAGATCGCGGCGTTGTATTTCTTCAGGTCGTCCAGAATCCGGCCTGTTCCGAGCGCCACGCAGGAGATCGGGTCTTCCGCAATCCGGCAGGGGACGCTTGTGCGCTCGGTCACATATCGGTCAAACCCCGCAAGCAGTGCGCCGCCGCCTGTGACCACGATGCCGGCGCTAGCGATATCTTTGGCAAGCTCCGGCGGCGTACGCTCCAGCAGCCCGCGCACACGCTCCATAATCGCGCCAAGCGGCTCACTGAGTGCATCTACCATCTCGTTGGTTCCAATCGGTATTGCCTCCGGCAGCCCAGTGACGACATTCCTGCCGCGCACTTCAATCACGCGCTGTTCCTTCTCTGTGTGCGCGCGCCCGTACGCAATCTTGATATCCTCCGCGTTTCTCTCTCCGATATAGAGATTGTGCTTGCGTTTCATATAACGCCGCACCGCGTCGTCAAACTTATCGCCCGCCATCTTGATGGAATCCGAAATCACGGTAGCACCATGCGAAATCACCGCGATGTCCGTCGTTCCGCCGCCAATGTCCAGCACCATATGCCCTGTTGGCTCGTTGATGTCGATCCCCGCGCCAATGGCGGCGGCAATCGGTTCCTCGATGAGATAGGTATAGCGCGCGCCCGCCTCGTCAGAAGCCTCGATGACGCAGCGCTTCTCCGCTTCCGTCACGCCGGAAGGAATACAAACCACCGCGCGCGGGCGATACAGCAGCCGCGTTCCCACGACTTTCTGGAAAAAATAACGCAGCATGCGCGCTGTTACGTCAAAGTTGGAAATCACACCGTCGCGCAGCGGGCGGATGACGACGGTGTCCGCAGGTTCGCGTCCCATCATCTTGCGCGCGTCTTCGCCGATTGCGACAATTCGCCCCGTCACACGTTCCACCGCAACGACGGAAGGCTCCTTGAACACAATCCCCTTCCCCTTGACGAACACAAGCGTCGAGGAAGTGCCAAGATCGATTCCAATGTCGGACGTATCAAACAAACCCATCTTCATAAACCTGCTTTCGTGTGATCCACCCGGACACATATGTCCTATGTTATCAACCAATTTTAACATGCAAGGGTAGCTGGTTCAATCAAACAAAGTGTGAACGGAATAAGAAGCGGAGCAACAAAGAGGCTTCACCGTCCGTTCGATGAAGCCTTATTACAAGCAAATGCGTCCTTTGCGCTTGTCACTATGCCTCTTTGGCAAGCGGGTGATCCAATATGACTTTTCGCATCACTTCGCCGATCGGTGCGGAAATATTCAGCGTCGCGCTGCCGTTGCGGCTTGTTTTGCCGAGATTGATGACGATCAGGTTCCGTCCGTGAAAATAGTCGACCAATCCCGCCGCGGGATATACTGCAAGCGATGTTCCGCCGATGATCAGCGTGTCCGCCTTATCCATCTGCGAAACTGCGACCCGAAGCAGTTTTTCATTGAGCGGCTCTTCATAGAGCACCACATCCGGCTTGATAATCCCGCCGCAGCCGCAGGTCGGAGCCCCGGTCTTATCCATCACGTCCTGCATGGTAAAGGACCTGCCGCAATTCATGCAGCGGTTACTGTTTACGCTGCCGTGCAACTCCAAAACCGTTCTGCTGCCAGCTTTTTGATGTAGGCCATCGATGTTTTGCGTAATCACGGCAGAGAGGGCGCCCTCCCGCTCCATCTTCGCCAGCGCCCGATGGCAATCGTTCGGAAGCGCATTGGGATAGAGCAAAAACTTGCGGTAATATTCAAAAAATGTCTCCGTGTGCTTGAGAAAAAACGAGCGGCTTAACAGGGTTTCCGGCGGAAAGCCGTAGTCCCGTATGGCCGCAAAAACCCCGTCGCTGGAACGAAAGTCCGGAATCCCGCTCTCCGTGGAGGTCCCGGCTCCGCCAAGAAAGACCGTGCGCCCTGCTCGCGCAAGAATTCTCCTGAGTTCCTCAATCTTGGGTAACTCACTGGCATTGATCATGTTTTCACGCTTTCCTGTTTGTCTTAAAGTGATCAGAAGGAGCAACCGCAGATGGTAAAACCCCGCACATTGCTTTTTTGATGACAGAAGGAACCTGACCGAATGGATTCGGAATCTGTTGTATGCTCTGGCGTTCTTTACATTATTGTAACACGATTTTTACCGTTTGAATGTTTTGCGTGAAAAAGTTCTGCCCGCGTTCACTTGTTTTTTTCGCAAGAACAGGTTTCCCCTGCTCAATGCGCATGTCCGCTTTGCAAATTGTGAGCAAAAAAGAAACTTCATCAGAAACTGTTATTCCGACATTTCCTCCGGTGGATTCTCTGAGCCGCCTATGCTAGAATAGTTGCATGACTACAAGATTTTATCATGCAAGAATATTGCCGCTGGATGACAGCACAGAACTGTTCTCTGGCGAGCTTGTCATTGTCGACGGGCGAATCGCTTTCCTTGGTAAAGAGGGCGGCTATACCGGCGCTGCCGATCGCGAGATCGACTGCCGCGGCAACCTGCTCATGCCGGGCTTCAAAAACGCGCATACGCACAGCGGCATGACTTTCCTTCGCTCTCTTGCGGACGATTTGCCCTTGCAGAGTTGGCTCTTTGATCAGGTCTTTCCCAAAGAAGCGCAACTTACGCCGGACGACGTCTATATCCTCACGAAACTCGCCATCATGGAATACCTCACCAGCGGTATCACCATGATGTTTGACATGTATTTTGCACGGGACAGCATCGCCGCCGCCGCAATCGACACCGGTTTTCGCACGGCGCTCGTTGGCTGCGCAAACGATTTTGGCGGCACCGCGCAGGAGACGGCGGATGAGTATGCGAAGTTTTCCAAGCTCGATCCGCTGATTTCCTATCGTCTCGGCTTCCATGCCGAATACACCAGCAGTGAACCGTTGATGCGCGATCTCTCGGCGTTGGTGCAGCAGCTCAAACAGCCGTTTTATACGCACCTCAACGAGACTGCGGCAGAGGTGGAAAGCTGTGTCGCCCACAGCGGCATGCGAACGATCGAATACCTCGACTCGCTCGGGCTGTTCAATTATGGTGGCGGCGGCTATCACTGTGTCCATGTCTCCGAGCGCGAAATGGATCTCTTACAATCGCGCAATATGAGCGTGATCACCTGCCCCGGCAGCAACACAAAGCTCGCAAGCGGAGTAGCGCCTGTCTACGAATACCTTAAGCGCGGCATTCCGGTTGCCATCGGCACCGATGGCCCCGCGAGCAACAACTGCCTCGACTTCTTCCGCGAAATGTTTCTCACCACTGGGTTACAGAAGCTCTCGCATGGCGCAGAAGCGGTAGACGCGGTCGATGTACTCACGATGGCGTGCAAAAACGGTGCCTATGCCTGCGGGTTTTCAGATTGTGACTGTCTCGCAATCGGTAAGCAGGCGGATCTGATCATGATCGATCTGCACCAGCCGAATATGCAGCCGCTCAACAACATCGAAAAAAACATCGTCTATAGCGGGAGTAAACAAAACGTTGTTCTCACCATGGTCGCCGGGAAGGTGCTCTACGAGCGCGGCGAATTCTATATTGGCGAGGACCCGGAACGTATCTATGCCGAGGCAAACCGTATCATTCGCGGCATGAAATAGGGTTACGATTTAGCTCTATCACATCAAGTAAGGATATTTTAATGAACAACCTGCAGAAAATTGCCCCTCTGTTCTCCGGCTGGAGTGAGACGCTCATCTGGTCTGTCCTGCAAGGGCATATGGGTTATGCAATGGTGGACAACGACGAAGCGCCGGGTGCGGCGCAGGTTGTGTTGGGCGATTTTTGTTTTTTTGCGGGCAACCCCAGCGTTGCTTTTGCGGCAAAAGCCGCCGCACGCGAAATTGTCCCGCAGAATGAAGCCTGGGGTAATGCCATCGAGCAGGCTTGGGGCAACCGCGTGCAAAGACGGCTGCGTTATGCTATCCGGAAGGAACCGAATGTCTTTTCCCGCACAAAGTTACAAAAATACATAGACACGCTGCCGCGCGAATACGAACTGCGCATGTTTGATGAGGAACTCTGTCAAAACAGCCTGCGGGAAGACTGGTCTCGCGATTTTTGCGCCTGTTTTGCAGATGCTTCAGACTTTCTCTCCCGCGGCATCGGCATTGCCGTTCTTCACAATGGCGCATTCGTTTCCGGTGCGAGCAGCTATAGCGTCTATGACGGCGGGTTTGAGATCGAGATCGATACCAAGCCGGAGTATCGCAAAAGAGGCCTCGCGACCGCCTGCGGCGCAAAATTGATCCTCACAGCTCTGGAGCGAAATCTCTATCCGAGTTGGGACGCGTTTGATCTTCGCAGTGTCGCTCTGGCCGAAAAACTCGGCTATCATGTCGATCATCCCTATATCATCTATATGCAAAAGGACTGAAACTGAGCGCCCCTGCGTCCCAGCGATCGAGCCAGTCAAGAACAAAAACAAACCCCGAAACGGAGTGTTCCGCATCGGGGTTTTTGCTTGTGTGGTATTTGCTTTTGCGCCTTACCCCATTACGGGGATCGGCTTTGTTGCATTGCGTTTGCGAAAGAGATTCTTGCGCTCTTTCGTAAGGAACGCGACGGTATCCTTGATGGTCGCGCTGATGTCGCGCGGCTTATAGCCGAGGTCGCGGCGCGCTTTCTCGTAAGTAAAGCGGGCGTTGCTGGTCAGCGTATACAGCGTATAGCGGGTGAAGAGCGGAGATTCATGACGAATCTTGTAATACAGCTCTGCAATTGGCGCGGTGAGCTTCGCAAACCACAGCGGCAAAACAGTGTTGATCTTCCTGCCGCCGGTCACGCGCGAAAGCGTATTGAGCAGTTCCCGCACGGGGATATAGCGGTTGGAGAGGATGTAGCATTCGCCCTTCTTCCCCTTGTCCGCTGCGGCGATGACGCCATCCGCCACGTCGCGCACATCGACAAAATCATAGCCGCCCTCAACGCACGCCGTGAGGGAACCGTTGAGATAGCTAATGACCATCTGCGTCAGGTGACCGTGGCCGTAATCGTTTGGCCCGATGATGCCGGAAGGATGGATGATTGTTGCATCCAGTCCGGCCCGTGCCGCGTCGAGTACAATCTGCGTAGCCGCAGCTTTTGTCTTCGCATAGAGGCCGATTACCGCCTCCGCCTGAAAGCCCTCCACCTCGTGGATCACGTTCCCATGCGGCAGTTCCGGCAGAGCGTGGACGGAGCTGATGTAAACAAGCTTCTTCACGTTGTGTTCCTTGCAGAGGCTCACGACGTTTTCCGTGCCGCGGACGTTGACATCCACCACGCGCTGGTCATATTTCGTCGCAACGGAGACAATCCCCGCACAATGGATAAAATAAACCTCGTCGTCATCCTTCAGCCCGTAAAACAACGGTTCCATCGACTGTTTGTCCCGCACGTCTCCGCGCACAATCGACACCGCGTCGCCGTAGAGCATCGTCACATCCTCGTTTGGCAGGGCAAAGCCGCGCACGGTCTCGCCCGCGGAAAGAAGCTCCCGCGCAACCGTATTGCCAAGGTGCCCGCCGATGCCGGTAATCATATACACTCGTTTCATGAGAAAATCCGCCTCGCTTTCATGGTCTCAAAACGAAAAAAGGTTCGTTTAGGGTCTTTTCTGTTCTTATGCTGCTATCATATCCGCCTAATGTTACGCGGCTATTACGAAAAACCGACGATTTGCCGACAACTTTACGTCTTTTTTATGAAGCAGCACCGTCCTTGTGTAAAAATGGAGAAATGCGCATAGTTTGGCACTTTTTCATCTTACGATATGCATTTTAGCAGCGCTTTTTCAAATAATTCTCAAACACAACTCAACTTTTCATCAAGTGTGATTTCACATAAAAAGCGGGGAGCGTTTGCTCCCCGCCTTTGTTCAGGTTGTGCTTTTGATTACCGCTCGATCCGGATCGTGCGCTGGAATGCTTCGTCAAAGTCCGCCGGAATCTCCTCGCGGAGCACCTCGACACCGCGCATGGTCACGATGATGGTGTTCTTGCGCATTTGCTTACTGAGCGTTTTTGCAAGCTTCAGGTTGCAGAATTCGCCGCCGCTGAGATGCTTGTCGTCCAGCTTCACGATGAGCTCCTTTTTGCGGAACTTCATGCGCCGCAGTGTGCGAAGCTTCTGCTGCGCGCTGCCGCGTGTGCCGACCACGACAACGGTGATGTTGTGCCCCGCCAGCAATAGCAGGAACAGGATGCCCGCCAGAGCCGCAATTGCGGCGATCGCTGCCAGCGTCACATTGTCTCCCGCAGAGCGGATGGACCGCGCAAAGATGTCCCGCATGGTCACGCGCACTTCGACGTTGCGGATGTTGCCGTCCGCGTCCATTGCCTCGATCACATAGGTACCGGGGCCTACATCTTCCAGCGTGAGCGTCTCGCTCCACTCCTTGCCGGGCAGGCGGATCTTCACCGTATCGCCAGGAATCTCCTCCACGTCCTCCTTGGTCACCACCACGTCGCCGGATGTCGGCACGGGTATCGGAGATGCGGCGGGCTGTTCCGCAGCCTCAAGGATAAACGGCCCAAACGTTTCATACGCTGTGAGCCCAAACGCATTCTTTGCGTAGGCGTGAATGTAGTATTTACCAGGATCGCTGAGCTTCAGCGCGCCGTCATAGGTGCGGTAGGCGCCGCTTGGCGTGCTGCTCTGCGAGAGCTGATATCCGCGTGTGACGATATCGGATTCTGTATCCGCAAACGTCAACGTGGCGGAAATCGGGTCTTTCGTCGCGGTTCCCGTGCGATATGCGCCGGAAGCAAGGGTGATTGTGGGCTTGCTGAGGTCAACCGTCCCCACCATGTAGGTGAAGGTTCTGCGGTTTCCGGCAACATCCGTCAGCGTAAAGCTGTAGGTTCCGTTCTTCGTTGTCGCAAAGGTCGGGCTTCCCGTCGCTCTCACCGTGGTGCCGTCCGGCAGGGTGAGCCTGTCGTTTCCGCTGCCGCCGGGGTCTGTTTGCAGCGTCAGCATAAGCACGACGCTTCCGCCGGAAATGCTCTCGCGGATCTCCGGCACGGCAGGCTGCTGCTTGTCCACGCGGGCAAGATAGCCGCCGACCACGGTCGTGTTACCATATTCATCCACTGCCTTGATGTTCACGGTGTGAACTCCCGCGACCACATCCATGCCGGTTGCCGCCGCGCTCGTTCCGCTATCCATGTCGTAATAGTACGTCACCTTGGAGGCATCCGCCGCGCTGCTTGCAACGACGGTTACGGTCTGGTTCGTCCATGTGCCAGCCGTATAGGCGCGCCCGTCTGCCGTCTGCATGGTTACAACGGTGCCCTTGGGTGCGTCTTTGTCTACCTTCATCGCACCGGAGTAGCCATAGTCACTCGTGAATTCACTGTCTCGCACGTTCACGCGGAACTTCAAGCCGTCGGTACTCGCCAGCGTTTCCGGGATAGCGAAGACATACGTTGTGTCGGTCAGATCCTTTGCAATCTCGTGCCAGACCTTGCCGTCATAGTATTCGAGGGTGTAGGTCAGCGCATCGCCATCGATGTCAAAACCTGTCCAATTGACGTTCACTGTGGAACCAGTCCCTGCACGATCGCCATCCTTCGGGCTTGTCACCGTGAGGATCACCGGTGGGTCGTTCACGCTGATGACTGTGACGTTCACCGTTCCGATGGCTGTCGTGCCATACCCGTCCGTGACGGTATAGGTGAAGCTATCCACCCCCGCAAAACGGTCATCCGGCGTATAGTCGATCTTGCCGGAGACAATCTCCGCTTTGCCGTGAGCGGGCTTGCTGACGGCGGCGATGGCAAAGCTCGTACGCAGATGCAGTTCGTCCCCGTTCAGCGCGGAATCCGTGTCAACATCCCAGTCGTTTTTGAGCACATCCACCGAGACCTTATCTTCATCGTTGGTCTTTGCGGTGTCATCCTCCGCCTGAATTCCGTCGTTCACCTGCATGATTGAAATGGAGACACTCGCCTCAGCGGTCAGCAACCCATCGGTCAACACATAGGTGATGGTATCTGTGCCGTTGTAGTTCGCATCCGGCGTATAGACGATCTTCATGCCGTCCGTGTCGGTCGTTCCGTGCGCGCCGTTCGTCACAGAGAGGATATACGGCGCAGCCGACGGTACGAGATTCAAGATCTCGTCGGTGTCAACGTCCGAATCGTTCATGAGCACGTAGATATTCGCGGCGGTGTCCTCATCCATCAGCTTCGTGTCGTTGGCGGCCTTTGGTGCGTCGTTGACAGCGCTGACGGTGATGCTGAGTTTACCCGTGTCGGTCGCGCCCTTGGAGTCGGTTACCGTGTAGGTGATCTCATCCAGGCCGTTGAAGTCTGCGTCCGGCGTATAGGTAATCTTCGTGCCGCTGATGCTGATGCTTCCGTGTGCGGGTTCGCCCGTTTTTGCGACGCTCACCTCAAGCGTATCGCCGTTGGTGTCGATGTCCGCATCCAAGATGAGGCTTGCAACGTCTATCACCTTTGCGGTGTCTTCGTTTGTCAACGCCGCGTCGTCTTGCGCAACAGGCGCATCGTTCACGGGCAGAATCGTCACCGTGAGTTTTGCGGAGCTTGTCGCCCCTGCCGCATCGCGCATTTGATATGTGATGTCAAATGTGCCGTTGTAGTCCTTCTCCGGTGTAAACGTAATCTCGCCGTTTGCATCGGTGGTGAAGATTCCCGGCAGCCCGCTGGTCGGCTCCAGGAAGCCGACAAACGTCTTCGTGTCGCCATCATCCCCGTCCGTATCATTCGTCAGAACATTGACGGAGGCGTCATGGTCTTCATCCGCGCTCATCGAGTCCGGCCTGGCAACCGGCGTGTCATTTTCAGAATCGACCATGATGGTCAATGTGCCTGTGCTCGTCTTCCCGTGCCCATCTCTCAGCACATATTGAATGATTTGCGTGCCGTGGAAGTTCGTGGCGGGCGTGTAACGAATCAAAGCACCGTCAATCTCCAGCGAGCCGTTCGAACCGCCGTAGAAAGAGCAATCTTCGATTGTAAAATCGCCCTTGCTGTGCAGCACATCTTTGTTGAGCGCTTCATCCGTGTCCACGTCGCTGTCGTTCGCCAGAACGTTATAGCGTACCGCCGTATCTTCCGGGGTCGATGTGCTGTCGGCGTTTGCAACCGGCGCATCGTTCACCTGCTTGATCGTGACCGTAACTTCCGCCTTCACCTTCACGTCGCCATCGAAGCAATAGTATTCGAATGTATCCGATCCGTTGTAATCCTTGGACGGTGTGTAAGTAATCGTCAAGCCGTCGGTCGAGATCGTGCCGTGGCTCGGCGCTTTCAGTCCGCCGCCTGTGAGGTCGATGCTGAGGCTCTCGTTTTCCGGGTGCGCGTTCAGGTTCGCAACCTTATCGACGTCGTAGTCGCCATCGAGCGCATCGATCACAACCGCGGTGTCTTCATCCGTCGTGGCGCTGTCGTCGTCCGGTATCGGTGCATCGTTGACCTGCGCGATGTTCACGGTAAACGTGCCCGTATCCGTCAGGCCGTCTTTGTCCTTCACGGTGTAGACAAACGTATCCACGCCGTTGAAGTCTTTGCCTGGCACATAGCTCACATTGCCGCTTGCGTCAACCGCCGCCGTGCCGTGCTGTGCTGCTGTCGTGATGGTAAGCGTGAGTTCGTCCGCATTGGTTTCAACATCGACATCGCTCACAAGAAGCCATTTATCAATCGTTTGCAGCGGGGCGTCTTCGCCGATGTTCAGCGTCTTATCTGCGGCAATCGGCGCGTCGTTGACGGAGGAAACATGCACCTCCATGGTGACTTCTGTCTTGCCGCCGTCCTCATCCTCCAATACCAGCGTAATCAGCGCATCCCCAAAGAGATTGTCCGCCGGATTGACCGTAATGAGCCTGCCTGCGCCGCCTTTGTGTTCTAGCGTGATTGCCGAAAGCGGAATTAGCGTCGTATTGCTGCAGCTCTTGAGCGTAACATTCACAAGCGAGGGGTTCGTCTCAACATCGTTCACGTAGAACAGGCTGGCGCCGTCTGCGCCGTCTTCCGTGAGATACTGATACCCCGGTGCCATGTTGAGATATGGCAGGTCGTTGACGGAGTTCACCGTCACCGTCAGCGTGTTTGACGCGCTGCCGCCGTGTCCATCGCTCAACGTATACTGGATGACTTCTTCGCCAAACCAGTTGTCTGCCGGAGTAAAGATGAGCTTGTTGTCCACAATCTTCACGCTGCCGTGCGATGCGTTCGTTACCGTCGCTTCTGTCACGGTGAACGTGTCGCGCGAATGAATCACGTTTTGGTTCAGCGTTGAGCCTGTGTCAACATCCGTATCGTTTGCCAATACGTCGATCGGCGTTGTCGCATAGTCTTCGTTGGTCGTCGCCGTGTCGGCGTTTGCAACCGGCGCATCGTTCACCTGCTTGATCGTGACCGTAACTTCCGCCTTCACCTTCACATCGCTATCGTAGCAATTATATTCGAAGGTGTCGGTACCGTTGTAGTCCTTGGACGGTGTGTAGGTAATCGTCAAGCCGTCGGTCGAGATCGTTCCGTGGCTCGGCGCTTTTAGTTCGCCGCCTGTGAGGTCGATGCTGAGGCTCTCGTTTTCCGGGTGCGCGTTCAGGTGCGCGACCTTATCGACGTCATAGTCGCCATCGAGCGCATCGATCACAATCGCGGTGTCTTCATCCGTCGTGGCGCTGTCGTCGTCCGGCACCGGCGCATCGTTGACCTGCGCGATGTTTACGGTGAATGTGCCGGTATCCGTCAGGCCGTCTTTGTCCTTCACGGTGTAGACAAACGTATCCACGCCGTTGAAGTCTTTGCCTGGCACATAGCTCACATTGCCGCTTGCGTCAACCGCCGCCGTGCCGTGCTGTGCTGCCGTCGTGATGGTAAGCGTGAGTTCGTCTGTATTGGTTTCAACATCGACATCGCTCACAAGAAGCCATTTATCAATCGTCTGCAAGGCCGCGTCTTCGTTGATGTTCAGCGTCTTATCTGCGGCAATCGGCGCGTCGTTGACGGAATTCACCGTCACGGTGAATTGTTTCACGGTTTCGCCGCCGTTTGCATCCTTGAGCAGCAGCGTAATCATCGCCGTGCCATTTTGGTTGAGTTTCGGGTTGACGGTGATCGTGCGCGTGCCGTTTGTGCCCACCGTAACCGTCACGTCCGACGTGGCGATCAAGGTCGGATTCGTGCTGTTTGTCACGGTGACGGAGAGGTCGTTCTTCGCCGTCTCCACGTCGTCCACAACGATGTTCATCGTGCCGTCTGCGCCGTCTTCCGTCAGCTCCAGATTGACAGGAGCCGTGGTGTAGACCGGTAGGTCGTTGACGGAGTTCACCGTCACGATCAGCGCTGTCGAGGCACCGGAACCGTAGCCGTCCTTCATTGTATAGAAGATCTTCGCCTCTCCGTACCAATTCGCCTTGGGCTTAAAGTGAATCGAATCCACCGTCCAGTCCAAAGCACCCACTGTGGGGTCCAGAAGGCTCGCTGCACTGATATAGAACATGCTGCGTAACAGCGCTTCATCTTGGTTCAGCGTCGGATCAATGTCCACGTCGGTGTCGTTGTCGAGCACTTTGATGTAGTCCGTTTCGTGATCCTCATCAATGGTTGCAGCATCCGGGTTCGCAACCGAAGCGTCGTTCACCTGCTTGATCGTGACGGTAACTTCCGCCGTCACCTTCACATCGCCATCGAAGCAATTGTATTCGAACGTATCGGTGCCGTTGTAATCCTTGGACGGTGTGTAGGTAATCGTCAAGCCGTCGGTCGAGATCGTGCCGTGGCTCGGCGCTTTCAGTCCGCCGCCTGTGAGGTCGATGCTGAGGCTCTCGTTTTCCGGGTGCGCGTTCAGGTTCGCAACCTTATCGACGTCGTAGTCGCCATCGAGCGCATCGATCACAACCGCGGTGTCTTCATCCGTCGTGGCGCTGTCGTCGTCCGGTATCGGTGCATCGTTGACCTGCGCGATGTTTACGGTAAACGTGCCCGTATCCGTCAGGCCGTCTTTGTCCTTTACGGTGTAGACAAACGTATCCACGCCGTTGAAGTCTTTGCCTGGCACATAGGTCACGTTGCCGCTTGCGTCAACCGCCGCCGTGCCATGCTGTGCTGCTGTCGTGATGGTAAGCGTGAGTTCGTCCGTATTGGTTTCAACATCGACATCGCTCACAAGAAGCCATTTATCAATCGTCTGCAGCAGGGCATCTTCGTCGATGTTCAGCGTCTTATCTGCGGCAATCGGCGCGTCGTTAACCGAATTCACCGTCACGGTGAATTGTTTCACGGTTTCGCCGCCGTTTGCATCCTTGAGCAGCAGCGTAATCATCGCCGTGCCATTTTGGTTGAGTTTCGGGTTGATGGTGATCGTGCGCGTGCCGTTGGTGCCCGTCGTGACCGTCACGTCCGACGTTGCGATCAAGGTCGGATTCGTGCTGTTTGTCACGGTGACGGAGAGGTCGTTCTTCGCCGTCTCCACGTCGTCCACCACGATGTCCATCGTGCCGTCCGCGCCGTCTTCCGTCAGCTCCAGATCGACAGGAGCCGTGGTATAGACCGGCAGGTCGTTGACGGAATTCACGGTCATGGTCAGCGTACCGTTTGCGGTGCCGCCGTGCCCGTCGATCATGGTATAGTTGACCACCTCCGTGCCAAACCAGTTGGACGCGGGGGTAAATTTCAGTTTGTTGTTGATGATATCAACGCTGCCGTGCGCGCTGTTGGTCAGCGAAGTCGCTGTGATGCGGAAATCGGTCTTGCTGTGCAGCACGTTCTTGTTCAGCGTGGAGCCAGTATCAACGTCAGTATCGTTGTTCAGTACGTCGATGCCGTCCTTCGGTGTGTCTTCGTTCGTGCTCGCGGTGTCGGCAACGGCTTTCGGCGCGTCATTGACCTGATAGACCACAATGGAAACAGAGGCCCTAGTCTTTACTTCGCTGTCAGAGCAATAATATTCGAAAGAGTCGGGACCGTTGTAATCCTTCGCCGGCGTATAGGTAATCGTCAAGCCATCGGTCGAGATCGTGCCGTGCGTCGGCGCAATCAGTCCGCCGCCCGTGAGGTCGACGCTGATGCTCTCATCGCCGTAATGCGCATTCAGGTCTTTGTCCATGTCGATGTCACTGTCGTTGACCAGAACCGGAATCACGACCGCCGTGTCTTCATCCGTCGTGTCGCTGTCCGCTCCCGCAACCGGCGCGTCGTTGACCTGCTGCACGGTAAGATTCACCGTTGCAGCATTGCTTTCCGCGTTTTGTGAATCCACCACGGTATACGTAAAGCTCAGCGGGCCGTTGTAGTTCGCCTTTGGCACAACGACAACACCCAAACCTTCGCTTGCGCGCGTAATGGTCGCGTTCGGGTCGCTAGAGGTCACGGTTTTGACCGTCAACTTCTCTGTGTCCGGGTTGGTCTGGAGATCGTCATCTGTGTCGTTGCCAAGCACATTGATTGTCGTTGTCACATCCTCCAGAATCGTCCCTGTGTCATTGACGGCAACGGGAATATCGTTGACGTTGTTGACGACCAACACAAAGCTGGCAGTTGCCTTCAGTCCATCCGGGTCCGTCGCGGTGATGGTCACGGTCGTGTTGCCGTTCCATTTTCCGTTTGGCTTGAGGTCGATATTCCGGTCATATCCGCTCAGCGTGTCAATCTTGATGCCCCCAACCAGCAAAACCGTGTTGCTGCTCTTTGCTGTGAGCGTCACTTCAACCGGTTCCGTTCCGCCCGCATACGCCACGTTGTCAACGTCGTGCACCTCAAATGGAATATCGTTTTGCTGCGTTCCTTCAAAGATAGTATACGTCGACTGACCGTGGTAGACGATATACGGCGCGTCGTTGACCGGCGTGACCGTGATCGAAACGGTAAACGTATAGGAGGCCTTTCCATATGCGTCGTAGACCGTATATTGGAATGAATCCGGCTCGTTGCTGTCCTGCGCGGTCGTGTAGTAGACCGATTTCTTGTCCTCCGCAATCCGAACCGTGCCGTGGCTCGGATTGGTCGCAATCGCAGTAATCGAATAATACTCCGGCGTTGTTGCATAGTCGGGGTCGATGTCTTTGAGTACATCGAGCTGTTTTTCCACGTCCTCCACGACCGTAAACGACTTGTCCCCATTGTTGGGCTCATCGTTGACGGAATCGATTGTCACCGTAAACGAGGTCGTGGCGGTCAAACCCTGCGCATCGCGCACTGTAAGAGTGATTTCCCCCGAACCAAACTGGTTTGCCGCGGGAACCACCTTCACCGTGCGGAGCGTGCCTGTTGCGTCGTCCACAGGATTGTCAATCGTGATATTACTCAGCAGGAAGAGCGCCAGGTTATCGCTCTGCGCGGTGACAAACAGCGTGTTGTCGTCGTCCTCTTCATCCGTTACGTGGAAGCTGATCGCGCCCGTTCCGTCCGGCGCATCTTCGAGAACGCCGGTGACGTTCGCGATGCTGGAAATCGTCGGCGGATCGTTGACCGGCGTCACCGTCACCGTCACCGTCGGGGTGCACGTTGCGCCGGATGCATCCTTCATCGTATAGGTAAACACATCCTGATAGCTCACCGTGGTATCACGGTCTGTCTTCGGGACGTAATAGAGCTTGTTGTCCACGATCGTTGCCGTGCCATATTGCGGAGTCGCAATCGTAAGCAGCGTCAGCGTGTCGTCGCCGTTGCCCGCGAGGATATCCACGTCGTCATTGGCAAGCACGTCCGCGGTGTAGGTTTCGTTTTCCGCAACGGTGAAGGCGTCGTTGCCCGCCTTTGGCAGATCGTTGACCGGGGATACCTTCAGCGTGAAGGTATCGCTCGTCTGTCCGCCGTCGGCATCCGTCACCTTGATGGTGATCACCGCATCGCCTACCTTGTTCAGATTCGGCAGTACGGTAAAGCTGCAATTTCCGTTTGCATCCGGGCTGACCGTGATCGGCGGTAGCAGCACGCCGTTGAGGTGCGTTGCCGTTACGATCAGCGAACCCGCCGCGGTTTCAATATCGCTCACCGTGAAGGTGATCGCATCCGTGCGCGTGTCTTCCTGTGTCGTAACATTCGGCAGATCCGGCGAAATCACCGGCAGGTCGTTGACCGAAGTCACCGTCACACGGATGGCAAAACGCTCCGTCTGGTTGGAGGAATCCTTCGCGGTATAGTAGAACACCTCCGGCTCGCCTTCGGGGCCGAACCAGTTTGCGTCCGGCGTATAGGTGATAGACTTCTTGTCTTCGCTGATGACCGCCGTGCCATGCGCCGGTTTGTCGACCGTGACGATGGTCACATCCTCCAGATCCGGATTGGTTGTTTCATCGACGTCGTCGTTTGCAGTGACATCCATCGTGACGAAATGATCTTCTAGCACGGTTGCCGTGTCGTCTCCGCCGGCGGGTTTGTCGTTGACCGGGCGGATGGTAATGCTCACCGTCGCGGTGTCGGTCTTGCCGTCGCGGTCGGTAATCGTATAGCCAAACGTATCGCTGCCGTTGTAGTTTGCATTCGGCGTATAGAGAATTCCGCCTTCGCTGATAACCGCCGTGCCGTGCGCGGGCGTGGTTACACGAAGCAGGGAAATCTTGTCGCCATAAGGCACGTCTTGGTCGCTGTCGTTGCTCAAAACGGGAATCACAGTCGCTATGTCTTCATCAATCGTGATGGAATCGTCCTGCGCCGTGGGCGGGTCGCCTTCGGGTTTCACAGTGATGTATACCGTCGCATAGCCGATGTTGTTGCTGGGTTGTCCGTCGTTTGCCAGAATCACAAACGAATCTTCGCCGTTGTAATCCTTCGTGGGCATATAGTCAAACGAACCGTCCGGATAGACCGTCACCGTGCCGTGCGCAGGATCGGTTTGCTTTGCAAAGGTAACGCTGTCGCCGTCCACGTCCGTCGCAAAAGCGCTCGCATGGAGGGCAGTATCTTCTTTTGTCGTCTGCAAGGGGACCGTGACCACGGGCGCGTCGTTGACGCTGATGATCTCCAGCGTATAGATCGCCTGGCCGGTGAGCAGGCCGTCGCTGACCCAGATCTTGAGTTCAAGCGTGCCGTGTGCATTTGCGGCGGGCGTTACCGTCAGGGTTTTATAGCCCGCAGCGTTGGTGGTCAACGCAATCTGTGTGGTTTTCACGAGCGTTTCGTCCAGCGAGGTGATCTTGATGATCAGATTGCTCGTCGCGCTCTCTGCGTCCGCAACAACGAAGTTGAACGATGCCGGGGTATCCTCCTGCATCACCCAATCGCCGCTGGTGGTGCTGTGTTTGTTCACCGTCGGCGCATCGTTGACGGGTTTGATTGTCACACTGACGGTGGCATTCGCTGTTCCGCCGTTTCCGTCGGACACCGTATAGGTAAACGAATCCGTGCCGTAATAGTCCTGATTCGGCACATAGTTGATCTTGTTGTCGCTGATGGATGCGCTTCCGTGCGCAGGGTTGCCAACGGCCGCAATCGAAAGCGTGTCGCCTTCGGGGTCTGTGTCGTTATACAGTGCGTCGATGAGCGGCGTTGCGTCCTCAAAGATCGTGATACTGTCGTTCTTTGCGCGCGGCGGATCATTCACGGGGTTGATCGTCAGCGTCACATGTGCGCTTGCGGTTGCGCCCGCGCGATCCATAACCGTATAGGTAAACGTCACGGTTTGGCTCGAATCGCCGTCCGCGCTGACGAGCACTTTACCGCCTCCAAGATTGGTGACGGTAGCGTTGACCACGTCGGAGATGGAGACGACAGAGGGCTTCACGTCCTCCACATCGGAATCGTTCGCAAGCAGGTCGATCGTTTTAAGCGTCTTTGGCGGTTTTGCTTCCGCGCCGGTGGAGACGACTTCGTCCACGCTCGCGGTGTCATCAGCCGCAACCGGCGGGTCGTTGACAGGCACGATCTTGAGCAGAAATGCGCCTGTTGCGCTGAGGCTGCCGTCGCTGGCAACGATGTTGATCTTCACCGTACCATACGCGTTTGCTTCCGGCACGACATGGATGACCATGCCGGTACCAGAGACGTTACTGATGGTGATATTTTCGTTTTTGACTAACTTCTGGTCCGCTGAGGTGAGGGTATAATGCGAGCTCGCGGTCAGAATATTGTCCACGTCGCTGACGCTCAGCGTGACATCCGCCGGCACATCCTCGAGAGTGGTTTGATAATAGTCCAGATCGGAGATTTCCGGTGCGTCATTGACCGGGCGGATGGTGATGGTCACCAGCGCTGCGCTGAAGAGTTTTGCCTCTGTTTGGTCGGCAACGATTACATAGAACGAATCGGTACCGTAGTAGTTTGCATTCGGCACATAGCAGATCGTATGGTTTGCGCGGAGCGTCGCCGTGCCGTGCTGCGGGCCGTGCGCGGGATCGATTACTTCCGTGATGGTGTCGCCGTCGACCTCGCTGTCCGAACCGGGAGACGCAAACACCACAGAGGAATCCTCATTGATGGTCTTCGAAACAGACCCGACCACCGGCGCATCGTCCACGGGGGTCACGCTCAAGGCAATCTCTTTTTCGACATAGGTCATCCCGTCGCTGACGCCAACGACAATCGTTCCCGTACCGTTGACATTTTCCGCGGTATTGATTGTAATTCGCTTGCCGCCTTCAATCGGGGTCGTGCTATAGCTCACCTGGAACGGAATCGGTGCCGAGGTCGATGTATCCTTCGTATATACATAGAAGTAAAGATATTCGTTGGCGCAATCCACGTCGTGGAACAGGACGTCAAACGTCGTTCCGCCGCTTGTGTCCTCGTCCATGGTGACAGATGCCGGCGCGCTCGTAATCTCCGGCAAATCGTTGACCGGGTAGACGCGCAGATAGATGGTACCGGTGTCTTTTTCACCGCCGCCAACCTGTTCCACGGTATAGGTGATCTCCGCATAGCCGTATTGATCCGGTGCGGGCGTGAAGCGGACGGTGTTGTTGTCCACCACCTCAAACGTACCGAGCGTGGTCGTGGTGTTCACCGTGAGCGTATAGTTCACGGGCGTCGGGTTGCTCACCGGCAGATCGATGGTAAACGGTTTGTCGTCCTCATAGCAGGTAACGTATTGATAATGCGCATTCAGCGTACTTGTGAACTCCACACCGATGTGCACCGTCGCGTTTGCCGTTCGGTAGTCACCTGTTGCGGTTTCGCGGTCGATGATGCTGTATACAAACGAATCTGCTCCGTTGCCCTCCGGCGAGAGCTGGTTGCGGACGTAGGTGATGGTTCCGCCTGGCAGAATCTCGACTGTACCATATTTCGGCGCGGTCACGATTTGATATGTGTGCACCGCGTCGCCATCGGCATCATAATCGTTGCCGATCACGTTGATATTCGCGCTTTCGTTGCCCACTGAATTTGGGACCTTGAGCCAGTCGTCCCAAGCGATGGGTGCGTCGTTGACGGGATTGACCGTGATGCTGACGGTTGCCTGCGCGCTTGCGCGTCCATCGGAGATGCGATAGGTCAGCGTCTCGCTGCCGCTCCAATTCGCATATGGATAATAGGTATAGGTGTTCCCTGTGCGCTCAATGTATCCATGTGCGGGCGCAGAGATGCTGGAAAGCCAGATCGTGTCCCCGTCCGGGTCGCTGTCGTTGCCCAGAAGCGAGAGTGTCAGCGCGCCGTCTTCGTCCACACTGAGTGTGTCGTTCACGGCAACAGGGACATCGTTCTGCGCGATCACATGCAGGGAAAACGTCGTGCTGTCGGTCAAACCGGCTTTGTCGGTAGCGGTGAGCGTCACGCTCGTCGTGCCGGATTGATCCGCACCAGGGGTCAGCGAAAGCGAATAGTTCCCTCCGCCGAGATTGGTTAGGACGATGTGCTCCGCATCCTCCGGCAGAAGTGTCTTGTTTCCGGACGTAACCCGAACACTTACCGTATCTCCGATATCCTCATCCGAAACGCTGAATGCAATGTTGCTAAGCGTTGCGTCTTCGCTGACATAACGGCTGTCGATTGCGGTGATCACAGGGTTGTGTGTTTCGCTCACAACATCCAGTGTAACAGTCGCTGTGTCGGTTCCCGTTCCGTCTGTCACCGTATAGGTAAAGGTAACGATGCCGGTCTCTCCGATGGAGGGTACATAGCGAAACATCTGCGTTTCCGGGTCGAATGTCAACGTGCCCGGCAGCGACGCCGCATATT
The DNA here is from genome assembly GCA_002482505.1 of Christensenella sp. UBA7703. GTDB lineage: Bacteria > Bacillota > Clostridia > Christensenellales > CAG-138 > UBA7703. The sequence goes on along the minus strand of DLGD01000009.1, from coordinate 55,153 downwards.
CCTTGACCGTGAGCGGGTCTGCGTCCACGTCGTGGTCATTGACCAGCACGCTGAAGCTGCGGCTGGTGGTATAGTGCACATAGATTAAGTCGTCCTCCGCAACGGGTGCGTCCTGCACGGGTGCGATCACGAGCGTTACGCTGTCGTTTGCCTGCGCTTCGCCGTCGCTGACGGTCAATGTGATTTTCGGCGATCCGTTCGCGTCTGCCGCGGGCAAGATCTGCACTGTGCCGGTGCCGTCGCCGTTGTTGACGATTGTGATGCCGTCCGTGGTTACAATGTTGTCATCGTTGCTTGCCGCAAACACGGAAAGGTCGGCTGCCGCGCTCTCGTTGTCCGAAATCTGGAATGGAATCACGATTGGCGCATCTTCGGAGCCGGAGATCTGTTCCGGCGTGATGGTAATGTGCGGTGCGTCGTTGACGCCGATCGCCTCCAGCGTGCAAGTTGCGAGGGTTCTTGCCGTGCCATCGCTGATATAATAGGTAAAGCTCGTCGTGCCGTCAAAATCCTTTGCGGGGGTATAGCGAAGCGTTGTGTCATTCAGCCGCGCAATCGTGCCGCTGAAAGGATCACTCGCAAGCCCGTCAAAGAAGATTGCGTCGCCATCGATATCGCTATCGTTAGAAAGCAGTGTCGCAATCGAAATATCGAAATACGGCGCATCCTCGGTAAAGTTCAGCGTTTCGCTGCCCGCGCGGGGCGCGTCGTTCACATTGAGAATGTGCACGGTGATCGTCTTCTCCACCGTATCAAAGCCATCGCCCAGCGTAAGCTTGATCGGCACATCGCCATGCATGTTTGCCTGCGGTGTGAGCAGGAGCTTGACGGAGGCGCCGCTGCCACCGAGGCCGGAGAGCACAACACCGCTCTGGTCGATGAGGTCGCCATCCAGCGTCGCCGCCTGGAGCATGAGGCTATCCTGCGGGGTCTCCACGTCATGGATTTCAAACGCAATCTCGTGGTTCTTTGCGTCCTCGTTTATCGTATATTCATCCGAAAGACCGACAAACCAAGGCGCGTCCGATTCCGGCGAAACGGTTACCGTCACGGTCGCTTCCGCCGTCAATCCGGCTTTATCCTGAATGGTATAGGTAAACGTGTCCGTGCCATTGAAGTTCGTTTCCGGTGTATAGCGAATCATTCCGTTGAGAATTACAGCGGTGCCGTGCGCGCCGTTTTCGCAGGAATACAGCGAGATCGTCTCGGTCGTGTCGGTCGCCCGATCGACATCCGAGTCGTTATCCAGCGCGTTGATGTCAACAAACGTGTCTTCCTTGGTGAGCGCTGTGTCGTTTGCCGCCTTCGGCGCGTCGTTTACCTGATTCACCGTCACGCGGACTATCGCCTGCGCGGTGCCGCCTTTTCCATCTGTGATTTCATAGGTGAAACTATCTGTGCCCGCGTAGTTCTCGTTGGGCGTATAGCGAATCTTGCCAAGCACGATCAGCGTCGTACCGTGGGCCGCATCTCCAACGGTGCTGATGCTGATCGCATCGCCGTCCGCCTGGTCGCCGTCGTTGGCAAGCACGTCAATCTCAACCGCGCTGTCTTCGGCGAGAGTGATGTCATTGTCGTCCTGCGCCGTCGGGTTATCGTTCACCGCATTGACGGTGACGGTGAACTGGCGTGTCACTTTTTGCCCGCTCGGGTCTTCCACGGATACCGTGACGGTAACCGGCCCGCCGGACTGATTCGCGGCAGGCGTAATGTCGAGGCTGATCGCCTCATCACTCTGGTTGAGCTTGACCGTCTTGAGCAGCGCGTCGTCGCTGGTGGTCACTTGGATGATGAGTTGGCTGCGGCTGCTCTCCGCGTCCGAAATGCTCAGCGGAATATTGCGCGTCTCGTCTTCGTCCATCGTGACGTTGCTCACCGCGTCAAACGTTGGCGCGGTGGTGATGGAGATTGTCTTGAGCGTTGTGTTGCCCGCATAGTCGCTCGCAAAGATTGTATATGTTCCGCCGACGCCTACCGTGAAGCTGCCGCCGGAAATCGGGGTACCACTTGTGGTAAAGTAGTCTGCGGTCTGTTCGCCCGCCGCATAACTGAATTTCTGGATGCCGCTGAGGCCAACATCCGTCGCGGTCACATCCACCTTGGCGGAAGAGCTGCCGGAGGTGATGGTTGCATTGCTGATGGTAGGTTTGCTCTTGTCAATCTTTGCCGTCGCCTGCGCGGAAGAAGAGCGGTTGCCTGCCGCGTCTGCAACCGCGACGCGAATCGTCGTGTTGCCTTCTGCCGAAATAGAAAAACCGTCCGGCAGATCTGCCCATGCCGCCGCTCCGATTTGATAGACATACCGTTCCGGTGCGCCGGTTGCGGCAGAAAGCGCGGGCATCAACACAAAAACGTCAGCGTTCGTCCAGGTGCTGCTGCTCAGCGGCACGGAGGACGGCGCCGCCGGTGTCGTTTTGTCGATATGATCAACCGTGCCGGAAACGATATCCGATTTCTTTCCGGCGAGGTCCATCGCATAGGCGCTAAAGCTTGTGTTGTTTGCAGAGATCGTGAATGTATATGGTGAGGTTTCCGAAACGCGTCCGTCGTTTACATAGATGGCTTCAAGCCCCGCGTCGCTATCTGCGGCGGTGATGGTTACAGTAACGTTTTGATTGGTCCAGTCTTTGTAATAGTCCGCGCTGCAACTCGGTGCGCCCGCGTCATGGATCATCAAGCTCGTGTCTGTAAAGGAGACCGTGTTGTTGCCCGTTCTGCTTGTTCCTTTTAAGGAAAGAAAAATCGAACGCGTGCCGTTCGGAATCTTCGCACCGGAGGAAAGCGTCTCGCTGCCCGCGATAGTGCCATCCGCCTTCGTCAGCGTGACGGAGGAGATCACGCTTCCGATATTGGCATCACTGCAGAAGAGAATCGTCGCGGTTGGCACATCGTTGTCCGCTCCGGCTTCGCCTTCGAGCGTCACGTTGCTGACTGTGGAAAAATCGATTTCGAGCCCGCCCAAGTCTACAGATTTTGATATGTCGTGATTCGTCTCGTCGAGATTGACGAGGCCAATCGCCTCGCCCTCGCCCGCCGATGAAGAGATCGTGACATTTCTGCCGCTGACGCTTGCGCCGTTGGTAGCGTAACTCAATGTAGTAGAGTTGATATTCTCCACGCCGTATCCGCGGAAATAGAACGCGGAACTCGCAGCCAGCGCTGCATTCGGCACCCACAGTGTTTGCAATACCAGCATCGCGCAGAGCGCAACACGAAATACCCGCTTACCGATTCGCTTGACCCGGCTCATTTGGGCAGACAACATATTGGATCCTCCAGCAATTTCGTTACATTTTCGTAATGACATCCGTAGCAGATCGTGCTCATCATTGGCACATATTGTTACAGCATAATAATAGTTCTGTTTCCTGTTATCCCGACTATATGCTGTATAATGTAACTTTACACGTAAAACGTTTACTCAAGTAATGCAAAAATCAAACGATTGTTGCTTTCTTTACATAAAATAAGAAGTAAACCACCGTTTGTGTAATCTGTGTATGCATCCGTTGCATACATAAAAATAAATGTCTTTACATTACATATGCGTTGCGTGAACGCCTCTTAATTCACAGTATAGTGCGTTTAACAGTGTGATGTAAAGCGAAATTCGTGAATTTTCTTAGAATTCAATCAACAATGCAGACTTGTTTCGTTGCATTGCAATTCGATGTGTGTTTTCTCAGTCAAAGAGCCGACTTGTTATAAAAACTCGCTTAACGGTGAATATTCATAAAAAGCGGCAAATTGTTACAAGGTATTGTATTACATGGTGTGTTTTCACCCATTCGTAGTGTTCATCGTACGAAATGCAACACAGAAATCGCCTGCGAAAAACAGTCTGTCAATTTGAATTGTAATTGCCGCTGTCCGCGCAATCGGAAAAATTGACTCTTCCTTTTCCGGCCTGTTTGGCGCGATACATCATTGCATCCGCAGCGGAAAGCATCTGCGCGTAATCGCTCTCTGGCCCCATCTGTACGACGCCGAAGCTGCAGGAAACCGTGACCCCGCCTTCGAGCATCACGGCGTTGACCGCCTTTTTCACACGATCCAGCAATAGCACCGCGTTTTGCAGCGAAACATTCGGCAAGATCAAAACAAATTCATCGCCGCCCCAGCGCGCTATGGTATCCGAATTGCGCAGTTGGCTCCGCATCGTCGCCGCAACTTCTCTGAGCGCGGTATCCCCCATCGCGTGCCCATAGCGGTCGTTGATGTGCTTAAGGTCGTCCACATCCGCAAATACGAAGCAAAGCGGAAGCCCCTGCCTGCGACAGAAGCTCATCCAGCGGCGTGCTTCTTCCTCGAGGCGCTCCCGCGTGGCAGCATTGGTCAAAAAGTCTCTTGCACTCGCCTGCTCCAGTCGCGATTTGGCTGCAAACTCCTGTTGCGCGCTGCGATCGGTTCCAATCGTTTTCACCGTGCAGAGCACAATCATCAGCACAGCATAAAACACAGCTGCCAATAATTCCCGCGGCGGAAGATTGGGAATCCGATAATAGGCATATAGAAAGTATGCGACGGATGCAATGATCGACAAAGCCAGCATGTTTTCCCAGCGGTTCGGGACGACAAAAACAATCAGTATGGTCAAGAGAATGCCCATAGATTGAATCATGAAATCCGGAGAGTCATAGAGTTGAAGAATGGATAAGAATAACAGGATCGCAAGGGCCTCTAATATACTCACCACCGCGGAGAAACCAGAAAACGTTTTGATTCGCTGGAGTCTTAACGCCATCAGAATCAACAGTATGGAAAAACAATAGCGCAAAACGCCGATGATCAACCGCTGCGTCTGCTCACGGATAAAAAACAGATCGCAAAGCAACAGCAAGAAATTCGTAACGCTCGCGATCCCCGCCAGCACGTGAATATTCCGCTGCGCGGCGTCCAGCTTCGTAGCTTCAAACCGGACTCGCGCCAGTTTCTTTTCTTCTCTTGCTTGCTTCTCTCTCCCTGTTGACACGTTCGCTCACCTTGCCCTTTGCAAAAACACCCTGTCGCTCATACAACCTGCCGTCGAATGATTGTTTTCCAACATACTCAGTTCATTTTACACATCCACGCTGCAAATTCAAGCTTAAGGCACTAAATAAATCATAGAATTGGCAATTATTTTGAAACATATGCCAAAAACGATATGAATTTACCTAAACAACTCTCCGATGGCAGGTATCCGCTTTGTTAATAATAGGAAATGGCCGGATTATATCCTATCCCTTTGTGTTACCCCGTGTGGTACCCCGATGCGATCAAAAAAACAGCCCTCGGCTGCAGTTTTATATGTAGTCTGGTTTGTTTTGATATTTTGCCGGGTTTTACGGCAGCTTTTCTCGTTCATAAAAGGGGCCCTCCAACCAAATTACCATACAAGGTATTGACGTTTGGTTATTCTTTACGGTCATTACGAAATTGTGAACGAATTTTGAATGTGTTTGGGAGCTAATTCGCTGCTTCTTTTGTGTCATTGTTCTTCTTACCAGCGCGAGTCATCTGCCAAAACAGGATTCCAACCCCCAGACAGAGCACAACATCCCCAATGCTCGCATAACCGAGCGGCATCCCCGCCGGGCCAAGACGAATCACATCTCCAAGGAACGGCAGCCGTGTGGAACCATCCATCAGGCAATACGCATAGATGCGTCCTTGCGCAAGCTGCGAGAGTCGCTCGCTTGCTCCGCCAAGCAGCGAAGCGGAGACCGGCATACAGCCACCGTTGAGCACGATGACGAGGAAATTTGATAGCGTACCTGCAAACGCAAACAGCGGCCAAACAGGCCGCCGGTGATTGCACAGTAGGAAAATGAACAGCAGGCTGTATTGCAGCAGGCAGATTGCGACCGCACCCGTCTGCGGATTGAACAGCCGCGCCGCACCCGCCTTGATCAGAAAGGCCGCGACGGGCAGCAACACACCGGAGAGCGAATAGCGCCCAATCTCCCGCAGTGAGCCACCGCTGGCAAGGCCGAATAGAATCCCAATCGCTGCAAATAATAGTAGCATCATACGGTATAAAGCAGGAGTTTCTCCGCGTCTTCGGGACGCAGGCGCGGTTCAATGCTGAGAAACACCCGAACGACCTTTGGGTCGAGCTGAGTGCCTGCTACCTCCTCAATAATCTCTCTTGCGCGCGCTTTGGTCAGCCCCGCGCGATACGGGCGATCGCTGATGATCGCATCGTATGTGTCTGCAACGGCGAGGATTGCCGCGCCAAGCGGGAGCTTGCCTGCGGGCGGCCCTTCCGGCGGATAGCCCGTTCCGTCATACCGGCGGTGGTGATAGAGCACCGCATCGTTCACCACCTGCGAAAGATTAATACTCTCGATAATTCGCCGGCCGACGACAGGGTGTTGCATAATGATCGCGTATTCTTCCGGCGTCAACGGGCCGGGTTTTCGGAGCACTGCATCCTCCACCCCGATCTTGCCTGTGTCGTGCAGCAGCGCCGCCATCATGACCTGATCGGTAAACGCGCGGGTGCAGTTCATCGCCTTACAGATTTCGCTGCTGAGGTATGCCACCCGCTGGGAGTGCCCGTGCGTATAGGGATCCTTGGCTTCAATGGCTTCAACAAGCGATGCAATCGTTCGGAGCAAGATCGTGTGGCTGTCAAGGTATACCTTAAAGGAATACCGCGCAAGCATCAGCGGTCCCATGAAGAGAAGCAGCCAAAGATACGCGTTAAACTGTGTCAGAATAAAGCCGATGACGAGGCCGAGCGGAATCGTCGCCAGAATGTTTGGCAGAATGCCGCCGATATTATCGCGCAGCAGCGCGAAAAACTGGCCCTGTTCGCTGAGCTTGAAATAGAGAATGAAGAAAACAAGATTCCCCAGAATTGCAATAAACGAAAACGCAACCGCACCGAACATCACACTCCAGGAGAGCACGGGGCTGCCCGAGGTGGGTACAATCAGATTGTAGGCAAGCCCGCCAATCCAGTTTGCTACCAGCACGTTGGAAACGTTGAACAGTTCTTTCCAAGGTGCACGCCGCCAGGGAGAATAATATTTCTTTGTATGCGGGTCCTGCAAGAACACCAGGAGTGAAGAGATCGCATATAGCACAATGGAGAGCGCAACGCCCTTGGTGACAATACACGCCACCACGGGCACGAAGCTGATCTCCATCGTTTTATCGGATGTGATATAGATTGGAAGCATGTGGCACATCGTCAAAAGCGCAATCATGACGAGGCAATAGAAGATCGTGTCCAGCCGCGTGTTCGGGTCTGCAAACAGAGCCGTGGACTGGTAGATCCCCATCCCCAGAACCGCAACCCCGCAGAGGCTGATCAACGTCATATAGATCTTTTGCTTCTTCATTGTTTACGAGACCCTCTTGGCGACTGATACAAAAAAATGGTAACAGGCCCGGCGAAATCCAGAATTGTTGCTCAGCGTTCAACTGGTCTTATCTGACGTAGAAGTACGCGCCGCTTGCCAAAACCAAAGCAGCCAGAGATGCGAGCGCCATGAGGATTTTCTTCATGTGGATATAGCCTCCTTTTTATGGACTCTGTTCTTCGCTAATCGAACAGGCTATATCCGCTACGCTATTGCCGGACCTGTTAACTTTTCAAATAACAACGTTCTTGTCTAGTGTGCGCTGCCTTTGTTACGAAAGGCAGATAACCGCGCGCGCTTTACGCTTCCTGGGTATAGATTTCCAGTTTGCGGTTAATCGCGTCCAAAACACTCTGCGCAACGGCCGCGTCCTGATCCGGCTCTGCATAGACGCAGCCGATCAGCGGCGTATTCTCAGGCAAACAATAAACCTGAGAAACAACGATTGCGCGTCCGTTGGACTGGATCACCTCGACGCTTGCGAGTTCAAAAAAAGCCGCCCCACCGGTACAGACTTTCACCGCGTCCAGCGTCGCCTGCGCGATGCAGCGCATCCGCGAAAACGGAATCGCGCTGCCGATGGCGGTTCCTGTGAAACGTTCTTCCTCGCGCGCGAGAACGACGGAAACTTCCACCTCTTTGCCGGAGGAGCGCATGCTGATGCCTGAATAGATCAGCCGGAACCCCATGCCGGAGATAATGTTGGAAGACACCTGCGCCACGCTGATGATGTGATAATCCACATCGATTCCATAGCGCGCGGAGACCGCAGACTGAACATCTCGAACGATGGACTTTACATTGCGGCGGTTGCTAGCCAATACGTGAATCTCAATCGGTTCCTGCATCTCCGAAAACACAACATGTGAGGCATAGACTCCATTGAGCTTCGAAATCAGGGATTGCCAGTCGTTCGCGGTTCCGTGTAGTCCGTCCATTCTATTCTCCTGTTCCGTCGGTTTCTTGCGTCCGTTCTTGATCGGTTGCAAGTTTATGCCATCTGCATTCATTATATCCGCTGTGATATGCATGCGCAAGAAAAAGAACGCATATGGAAATGATTATGTAACGGTCTTTGCCTTCTGGCTGTCAGTTTAAAGCCAAAACGAAGTGAAAAAAAGAAGCGCCTTTCGAGGGAAAACGCAAAATTAAGGGTCGATCCGTTCGTTAACAAAACGATTGTTCCGTCTTTTCGTCAATCCATGAACCAAAGCGGAAAGCGCAGGGTGTTCGTTTGTAATCCGGGTTCTTACCGCGTCACAATTTCGAAAAGGAAAGCAGGGTTTTCGCAGGGGTTTCTAGTCTTTTTGTGTTGACGGGAAATAGTATCGTCCGCGCTTTGTCGTACCCGTGCCGTATTGAATCGCTCGCTGTGGGCAGCGGTTGATGCACCCCAGGCATTGTGTGCAATGCTTTCTGACCCAAGCGGGTTTGCCGCCTTCCATCGCGATTGCCCGAATCGGGCAAATACGTGCGCAAAGTCCGCACCCGTTGCAGGTTTCATCCACAGAAAAGTGTTTCGTTGCGCGGGCAAACGTGTTGAACATCGGTCGCACAAGCGCGGTTTTCACACCCGCACCCGCGCCTTCATGCACATCATATACGTTCGTATGCGAAAGCACAGCCTGCGCGATGGATTCGATTTTTTCACGCGCGGCATGGATCTTTTTTTGTTCCAATTCGGAGCTATCGACATCAAATCCGACGACATAGTTATTCGGCATTGCAAGTGACCATGCGCTCTGATAGGCATAGAATTTCTTGAACCGTTTCATCGCGCGCCCCGCCTCATCCCCACAGGAACACACAGCAAAGGCAAACGCGCCGGGAGCCAACGTGATGCTCTGGCAAAAACGCTCAACAATCAACGGCGCACCCCAGGCATAGATCGGAAACACGATGCCGATGGTTTCATCCATGCCCGCAAAAACGCTCGCAGGACCGTCATTTATGAACTCCGCAAGGTTCGTTACCTCGTCGCCGGTGCGTCGGGCAAGCTCCTCTGCGATCCATTTTGAATTTCCTGTGCCGGAAAAATAATAGATCATTACGCTGCGCCTTTCCTTGTGGGTGACTTTTTTTTGGAAAAATCGGTTGAACCAGATTCCTAAAAGACAATCTGCGTTTTACCCGATACAAATGAGTATACCACAGCGAAGTGATTCGCGAACCGTTTTATGAAGTTATATTTTTGATGATTGGCAACCGCCTATGGCAACGCCGCCGGGAGAAATACGGCGGCGTTGCTGTTCGGGAATCGATTCGGGTTATGGAATTGCGGAGGGTTTATACATCCTCGCGCTTACGTTTTCTGCCATAGCAGTCAAGCCAAATGATCGCAACGATGACGACACCCTGGCAGACCTGCTGTAGATATGGCGCGATGCCGAGCATGTTCATGCAGTTGGTCAGCAGTTGCAGCACCATGAGTCCTATGAAACTCTGGAGGATGCCGCCGACGCCTCCGGCAAAGCTTGTTCCGCCGACCACGACGCCGCAGTTGACCATCAGCGCCGTGTCGTCGCCATAGATGCTCGAACCCGTGTTGAGCTTGCTGCTGAGCAGCACGCCCGCAACTGCCGCCAGCGCACCGCTGAGCACGAACGCGACCCACTTGGTGGTCACGACATTGATGCCGGAATATTTGGCGACGTCATAGTCCCCGCCCAGCGCGTAAAGGTTTCTGCCGTAGCTGGTATACCTCAAAAGCGCATAGACCAAGAGCCCGATCACGATCATATACAGCGCAAGGTTTGGAATCACGCCGCCGAGCTTGCCGTTGGCGATCTTCATAAACTCCATGTTGGTGCAGGAGACCGGGTGCGCGTCTGTGATCTGCTGGTTGATGCCCTTGATGAGCATGCCCGTGCCGAGCGTGATGATAAACGCCTCTGTCTTTTGCTGTACCACGAGGAAGCCGTTGACAAAGCCGACCAATGCTCCGCAAAGCACGGCGAGGAGGATTGCAAGCCACATGTTCATGCCGCTGTTGATCAGCTGAATCGAAACAATGCCGCTCAGGCACATGACCCCGCCGACGGAGAGATCGCACCCCGCCGCAATGACCGTCAGCGTCACGCCAAAGGCGATGATCTCGTTGACAGCCGCGTCCTTGAGTATGTTGAGAAGGTTATAGCTCGTATAGAAGTTTGTCTTAAAGAACAGCATCAGAACCAGCATCGCAAGAATCGCGATGACCGCCTTCTGCCGGGTAAGAGCACGCAACGAGCGTTTCCCGAATGCCGCGAAAGTTGTTTGCATACCGCTACCCCCTTATTGCTCTTTCCGGTTGTCGAGCCAGATGGCAACAACCAGAATCGCACCCTTGAGCACGACCTGCATGTATGGCGAAACGCCGAGCAGGTTCATGCAGTTTGACATCAGCGTGATCAGCAGCACGCCCAGAACGGTTCTTAGCACGCTGCCCTTACCGCCTTTGAGCGTCGTTCCGCCGACGACGACGGAGAGAATCGCGTTGGTTTCATAGCCTTTGCCGATGATCGGTGCAGCGGTTGTGATGCGGGAGAAGAGCACCACCGCGCCGATGGCCGACATCAAGCCGCAGATCGTATAGATCAAGATCACGCTGCGTTTGATCGGGATACCGGAAAGCTCCGCCGCGACTTTGTTTCCGCCCGTATAACTGATCGCTCTGCCGTTGTAGGTTTTGTTGTGGAACACCCACAGCGCGCCAAGCGAAACGAGGAAGACCAGAAACGAAACCGAAAGAATGCCAACCGTACCGGAGCCGATCGCGCTAAACACGCTTTGATTGCCTTGCAGCCAGCTCATGTGTTGCGTCGCGCCGTCGGTATAGATCAACGCAACCGCGCTATACACCGCGCTCATGCCATAGGTGATAAACAGCGCCTCGGCCTGCGTCAGCGCGCCGGCGGAGATAAGCACCATGCTGTTGAGGAAACCCAAGAATGCGCCAAGACCAATGCCGATGATCAGCGCGGGAATCTGTCCCAGCGGATCGATCAGCGAAACGGTGACCACCGCGACGAGCGAGATGATACCCGCAACAGAGAGGTCAATGAATCCGCCGATGATGACGAACGTCATCCCCAAGGACACAAAGCTCAGCGGACCGAACTGGCGCATGATGTTGGTCAGGTTCTCCGGCGAAAGGAACTTCGGTTCCACAATAATCGTGATGATGACCAAAAGCACAATCGCGACGAGAACCAGATAGTTCAGCAAAAACTGCTTGAAACTGAATCGTTTTGTCATACTGTTCCCCTCCCGTCAACCGATCGCGCTGTCCATGATCGTCTGCGCGGACACCGTTTCCGGGTTGAATTCCCCGGTGATGCGGCCTTCGCAGATGGTCAAAACGCGATTACTCATATTCAGCACTTCCGGCAATTCGGAGGAGATCATAATGATCGATCCGCCGTTTTCCACAACCTGCTTCATCAGCACATAGATTTCATATTTCGCGCCGACATCGATGCCGCGCGTTGGTTCGTCCATGATGAGAATCTGCGGGTTGATCTCCAGCCACCTGCCGACGACGCACTTTTGCTGGTTGCCGCCGGAGAGGCTGAGCACGCTGGTCTGTGTGGACGGTGTTTTGACGCCAAGGTTGCTGATCTGCCGTTCGGCAATGCCTTTTTCCTTGGAGGAATCGACAAACCCAAACTTCGTCATGCTGTCGAGGCTCGCCATGACGATATTGCTCTGCACCGAGAAGCGCAGCACAAGTCCTTGCAGCTTGCGATCTTCCGGCACAAGTCCGATACCGAGTTTCTTTGCATCGGCAGGCTTCTTGATTCTCACCGGCTTGCCGCCAATCGCGACATGGTGCCCTTTTGCCTTGTCCGCGCCGCAGATCGCGCGGACGATCTCCGTGCGCCCCGCGCCAACAAGGCCGACGAGCCCGAGGATCTCGCCGCGCTTGAGATCGAAGGAGATATCGTGCAGCTTATGCGTATTGATCGAGCGTACCTCCATCAGCGTTTCGCCTGCACAGCGCGGACGCTCGGGGTATTCGTGTTCAATCGAGCGGCCGACCATCTTTGTGATCATATCCGCACGGGTCAACTCGCCGACCGGCTTTGTGTCGATCACGTGCCCGTCGCGCATGACGGTTACGATATCGCAAAGCTCAAAAATTTCATCCAACTTATGGCTGATGTAGATGATGGATACGCCACGCGTTTTCAAATCTCCAATGATCGTAAAGAGCTGTTTGAGCTCGTCACTGGTGAGTGAACTGCTGGGCTCGTCCATGATGATCAGCTTGCTTTGAAACGAGAGCGCTTTTGTGATCTCAACCATCTGCTTTTCGGCAGCGGAGAGGTCGCCAACCAGCGTTCGCGTGTCAATCGAGCAACCAATACTATCGAGGAGTTTTCGCGCCTCCGCGTGCGTGCCGCGCATGCCGTGCATCTGCGCAAAGCGTCCGAGAAAGATGTTCTCGCCGACGCTCATGGTGTTCACGAGATTAAACTCCTGATAGATGATGCTCAGCCCCCGGTTGAGAGACTCAATCGGAGTCGTATGTTCAATCGTTTCCCCGTCAAAGATGATCGTGCCGGTGTCCTTTGTGTAGACGCCGGAGAGAATCTTCATCAGCGTGGATTTCCCCGCGCCGTTTTCGCCGACGATTCCGTGCACAATCCCGCGCGCAATCTCAATTGAGACATTGTCCAGCGCTTTCACGCCGGGGAACGATTTGCTTACATCTTTAATGGAAAGGATGATTCCCGAATCCTTCTTTTCCACCCGTCTTTTCCCCTTTCAATATCGCTCCACGCGCAGTCTTTTCACCCTTTTCATTCCACAAAAAGGCGGCTGCAGGCGTGGCCCGCTTTTTTTCTTGCAAGCAACAGTGGAAGGCCGCCCGGCTCCCGTAAGAGAGCCGGGCAGGCCTTGATGCATTATGGGTTACTCGAGTTTACCATTCCGGATACGGGAGGGTTTCCACGTTATCCTTGGTGACGGTATCCAGCGGGATGAAGTTGACCGCTTCAAATGCCTGACCAGTCAGTTTCGCCTGGGCGCACTTGAGGCTCTGGATTGCCATGTTGGTGAAGCTCTGTCCGATGGAGACGCTCTGCGTGCCGGCTTTGACTTGGTCATAGCCCGCGCGGCAGCCATCGACTGCAACGAGATACACATCGTTCATGTTCGCGTTCTTGAGGGCTTCGATGATGCCGGTGGCACCATTGTCCCAATGGCAGAACACGCCTTGAATCTGGTCGCCATACTTCACGATGAAGTCTTCCATGATGGCCATCGCGTCCGCGGTGACCCAGCCGGAGCAGTTCTGGGAGTCGAGCAGGTTGATCTTGCTGCCTTCGATGCCCTTGACAAAGCCGTCGTGACGCTTGATCTGCGCGTCGTGGCCAGCCTGGCCGCCGACTTCAACGATGGTTGCGCCATCCGGGAAATGATCGATGAACGCCTTGGCAGCGGTTTGGCCCGCCATGGTGTCGTCAACGCCGCAGAAGAAATCACGATACTGCTGCGATTCCGCGGGGAGGTCCGAGGAGAACATGCCGACGATGACGCCGGCATCTTTGGCTTCCATCAGGCTCGGAACGATCGCGTTGATGTCGCTCGGGTTGATGAAGATGGCGTCATAGCCCTGCGCGATGCAGGTGCTGACCGCTTTCGCCTCGTTCTGAACGTCGTTCTGTCCTTCGAACACGTCCATGGTGAAGCCGTATTCGCCGCAGTATTGCTGGAACTGTTTCCACGCATAGGCCTGCGACTCATTGGAGAGCGCCTGCGTGATGAACGCGGCTTTGTAGGTCTTGGCACCATCCGCGGGGGCGGCGGTATCCGTCGTTGCAGCGGGCTTGCAGGCAAACACGCCAACAACCATCATGAGCGCTAGGAGCAGTACGAGAATCTTTTTGTACATTCTGTTTTCTTCCTCCTTTTTATTTAAGCAAACAACACAATTTATTGCATTGTCCGCTTATTCCGTAGTTCGTGCGCAAGCAGCGCAAGGATGCTTTGGGGTATGATGATACGAATTCTTAATCTAGAATGTTTTTATTATTGCCCATTGCAGGATCAGACGATGAGAAGTGCTTTGTTTCATCTGATCCAACACCATTACAAGACATGTTATATGGTTCAATTGCCGGATGCGGTTCCATTCATGCTGCGAAGTTTTGCGTTTGTATTGGGTTCTGAGCTTTAATTCAGCGCCTCTTGCAAGGCTTTCAGCATGACTGCTTTGTCGGGTTTGAGGCCTGTCCACATCTCGATGTTCAGCGCTGCCTGATTGATCAGCATACCCGTGCCGGTGTTCCACCGTGCACCGCGTGCTTGGGCCGCGCGTAGGAACGGCGTGATCGCGGGGTTCGGGATCACGTCCTGCACAAACATCGTCGGCAGAATCGTGTCCAGATTGATATTCGGGATGTCGTCCACATTGGGATAGAGCCCGATCGATGTGGCGTTCACGAGGATGTCCGTGTCCGCGGGCACCGCATAGGTATGATCCCATGTGACAAATGCGTTGTTCGGCATGATCCGGTTCAGTAGTTCCATCAGGCTCTTTGCCAGATGTGCGTCCTCCGGGCGGTTCACGATGGTGATGCTGCCCGCCAGCGCGACCGAAAGCTCCACGCTGACCGCGCGCGCGGCTCCACCCGCGCCGAGAATCACGATCTTCTTGCCTTTCGGGTCAACTCCGTTTTGCTCGAGTGATTCCATGAAACCCTTGCCGTCCGTGTTCTCGCCGAATAGTTTGCCGTCCGTGTTGACGATGGTGTTCACGGCTCCAATCAGCCGCGCGCTCTCGGAAAGTTCATCCAGATACGGAATCACGTTGATTTTGTGCGGAATAGTGCAATTGATGCCGCGCATCTTGAATGCCTTCAATCCCTTGATTGCGTCCTCCAGCTTGTCCGGGTCAACGTCAATCGTTAGAAACCGCCAGAGGTTGAGACCGAGCGCACGAAACGCCGCCTCCTGAATCACCACGCCGGGGTTTTCCGCCGCGGGGTGTCCAAACACGCCGACGAGACTATCCAGATAATTTTGTTCTTTCATATTCGATTCCCTCCGTCGATTCCGATGTGGTCTGTTTGCTTTTTTAAAGTTGTGATGCCGCAAAATACGCCGCGCCAACCGCCTGACCAAACTGCGCAACCGTGTGGACAGGATCGTTTTTCAGCTCCAACATCACGGGCGTGAATGCAAGCGTTCCATCGCCGGCGACAAACCGCACGTTGTTACGCGCGCTTGCGCCTTCCTGCATCAGTTCAAAGCAGCGCTTGTGCTTGACAAATCGGCCAAAGAGAATCCTCTCGCGGCTCTTGGGGGCAAGCATCCATTCGCTCTCCTCAAACGTAACCGCGAGGTATTCGCCGATTTCGCGGAAGATTTCCTCCGCTGCCGCGTCGCCTTCGGATGCAAGCCGCATCAGGTGTTCCAAGAGCGGCTTTCGCATATCGTTCGGCGTTTGGCGGACGAACACGCCGCCACCCTGCTGCTCCAAAAAACCTTTGTCGAAGAGTTCCGCATAGCGCGCAGGTGCTTTCTCTTCAAAGATGCGAAGCGCAAGGCGGTACGCGCCGCTCTGGCTGCAATACTTCTGCAGCGTGCCGGAAAGCCCGGTGTTGAAGTTATTCACACTCCGCGCGTCGAGTTCGTAATAGGCGCGCGCAGGTTGATTGCCAAGATCGATGATGCAGTTGTACATTTCCAGCGGAATCTGCGGAATCTCGCCCGTCTCGTCAATCCAGCCCGTGCCAAGCTCGGTGCCGAGCGTATGGGCAAACACACCGGAAACGACGCTATCCGCGTCCGCGGAATGCGCGAGCTCTACCGCCGCCGTGTATGCGGCAAGAGAGCCGTCGTTGGAAAGATGCACCTTGCCGTGGGGGTTGCATTGCGCAAGCAGCAGAGTCTGGAGCGAAGAAAGCTTGCGAAATTCGGTTTCATAGTCCACCGAGGCGTTGCGGATGCCGCGTGTTTTATAGGTTTCGCCACCGACGATCCGGTCGTCAATCACCACATCCGGGAAGCATACGCCAATTCCGTCAAGAAGCGGCGCTTCGCCATAGATCGTCCGGCATGTGTCCACCGCGCTCTGCATCGCTTCATCGGAGACGCCTTTTTTGAGCATTTGCTCCTTGAGTGCGGCCGCTTCCGGCGTGCTGGGCAGAGACATTGCCGCGCGCACCACCCGCGCCATCAGCAAAATCGGTTCAACCACCTGCTCCACCCGCGCCATCTCCGCAGGGAACCAGTCATATTCTTTCACTGCGGCAATCTTCCCGCCGGAGATGCCGACCACCTTGATGTCCGTCCCGCCGATGTCGATGCCACAGATTGTAGAAGATTTTGTCTTCTCAACCGCCGTGCGACAGGCATGCACCGCGTCGGAATGCTTCGCCGTTTCGGCGGGCAGCGCAGGCAACGGTTCCTGCGTGAGCGCGAACGAAAACGGCGGTTTGCCCGTTGCCGCGTTGATGCGGTCGGTCACGTTCAGGCACTTGCCGTAGCCGCTGCGCTTGTTCGTTGGAAGATGCACCTGAAACACGTCGTCGAGTGTTTCACAAAGCGCCCTAGAGAAAGCATCTCCTTTTGCGAACGAGAGCGTCATGCGCGCGCCGCCAAACGTCGAGAGAATGTTGTAGAGCGTTGCGTAAAAATATTCACGGACGAACCGGAGTTCTGCTTCGTCCTGCACGGCAGGAACGCGGATTTCCCAGCGTCTGACACCGCCGACAGCAAGGGTAAGATCGCAAAAGATGCTGCATTCCGCTTTGGAAAACGTGCGGCGCACGTCCGGTAAATACACTGTTTCGCCGCGCGCGGCCTGGTTCAGAAACTCCTGCACTCTTGCGTTCATTCTTCCATCCATCCCGGTATACCATCAGATCACTCTGATTGAAGTTTTTAATTTAAAGCGCAATCACACCGTAATCGCTCAAAATCCGTTTCAGCGCATCCACGCGTTCCTGCTCAATCTCACGCTGGTCGGGGTCAAACTCGTATCGTTGCCGCAAAGATTCATACTTTTCCCGGCACATGGGGTTAAAGTTGAGCAATTCCACGGGAATTTCGCGTCCCAGAGAGGCTACGAATTTCGCAATCCCGCGGATGTTCTCTTCATCGTCCGTAAATCCCGGAATCAGCGGCACACGAATCAGCAACTTTGTGCCCTTCTCCGCCAGATGGCGGATGTTGCTTAGAATCAGCGTGTTGTCTACACCTGTCGCTAAAAAGTGCCGCGCGGGGTCGATCAGCTTGATGTCCGCGATGATGCGATCCGCCACCTCGGCAAACGCATCCACCGTCTCCGGCCGCGCGTAGAGGCTGGTTTCGATCTGTGCATTGGTGCCGCGCTCGCGGCAGGCACGAAGGATGCTGAGGGAAAAGGCAGGGCTAGCCATGCTTTCACCGCCGGAGAGGGTCACGCCGCCGTCGGTTCCGTAAAACGGGCGGTCTTTTTCAATCTCTTGCAGTGCTTCTTCGATCGACATCTCCCGCGCGTCAAACCGGATTGCCCCGGTCGGGCACGCGACGACGCATCTGCCGCAGCGCGTGCAGGCGTCGTGATCGATTGCAACACCGCGCTCATCCCATTTGAGTGCGCCCGTCTCGCAGCTTGCGATGCAGCTTTTGCAGGCGACGCAGATGTTCTTTGCGTACCAGAGTCGGATTTCGGGGATCAGCCCTTCGGGATTCTGGCACCATTTGCACGCAAGCGGGCAGCCTTTTAGGAAGATCGTCGTGCGGATTCCGTCCCCATCGTTGATCGAAAATCGTTTGATATCGAACACATTTGCTGTGATCATACGCACTTGCCTATCGTATTTTGTTTGGTCCTCAACACTGTCGCGGTGGTCATATGTCCGCAAATTCCGTGCGTTCGATGATCTCCCGCTGGAGATCCGGCGCCAGTTCCGTAAAATATGCCGTATACCCCGCCACGCGGATCGTCAGGCTCTTATACAACTCCGGCTGCTTCTGCGCCGCGAGCAGATCGTCCCGATTGACCACGTTGAACTGCACATGGATGATTTTGAGTTCGATAAACGCCCGCAAGAGCCGCACAAATTTCGACACGCCCAGCTCGGTTTTAAATAGACTCGGCAAAAACTTCATGTTCAGGAGTGTGCCGTTGCTGCCGTATTCGCTCTTGACGCGGGATACACTCTTGAGCACCGCCGTGGGCCCTTTTGCGTCCCGCCCGTAGACGGGAGACATGCCGCCATCTGCAAGCGGTTCTTTTGCAAGCCTGCCGTCCGGCGTTGCGCCAACGTTTTGCCCCATCGGCACATGCGCAGAGACGGTATAGAGCCCCATCTGATACGGACCACCCCGCACGTTGGTAAACCTTGTCAGCCGCTCGGCAAAGTCCCTCGCCCAGTCAAAGGCGATGGCGTCCACCCATTCAATATCGTTGCCGTACTTCGGCGCTTTGTTGAGCATCCGCAGGCGGAGCAGCTCCGCGTTTTCATAGTTGTTGACCAAAGCCGCATGTAGCTGGGCACGGTCAACAAGCTTTTCATCATAGACCAGCGTCTTGAGCGTGGCGAGGCTGTCGGCAATATTGGCGCACTGAATCGCCTGAATGCCGGAGAGGTTATAGTGCGCGCCGCCTGCGGTCACGTCGATACCGGCCTTCATGCAGTCGTCAACCACGCAGGAGAGAAATGGAGACGGTAGCAGTTCCGCGTGCGCTCGTTCCACCACTTCGCAGCAGCGAATCATCCGCTCAAAAAAGAAATCGATCTGCGTGTTCAGCGCGGCGATCACATCTTCATAGTTGGCAAAGTCTTTCAGCGTGCCCGTATGCGCACCCATCTGTTTGCCCGTGAGCGTGCAGACGCCGTCGTTGAGCGCGAGTTCCAGCGCCTTGACGAGGTTGAACATCGCGGCATCACTCCAGCCGAGGTTGTTGCCCATCGTGGTGAGCTCCACGCAGCCGACGATGGCATAATTCCTCGCGTCCTCGTCGGAAATGCCCTTGCCTTTAAGCGCGGGAATCACCGCTTCGTCGTTGAAAAACTGCGGCATGCCGCTGCCCTTGCCGACAACTTCCGAGCAGCGGGTCAAAAACCGCTCGCTCGAGCCCGAAAACACGCGGGCTGAGAGGTTCGGCTGCGGCAAGAGCAGGTGCTCCTGTGCGCGGAGGAAGAGGAACGTGAGTTCGTTCTCCGCCGATATTCCCGCTTCGTCCTGCCCGCCGATGGCAACGTTGAAGCCAATCGGGAATCCCGCGAAGTATTTTGCGCTGCCGCTGCTGCGCAGATAGACGATCTGGTTGAACTTAAGGAACAGGCATTCGATCAGTTCCAGCGCGGATTCGTGCGTCAGAACGCCGGAAGCGAGATCTCTTTCGTAATACGGGTAGAGGTATTGATCCATCCTCCCGGGCGAAAACGAGGAGGCGTTGCTCTCCATCTGGAGAATGACATACAGAAACCAGCACGCCTGCACCGCTTCACGGAAGGTCTCCGGCGCGCGCTGGCTCAGCGCGTCGCACACGCGGGCAATCTCCAGCAGCTCCTCTTTGCGGGCAGATGTTGCCGCCATTTCGCGCGCAAGCACGGCATAGCGGCGCATGAACAGGCAAGCCCCCTCGAGAGAGAGGATCAGCCCTTCGTAAAACGCGGCGTTCTCCGGCTGTCTGGCTTGTTCGGCTTTCGCTTCTTCCATCAATCCGCTGGGGCCGAATTTCAGCCAGCGCGCGGTATTCGGGCAGATGTGCCCCTGCGCGTGGTCGGTTTGGTTGATCTTGGCAACCTTGCCGATGGCGCGCATCTCGCCGCCAATGCGCTCGTCGAGAATGTCTTCGAGCGTCTTGCCCTTCCAGAACGGAAAAATCTCCTCGTGAAACGCTTTGATATCCTCTTGCCGAATCCCGAACGGGTCCTGCGGGCGCGACGGCAAGGTCTCAATCTCGCGATCCACCCAGCTCAACCCCGACTCCGGAAAGATCACACCCGAGCGCACCCCCGTGGTGCGGTTGCCGACGATGAGCTCTCCTTCCGTGATCCGGATTTCGATGCGGGCAAGCGCTTCCTTGAGCGCCAGCGCGCGGAGAATGTTGCGCGGCAGATCGCCGTGCGCGCGATACACATCGGTCACGATCTTCGCCTGTTCCACAGACGCAAACCGTTCCTCGGAAAACATCACTTGTTTGAGCGACTGAACACGATTGCTCAGTGGTAGCTGATCGAGCTTGGTTTTCATGATTTTATCCCTTGTTGTTTGGTCGGGTGAAAATGGTTACTATTTTATCTTCGATGTTGAATTTTATGTGTTTGAATCGTAGTAATGTTTCGAACGAAATTGATCTTTCGATGAATAGAACGAATCTGCTTGTTTCTATAAGAATGCTACCACAAAAAAAACGGTCCTAAAACCGTTTTGCGTGCTTGAAACGTGCACAATCGTGAACCCTATATCCTGTTTTCACTCCCGTTTTTACGGTATTCCCGTGTAGACATGCCTGTATATGCGCGAAACGCCCGATAAAAGAACTTCGCGGAGTGATAGCCTGTACGGCAAGCAATCTCATCCGTGTTCATGTTGCTTGCCGCAAGCAGCGCCTTTGCCGCTTCCATGCGCAGAGAGTTGAGGTATTCCATCAGCGAAAGCCCCGTCTTTTGCTTGAACGCGCGGCTGAGATAAGATTTGCTGACATAGACCATGTCCGCGAGCTGCTGAACGCTAATGCTCTCGGTCAGGTGATCCTGCATATAGAGGATCACGCGGCTAATCATGTCGCTCTGTGTCTGCTTTTCGAGGTAGCAGTGACCAATCATCAGCACAACGCTCTTCACAAAATGGTCGATCAGTGCCGTATTGGGCGTTTGACTCTTGTATTCCGCGTGGATGGTCTCCATGAGCCACTTCAATCGCGCATCCTTATCCTGAATGCGCATGATATCATCAAGCTCCAGTCCGGGGATATCCACCCAGATGCAGATGATCTCCTGATGATGGTCAAATTGGAGGCTTTCCGTGTGCAGCTTTCCTTGCGGGTAAACGATCATGTCGTAAAACGAAGCCTGTACGCTCGTTCCTCCCGTAATCACGCGGGCATTCCCATAGAGAAAATAGATCAGTTCGATGCAGTTGTGGCAGTGCTCGTTAAAATTCCAGATGCTGCTGCGCTCGTCAAAGCGTTCGCAAAACAGCACCGGCGTTTCGGAAGCATCCACAGCCGCGCAAAAGCCTTCATATCCGTTTGCAAAGAAGTCCGCCAATGCACTCTCTCCTTCATCGCCCGCCGTAAGAAAAAAGAACGGAGGCTGTCCCCCGTTCTGATGCGTTACGTGAGGATAATCTCCACGCCGCTCTCCTCCAGAGATAGGCGGCAGTTGTCCGGCACCGCGTCGGTAATCACATGCGTCACCTGCCGCGCGGGCATAAGCTGCACCACGCCGCGCTTGTTGAATTTCGATACATCGGTGAGGATGATGCGCTTGTCCGCGCGCGCCGCCATGGCGCGAACGGCCTCCGCGCGGAGCATGTCCACGTTGGAAAATCCCTGGTTGGGGTCATATCCGTCGGTGCCGATGAAGAATTTATCAACATAGAACTCCTCCGCGCATTTGCCGACGAGCGGACCGCTCATCACCTGCGCGTCTGGGTCATACGTGCCGCCGAGCAGCACCACGCGCGCGCCGGGGATGGAGCGCACATAGCCCGCAATGAATGCGGAATTCGTGATGATGGTCACATCCCGCTTTTTGCGCACGAGTTCTTCGGCCAGCATCGCGCAGGTGGAGCCGGATTCGATCATGACCGCTTCGCCGCTGCCGACCATGTCCGCCGCCCGCCGCGCGATTCTTCGTTTCACCTCATAGTCAAACGTCATGCGATAGCCAACGTCGTTTGGGGAAACACGCATGGCGCAACCGTGCTGACGAAGCAGCAGCCCCTTGTTTTCGAGCACAGCGAGGTCTTTTCGCACCGTCACGGCGGAGACATTCAGCCGCTGAGCCAGATCGTTGACATCCAGCGTTTCTTCGCGGTTGAGCAGGTCGAGTATCGTCAGACAGCGCTGATTCATTTCATAACTCCCGTCATTTTGTTTCATAATGCAGACTCTGGCCGATCATTTGAAACGAATCTGCGCCACTATTATAACAGCAGGCGAAAGCCATGTGAAGCGGTTCTGAAAAGCGAATGCGTTTTATTTACAGCACCTGCTCGGTTCTGGCGATGATGTCGTCCTGCGTCTGGCGCGAAAGTACGTTGAAAAACGCGGAATAGCCCGCAACGCGCACGATCAAATCCTTATGGTTCTCCGGGTGAACCTGTGCGTCCAGCATCGTCTCTCTGGAGACGACATTATACTGCACATGAAACCCCTTGAGCGTGTTGAAGAACGTACGCAGCAGGAACAGGAGCTTCTGTCGGTCGCGCGGTTTTTCGAGCATGCTCGGCGCAACCTTTTGGTTGAGCAACACGCCGCCGGTGATCTTATCCGTGTGGAGTTTGCTCACGCTCTTGAACACGCTGGTGGGTCCGTTGACATCCGCCGCGTGCGTGGGCGAGCAGCCTTCCGCCAGAGGGTCACCTTTGTGCCGCCCGTCTGGAGTCGCGCAGGTGCCCGCGCCTTGCGGCACGTTGGCGGAGATGGAGCTTGTGCCCGCATAGTAGCAACCGCCGATCGGCCCGCGCCCGTAGCGCGTGTTTTTATACTTTTTCAGCTCGTCGATGTAGCTGTCGTAGCCTTCCACCACGAGGCTGTCCACGTAGTCGTCGTCATTGCCGAACTTGGGTACGGCAAGCAGGAGCTTGCGGATCTCTTCCCCGCGTTCACCCGCGAAGTCGGTCAAAAGCGCGTTCCAGAGTTCTTCTCTGGTCACGCTCTTGTCTTCGTAGACCGTCTTTTTGATTGCGGCGAGGGAGTCGCCAAGATTTGCGATGCCAACCTGCAAATCGCTGATGAAATCATAGACCGCACCGCCTTCTTTGAGGTGCTTGCCGCGGGCGATGCAATCCTCCGTCAGTGCGGAGCAGAGAATATCCGGCACCTCTTGCTCGAGCACCATGTCGGCGGCGGAGTCGAGAATCACCGCCTGACGGCAGAACTCGCGCACGAAGATGTCCCAGGCTTTCATCACGTCATCAAATTTTTCCATTGCGAGGAAATGCCCCGTTCCCTCAAACACGCGCTTGCCGCTGTCGATATCGATGCCGTCGTTGAGCGCGATCATCAGCGTTTTCGGAAAATTCAGAAAGCTCATCCCCGTGCAGCGGTAGCCCCATTTGCCGGGTACCGCAACCTCGACACACCCGATTGCGCTGTAGTTATACGCGTCCTCTTTCTTCACGCCGAGGTTGAGGAACGAAGGAATAATGATCTCGTCGCTGTTGAACGCGGGCATGCCGAATCCGCAGCGGATCACCTGAATGCATTCCTGCATGAAGTCGTCGCTCAGCCCCTTGTGGTAGCGAACGGTGAGGTTCGGCTGCGGCAGATGGCAGCGCGCGACGGAGCGCAAGATCAGATAGCTCAGCGGGTTCACCGCGTCTTTTCCATCCACCGTCTGCCCGCCGACCGTCACGTTCTGGTAAAGCGGGCTGCCAGCGGAGAAGCGCGTATGCGACCAGGAACGAATCTTGTTGATGGTAAAGGTGCGCAGCCAGAGGTTTTCGAGCAGTTCGCTTGCAAATTCCTCACTCATGCCCTCTGCGCGGCTCTTTTCATAAAACGGGTAGACATATTGATCCATCCGCCCGTAGGAGAGCGAATGCCCGTTGCTTTCGATTTGGAGGACGACATGCAGCAGCCAGATACTCTGCAGCGCCTCGTGGAAGCTGCTTGCCGGCTGCATCGGCACCTTGCGGCAGATACGTGCCAGCTCCAGCAGTTCCTTTGCGCGCTCCGGCGTCGCGGTCTGTGCCTGCTCCTCCGCCAGCGCTGCATAGCGAAGCGAAAACGCCTCGACCGCGTCCAGCACGATCAGGATCGAGCGATAGAAATAGCTCTTCTTGAGGTCTTCGAAGTTGGAAAGCTCCAGCGTATCCTGTTGCTCGAGCACCCGCGCGCGATAGCCCGCGAGGCCTTCGCGCAGAATTCGGCCGTAGTCCACCGCGATGTGCGCATCTCCCGAGGTAATGTTGCCCTCGGTCTTGATGATGCCGAGGTCATAGAACAATCTCGCCCGCTCCGGAAACGCGGCATAGCCCTTGTCCTGCAAGGTGCGCCCTTTCCAGTAAGGGTAGATGTCGCGCAAAATCTGCTTGTTCTCTTCCGTGATGGTGAAGCGATCGCCATCGCGCTTGTCAAACGCGTCCAACTCCTTGATCACCCAATCCATCGCGTATTCGGGAAAGATCGGCGCGCTGCGATCGCTGG
The DNA here is from genome assembly GCA_002482505.1 of Christensenella sp. UBA7703. GTDB lineage: Bacteria > Bacillota > Clostridia > Christensenellales > CAG-138 > UBA7703. The sequence continues at coordinate 30,496 of DLGD01000009.1, read as the reverse complement.
AGGCTTGGTTCCCGGCAAGCAATGCATCCGGGTCGATGTAGATGCTCATGTTGCGCAGGACGTTGTCGAGCATATAGGCGCGGCGCAAAACCACTTGATCCTGCTCGTGCGCGCGGTAGCTTTCCGTGGTGAGCAGCGCGCGTTGGGTGTCTACCGTGGGCTGTGTGTCCAGCAGGCGGGCGCGGATGCGCGCGGTGCGCTCGCTGAGCGAACCAAAGTATTCCTTGGGGTTGCCGTATTCTTTCTCCGTCTTACTTGCTTCCATATTGTTTCTCTCCTGAGTCAATTTCTTTTTTAATTGGTATTTACGCCTCGCGGACAAACTCCGCCGCGCCGATAAGTCCGATGTCCGAGCCAAGCTCGGCAAGCTTAAACTCCACCGGCAGCGGAATGTGATTGTATCGATCAAACACCGCCTTCACGCGGTCAAACAAGACATCGCCAAAGTTCGTCAGCCCACCACCAAAGACGAAGCGGTTGATGTTGAGCATCTGGTAGATGTTAAACGCGCAGATGCCGAGGTAATGCGCGATGGTATCGATGGTTTCGATCGCGAGCGGGTCGTTTTGATGATACGCCGCCAGCACATGTTCTCCGTCCGCCGTCTCCGGCGTGAGGATCGTGGTGTTGCAATAGGTCATCTGCCCGCGCACACGCGCGCTCATCGCGCGGCCACTAGCATAGCTCATGAAGCAACCGCGGTTCTCGCAGCCGCACATCAGCCCTTCGTCGGGCGTTGCCAGCATGTGTCCGCATTCGCCCGCCCAGCCGTAGCTGCCGCGAAAGAGCTTTCCGTCGATCAGGATTCCGCTGCCAAGACCCGTGCCCGCCGTGATGTAGACCAGATGCTTGCTGCCTCTGCCGGCTCCCCGACGGTATTCGGCAAGCGCCGCCGCGTTGCTGTCGTTGTCCAGCACGATGTTGGTGTTCAGCCGCGCTTTGAGATAGTCCCGCATGGGAAACTGTTTGATGCCCGGCATCGCGGAGGTCATGAGCACATATCCTTCGTCAAAGAGGATGAACGAGGGCATACAGATGCCGATTCCGTCGAGATCCGTGTCCTTCATGTTGTTTCGCGCAAGAATCGCCTGAATGTTCTCCACCAGCGTATCGGAAAACGATTCCCCGGTTGCGCAAACATCCGTCGGGTGCTGCGCGCGGTCAATTCTCTCTCCCGCGGGGTTGAATAGTCCATAGGCAACCTTGGTTCCGCCCGCGTCGATTCCGATGACATATCCGCTCTTCATGCTGCTCTTTTCCTCTTTCGCGCATAGACTTGTGATTGTTTTCTCAGGTTCAGTATAGCGATTGGTTTTGGTCGTGTCAACGAAAATCATTACTATTATAACAATAATGCTTTCATATGAAACTATTCTGTCTGTCATTGCATATTCCGGACAAATGCGCTAGAATGATAGCGGTCGGGCGATTGCGCCCGAAACAACCGGATTCTATACCGCCGCGCTCTATCCTGCGCGTAACTTTGATCAGGAGAATCATCCAAATGAAACGTTCCGAAATCAACGCGGCCATCCGCCGCATGGAAGCCTTTGCCGCGCTGCACGGCTTTGCACTACCGCCGTTTTGCGCATGGTCTCCCGCAGACTGGCAAGCGAAAGATCATGCGTTTGACGAAATTCGCGACAACATGCTCGGTTGGGATGTCACCGACTATGGCGCGGGCGATTTCGCCAGGATGGGCTTCTCTCTCGTGACCATCCGCAACGGCAACTTCGCCAAGCGGGAGGTTTACCCCAAGCCCTATGCAGAGAAGCTTCTTTATATAGAAGAAGGACAGTATTCGCCGATGCACTTCCATTGGAGCAAGATGGAGGACATCATCAACCGCGGCGGCGGAAATGTGCTCATCACGGTCTATAATTCCACGCCGGACGAGCAACTGGCGAGCAGTGACGTGACGCTGCATTGCGACGGACGCACGTTTACCGTTTCCGCCGGAACGCAGATTCGCCTGACCCCCGGCGAGAGCATCTCGATTCAGCCGTATCTGTATCACGACTTCAATGTGGAGGCGGGTTCCGGCCCGGTTCTGCTGGGCGAGGTGAGTATGTGCAACGACGATGTGCACGACAATCGTTTCCTAGAGCCGCTTGGGCGCTTCTCCACCATTGAAGAGGACGAAAACCCGTATCGCCTGCTCTGCAACGAATACCCCAAAGCGAAAGGTTGACGCATGACAAAGATCAAACTTGTCGCGCTGGATGTAGACGGCACGCTCGTCCGCAGCGACCTTTCCCTTTCTCCTTCCGTGATCCGCGCGGTGGAGTCCCTTCGGGACGCGGGCATTCTCGTCTCCATCAACACAGGGCGCAGCATGGGCGAATTGATCGACTTGCGCCGGAGTTTGCCGTGGATTCGTTACTTTGTCGTCAGCAATGGCGCAACCGGACTGGATACGGAAACGAACAAGACGTTTTACGAAAACCATCTTCCGCTCTCGATTGCGCAGGAAATTGAACGCGAGGCGCGCAGCTATCGTACGCTGACGCAGGTCTATGCGGACGGAACGTCCTATCTTGACGAATCGCTCTGGCCGCATGTCAGCCAATTTGGTGTTGAGCACATGCGTCATCCCTCGCTGATTGCTGGATATACGCCCGCGCAACACGTCGGGGATTTACTGGCAACGCGCGCAAGCGACATTGAAAAGCTCTACATCTCGTTTGAAGACCTCTCGGATCTGCCGCGCCTGCGCGCCTTTTGCGAAGCTTTCCCGGTCGATCTGGTCGTCTCGATTCAAAACGGGCTGGAGGTCAACCAAAAAGGCGTAGAAAAGGGCACGGGGCTACTCGCGCTTTGCAACTATCTCGGCATTTCGCCGGATGAAGCCGCGGTGGTTGGCGACGGCGAGGCGGATGTTGCAATGTTTCGCCACGCGGGACTTTCCTTCGCGATGGAAAACGCGCAGCAGAGTGTTAAAGACGCGGCAACGCACGTCGCGCCAAGCAACGACAGCGACGGAGCCGTTTGGGCGATTGAACAAATTCTGAAAGCCAAATAACATATTTTGTTTCTCAAATATTTGACAGGAGACGCAACCATATGAAAAACCGTCTGGTCTTCATCGGCAGCTATACCCAACCCATCGTCCTCGGCACAGGCGAGCTCATCCCCGGCAGCGGAGACGGCGTCACCGTCTATCGCATGGACGAAGCGGGGCACCTCACCCGCCTGTTTGCAACGGGCAAGCCGAACCCGACCTATCTTGCGCTGAGCGCGGACAAGCGCTTTCTCTACACGGTCAGCGAGTTGAAAGAATATCATGAAGAAGCATCCGCGGCGGTTTCGGCTTACGCAATCAATGAAAAGACAGGTGAACTGACCTTTCTCAATCGCCGCATGACCGGCGGCGCGGATGCCTGCTGCGTCAGCCTCAGCGCCGATGATAGCCATCTGCTGGTTGCGAACTTCACTGGCGGAAGCTTCGCAATACTGCCCGTGTTACCGGACGGCAGCCTCGGCACCGCCTCCTGTTTTGTGCAGCACTATGGCAAGAGCGTCAACCCGACGCGGCAAGCCAGCCCGCATGTGCACCAGATTACGCCCGATCCGTCGGGCAAACATGTGCTGGTTGCCGATCTTGGCACGGATGAACTCTCCGTCTACGGGATCGATTGGACAACGGGTGTTGTTTCACCCAACGCCGCGCCCGCGATCAAGACCGAACCGGGCGATGGCCCAAGGCAGTTTGTGTTTGATAGGAGCGGAAAATTTCTCTATCTGTTGACGGAGCTCAGTAGCACCGTTCGCGTCTACGCGTATGACAGCGAGACGGGAAAAGCGACCTTCCTGCAAGCCTTGCCGATGCTTCCGGCAGATTGCGCCGTGGAGACCATTGCCGCGTGCATCAAGCTGCATCCCAACGGCGAATTTCTCTACGCGAGCAACCGCGGGCACGACAGCATCGCAAGCTACCGCGTACAAAAAGACGGCACGCTTTCGCCCATCGCCATCCAGAAAACGAACGCAAAAACCCCGCGTGACTTCAACATCACGCCCGACGGTAAGTTTCTGCTCTCTGGTTTTCAGGACAGCAACGAGCTGATCCTCTACCGAATCGATCTCTCCAGCGGACAGCTTACCGAGGTAGAACGCACCGCAAGTAATTCCGCGACAGCAGTGCTGTTTGCGGATTATGAGTAAAATCTCGCCTTTACGTCCGTATAGACGAGAATAAGGATAAAATCGAAACGCAGCGTAAAAAAAGGCCGCCGATTTCCCGGCGGTCTTTGTGTATGTTCGTTTTGTTGTATTAGAGAACAAGGCTCGGCGGTGTGTAGACGCGCGCGCCCATCTCCTGATCGAGCATGTAAAGCCCCTTGCTGTCGGTGCCGAAGAGCTCCATCTTCTTGATGTTGTCGTTGGCGTTGGTCTCCTCCTCCGCCTGCTCCTTGACAAACCAGTCGAGGAACTGCATGGTGCGGAAGTCCTTGTCCTCATACGCTGCCTCATAGATCGTGTGGATCGATGCGGTGACAAACTGCTCATGCGTGAGTGAAGCGCAGAGCGCGTCGATGTGTTTCTTCATGACCACATCGGGTTTACCGATTGCCTCCAGCGTGACCTTGATGTCGTTGTTTTGCATATACTTGATGAACAGCAGCGCGTGGTCGCGCTCCTCCTGTGCCTGCACCATAAACCAGTTGGCAAAGCCCTTTAGGCCCTGCTCTTCATAATAGTTTACGAAGTCCAGATACAGATATGCGGAGTAAAATTCCTTCGTGATCTGTTCGTTCAATAGTTTTTTTACTTTGTCAGAAAACATGTGTGTATTCTCCCTTTCTCTCGTGTTCTCTCTTACTGTATTTCCCATGTTGTTGATGTAAGTATACATTGTCTTACTCCATAATACAGTGCTTTTGTCACGTTGTGCAAGAGGCTGTTTTTTTCTCCAGTGACTTAGACACAGTTTTTCCGCGTAACGGTGGTATAATAAGGAAAAGTGAGGTGAATCGAAAATGTCATTTGTAAAAATTGCAGAAACAGGCATGATCGCTCCCGGTGAAAAGAAGGGGTTCCCGCTCAACGGAAAGACAGTTCTCCTTGCAAATGTGGACGGCGCGTTTTATGCGCTCAACAACAAATGTCCGCACATGGGTGGTTCACTCGCGGACGGAACCCTGGATGGCGCAACGATCACCTGCCCGCGGCACGGGGCAAAATTTGATGTCCGCACGGGCAAAAACCTTGGCAACGCGAAGATTGCGTTTGTCCAGATGAAGGTCGGCGATGCGACGGCGCTCCCTGTGAAGATTGAGGGAAAAGACATACTCGTTGAACTCACATAACGAAACATGAAATAACATTCGCCGGAAAATACGACGCAGCTCAGATTTTGAATCGAGAAAGAAGGATCGGAACATGAAAAAGAATGTAGGACAAGTGGATCGCTGGATTCGTATTATCGTCGGCATTGCACTGTTGAGCTTGGTCATATTCCTCTCCGGCGGCATTCGCTGGATCGGGCTGATTGGCTTAATTCCGCTCATCACCGGGTTGGTTGGCACCTGCCCAATCTATTCGATCTTTAAGATCAATACAAACAAATCGTAATCCTTTGCCCCCGAACTCGTTTTTGATGGTTTTGTTCGTAGCCCCCGTTGGCAAGTGCTGGCGGGGGTTTGTTTTCATACGTACTTATAATGAAGATACCGAATCACGCAAGCAACGCCCGCGAACCATGCAGGTAACGCGGGCGTTTCTGTCTCTATGTATTGTTTGGAACCCTCCAAATACTACCTGATACTCTTCACATTCAGCATGCGGATGGCGTTGAGAATCGCGAGCATCGCAACGCCGACATCCGCGAAGATTGCCGCCCACATGCTGGCAATTCCCAGCGCGCCGAGCAGAAGCACAACCGCCTTCACCAGCAGCGCGAATGTGATGTTCTGTTTCACGATGCGCAGCGTCTTTTTCGAAACGCGAATCGCGGTTGCAATCTTGCTCGGTTCATCGGTCATGATGACGATGTCCGCCGCCTCGATCGCCGCGTCCGAACCAAGCCCGCCCATCGCGATGCCGATGTCTGCTCTTGCGAGCACCGGCGCGTCGTTGATTCCGTCGCCCACAAACGCGAGCTTTCCGCGCGGGGACTTCTCGGTAAACAGCGCCTCGACCTTCTCCACCTTGTCCGCCGGCAGCAGTTCCGTATACACACGATCCAGCCCCAGCTCGGTAGAGACCCGCTCGCCGATGCGTTTTGCGTCGCCCGTGAGCATGATGGTCTGCCGGATCCCCGCCTCTTTGAGTTCAGCGATGGCGCGCTTTGCGTCCTCCTTGACTTCGTCCGCAATCAGGATCGACCCGCGATACACCCCGTCCTGCGCGACGTAGACAACCGTGCCGATGACATCCACCGGCTCCGTAAACGCGATGCCGAGGCGGCGCATGAGCTTCGCGTTGCCTGCGGCAACCGTCTTTCCATCCACCTGCGCGGTCACGCCGTGGCCGGATGTCTCCTCCACTCCGCTGATGCGCGCCGAGTCAATCGCCCTGCCATACGCCTTTTGCAGCGAGAGTGAGATTGGGTGGTTGCTGTAACTCTCCGCATAAGCCGCGATCTCCAGCAGTTCTTCCGCAGAAATGCCGACGGGCGAAATCTGCTGTACCTGAAAGATTCCCTTGGTGAGCGTACCCGTTTTGTCGAACACGACAATCTCCGTCTGAGCCAGTGCCTCAAGGTAATTGCTGCCTTTCACAAGGATACCCCTGCGCGAAGCCCCGCCGATACCGCCGAAGAAGCTCAGCGGAATCGAGATCACCAGCGCACACGGGCAGGAGATGACGAGGAAGATCAGCCCGCGATAGATCCAATCCTGAAAAGTAGCGCCCGGCACAACCAGCGGCGGAATAAGCGCGAGCAGCGCCGCAATGATCACGACGGCGGGCGTATAGTACCCCGCAAACTTCGTGATGAAGTTCTCGGACTGGGATTTCTTGTTTCCCGCGTTCTCCACAAGATCGAGAATCTTGCTGACGGTGGATTCGCCATATTCCTTTGTGACCCGCGCGGTGACAAGCCCGCTGATATTGATGCAGCCGCTGAGGAGCGTATCGCCCTCCTCCACGTCCCGCGGGAGGGATTCGCCCGTGAGCGCGGAGGTGTCGACCGACGAACTCCCGCTGAGCACAACCGCATCCAGCGGCACGCGCTCGCCGGGTTTGATGACGATGATCTCGTCAACCTTCACCTCGTCGGGGTCAACCTTTTCCAGCGTATCGCCGCGCTGCACATTCGCATAATCGGGACGGATGTCCATCAGTCCTGCAATTGACTTGCGGGATTGATCCACAGCGTAATCCTGAAACAGCTCGCCCACCTGATAAAACAGCATGACCGCGACCGCCTCGGCAAAATCGCCAACGATGAACGCGCCGACGGTGGCAAGGCTCATCAGAAAGTTTTCGTCAAACACTTTCCCGCGCAGGATGTTGCGAATCGCACGCCAGAGCACGTCCCCGCCGATGATGAAATACGCCGCAAGGAACGCACCGAGTGAATAGAGGCTGCCTTCCACACGCGTAGCAATGGCAGCCACGTATACCGCGGCTCCGATCAGGGTTTTGACGAGTCGTTTTTGATTCTCGCTGAACTTCATATCTTTACGCCTTTCGCACGACGACATCCGGTTCAATTTTCTTTACGATGGCGGTTGCCTGCGCCATGATTTCGTCCATGCGCGCCTCTTCGCCTTCAATCACCATCTTGGTGGTCATAAAATTCACGCTGGCAGCGGAAACGCCGTCGAGCTTTGCCACCGCGTTTTCAATCTTTGCCGCGCAGTTTGCGCAACCCAATCCATCCAATCGACATACCTTCTTCATGCTCTTCCCTCTTCTGCTGCTATAGGCAGCCTATCTCATTTGTAACCCATGATTTCGTTATCCGCTTTTTGTCGCAAACAGTTGAACAGTTGCTCAACTTTCAAAGTCATTATAGTTGAATGCCCGCTCAACTGTCAAGAGCGTTTTTGATTTATTCTCGTTGATTTTTTGAATTGCGTGTTATGATATAGGAAGAATTATGCTCGCCATTCGTAACCGGCGGGCCGTATACAGAAAGGGCAACACGATGGCAAGAGAAGATTATGTGTGCGATTGCGACATCATCCATGCGGATGTGGTCAATTTGGTCAAACGAAACATGCCGGAAGAGAGCGAACTCTACGATCTTTCGGACTTCTTCAAAGTTCTGGGCGACAGCACGCGCGCCAAAATCATGTGGGCTCTGGACGAACATGAGCTTTGTGTTTGCGACCTTGCAGCGCTTTTGAACATGACCAAGTCCGCAATTTCGCATCAGCTCCGCGCGCTGCGGGACGCAAACCTCGTCATCAATCGCCGCGACGGGAAGAACATCTATTATGCCCTGGCGGACGACCATGTGCGTCAGATTTTCGAAATGGGCCTTGAACATATCCGCGAATCCTGCGAGACAAAGGAAGGGTAATGACGGTTTGTTTGCAAACAGATCGCCGGGGCTGTGCGCTTCTTTGGCGTGTTTCTCCCACTCTTATCTCATAGCTTTGCCGCTCGATCATTGTTGAATCGTATCGTCGCATTATTATGTAACATATATGCATGTTTATGCAACTAACTGGATTATTTATCCGCATTTCGTGAATTTTCACGGATTAAGTGGATTTTTTGCTTATAATTATAAATTTCATATTGACATCACCGTATATCTATGCTATTTTAATGCAAACAATGAAGTTGAGTTGTTCAACTTCTATTTTTTTAGGAGGATTGAATCAAATGATAAAGAAGCTATTTGCCCTTGCACTGTCTGTCATGATGCTGCTCTCCTTTGCGGCCTGCGCGGCAAAGACCGCGGAGGAAGTCCCCGCCGCCGCGGCAGCCAGCGTGGATATGTCTAGTGTAAAACTCATGCAGGACGGTGTCCTGACCGTCGGCATGGAGATCGGCTATCCTCCGTTTGAGGATTTTGCCGAGGACGGCACCACCCCGATCGGCTACGACATTGATTTTGCCAAAGCCCTTGGCGAAAAACTCGGCGTGACCGTCAACTTCGTCAACACCGCTTGGGACGGTATCTTCCAGGGCATCGGCGTGAACTATGACTGCGTCATCTCCGCCGTGACCATCACCGAAGAACGCAAAGCCAGCATGCTCTTCTCTGAACCCTACATCAACAACTATCAGGCAGTCGTCGTGAAAAAAGACTATGCCGGCAAAATCGCGAGCTTCCTTGATCTCAACGGCCTCTCCATCTCCGTGCAGAAGGAAACCACCTCAGACATCCTGATGTCGGACTATGTGAGCACCGGTTCCATCGATGCGACGATCTCCGCCAACGAAAAGGTCACCACTTGCTTCACTCAGCTGGAAAACGGCGAAGTGGATGCGGTCGTTGTTGACTCCACCGTTGCGGACGGTTACCTCGCCTCCAACCCGGACAAGTTTGTGAAGATCTTCCAGGACGAGAGCGAACCGGAACAGTTCGGCGTTGCTGTGGCGATGGACAACACCGCTCTGCAAGCCGCAATCAACGATGCAATTGCAAAGCTGACCGCAGAAGGCTTCTTTGAATCCAACGTTGCCTACTGGTTCGGCAAATAAGCAAAACAGACAACCGCTTCTTTCGGCTGGCGCGGGTCAACGCAAAATTGCCTGCGCCGGCCGGAATCTTTTCCATCATCCATCAGATAGCGAGACAACATGAGCAAGCTAAAAAAACTCGTGACCTTCAAACACTGGCAGCGCTCCACCAAGACAGCCGTCATTCTAATCGTGGCGGCTTTGGTGCTTGTTTTCGTCCTCTCCGCAATCAATGTTTCGGAGCAGGATATGCTGAACAACGCCTCGCCTGCGATCAAACAGATCATTGAGGAAGAGAAGACCAGCAGCAGAAAGTCCCTCACCATCACGTATAATAACCTCGGCGTGATGAACTATATCTCCTTCACCACCTCCGGCGCCAGCGCAATCAAGGAGTCCTATGTCGGCTTCGCGGGCGCGATCTATGGCGCGGATGAAGGCGGCTGGAAGTTCGCGGGCCAGATGGTGAACTACACCTACCGTATGCTTGGCACGGGAGAAAACCTGCTGCACGGCGTGAAACTCACGCTCTTGCTCACCACGCTTTCGATGGGTATCGGCGCAATCATGAGCGTTTTTCTGGCGCTTGGTAAGATTTCTGAAAATAAACTCATCAGCAAGATCAGCAGCGCGTATATCTTCTTTTTCCGTGGCACGCCGCTGTTGATTCAGATGTTTGTGATCTATTTTTCCGTGCCCGGAATCTTTGGTTTCTCCTGGAGAAGCCTCTTTAGTGCAGGCGATCCGGAGGCGGTCTACAAAGGCGCGTTCATCGCGGCGCTGATTGCGTTTTCGCTCAACGCCGCCGCCTATTGCGCGGAGATCGTCCGCGCGGCGATTCAATCCATCGACAAAGGACAAAACGAAGCGGCAAAGGCACTCGGCATGAGCTACGGCCAGATGATGCGCACCATCATCATTCCGCAGTCCATTCGCCGCATGATTCCCCCGCTGTGCAACGAATTTGTCATGATGATCAAGGACGTTTCCCTCGTGTTTGCCATCTCTTTGATGGATATCACGACAATCTCCAAAACCATCATGACCAGCGAAGGCAACTATCTCGTGTTTATCCCCGCGCTGTTGATCTATCTGGTCATCACCGCGATCTTCACATTACTCTTTGGCAAGATCGAAAAACGGCTTTCGATCTATGAGTGATTTGTGCGAGAGAGAAATTGTGTTATGTTTAAGAACGACTTTCGATTTGTGAGTAGGGCACGTATATGAGTGATTATCAATATATTCTCAGCACAGAACATCTCTACAAAAGCTTCGGGTCTCTCGAGGTTTTGAAGGATGTCAACCTCTCCGTCAAAAAAGGCGAGGTGATCTGCATCATCGGCCCTTCCGGCGCGGGAAAGTCGACCTATCTTCGCTCGCTCAACCAGCTGGAGAAGATCACAAGCGGCAAAATCTTCATCAAAGATGAGCTGTTTTTGCATCGCGAGCACAACCGCACGATCCACCGCGCGGAGCCGGAAGCGCAGAAGGCAATGCTTCTCGAGATGGGCATGGTCTTCCAGCGGTTCAATCTGTTCCCGCACAAGACCGTGCTGGAAAACGTGATGATCGCGCAGGTACTCGTCCGCAAAAAAACGCCGGAAGCGGCAAAAAAACTTGCGGAAGAGATCATCGAACGCGTCGGACTTTCGGACAAGCTGGACGTCTACCCCAGCAAGCTTTCCGGCGGACAGCAGCAGCGCGTTGCAATCGCCCGCGCACTCGCGATGGAGCCGGAGATCATGCTCTTTGACGAACCCACGAGCGCGCTTGATCCCGAGCTTGTCGGCGAAGTGCTTGGCGTTATGAAGCAGCTTGCCAAACAGGGTATGACCATGCTCTGCGTCACGCACGAGATGGGATTTGCCAGAGAGGTTGCCGACCGTGTGGTGTTCATGGCGGATGGCATGATCCTTGAAGAAGGCGCGCCGAAGGATATCTTCGATCACCCGACAAATGAAAAGGCGATCAGCTTTCTTCGGAGTGTGCTGTAACACCTCTTCTAAAACGCTTCGATCTGCAGCAAAACATCGTTTGAAACGCATCCGTAGCGCCGTCCGAAAAGCGGCGTTCGTTTTCTCTCTTAGGGAAGAAGAATCGTGCAGGACTTCCGCTTCGAGAAGTGCGCGAATGCGTTTCAGTAGCCTTGACAGCATTCGCAAAATCATATATCATTAAACATAGTTATTTAATAGGATAAAGGGGATTCTGCTCTATGAGAATTTCCGCAAAGGGACGCTATGCGCTGGCTTCCGTCATCCACATGGCGCAGCAGCATCACAGCGGCGAGTCTGTCACGCTCATCAGCATTTCGGAGCGGCTTGGCATCTCAAAAATCTATTTAGAGCAAGTGTTTTCTCTGCTCAAGCGCGGAGAGCTGGTCACTTCAGTCAAGGGTGCACAAGGCGGTTATCTCCTCTCCTGTTCCCCGGGGCAAATCAGCGTGTTGGATGTCCTCACCGCCGTAGAGACTGGGCTTTTTGACAAAACCGAGGAAACCGTAGCACAGAGAGCGCCGGAGATTGAGTATGCCATGCGGGAGTCCGCATTTCAGGTCCTGGACGACGCGGTTGCCGCTTCACTTTCGCAGGTTACGCTGGAAGACCTTGTTCTTGCCAGCGAGAGGCACAAAGGCGACGACGCGGCGATGTATTACATCTAGCGGAATTTGGCAATCAATCCTCACACAAACCAATAAGAGCAGGCGGGGTTTCATCCCGTTCCTGCTCTTTTATTCTCTCCAGTTACATTTATACCGTGTTATCCTGCGTAGATCACATTGCACACGCCATAGGTGGTGTAGTAGCTGAAATCCTGATTCTCCTGCACGGGTTGCATCACAATCTCGTAGACGTTGATCGGCTTTTCAAACGTAACCGTATAGGTTTCCGCAACGCCGTCCTCCGGAATCACGCCCGGAAATTCAATCCACTCTCCGCTGATGTCATGTACCCAGAAGATCCATTCGCCAACGTGCTTGCCTTCGCTCGACTCGTATTGGAAGAGCAGCGTAAACCCGGCACAGTTTGGCAGATACGGATCGGAGACATAGGTTCTCGCATAACTATCCTTGAGCCGCCTGCGCGCCTCCGCTTTGTCCAGACTATATGTGTTGCCGTTGCCAACCGCAACTTGGTAGGTAAATGTAACTCCGTTGGAGGCAACGCCTGTAACTGCAACGTCGTCGTTGTAGCCTTTCGACAAGTCGCTCTGCATATATCCTGCCGTGATGATGCCGTTTTGCGAAACGGTTACGATGTCCGTGTCCCCGCTGCTCCATTGTACATCGCCGCTGTCGACCCCGTAGGTATCCTCAAAATCATCGAGCGCGGCAACATACTGTTCGCCAAAACCTAGCTGAAGATAGAGTTCCGGCGGATTTGGAATCTGTGTTGGCGCCGCGGTGGGTTCCGGCGTCGGTTTCTGCGTTGCCGTGGGGGCTGGGGTTTGGGCGTCAACGGGTGTTTGTGCCATCACAGCCGCCGAAAGATTTTCTCCCTTTGGCTCTTGCCCTCTCGCGTCACCGCGGAATGCACCGACGCCGATCAGAATCAGCAAATATAACCCGATCGCCGATCCCGCAACAACCCCGATGGACTTCCATCTCCCCTTCGTCCACGCGTTTACTTTTTGTGCAAGCGAATTGGGATCAGGATCGTTCTTTATGAAAGGCTGGATGCCCGGCGATTTTTTCTCCTCCTCGTCCACCGTCCTTTGGGTTGGCACGGCGCTGCCATAGAGCCCCCGCATCAAGCCCTGCATGTCCTGAATGCGGCTCTGCGCGTCGATGCTCAGCCCATGTAAGAATGCCCGCTCCTGCGCCGGCGTGATATCCGCGCTGAGCTGACGCGGCGGCACAATCCGGGCGCCGCTGCCGAGGCGGTCGAGTGCCTGCGGTGGTGTTTGCCCCGTCATGAGGCGATACATCGTCGCGCAGAGGGCGTATACATCCGTCCAGGGTCCTTGCTCGCCGTGGGTGCGATATTGCTCCTCCGGCGCGAAGCCGTGTTTGACGTTGATCGTGTTGCTATGCTCGCCATAAGCGGAGATCTGGCGCGCTGCTCCAAAGTCGATCAGCGTCAGCACGCCGTCCGGCTGCAAAATGATGTTGTCCGGGCTGATGTCTCGGTGCAGCAGCCCCTCGGCATGCACGCGCGCAAGGGAAGCACAGAGCGGGCGAAACAATCCAAGCACCATCTGCCCGGGCAACTTTCCGCCCTGCTTTGCCGCAATGTTTTTCAGCGTTTCGCCTTCCACATAATCCATGACGATGTATGCCGTTCCGTTTTCACGCAAAAAGCCGCGCACGCCAACAATTCCCCTGTCCTTGGTGAGGCGCGCGAGTGTCTTCGCCTCGTTGACAAAACGCTCCAACCCTTTTTGATAATATTCGCGCTTGTCGCCACCGAGCGTGAGCACGGAAACATGCGTGTGCGAATCCCGCGCCGCATATCCAAGCGGATAGTATTCCTTGATTGCGACCTTGAAGTCCAGATTCAGATCCCAGGCTGTATAGGTAATTCCAAAACCACCCTGTCCCAAAACGCAACCGATCAGATATGCGCCCGCCAATATGCTTCTGCACTCCAATTGATGCAATTCGTTGGTCGGCGCCCTGTTGTCAAACCCGCAATTGGAGCAAAAGCCGTTTTCTTTGGCGAGCTGCGACATGCAGCGCATGCAAAGCATGTTTGGGTTGATCATTTAGCGTATCCCTTCCCCTGACGAGAATCAAACTGCACGGTATCGCATACGCATGCTTTCGTGCAACAATTCGTTTCACATTCTGCGCAAGCGCCGCATTACCAGAGCCGGATTCCGCCGACGCTGATCTGTCCTTGATCATTGCTGCCAACCGCGACGATGGAGCCATCCGCCTGTACGCCGACGGTAAAATTCCCTCCCGCGGCAATCGCAACAATGTTTCGCCAACCTTCCGTGTCGCATTGTCCATACTCGTTGGAGCCGGTTGCGACCACGGTTCCGTCCGAGCGGAGCCCGACCGTGTGCTCGCCGGAAGCAGAGATGGCTACGATATTCGTCCAATCCTGCACATTGTCTTCGCCTTTCTTGTTTGCGCCCGTAACCAGCACCGTGCCGTCACGCCGCACGCAAAACGTTGAGCCGCCGCCGACATCGCCCGTGATAACATCCGAAAATGAACCGGTATCCAGCCGTCCATCCGCGGCATATCCGGCCGCGACGACGCTGCCGTCGCCCAATATTGCGGCAAGGTGGTCACTCCCTGCAAGCACGCGAACAACATTAGACCAGTTTTCGCAACTTGCGCGCCCGTGCAGATTTACTCCCGCATAATAGACGCTTCCATCCGCCGTCACTGCGACGGTGTGCTGATAGCCGCAGTCCACCTGCGCTACGTTTCTCCAATTGTAGACGTCGCCTTCCCCATGGCTCACGTCTCCCGTAGCGACAAGCGTCCCATCGCTCTTGAGCCCAACGGCAAAATTGTCCCTTGCCGCAAGCTGAATGATGTTCTTCCAGCCGCTCGTGTCCATGCCGCCCGCGCCGAGGCAAATGACCGTCCCGTCGTTTTTGAGCAGTAGTGTGTTGGAAACCGAAGCGGCAACAATGCCGTCAAACGCGTTGCTGTCGGAGATATAAAACGGGGTTTCAACCGGAGCAAGTGTTGGCGTATCGGTCGGCACGGCAGTCGGTTTCGGCGTTGCAAGAACATTCTCAAGCGGTTGCATCGTCTGCGTTGGCGTGGATTCTTCACGCGCCGTCTTTGACCCCCTTGTCCCGGAGAAGGGCTTTAAAATCAACAGAACCACTGCGGCGACCAAAACCACGCCCGCCCCGATCATTGGCGCATATTTCTTCCAACCGAAGGGTGGTTTAGGTGGCGGAGGCGGTGGGTTCGGGCCTGTTTTCGGAATATACAGCTCCTTATAGAGTGTCTGCAGGTCTGGCGTGCGTAAGGCGGCGCGTACGGCAAGCCCGTGCATGAGCGCCCGCTCTTGATCGTGTGTCAATCCCGCGCCGAGTGCGTTTGGCGGCTTGATCGTGTCGTCGTTCATCAGGCGGTCCAGCGCTTCCGGCGGGGTCACCCCCGTGATGAGGCGATAGATCGTTGCAGACAGCGCGTAAACATCCGTCCAGGGGCCTTGCTCCCCGCGCTTGCGATATTGTTCCTCCGGCGCAAAGCCATGTTTTACGTTGATGGTATTGCTGTGCTCGCCATAGACGGAGATTTGCCGCGCCGCGCCGAAATCAAGCAGCACGAGCGAATCGTCCTTCGTGAGCATGATGTTATCCGGGCTGATGTCCCGGTGCAACAGCCCCGCTTCGTGCACGCGGGAAAGCGGCTTGAACAGCGCCTCAAACCGGCGAAGCACTTCTTCCGCCGGCAGGTTTCCCCCATGCTTTGCGACATACGATTTCAGCGTCTCACCTTCTACGTAGTCCATAACGATATACGCCGTTCCGTTTTCAAAGAAAAACGAGCGTACGCCGACAATTCCTTTTTCGCCGGAAAAGCGCGCAAGCACGCGCGCCTCCTGCACAAAGTGCTCTTTGCCCGCCTCAAACATCGCGCGCCGGTCTTCTGAAAGTACAAGCACCGTGCTCTGCGTGCGCATATCCCGCGTTACGCTGCCTTCCGGATAATACTCTTTGATGGCGACGCGGATGTCTAGGTTCAGATCATACCCAATATAGGTGATCCCGAAACCGCCCTGCCCAAGTATCCGCCCAACGAGATATGTACCCGCGAGAATGCTGCCGCAGGCAAGTTGATGCGCAGAGTTGGCACAAACGGCGTTATCAAACCCGCAGTGCCGGCAAATACCGTTTCTTTCGTGCAGTTCCTTCATACATTGCATGCAGATCAAGTTCGGATCGATCATCATTTGCGCCTTTCCAGCAGAAAATCATCATTCTCAATGTTGCTTGGCTAATGTTAGCTACGCCCGAATCAGCCTTGCGCGCTATAGAAAATTCGATAGTCCGCGCCGCAGAGATGCAGAACGTCCCCAACGCTCAGGCATGCGTTCGTTCGCGCCTGCACGCCGTTGACCAGAACGCCCTCGCCGTTTTGCATAGCCCAAACCGTCCCGTCCCGCCAAATAAGCCTCGTCTTCGCCTGCTCCGCCTCCGCTTTCGTCAGAATCGGGGTTTCTTCCCCTTCACCGAGATAGATCGGCTCCGTCAGCGCGCCTTCCAAGAGTATCTCGTCCTTTTCGCCGAGGCGGACAATACAGATCGTCGGGGTTTCTTTTCTTTGCTCGGGTTGCGGCGCGGTAACGGGAGAATAGCGCAGTATTGCCGGATTGTCGCTGCTTCTCCTGCGTTTTTTTGTTGCGATGATCGTCACCACTGCCGCAAGTGCGACCAGTGCCGCAGCGCAGCCGATCAGGAGCAGTGTGTTGTTGGAGATGATGATTCCGTCCGGTTTTGCTTCCCCCGTCGGTGTGGGGAGCGGTGTTTCTGCGGGGAGCGGCGTGCTCTCCGGCGCAGGGGTATCCACCGGCGCCACTGTGGGCAACCCTGCGAGGCTGACCCGCCGCGTCGCGCTCAGTTCGCCGCCCGCTACCGTCTGCGTCAGCGTGATCTCCGCCTGATCGCCGGCTGCCGCCGCGCGAACCGCCTCACTTTTGCAGACCGCAACAAAGGTATGCGCACGTTGAGCCAGAATTTGTTCGACAGCGTCTTTGGTTGAAGTGCCGTCGTTTTTGAGCAGTATGCTCACCCCGCCGGGAGAAAGCCGCGCTATGCCGGAGATGTTTTTCGCGGCTTCAATCCGCTCCGTCGTGCCGGTGTTATACGTCAGCGCGACAAGATAGAGCGGCACATGGCTCTGTGAAACCTGTGTGGATACCTCCAGCGCGGAAATGCCCGTCGCGGTGTTATCCAGCCCGTCCGCCATGACGACGAGACAACGGCGCGGGCGCAGGGTTGCGTCGTTCTCAAGAAGCTTGACCGCCTCCGAAACGGAGGTATACAAGTCCGTCTCACCCGTTCCGCGCGTCAGAGTATCGACCATGTCGGAAAGCGTATCCTTGTTGTCCGAGAAATCCTTTGCTTCGATGTTCTGCCCGATGGGTACGATCAGCGCGTTGTCCAACGCGCCCATCTTCTCAATAATGCCTTTTGTGATCGTCTGCATATCCGGCAGCGCCCGCTCCGTTACGGCGGTGTTGGTATCGATCAAAAACAGGTACGACGTGCCGGGATTTGCATAGTCGATCGAATTGACCGACTCGATTGCGATATCCGTGCCTTCGATCGTAACCTTCAGGTTCTCCGTGCTTGGCGCTTTTTCCGCGTCGCTGTAAAAGATCAATTGCAGCACATCCCCGCTCGGGTTTGCGCTCTCCAGATTGATCCTCGTATCCCCTTGAGCAAATGCCGACGGGATTGCGAACATCATCAACGTCGCAAGCAATAAAACCGCCGTCATCCGGCGAAAACGGTCTTGGATTCGAACGTTCTTCATGGGATTACCTCCAAAGCGATGCCTTCTCTGGCCTTTGCGCCAGCACGGCAACCGCAGAGTTGTTGTCGTTGTCCTTCTTTGCGCGCCAGTTGATCAAAAGCTTCATGCGCCTGATCCAATCTTCCGCGCTCTTTGCGCGCCGGAGAGTGGCGAGCATCTCTTTTTCGGTCACATACTCCCAAAACCCATCGGTACAGAGCAGGATCGCATCACCGGGATGGAGCGTTCCCTGCATCAGCCGGATATCCGGCGTTGCGTTGTTCTCGCTGCCGAGAGAGCGGAGCACCTTGTTGCGATCTTCGTGAAAACGAATTTGCTCCGGCCTGATTGCGCCCGTGAGCACCGCAAGCTGCGACACGCTGTGATCCTGAGACTGATATGCAATCTTCCCTTCGTGAAAGAGATAGGCGCGGCTGTCCCCAACGTGTAAAAAAGCAATCGCCGCATCGGAAATCAATGCGAGAGCAAGCGTGGTCTTCATGCGTACTTGTGCCGTTTGCCCGGCAAGCACCGCATCGTTTATGCGCTCACAAACCTCCCGCAATGCCTCTTCTTCCATCGTGTGCAGGCGGTCTTCCTGTTCCAGCAGGGTCTGAATCGCGCACGCAGAGGCAATCTTTCCTCCGCCGTGCCCGCCGAGTCCGTCCGCCACCGCAGCAAGGGTGAACCCTTCCGTCTGTTTGATCAGCGTCGTGTCCTCGTTGACCTCCCGCCCGCCGATGTCGCAATGGTTCGCAATATCCAGCTGCATGCGTGCTTCCTCTCCCATGTGTTTTTTACATGCCCCGCGCGGAGGTTCAATCGCGCGGGGCATTTTTGTTCAAAAATCGAGTTCGGGTTGCTTTGTCCGGCGTAGACCGCGCGTTATTTCACGCGAAATCCGTTGTCCTTGGAGGCCAGGAAGAACGCCTCTCCCGTGAGAATTGTGTATGGCTTATTCGGCTCCAGCTTCGTTCCGTTTTCCAGGAATGTGCCATAAGAAGAGCCAAGGTCCGTGACCACAAGCCCCTGCGTCAACTCCTGCACCATGCAGTGCTTGCCGCTGATGCCCGGCGTTTTCGGCGGAAACACGATCTGGCAGCTTGCGGGGTCTCTGCCGATAAAGGTTTTGCCGCGCACGGGATATGTCTTGCCGCTGAGCACGTTTGTCTGCCCGATGCTTGTGATCTGCCGACCGCTTCGAATTGCCTCCGTGGGTTTGCCAAGCGGGACGGTATAGCCGGAATCGGCGGGCATCGCCTGTTTCTTTTTACGGTCCAGCATCAGATAGACAATAACCGCAACCGCGGCAACCGCAATGCCGATCGCAAGATAGACATACCACGCAGGTCCGGCGGGCGCTGGTACCGGCGCGGGAACGCCGCCGTCGGTGACAGTCGGGCTCGTTGTGCCGCCGTCGCCCGTTTGCGTCGGGTCAGAGGGTGTCCCGCCGCCTGTCGCCGCCATATACGGATAACCCATTGTGTTGAAGTAGTCGATCGCGTAGTCGATGTATAACGCATAGCCAAACCCGGTTCCGTGCTCCGGGTCAATGCCCATCGTGTTGATGCCGACCACCGCGCCGTTTTCGTCCAGCAACGGCCCGCCGGAGTTGCCGGAGCTGATCGCGGCATCGATCTGCAGATATTGCGTACTGCCGTCGAGAAACTCTTCTTTGGTCACTTTGCCTTCCGTGATGGTCACATCCTCCATCTTGGAAGGCGCGTATCCGCTGGAATCATCTGCAATCGACGGAAACCCCAGCGCATAGATCGTATCCATGATGCCGACATCTTTCGCGCTGCGAAGCGGCAATGGCTTTCGCAGTGTGGTTGGTGCTTCCAAATGCAGCACCGCGAGGTCGACGCCATCGGTAAAGATATACAGCACCTTGGCTTTGACAGTCGATGCAGAGTCAAAATCGTCAAACACGATAAACACTTCATCCGGGTAACCGATAATGTTGCCTTGGCTGTCGGTCACGGTGACGACATGTGCATTCGTGATGATGTACTCAACCGGGTCTCCTTCTTTCCCGACGAAGAACCCGCTGCCCTGCTGAATATAGGTGCCGGTTTCATCCTGAAACGGAAACGCAACGCGAACCACGCTATTTCGCGCATCCTTTACCGCGTCAGCATCGGCGGATGCACTCGTAAGCGTGAACGAGAACGCAAGGGCAAGAATCAGAATCAAGCTGATCCATTTACGTGTTGTTTTCATGACAGTTCCCTCCCAATTCTATTTTCAATCAGTCGTTTTGATTTCAAAGGGTTACAGGATGCGAAGCACGACAGCCGTCAGGTTGTCCTGCTGCGGCAGCCCGCGCGCAATCACGCGGCTTTCGATTCGCTCCGCCGCGCTTTGCGCCTCGCCGTAGAGCAGCGCCGCAGTCTCGTCATCATCCAGCGTGTTGAACACTCCGTCCGTCATTAAGAGAACCCAGTCGCCGGAAAGCAATTGCAGTCCGCGCGCGCTGTAATCCAGCGCTTCCAGTTCGCCCATGCCGACATAGCTCGTCAGCGCGCTTCTCTGTCCATCCGCCAGCGCGGACTCAAACGAGAGTTCCCCTCTTGCCGCGCGTTTGTCCAGATCGGTTGCGTATATATGCGGACGTGTCAGGGGAATGAGGCTCCCGCCGCGCACAAGGCAAATGCGGCTATCGCCCACGCTCGCAAACCAGAGCTTGCCATCGCGCACCAGCACGGAGAGCAGCGTTGATCCTCCGTGGTTGCGCGCGCCGCCTGTAACTTCGTTTGCGGCATCGTTTGCGCGTTGCACGAGGTATAGCAGCTTTTGATGCGGCATCCAGTCGTTGGAGATCACCGGAAACTCGCGCATCATGGTGCCAACCGCGGCCGCGCTGACGAGTTCGCCATCCGCAAGCCCGCCCATACCGTCCGCAACGACCGCGAGCACCCCGCTGTTATCCACGAGACGCGGGTTGTTCAGGTCGGAGATTGCAAACGAATCCTCCTGGTTGGAGCGTTTCCCAATGTGATGCGCATTGCCCACTTCAAGCCCTTGTGCAAGCGTGTCGATGCGCAGCAGGTTGCGCTTTTGCGCTTTTGCGCGCTTCTGTATTCGGGATACGATCACGCCCGCCGCAGCCGATGCAAGCATTGCGCCAATCAGGATGCCAAGCGCGAACCCGCCAATGCCGAAGAGTCCGCCAACCGCAACGGTTTCCGGCGTTGGCGACGGCGCAATGCTCACCGTAGCAAGCGGCGATGGCGTCTGTGTCGGCTGCGGTGATTGCGAAGGTGCCGGGCTGTCGGATGGGGTTGCGCCCGTCTCCTGCTTTTGTGCCGGAGTCGGCGTGGAAAGCGGAACCGGGCTGATTCCCTGCGTTTCGCCGAGGATTCTTATGCTGCTTACTCCCACGAGAACTCACCCCCGCAGAAGGGCACGAACATCATCATGGAGCTGCCGAGCAGGATGCGGTCATACGCATGCAGCTCGCAGGATTGTCCCGGCAGCAAAGCCGCATTGTTGACGCGGATGACATTGCGCCCGTCCCGTGCCAGAAAGTAAAACAGTTTGGAGATCGAGTCAAATGTAACGACCGCCATGTTCTCTTTGGAGATGGCATTGTCGCTCATGATGCGAATTTGCGCTGTGCCACCGCGACCGATGGAGTTGTTGCCGCTGCGGATGCGGTAGTCCGTGCCTTTGTCCGGGCCTTCGATGCAAACGAGCCAACCAACTACCGGGTCAAAGCTCTTGCCAGACTCGTTCTTTGGGGTGATGGCAACGGTTACCTCGCTCACGGTGTCCAGCGCGATGGTTTTGCCGATTCCACTCTCCTGCTCCCCGCCAAAGCCGGACTGGAATGAACCTTCGCCAAAGTCCGGTGCGCTTGTCGGCTGATCGAGCGGTATCGTGCGGTTCACCTCGCCATAGGCCGGGTTGCAGTATGGGCACACGGCGGTTTTGGATCTGTCGAAAAAGTGCCCGTTTTCACAACGCTGCATGTTCATGAAATGTCTCCCCTTCTGCATTTTGATCTGGGTATATTTGAAAATTCAGGTGTTGAATTCGCTCAGTGAACCATAAAACGTAGACATGGATGGCAGAATTCGATACGCAAATTGTTTGTTTGCCCGGGTTGCATATACAATTTGCCCGAGTTTGCAACATTATAGCATGCAGCATCATTCAAAACAGTCGACATTTCGTCGATTATCCGCCGTTTTGTGAAAAATACTCCCGTACATGTTTTGCCGTCCGCTCACCTTTCCCGATTGCGAAAGAAATCTGTTTTTCCGGTAAATCGAATGGGATTTGCCGCGTTCTGTTGCCATCAATCTTATCGCACGGCATACAAAACAAAGTGGAGAAAACATCCACTATTGTCCTTGTGAAAAATCGTCGGTTTTTTCTTTATAAATGCAGATGGTATACAAAACATCGACACAATCTGTGTTCAAATCCGCTACTATACCAAGTAGAAACAACTTTATTACTTCAACGCATAGAGTGCGTCTTTCTGATGGAACGCGTGAATCAAATTTCAAATCGGAGGGAATGAGCATGGATCACCCGAAAAACGATATGAACTATACCGAATACGCCATCGAATGGATGAAAACGCATGAAACCCCTCTCCCGCCGGATCATCAGATGGCGCTGGAGTCCATCCCGTCCTATCTCAATAAGAAGTTGGGCGAGCAAAATCTCTCCACGGCGCAGCTCTTTGAGGCGGCAAACACGGAGCGCTCCACCGGCTATAAGATCATGAACGGGCAATTGTTGCCAAGCCGGGATTCCCTCCTGCGCGTAGCGTTTGCTCTCGGACTGGATGTCAACGAAGTACAGTATCTGCTTAAGGTCGGGCGCAGGGCGCGGCTCACCCCGCGGGACAGCAGAGATGCCGCGATTCTGCACTGTATCATCAAGCATACCCCGCTGCTTGAAGCAAATCTGGTGCTCTTTGACGCGGGCGAAGAACCGCTGTAGCGCTTGTAAAGATCGATTTGTCGGGAGGCAATTTTACCAGTTATGCGCACACAAGCCTGACACGAAAGGATGAACGATGAACATTGACGACCGCTGGGTCTGCTCGCGCTGCCTGAGTATCGTCACCCGCGGACAATCCTGCGGTAACTGCGGTTTTTCGGATGTGGACTATCATCCAAAGGCGCATCAGCTTCCGCCGGAGGCGCTGCTCAAGCAGCGGTACCTCGTCGCGAGCGTACTCGGCGAAGGCGGGTTCGGCATCACCTATGCGGGCTGGGATCTCACGCTCGATAAACCCATAGCCATCAAGGAGTATTTCCCCGCCGGTTTTACGGGGCGAGATGCTTCCGTCTCGTTTTCCGCATTACCCTCGGAAGGTCCCGCAAAAAACTGGTACTATGCGGGGCGCGAGCGTTTTTTGCGCGAAGCGAGAATCCTCGCAATGCTGTCCGGCGTGCGCGGAATCGTGCCCGTACGCGACTTTTTCGAGGAAAACGACACCGCCTATATCGTGATGGACTTCATCCACGGCGAAAGCCTGCGCAGGCTTTCGGAGCGATCCGGCGGCATCATTGCGCCGGTCGAACTATTTTCGCTTCTGCGTCCGGTGTTTGACGCGCTGATTCTCGTGCATCAGTCCGGTATTCTGCACCGCGACATCAGCCCGGACAATATCCTTGTCGACCACTCCGGCTCCGCCTGGCTCATCGATTTTGGCGCAGCAGAGGAACTTCTGCCGCAGAACGAAGAGCAAAGCCACGCCGTCATCCTCCGAAAAGGCTATACCCCGCTGGAGCAATACGACTCCCACGGGCAGCAGGGCCCGTGGTCCGATCTTTACGCGCTGAGCGCATCGATCTACGATCTACTCTGCGGGCAAGCGCCGCCGGAGGCGATTCTACGGGTCGAGAAGGACGTTCTGCTCCCGCTGCGCAAACGCAACGTGCGCCTCTCTAGCGCGCAGAACCGCGCGCTTCTGCGTGCCCTCTCGCCGCAGATTTCCGGCAGGCAGCAGAGCATGGATGAGTTCCGGAGCGAGCTCTACAATCTTCCTCTGCCGGCGGAACTTGCGCGCCGCAGGGCGATGACGCGGCGGATTCTCCTGCTTTCGTTCGCCGGGCTGGCCGTCGGCTCGCTCTTGCTGCTAAACAGCACCAGCGGTCTGCCTTCCGCCTCCGGCTGCGGGTTCTCGCTCTCGAATCGTTCTGCGACTGTGCGCTCCTATTCGGGGGGGCCTGCCGCAACGGTTTCGGCACGTTATCTTGGTTTTCCCGTCAGGACGATTGCGCAGGAAGCTTTTCGAGGGAACAGCGAGCTAGGCAGCATCGCTTTGCCGGAAAGCCTGACAGAGATTCAGGATATGGCGTTTCTCGGCTGCTCCGGTCTGCGCGAAATCACGATTCCCAAAAACGTTACGCATATCGGCGCATACGCCTTTGCGGACTGCAACGCGCTTTCCAGTATCTCGCTGCCGCAAAACATATCCGCCATTGCGGAAAACGCGTTTTCGGGTTGTTCCGATTCTCTTGTGTTGTTTGGAAAAGCAGGCAGCTATGTTGAGCGATACGCAAACGAAAACGGTTTGTTGTTTTGCGATCCATCGCTGTTTGAATATGTTGTGGTCGACGGAGACGCTATCATTTCGCGCTACCTCGGTGCGGGAACGCGTGTCGTTGTCCCCGCGCAAATCGGCGGTTTGTCCGTGTTTGCGGTTGGCGAACATGCATTTTCTGCATCTACCGTCGAATGGGTCTATCTATCAAACGGTATCTCGCGCATCGACGCAGGCGCGTTCACCGCCTGTCCCACCCTGCGGGAAATCCGACTCTCGCCGAGCGTGAAGAGCATCGGTGATAATGCGTTTTATGATTGCGGCAACCTCGCCTCCGTTCTCCTCAACGAAGGGTTGAAGGAGATCGGCGAGCATGCCTTTGGTTATGACCGTGCTTTGAGCGATATCACCCTGCCCGATTCGCTGCGGAAAATTGGAAGCTATGCCTTTGAAGGCTGCACCGGGCTGAACGCAATAGAAATTCCCGCCCGTGTCTCTGTTTTGCCGGAGGGCGCTTTCTATTATTGTGATCATCTTGCTTCGGTTTCGTTTGCCGAAGGGTTGACGCAAATGGGAGAACGCGCGTTGGAAGGCTGTGTTTCGCTTTTGCATCTGCGCTTGCCGGAGAGTCTGCGTTCGATTGGCTATCGTGCGCTCGCGGGCTGCGCGGGGCTGCAGACGCTCTATCTGCCCGCTGGAATTCAGAGCATCGATCCTGCTGCGCTAGTTGAGGCAGATGATGCTCCGCGCATAAACCCCGGTCTCGTGCTGATTGGAACCAGCAAAACCGCCGCAGAGGAAACCGCAAAAACCGCAAGTTTGACGTTTGATGATATTTCCCTTTGGGATGATGCCTCCGCCTTCACCTATGAGCCCTGTGATGGCGGCGTAATGATAACGGGTTATACGGGGAATGAAGCCGATCTGGCTTTGCCGACGTATCTCAAAGGAGAGCCGGTGGTCGCGATCGGTGTCGACGCATTTTACGACCAAAAAAATTTGGAGCGCGTCGTGCTGCCGCGCAGGCTGGAGACGATTCAGAACTCCGCCTTCAGCTATTGCTCAAATCTTACGAGTATTGTCTTTCCCGCTTCGCTTCACCGGATCGACTACTATGCGTTCTATCGCTGTAATCTTCTCTCCGTCACGCTGCCCGCCTCGGTTACGACGCTTGGTTACAACGCGTTTGACGATAACCCGAATCTGCGATACGCCTCCTTTGGCAGCGGGTTGCGCTTTCTGGATGAGACGGTGCTGAGCGATTGCCCTTCGCTGGAAACGCTGGAGATTGCATCAGCGGGATGCGTTTCCGGCTTTTCCGGGCGGACGAAACTGCGCGCGGTCACACTTGGGGATGGCGTTTCCTCCGTTCTCTCCGGCGCGTTTACCGCCTGCCCCGCACTTCAGGATGTCTATCTTTCGTCCTCGGTCTCCTTGATCGCGACGGATGCATTTGACGCAACGGCTGCGCTTACCATCCACGCGGGAAACGGGAGCTATGCACAGGCGTTTGCACGCGAAAACGGGATTCGCTTTGCAGCGTATCCATAATCCTGAACGTTTGCTTTGACTCTACTCCACAAATATCCCATTCTTTCTTGACGAGGTGAAACAATGGCTATCACAAATCCAGACCATCTTTGCATCAACTGCATGCGTGAAAAAACGGACAATGGCGTCTGCCCGTTCTGCGGCTTTGACGAGGCGCAATACGAGCCCTCGCCGCACCATCTGCCGCCCAGAAGTATCCTTGGCGGAAAATGCCTGATCGGGCGCGTGCTCGGCGAGGGTGGCTTCGGCATCACGTACATGGGTTGGGATCTCAATCTCGACCTTAAACTTGCGATCAAAGAATATTATCCAACGGGGTATGTCACCCGCACGGGTACCAGCACGAACACCGTTACCCCCTATCGCGGCGAAAAGACGGAGTTTTTCACGACGGGGCGCGCGCGGTTTATCAACGAGGCAAAAACCCTCGCGAAATTCTACACACTGCCCGGTATCGTCTCCGTGCGCGATTTCTTTCTCGAAAACGGTACGGCGTACATCGTCATGGAGTTTGTGGAGGGCGAAACGCTCAAGCAGCGCCTTTTCCGCGTCGGCGGCAAAATGGCTACGGGTGAGGTGTTCGATCTCATGCGCCCGCTTCTTCGCTCACTTGCGGAGATGCACGCCTCCGGCCTCATCCATCGCGACATCAGCCCGGATAACATCATGATCACGCCGGAGAACAACGTGAAACTCATCGATTTCGGCGCGGCGCGGGATTATCTCGATAGCGGAAACCGCAGTCTTTCCGTGATGCTCAAGCCCGGCTATGCGCCGGAGGAACAATATTTTGCGCGCGGGCAGCAAGGCCCCTGGACAGACATCTATGCGCTTTGCGCAACCATCTATCGCTCGATCGCCGGAATCACCCCGCCGGAATCCGTCGAGCGTCTCCGTCACGACGAGTTGAAAGCGCCCTCCACACTGGGCGTGGCGATTTCTCCCGCGCAGGAGGCGGCGTTGCTGCGCGGTCTTGCAGTTTCGCAGGAGGATCGCTGGCAGACGATTCCGCAGTTGGTTGGAGCGCTGTATCCGTTCGACTCCGAACGATATCCGACAAAATCGATTCATGACGATCAAAAGATACCTGTTCTTCAAGATCATGCGAAGAATCAAAAAATAGATTCCGACAACCCTACTCCCGTTCCAAAATCGCTGTTTCAGCAGATAAAAGAAAGAATTGAAAGAGGTATCCGCGCTAAAACGGAGCAGAATTCTGCAAACAAACAGAATGGTAACCCTGACACTGCTATCACCGCAGATCATACCCCGAAACAGACGCGCGGTTTCAAGGACAAGATCACGCGTCTCTGGGCTTCCAAATACCGGCCTGCGTTACTAGCTTTGGGTGTTGTTGCTGTATTACTGGTCGCTTTCGTCGGAGCCGTTCTGGTTCAGAGTATACAGCTGTTCCGAATCGACGAAATGGTCAAGAACAAAGATTACTATGACGCCAGAGTGCTCATCAAGAAGATTGACGCAGATCCAGCGGAATACAATGAATCGCTCGACACACTGGTTCACAATTGGCTGGACAAGGGCGATGTCGAGCAGGCACGTTCTTACCGCAACCTCATGATCGAAACGAACAACTCGGATCTCTCCGAACTAGATGACTTGATTGATTTTTGCGAAGCAAGAGCACTTGTCGACAAAGGCATTTACGTTAAGGCGCAGCGATTGCTTGATGGTATTGAAAATAAGAACAAATTCAACTTTGATTTGGTTTATCGCGATATTTATGCACTGGCTGCCCAAGATTGCCTGGATCAGGGAAAATTTCAGGAAGCCGCAGAAAACCTTGTCGCACTAAAGAAATATGATTTGGAACTCGCACAAAGTATAGCCAAAGATCACCAACAATCGGTCTATGATTTTGGTGTTACACGGTATCGTGATGGTGAACTTTCTGATGCCGAGGCGGCGTTCCTGCTGCTGCCCACCAGCTATTTGCGCACGGAAGATTATCTAAAACTCATTGCGGTTTGCAATGAGATTGATGCACAAAACTTTTATTGGGATTGGGTTGATCTGGAGGATTCCGCCTATCTATCCGCAAAAGATCTGATTCCGATTGCCGACTTTGAGAACGCGGGAAAGCTTCTCTTATACAGCAACGATTCTGCCAAGTTGTTTCTCCTTGGAACATGGACGAATAGCATCCAGTACTTTGAAATAGAAGCAAAGGCGAATGAACCCGGTCGATTCACAATTTCGCAGAACATTCCGGGGATTCAGATGGGGCCTTGGAGTTTTTCTGATGGAGCTCTTCTTGTTGAAGACGAAAATGGAGAGGACGCTGCCGTTGCACATTTTTCCATTATTGACCGGAATACAATCCTGATTTCGGTTGAATCCTCAAAAATACTGTTTAAAATGTATCGATCCTAAAGTACGGAAGCGAAACGCGAGGAGATACCGCAATGTCCATCAAAAACCCCAACCAACTTTGTATCAACTGCATGCGCGATAAGGCGGACAATGGCGTTTGCCCGTTTTGCGGGTTTGACGAGGCGCAATATGAACCCTCGCCGCACCATCTAAACCCGAAAAGCATACTCGGGGGGAAATACTTGATTGGGCGCGTGCTCGGCGAGGGCGGTTTTGGCATCACCTACCTAGGCTGGGATCTCAACCTAGACCTCAAGCTCGCAATCAAGGAATATTACCCTTCTGGTTTTGTGACGCGCACGGGTAGCAACACAAACACCGTCACGCCCTATCGCGGCGAAAAGACGGAGTTCTTCGCCACAGGGCGTTCGCGCTTCATCAACGAGGCAAAAACACTTGCGAAGTTCTATACCCTGCCCGGCATCGTCGCTGTGCGCGATTTCTTCCTCGAAAACGGCACGGCGTATATCGTCATGGAGTTTGTGGAGGGCGAAACGCTCAAGCAGCGGCTGGCGCGCGTCGGCGGAAAGATTGCGCCAACGGAGGTGTTTGAGCTGGTGCGTCCGCTGCTGCGCTCGCTGGCTCAGATGCACGCGGCGGGGCTTATCCATCGCGACATCAGCCCGGACAATATCATGGTCACGCCCGAGAACAACGTGAAGCTCATCGATTTCGGCGCGGCGCGGGACTATCTCGACAGCGGCAACCGCAGTCTTTCCGTGATGCTCAAGCCCGGCTATGCGCCGGAAGAGCAATATTTTGCGCGCGGGCAGCAGGGCCCTTGGACGGACATCTACGCGCTTTGTGCAACCATCTATCGCGCGATGACCGGCATCACCCCGCAGGAATCCGTCGAGCGCCAGCGTCATGACGAGTTGAAAGCGCCCTCTGAGTTGGGAATCCCGCTTCTGGCCGCACAAGAGGCTGCGTTACTGCGCGGGCTTGCGGTTGCGCACGAGGGTCGCTGGCAGACGGTCATCGCGCTCTACGATGCATTTTATCCGAAGCAAACCCCCGCCGTTCTGCCCGTCGAACAAGTCTCGAAAAGCACTCATCGACCCAACGCAACAAAAGCTAAGCAAACACAAGCTTCTTCAAAACGCAACGCCGCCGTGGCAAGTACCATCCGTCAGTGGAGTATGCCAAAGCGAATCGCCGTAGGTGCCGCCTCTCTTATTCTCGTCTGCGCAGTTGTGTTTTTCACCGGAGCTTCGTTGAACACAAGTGGTTCAGAGACAGGATTTTGGGGAAAGATTCTTTCTCGTTTCAGCGCCGCAGAGCAAACACGCGATAAAGAAAACGGAGCCGCTGCAACCGACTTGCCCATCAAGCAGGACGTTTCGGCAATTACCAGTCCGGTAACCGGCACGCCTGTGCCTGTGGTTGCAACCCCAACACAGACTCCGGCAACTGCCAAACCAACGCCGACGGCGAAACCCACGGTGACCCCTAAAAAAGAAGGCGATACCCAAGGAGCCACTGCTACAGCGGTGCCAAAGCCAAACACAACATCCGCACCGACGGCAGCCCCAACAAAAACATCTACAACATCCGTACCGACAGCAACGCCTGTTGCAACTTCCAGCACTTCAACAAGTTGGTCAAGTTGGTTGACGAGTTTGCCAGGTGGAGTTTCGGCGCCAACCTACTCAATCGAAAGTAAATCGCAATACTGTGACGTGACGTGGAGATTTGATGGTTACACTGATACCTATTATCGGTATCAAAATGCCGACGGTAGCTGGACGTTTTGGGGTGCCGCAGCGCCAGCTGAGTACATTGCCAGTGAGAGTGCACCCTGCACCCCCCACTATACAGCTGTTTATGGGGACTGGGTTGATGGTGAAAAAGCCGCATATAGACCTTTTCTTGGTAATCCTACTGATTATTATGGAGTTGAGACGCGCACAGTGTACCGATACAAACACAATTAATCTGTGGAAAATTACGCGACTTCAAATCCCTTTCGAATGATAAACCAAAAACAAGAACCCCGATTGTAGTGTTACACTAAAAACGGA
>DLGD01000017.1 GCA_002482505.1 Christensenella sp. UBA7703 | reverse complement strand
TTGACGGCTTCGATGAGGTATAATCAAACATAGCACATTTCAACGCAACAAGGCTTAGCCGGGGAACAAGTGTTTCCCCGGCTGAGCCGAAAGAAAAAGTCAAGAAATCACGCCCTAGTTTTTTTACAGAACCACATCAACCCGGCTACGTTCCATTTTTTCACACATCGCAGTCAAACAAACACGGCATCATTTTTTTACAAGACGGCTTTCACGACAACAGAATAAAGATTTGCGGAAAAAGTTCTTGATTCGAAATGCTGTATCCTGTAATATAGCCAGAAGAAACGAACGGTTCTTTGCTCGTATACCGAAATCAGGGCCCAATCAAACAACTGTACCTTGATAAACACCGTGAACTACCTGCGATTGCAAGTTTCACCGCAATCGCGCAGTTTCTGTTTTCCTGTACCAAAAATAACGAAAATCGTCATTCCACCGCGGTTTTCCGCGGGGGTTGGTATCGAAAAACGCGAACAAGCAACGATATCTATATCCGGCCCGTCCGAATGGGATCGGATGCGTAGGAGACAGCGCAAAAACATTCAATCGAAACCGGAATTCGGTTGCTGCGTGCGTACCAGAACACAGCCGAACGAGAGAATGCAGCCACTTGCGGGTTACCGCCCCGCTGCTCAACGCGACACGCTGCCTGAAGGCAGGCAACGCCGCGCAGAGCGAAAGGGAAGTGAAACGCAAAACGGTATCGGCTGGCATACGGAAACACGCGCATGCAAACGGATCACCCATAGAACACCCAGGCAACACAAAAAATGAGTAGGAGGTAATTCACACATGTCAAAGGAACCCAAAGATCCAAAGACCATAGGGTACCTACCGGACGAAACACCGCCATTTTGGAAACTGATTCTCTATGCCCTGCAGCAAATCATCGTTATGTTCCCGGCTACGATCCTTGTTGCATTGCTCACCGGTTTCCATCTGGCAACGACGATCTTCGCCAGCGGCTTTGCTACCATCGGTTTTATCCTGGTAACAAAGCGCAAGATCCCGCTCTACTATGGTTCGAGCTTCTCCTACCTCTCCGCCATCATCGGACTCACCGGTGGCGTTGCGTTTGGTGAAGTGCTGCCGGATTCCGCTATCTCCGGTGTGCAGTTTGGTATCATTGCTTCGGGTCTTGTCTCCATCGTTGCTGGTATCATCGTCAGCCGCTTTGGCCGCAAGTCGATTGAGAAGGTTCTGCCCCCGACGGTTACCGGCCCCATCGCGATGGTCATCGGACTCACGCTGGCGGCAAATGCCCTCGGCGACGCGGCTCCCGTTGCGGGTGCTGCCGGCATCACCGGAACCAACTGGGTTTGGATTGTGTCTCTGGTTACGCTGGTTGCGACCATTCTCTTCTCCGTGTACCTCAAGGGCTTCCTGGGTCAGATTCCGCTGCTGCTCGGCCCAATCGTCGGCTGCATTACGGCGGGAATCGTTCTGCTGATCACGAAGGAATCCATGTTCCGTGCTCTGCCCGCTGCGGCAATGGCAGGAACGCAGATCATTTCGGGTGTGCTCGCGGTGCCGCACTTCACGCTGCCGCGTGTTGACTGGGTCGCGCTTGCCGCGATTATGCCAATCGCAATTGCGACCATTCCGGAATCCACGGCGCACGTCTTCCAGCTGGATATCTATGTCAACGACCTGGCCAAGAAAAAGGGCACAGGCAAGACGTATGACATCGGCGATCGTCTTGGCTCCAACCTCTTTGGCGACGGCTTGGGCGACATCCTCGCCAGCTTGTTCGGTGGCCCAGCGGGCACGAACTATGGCGAAAACATCAGCACCATGGCGATTACCAAGGTGTTCTCTACGGCGGTTCTGATCACGGCAGCGATCATTGCGATGATCCTCTCGTTCTTCTCGCCGGTTGTGAACGTGATTTACTCGATTCCGCAGGCTGTCATCGGCGGCATCGAAATCTTCCTCTTTGGCGCAATCGCCGCGCAGGGCATCGCGATCATGATCGACCGCAAGTGCGACATGTTCGACGCGCGTAACATCGCCGTGATCGCGGTCATCATGATCATCGGCATCGGCGGACAGTACAAGTTCGGCGGCATGATCCCGTTCTTTGGCATTCAGGTTCCCTGCATTGCGGGCGCCGCCATCGCGGGCATCCTGCTCAACCTCCTGCTCTCCATCGGACGCAAGAAGGAAGAGGAAAAAGCCGAATAATCCGGCGTTTGCTGAACCAACAGTCAATCAACAAAATCATAGTCCTTACTCAAGCAAAACCCGGAGAAGTACGCTTCTCCGGGTTTTTTGTCGTTGTTTGAGATTCCAGATCGATTTTTGGCTCTGCTAGGAGCGTTTCAGCACGCTCAGCATCGGTCAGGACGGGTTCACCCGCGCGCATAAAGACACCGTCGTGATAGCAATCTCCGATTGCGACCGGGCGATCCTCCACACAGACTGCGTTCGGAAAATCTTCCTTGTTTGCCGCGCAAAGCCAGATGGTGTTTTCAACGACACCCTCTTCTGAAATCAGCGCGTAATTCATCGGATCATCCATCGTTTTCCTCCTTATGTCCGCTTGTTGCGGATGATCAGGATGCCGGAGCCACCGGAAGCACCATAATAATTTGCGTCGCTGCTTCCGCCGCCGCCGCCACCGCCCGTGTTTGCGGTTCCCGATATAGGCGCGCCCGTGCCGCTCCCATAGCCTTTGCCGCCGCCACCGGCTCCTCCTGCGCCCGCTGTGAGACTGTTCGAATATGCTCCGCCACCGCCACCGCCTGCATACAGGGCAGTGCCAGCTTCACCAAACTCCCTCGTGGTGACTCCCTGCCCGTTGCCACCGGTTGCAAGAACGGTTGCACCATTGCCGCCGTCCGAACCGCCGTTTCCGCCGTTAACCCACCCGGAGCCGTTGCGCCCGTTTGCGCCACCGCCGGAGCCGCCCCAGCCACCGTTTGCGAGGCCAAACGCGCTTGCAACTTTATATCCCGCGCCGCCGCCTGACACGCTGCTGCCAAATGCGGATGTCGATCCGCCGTTTGCGCTCGGGCTTCCTCCCGCGCCGATGGTGATGGTATAAGCCTGATTTGCGACCAGCGTGATATTTTTGTATGTGCCGGTTAAACCACCGCCACCACCGGAACCGATAGAAAGAAGATCGCCGCTTCCGTTTCCGCCGCCGCCACCACCACCGCCAACCAGAAAGGCATCGATCAAAAGCGATTTTTTCGGTGTGAATACACCGCTGGAGAGAAACTTTAGCCGCCAATTGGAGGCGTTGTCCTGAATCCAGGTATAGGTGCCGGTAAAGGTGAAATCCGTCGATCCAAAACCGGCAATACTTGCTGCTACACAGCCCATCATCAGCTGTCTCATACGGAGAGATTCCCCGTGGCGAGCCACTCGTTGTCCGATAGTTTTCGCAAGAGTACGGTTGTGTACTGCTCCGCAAGCTTCAATCTGCCTCCCGCAGAGCGGAGCGTGACGCCCGCTTCGGCGGCGAGTGTGAGCGCGCCTGTTCCCATTCTGGAGACAAACAAAAACGTCTTTGCGGGGAATCCGGCGCTTGCCTGCAGCGGAATCGTCAGCGTTGTGGCAGACGCACTGTTGAGCCAGATGTCCTTGCCGTTGTCTGCGGTTGTAGCGGTATAACTATTCGCCTGACTGTTGATTGGTACCGCGCTCTGCTCGGCGTCGAGCACACCGCCGATCAGACGTGCCGCGCCAATGTCGCCCGGCAAGAGCGCATCCGCGCCGCCGGATGCGTGCCTTGTTGCGTGCATAACCGGGGTAACGGGATCGCTGCCGCCCTGCTCGTGCTGGGAAGCATGGCTGGCGGGGGATGCGCCAACGTCGGCGGGAGAGGTAGGGATTGCGGGTTTGTTGCGGATGAATGCATCCTGCCCCGCATCCGCTTCGTTCCAGTCCGCCTGCACGTTGAGTTCGCCAAGGTCGGTGCCGATTCGCGCGGCTGCGGCAAGCGCATAGTCCGCCGCCTCGTTTGCGATACGCGCCGCCTCGACAAGCGGGGGATAGGCCGCGTTTGCGCGGATGATGTCTCCGCTGATGAGTGACTTGCGGCAGCGGAAGTCAAAGCGCGTGCTGGTAACGAGGGTTTCGCTGTGCGCGCCGCTGTAGACCTGCACGTCCGCGCTGACGTTGCCCGCGCCGTAAGCGGCCGGTAAAAGGGTAACGTCAAACGTGCCCGTTGCCGCCGTTTTCACGATTCCGCTGGTCTCATCCTGCATGGCAAATCCGCTGCTGGACGCAAACGCAATCTGAATCGCGCAGTCGCTTAGGTTCATCGTGTCCCCGTTGTTGAGCAGTGTGACGTGCAGAATGCTTCCTGTGTCGCCTTCGACCACCTCAAACGGACGAAACGGAAGTGTGCGCATCATGTCCAGCGTAATGGAATAGTCTTTTGTTTGCATGATTGCCTCCTTTGAATGTGTAAACAGGGGTATCCAAAGGTAGTATCTCGCGCGCAGGCTTGGTGAAATTATCGGAATTGGGCAAAGTATGAATTGTAAGAATGAAGAACGCTGAAATTGAGCACAGAAAGAAGTATGAGGCAAACAAAAAACGAACGCCGTGCAGAAAACGGCGTTCGCGTTTCTCATCGCTGTTTGCGATGATTGGGTGAGGAAGATCAGGGTTTTTCGCAGTTGCGGGCTAGCAGAAAAGCCCGGCTGCGAAAGGGTTTACGATTGGTTGGATACCAATCGTAAGTATTGATTTTAGAATTCAACTGTCAGATTATAACAGCAGGCTTAAAAAACTACTCTTAAAAATCAACCGTCAAATCGTAATAGCAGGCTTTCAAAAGCTGTTCCATTACCGCGGGGGTGATTGCGCGCGGGTTGGAGCCGGTGCAGGCATCGCCAACGGCGAGCTCCGCCACGCGGGGCAGCTTCTCGAGGAATTCTTTCTCGTCGATGATGCCGCCTTCGTAATCCTTGATGCAATCCGGAATATCCAGCGCCTTGTTCATCGCGCGGATGTGCTTCACCAGAGCGTCCGCATTGGGCGCGAGGCCGAGGTGCGCCGCAATTTCACCATAGCGCACGGCAGCCGCCGGGTCTTTGGCGTTATACTGAATCACCTTGGGCAGATACATCGCGTTTGCGCAGCCGTGGACAATGTGCCCGCCGCTGTAGGCAGCGCCCGTCTTGTGCGCCATGGAGTGCACGATGCCCAGCAGCGCGTTGGAGAACGCCATCCCTGCGAGGCACTGCGCGTTGTGCATGCTGGCGCGTGCGGACATGTCGCCATTGTAGGACGGGATCAGAAATTCGCTGACCATCTTGATGGCGTGCAGCGCGAGCGGGTCGGTATAGTCGCAATGCAGCGTGGAGACATAGGCCTCAATTGCGTGGGTTATCGCGTCCATGCCCGTGTGCGCGGTCAGTTTCTTCGGCATCGTCTCTGCAAGGTCAGGGTCAACGATCGCCACATCCGGCGTGATGTTGAAGTCTGCCAGCGGATACTTCACGCCTTTTGCATAATCCGTGATGACGGAGAACGCGGTGACCTCGGTTGCCGTGCCGGAGGTGGAGGGAATCGCGCAGAAATGCGCTTTGGTGCGCAGCGTCGGGAAGTTAAACGGAATGCAGAGGGACTCAAACGTCACGTCGGGGTATTCATAGAACGCCCACATGGCCTTTGCCGCGTCAATCGGCGAGCCGCCGCCGATGGAGACAATCCAGTCGGGCTGGAACTTGCGCATAGCCTGAGCGCCGCGCATGACGGTTTCAACGGAAGGGTCCGGCTCAACGCCTTCAAAAAGCTCGACTTCCATGCCCGCCTCGCGCAGATATGCCTCCACGCGGTCGAGAAAACCAAAGCGCTTCATGGAACCGCCGCCGACAACGACGATTGCCCGCTTACCGCTGAGCGTTTTGAGTGCTTCGAGAGAACCTTTTCCGTGATACAGATCGCGGGGTAATGTGAAACGTGACATATGCAATCTCCTTATGAACCATTTCTAATCAGTATTTTATATCGATAACCAACAATCGATAATATAGCACCGAATAAAAAGCCTGTCAACCCGCTTTGAGAAAAAACACAATTGAAATATATTTTTGCCTTGATTGCGGCTAAGCACAAAAAAAGCGCCCCGAGGGGCGCAACGGAATCATGTTGAGCGGGTTATTTTTTCGAGCCGAGGCGCTCCGAGAGATGCTTGGAAAGCAACGCGAGCGAAGCCGCCATGTTTTCGTTTTGCACGAGGATGCCTTCCGGCGTATTCAGATGCACGGGAGCAAAGTTCCAAATCGCGAGTACGCCGCTGTCGACCAGCGCATCGCACACCGCCTGCGCCTGAGACGCGGGCACTGTAATGATGCCGATATGGATGTTCATGTTGCGGCAAATGTTGGAAAGCTTTCCCATCGGGAGAACCTGCTTGCCGGAGATTTCACCGCCGGTCAGGTTCGGGTCTACGTCAAACGCGGCAACGATGCTAAGCCCATATGCTTCAAACCCGCGATAGGAGAGCAGCGCGCGGCCCAGGCTGCCCGCGCCGACCAGCACCGCGTCGTTGGAGTTGTCATATCCCAGCGTGCGCTCGATGGCCGCGATGAGTTCGTTGGTTTGAAAGCCGGTTTTGGGCTTGCCCGCGGTGTCGCTCACCGCTGCAAAATCTTTTCGAACCTGTACTTCGTTTAAGCCGAGCTGCGCGGCAACGGTCGGCGCGGAGATGATCTCGGCGCCCGTGTCACGCGCGGCGCGGAGCGCCTGCAGATAATACGGCATGCGCTGAAGTGCCTGCTTGGAAATGGAGACGGGGGTATGTTTTTCCATGGCGAACCTCCGAAAAGCTATATCGATATTATAATACTGCTATAGCGTGTCTGTCAACAGAGCGGAATGATGGCGCGCATGTTGCAAGCAAAAACGCTTTACAAAAGGCTGATGCAAACAAGATACTTTCCCTTTATCATACCACAAAACACCGCAACATGACCAGAGCGGGTTTTTGGTGAAGAGGTCTTGCAGAAAACGGGAGACGCAAGGATTTTGCGATCAGTTCCTGTGTTTTGCGCCTGACTCAGCCTTCTGGTGCGTTGCGCGGTAGGAGCGGGGGCTGACGAGCAGCTCCTGCCGGAACACCTTTGCAAAATAGCTGGGGCTGTTGAACCCCGTTGCAAAGCAGATATCCGATACGCTCATGTCGGTGGTGGAGAGTAACCCCGCTGCCGCGCGGATGCGATATTGCAGCAGATAGTCAATGGGAGACGTATCCAGCACCTTTCGAAAACAGCGGTAACATTCGCTCTCGCTGATGGCGGAGGCAGCGGAAATCTGAGAAACGGTGAGTGGTTCTGCATAGTGTGCATGGATATAGCCCAGCATCTGCTTGATGCGCACCGCGTCTTTGTTTTGCACAAGCTCCGTGTCGCATACCCGATCCTGCAGGTTTTCGAGAATCAACAGTAGCATCTGCATCAGCTCCACCTGCACATGGATTTCATAGCCGTAGCGGTCACTCGTAAACGCCTCAAACGCCGCCTGAAACCGGCGAATCGCCTCCGCCTGCCAGGGAACATCACTGCGCAAAACAACATCCGATAGTGTGGAGCAGCGCACAAGCGGCGCAATATACCGCTGCTGAATGATGCTCTGCGGAAAGCTTGCGACAAGCTCCGGCATAAACAGCAGGCTGTTGATCCGGCAGGGGGTGTTCTTCTGCGCGCGCTTGAGTTTGTGCAGCACGTTGGAGTTGACAAAGATCGCTTCACCTTCGTGCAGGAGATATTCCGTCTCGCCGCAGAGCACGCGGGTGTCTCCCTCCAGCGCAAGAACGACCTCCATCTCCTCATGCCAATGCCAGGGAATGTTGCCGACAAGGTACATGCCGGGGTCTTCGTCATAGCCTGCGCAGGGGAAGATCGGGGTTCCGTGCTTGGTGAGTTCGTGCAAATCCGGCGCAATCGCGATATCGAGCAGTTGCAGTGCTTTCATGATGCGGCTCTTTCCTTAAAAATAAGAAGAATTGTGATAATTTTCGTTACTATTATATAATCATGCCTTGAAAAAAACAAGGATCATAATAGTTGCAAATACTTTTTGAAAGAATGTGCAAAGAATAGAAACGGTGTAGGAGGGTGCGGGCGGATAGTATCCGCCCCTACAGAACCCGCGTGGTTCGGCGGGTGAATTTGTGAAAGATAATACGATAAACTTTCACGGCATTTGTATGTGGATCGGCGCAAACCGCCGTTGAGCGGATGCTATCCGCCCGCGCCCTTCGTTGGCATCCTGATTTCCCCGCGCTGCAAAAATGAATCGACCCTCTTCCACAAAAAAAAGAGGGTTCCATCGCTGGAAACCTCCATTTGCGTTTGAATCAACTTACACCATGATCTCTTGCAGTGGCTTGCTCTCCGGCACGGGGTGGTTCGCCAAGAAGCGCTCCGTCTGCTCGATGGAGCGGCCGATGTGCCGCGCGGGGTCGAGCTGCTGCTGAATCTCCGCAAGGCTCAGCGGAAAGGCGGGGTCATTGCCGAGACGCCCGGCAAGGTCGTTGCCTTCGCCACGGGAGAGCCGTTCTTTGGCAGCGAGGGAATGCGCGCGGATGACCTCGTGCAGCGCTTGCCGGTCCCCACCGCGCTGAACGCCCGCCATGAGCAGGTTTTCCGTCGCAAGAAACGGCAGCGCGTCTCCGAGAATCTTCGCGTTTGCCTGCTCGTGGACGATCAGGCCCGCGCAGACATTCGCCATGAGCCGCAGCACCGCGTCGGTCGCGAGAAACGCCTCCGGCAGGGAGAGCCTGCGGTTTGCGGAATCGTCCAGCGTGCGCTCCAGCCACTGTGTACTTGCGGTTAAGGGCGCGTTGAGCGCGGTTGCGATCACGAAGCGGGAGAGCGAGCAGATGCGCTCGCTGCGCATCGGGTTTTGCTTGTATGCCATTGCGGAGGATCCGATCTGCTTGCTTTCAAACGGCTCGGAGAGGATGCCGTCGTGCTGGAGCAGGCGGATGTCGTCGCCGAACTTATACGCACTCTGCGCAACGGAAGAAAGGGCGTTCAACACGCGGCTGTCGAGCTTGCGCGGATAGGTCTGTCCGCTGACGTCATAGCAGCGCGCAAACCCGAAATCGGACGCGATCCGCTCGTTCAGCGTGTCGATCTTCTGCGTGTCCCCGCCAAAGAGGGAGACAAAGCTTGCCTCCGTGCCCGTTGCCCCGCGGCAGCCGAGGAAGCGAATCGCAGACAGCGTATCCTCGATCTCCTCCAGATCCAGCCAGAGGTCTTGGAGCCAGAGGCAGGCACGCCGCCCGATGGTCATTGGTTGCGCGGACTGAAAATGCGTATACCCGACGGTGGGAATCGCCTTTGTTCGCTCCGCAAATGCGGAAAGCGGCTTGAGCACAGCGTAGATGCTGTTGCGGATGCTCAAGAGCGCATCGCGGAGGATGATCAAATCCGCGTTGTCGGTAACATAACAGCTCGTCGCGCCCAGATGGATGATTCCGGCGGCCTTCGGGCAAACTTGCCCGTAGGCGTAAACATGCGCCATCACGTCGTGCCGCACCTCGGCTTCGCGCTTGGCAACCATGTCATAGTCAATATCGTCCGTGTGCGCGGCTAATTCTTCCACCTGCTCTTCGGAGACGGGCAGACCAAGCGCGTGCTCCGCGCGGGCAAGGCTCACCCAAAGCTTGCGCCAGGTGGAATATCGCATGTCCGGCGAGAACAACCGCTGCATCTCGTCCGAAGCATAGCGGCTGTTCAGCGGGCTTTCATATTGATCCCGCATATAGCTTTACCTCCGGATGATCTCTTCACGCGCGGCGCCGACGGAGATGTTCGTAATCGGGCAGCCGATGTTCTTTTCGATGAAGTTGATGTAATCCTGCGCGGCCTTGGGCAGCTCTTCAAACGAGCGGCATTTGGAAACGTCGCACTGCCAGCCGGGCATATATTCGATCACGGGTTTTGCCTCGGCAATCGCGGCGGGGAAGGGGAAATCGTCCGTCTTCACGCCGTTTAGCTCATACTGCACGCAGACCGGGATCTGCTCCATGTACGAAAGGATGTCGATCTTCGTGAGCGCGACCTCCGTTGCGCCCTGCATGGCAACGCCATAGCGGGTCGCGACGATGTCGATCGGGCCAACGCGGCGGGGTCGGCCTGTTGCCGCGCCGTATTCCGCGCCCGCTTCGCGCAGGCGGGAGGCCTCCTCACCGAACCATTCCGCCGTGAACGGGCCTTCGCCCACGCAGGTGGAATATGCCTTCACCACGCCGACGACGCTGTCGATCCTTGTGCCCGGCATGCCGGCGCCGATTGGCGCATAGGCAGCCAGCGGCGCGGAGCTGGAGGTATAGGGGAAGATGCCGAAGTCGATATCACGAAGCACGCCAAGCTGTGCCTCAAAGAGGATGTTCTTCTTGCCGTCAACGCTGCGCAGGTATGCGCCCGTGTCGCAGATGAACGGTTTGAGCCGCTCGCCATAGGTCATCAGCCACTCCCAGATTTCGTCCAGCGAATAGGTCTTGCCGCCGTAGACGTTTTTGAGCGTGAGATTTTTCCATTCGAGTATACCTTCAAGCCGTTTTTTGAGGTATTCCGGATAAAACAGCTCGCCGAGCATGATGGTTTTTTTGAGGTACTTGTCGCCATAGACAGGCGCGATGCCACGCTTGGTGGAGCCATATTTTGCGTCCGCAAGGCGTGCTTCTTCCAGCGCGTCCTGATCACGATGATAGGGGAACACGATCGGCGCGCGGTCGCTGACCTTCAGGTTTTCGGGCGTGATCGAAATCCCCTTGCTGCGCAGTTCATCCATCTCTTCAAGCAGCTTCTCCGGGTCGATGACCGCGCCGTTGCCGAGGACGTTGACCACGCCACTACGGAAAATGCCGCTGGGCAAGAGGTGCAACGCAAATTTGCCATATTCGTTGACGACGGTATGACCCGCGTTATTGCCGCCTTGATAGCGCACGACCACGTCATAATCCGCAGCGATGAGGTCTACCATGCGCCCTTTTCCTTCGTCGCCCCAGTTGATTCCTACGATTGCACAGTTCATTTCTTCCGCTCCTTTCCAAATTGAAACCCCTTATGATTACAGTTACGCAATTGCTTGCTTCACTGCGTTCTAACTATTTATTTTGCGTGCGTGCGTAAACGTCGTTTCCTATGAAATCAAACGTCACGACCACGGGAAACTCCGTTACCTCCAGCTGGTAGACCGCCTCTGCGCCGAGGTCGGGGAAAGCGACCAACTCGCAAGCCGTGATGCGCGAGGCATAGAGCATGCCAGCTCCCCCCGTCGCGGCGAAATGCACCGCGCGGCCCAGCATCGCGGCGTTGACGGTAGCGTTTCTCGCGCCTTTGCCGATGAATTGCACGATGCCGTAGTCGATCAATGCGGGGGTATACGCGTCCATGCGCTTGCTGGTGGTTGGCCCGCACGGACCGATGACCTCGCCGGGCGCGGCCGGGCATGGCCCGCAATAGTAGATGCATTCGCCCTTTGGTACGGGTAGCGCTTCGCCGTTTTTGAGCAACTCCGCAAATCGCGCGTGCGCCGCATCGCGGGCGGTATAGATCGTTCCGGTTAAGTATACCACGTCTCCTGCGCGCAAAATCGCCATATCCATCGGCAGGAGGGGGGCGTTCATTCGATAGTCCATCTTTGCTTACACCTCACAGCTTGCGTGGCGGCAGGCGTGGCACTGAATATTCACGGCAAGCGGCAGCCCCGCGATATGCGTGGGTTCCACTGCGGCGTGCACGGCTAGCGCGGTCGTGTTTCCGCCGAGCCCCATGGGCCCTATGCCGCTTTGGTTGATGCGCCGGAGCGCTTCTTGCTCGATTGCCGCAACGTCTTCGCGCGCGGCTCTTTCGCCCAGCGGGCGGAGCAGTTGCCTCTTTGCCAGCAGCGCGCAGGATTCCATCGTGCCGCCGATGCCAACGCCGACCACGACGGGCGGGCAAGCAGAAGCGCCCGCATCCTGAACCGTGGTCAGAATGTGGGTGAGAATTCCTTCGATTCCTGCGGAGGGTGGAAGCATGAAGACGCGGCTCATGTTCTCGCTGCCGAATCCCTTCGGCGCGACGGTGAGCGTAATTCGATCCCCGCTGACAAAGCGCACATGCAGCACGGCGGGGGTGTTGTCCTCGGTGTTGCGGCGCGTGAGGGGATCGAGAACGGATTTGCGCAAATAACCTTCGGTATAGGCAAGCCGCACACCCTCGTTGACGGCGGCGGTGAGATCGCCTTGAATGAATACGTCCTGTCCGATGTCGGCAAAGACGACCGCCATACCGGTGTCCTGACAGATCGGGCGGAATTTTTCCCGCGCGAGTTGCTGGTTTTCGAGGAGTTGGTCGAGCACACTTTTTGCGGCGCTGCCCGTTTCTTCCCGTTCGCGGGCGGAGGCGAGGGCAGAGACCGCATCTGTTGGGAGGTTGCAGCAGGCGCGCAGGCAGAGCCTGCGTATGGGTTCGATGAGTTGTGCGGCCTGAACGATCCGCATGCTGCCGCGCCGCCTTTCCGTGCAGTAGTTGTGGAACACACCGAAAAACAAATTATCGCATAGATTATATCGTATGACAAGTCAAAATTCGTGTGCAGGCGCAAAAATCATGCAAAACGGATGCATGATTATAACACGATTACGATTGTAGAGTTTTTTACCGCGAATGATTCCGATTTTATCGGAAAAGACAAAAAACACTAAAAAGCAAACCCATTCCTGCTTTCTCAGCAAATTCTAATGTTGCGGTAACCGTGTGTTTTCTTTTTAACACAATTTGACACGTTTGCGTGCTTGCTTGTTTTGGTGGATTCTGTAAACTAAATATATGCAGAATTTTTTGAAACAATCCGATCAGAATCCAGTCGCTTTGGAGACGATATTTGAAGCTTTGGGTACGACGAACCGGATTCTGGTGTCTGCGTATCGGGAGAGAATTGCCGCTGGCGAAGCGCTCAAGCGAGCGGAAGAACGGGTGCGTGCGCTTCACGAGCGCCTCTCCGTCTTTCAGCCGGAGAGCGAGCTTTCGCTCTTAAATGCCTCCGCGGGATGCAGCAGCGTACCCGTCGGCAAGGATGCCTTCCTTCTCCTGCGCGAGAGCAAGCGCTTTTCCGCGCTGAGCGAAAAGGCGTTTTCCATTACCACGCGCGCACTCAGCGCGCTCTGGGAAATCCACGCCCGCTGCGGAACGGTCCCTTCCCGCGCGGAGGTGGAGCACACGTTGTCGCTGGTCAACGACGAGGATATTATGCTGGATGAAGAAGCGCAGACGGCGGAGCTTCGCATATTCGGGCAGAGCGTTGACCTCGGCGCCATCGCAAAAGGATATGCGGCGGACGAGGTGCGGCGGATTCTGATCGAGGGCGGCATTACGGGCGCGCTGATCAACCTTGGCGGCACGGTCTCGGTGATTGGAGAAAGCAAGCACGTCGGCATTCAGCATCCGGATCGCACGACGGGCATCCCGATGGGGCACGTTTCAATTTGCGATGCCTGCGCGGTGACCTCCGGCGATTATGAGCGCTATTATGAGGTGGACGGCACGCGCTATCACCATATCGTTGACCCGCGCACGGGGTATCCGTCCCGATCCGGCCTTCGGAGTGTCACGCTTATCGGGGAAAGTGCGCTAGCGCTGGACGCGCTCTCCACGGCGGTCTTCGTCCTCGGCGCGGAAAAAGGGCTGCCGCTGATTCAGCAGGCGGGTTTGGAAGCGGTGTTTGTGACCGATCAACTGGATGTGTTCTGTACCGATGGCCTGCGCGGCAATTTTGAATTGCTATAAGTTGTAAAAAAAGAATGATACGTTCCGATGAAGCTGCTGGAGTCTTCTGCATGTGGCGGAACGTGTCACAAGAGAGATAGATGAAGAAGAAGCTATTCCACAAGATTACCGCGCTGACGTTGACGCGGCGCATCATACAAATAGCCTCGCTAATCCTCTTTCCGGGGCTGTTTTTATATTCGTTTTCTGCGATCAAGTCGATCTATGTTGCGCTCATCACCGGCACGTTCAACGGGCCTGCGCTGACGGGGCAACTCGTGTTCACGGCAAGCCTGCTGATCATCACGGCGATCATGGGACGGTTTTTTTGCGGCTTTTTGTGCGCGTTTGGCACGATGGGGGATTTTTTCTGGTATCTGGGCACGAAGCTCAAGCTCAAGCGCCCAAAGATCGGTTCAAGGTTTGACCGCCTGCTCAAAAAGCTCAAATACGTCCTGCTGATCTTTGTCGTTCTGGTTATCTGGACGCTCGGTGTTTCCATTCTGGAAGGAACGGCCAACCCCTGGACGGTGTTTGGCATGCTCACGAAGTTTGGCGGCTGGACGGATATGGACACGGTTCTTTCACTCGGTATGCTGCTTTTGCTTTTCATCATCGCGGGGTCGCTGTATATCGAGCGGTTCTTTTGCCGCTATCTTTGCCCGCTTGGCGCGGTG
Source organism: Christensenella sp. UBA7703 (assembly GCA_002482505.1). Taxonomy (GTDB): domain Bacteria; phylum Bacillota; class Clostridia; order Christensenellales; family CAG-138; genus UBA7703. The sequence continues at coordinate 54,958 of DLGD01000017.1, read as the reverse complement.
CTTGCCATCGTTTCCAAGACGCGGCTGTTTAAAATCCGCAAACCGCGCGCAAAGTGCGGGCCGTGCCGCGCCTGCACCAAGCACTGCACGATGGGCATCCCTCTTTATCGCACCAACGTGGTCAAGAGTGCGGAGTGCATCGACTGCATGAGCTGTGTGGAGATCTGCCCGCGCGACAACGTCCGCGCAAACCCGAAGCCTGCCTTCGCCACGGCGGTTGCGGTGGTTGCGCTCACGGGCATGTATTTTGAGGGTAATATCGCGTCCAACCAGGCGACCGAGCGGCAGATTGCCGCAATTGCAGCAAGCCTGAGCACCAAGCAGGGCGCGTATGCCGGCGCGTATTCCGACGGAACCTATACTGGCAGCGCGGACGGATACCACGGCACGACCAGCGTTTCCGTCACCGTGACAGAAGGCGCAATCATGGACATCCACGTGGTTTCAACCGGGGACGACACGCTGTTTTTCAACCAGGCAAAGGCGCAGGTGATCCCCGCGATCATCGCCGCGCAGAGCGCGGAGGTGGACACGGTCTCCGGCGCAACGTTCAGCAGCTTTGGCATCATCAACGCGGTAAAAAACGCGCTTTCGAGCGTGCCGCAGCAGCAGCCGGAAAGCGACCCCGTCTCCTTTGCGGTGGATAGCTCCGGCGAGACGCCCATGCCGCAGCTCACGCCGTCGCCGAGCCCAGTGGTGATGCCAACGCCTTCCCCTTCGCCAACCCCGACCATACAGCCGGGGCCGATCTCACTGGCGGATGGGGATTATTCCGGTACGGGACGAGGGCACAAAGGGAATATTGACGTGACGGTGACCATCGTGAACGGATTCATCACGAAAATCAACATCGACCAATACCGCGACACGAAGAAGTATTTCAGCCGCGCGGAGGGGAAGATGATCGACCGCGTGCTCGGCGCGCAGGGTGTCAATGTGGACACCGTCTCGGGCGCGACGCACAGCAGCGAAGGCATCTTGGAAGCGATTGCCGATGCGCTGGGGCTGTGATATCTGAGAATTTGATAGATTCCCTATCTCCACGTTTCGTAGGTTGTCCGCTGATCCTTTGGGTGCTATGCTTAGCTCAGCCTGAGAGCGGTTCCGGCAGGAACAGGCGGCAACCGGGCCGAATGGAGAAAACCACATGAACAACTATGTAACCGGGAGCACGATCAAACTCCTGCGCGAGAAAAAAGAATATACCCAGCGGCAGCTTGCGGAAAAGCTGATGGTCAGCGATAAAGCCGTCTCCAAATGGGAATCCGGCAGAGGTTTGCCGGATATCAGCCTCATTGAGCCGCTGGCAAAGACGCTTGGCGTGTCGCTTGCGGAGCTGCTCTCCGGCGAGTGTGTGCAGAACACCAACCGCCACGGAAACATGCTGCGCAGCAAGTTTTATGTTTGCCCGGTCTGCGGAAACGTGATTTTCTCGGCGGGTGAAGGCGTGTTTAGCTGTTGCGGCGTGCAGCTGCCGCCGCTGGAGGCGGAGCAGGACGAGGACGAGCACAAGATCGTGACGGAAACGATTGAAGGCGACCTGTTCGTGAGCATGCAGCATCCGATGGAGAAGACGCACTTCATCTCGTTTTTCGCGCTGGTGACCGCGGATCGCGTCCAGATTGTCAAACTCTATCCGGAGCAGGACGCTTCTGCGCGCTTTCCCGTGCGCGCGCGGGGGTTGCTCTATGCCTACTGCAACCGCCACGGGTTGGTTGCAAAGCGGCTGTAGGGTGTGGCTTTCTCAAACAGATTACGCGAGGAGCGGCAGATTTTGCCGCTCTTTTTGTTTTTTCGCTTTCGGTTTTCAATCGTGATAGAATGATTGCTAAGAGATGAAACAGAAACGGGGTTGAATTGGCATGAAATCAGCGGTTGTCTACTATACCTTCGGCGGTTCGACAGAGAAAGAGGCAGCGCGAATTTCGGCGGGGCTTGGCGCGGACCGGTTTTTCGTGCGCGAGGCAAAGAAGCGGAGCCTGCTCGGCGCGTTTATCCCCGGCGGCTTGCAGGCGATGATGCGCAAGACGGTTGAGATTGCGCCGGTGAAATTTGACCTTTCCGCGTATGATCGCATCTGCCTGTGCTGCCCAGTTTGGGCGGCATATCCCGCGCCCGCGTTCAACGCAATGCTTGCGCTGCTGCCCACAGGAAAAGAGGTTGAGGTCTTTCTCTGCTCTGGCGGCGGTGCCGCGCGCAAGAGCGACGCGCAGACGCGGCGATTGATCGAAGCACGCGGCTGCACGGTGATTGCGATCCATAGCATCGCAACCGGCACGGCACCCGGAAAACAAAAGGAAGCGTAACGGGAAACAGCAGGGGTACACCGGGGTTTTCGCTTGTCGGGCTCTTTTGTCTGCTCTTGCTCTTTGCGCCAAACATCCTCTGGATGCGCGCGCAAAAAGAGCCGCCAAAGCAGAATCCGGAGCCGGTATTGCTGACCTGGCTGGAGCGAATCGGTCAGGTCGGCATCGTTGTCTGCGCGCTCATCTTTCGCGACTATGACCGGATCTTGTGGTCGCCACGGCTTTTGCTGCTTGCAGCGGCAGTTGCGCTCTTGATCTGCTATGACCTCTGGTGGGTGCGATATTTTCGCGGGGAACGCGGCAAAGCCGATCTTTACCACTCGTTTCTCGGCATACCGCTTGCGGGCGCGGTGTTCCCCACGGCAGGATTTTTCCTGTTGGGGGCGTTTGGCGGCGTGGTCTGGCTGATGCTGGCAAGCGCGATCTTCGGCGCGGGGCATATTCCGATTTCATATATAAACCAAAAGAATTTGAACAACTAACACAAACAAAAAAAGCACGCGGACAAAATAGCCCGCGTGCTTTTGCGTACTCCCAAGATTTTACTTTTTCGTGACCGCGTTTTTGATTGCGCCCGCAATGGCAAACAACACGAACAGCACGATATTGACGCAGACAATGCTGGCTCCGCTCGGCGCTTCGTAGACATAACTCACCAGCATGCCGATGAGGAAGCCCGCAATTGCAACCCCTGCGGAGAGAAGCGTCACGCTCAGATATCGTTTGCCGATGCGCATCGCCGTCAGCACGGGGAAGATGATCAGGCTGGAGATGAGCAGCGCGCCCATCATCCGCATGCCGAGCACGACCGTTACAGAGGCGAGCGTTGCCAGCGCCGCGTTGTAGGCGCGCGTGGGAATACCCGTTGCGCGGGAAAAGGACTCGTCAAACGTAACCGCAAAGAGGCGCGGGTAGAACAGCACAAACAGCACGAGCACCACGCCGCTGAGTACGATGGAGAGCGTCGCGTCCGCGGCGGAGAGGGAGAGGATGCTGCCGAACATATAGTTATACACGTCGGTATTCATGCCTGTGGTCATGGAGACGACCATCACGCCGATGGCGAGCGCGCCGGCGGAGAGCATCGCGATGGCCGCGTCACCCTTGATCCGCGTGCTCTCGCTCATGCGCAGCAGCAGAAACGATGCCGCGATGCAGACCGGAATCGCGAGATATAGCGGCGCAATGCCCGCAACGGATGCGATTGCAAGCGCGCCGAAGCCAACATGCGAGAGCCCGTCGCCAATCATCGAAAAGCGCTTGAGTACGAGGCTGACGCCCAATAATGACGCGCAGAGCGCAACAAGCAGCCCGACCGTGAGCGCGCGCACCAGAAACGGATAGGATAGCATTTCGCGAATCACATCGATCATCTGCTTTCACCGCCTAAAAACCGTTTTCCGATCTCGCTCTTGCGATAGTCCGCCGAGGAACCATAAAAAAGCTGCCGGTTGTCCAGATGCAGCACACTCGTTGCCTCGTGCGCCGCCGCGTGCGGATCGTGGGAAACCATGATGACGGTCACGCCGTGGTTGCGGTTAATCTCCTCAATCAGGCGATACATCTCCGCCGCCGCCACGGGATCGAGGCTAGCGATGGGTTCATCGAGAATCAGCAGTTTCTGCGTCGCCGCAAGCGCGCGGGCAAGGAGCACGCGCTGCTGCTGCCCGCCGGAGAGCTCACTGTACGCCGCGTTCTTTTGCGGCAAAAGCCCCACGCGTTCAATCTGCAACAGCGCGTTTTTTTTCTGCGCGCGGGTGTAAAACGGGAGGAACCCGAGGGAGTTGAGCGTGCCGGAGAGCACGACCTCCTGCACGCTGGCGGGGAAGTCGCGCTGGCTCTCCTTCTGCTGGGGCAGATAGCCAATCTGGCGCGCGGTCAACCCTTCGCCAAGCGTAATGGTACCGCTGTGCGGCGTTTTCAGCCCGAGCAAGCCCTTGACGAGTGTGCTCTTGCCGGAGCCGTTTTCGCCGACGATGCAGAGATAGTCGCAGTCATTCACGCTGAAATTCAGCCCGCTGACAACCTCTTTGCCGTCGTAGCGAAACGCGGCGTTTGTTACCTGAATCAATGACATCGGACGATTTTACCTCCCCTTGGGTGACTTCGCCTCTACGCGCTTGATCGGCGCATGGAGGCCAAGAAGTGTGTTTGTTTAGTTCAGCGCTGCTTGAAGCGCGAGGACGTTGTTTTGCATCAGCGAAAGATAGGTAGCTCCGCTCTCAAACTCAGCCTTGGTTACGTTGTGACAGGTGTGAAAGAGCATGGGCTTGGCGCCCGTTGCTTCCGCAACCGTGTTTGCCATCTGCTGATTGGACATCTCGATATAGAACACGACGGGGACTTTCTCCGCCTTGACGTGATCGATCAGCGAGGCAACCGTCGCGGCGGAAGGCTCGGTCTCCGCCGAACAGCCGGGGAACGCCGCATAGTACTTCAGCCCGAATTCCTCGACAAAATAACGCGCGGGAAAGCGATCCGCAAAGACGACCGTCTTGCGGGAAGCGGTGTTCACCACATCCCTAAAGGACTGATCCAGCGCCTCCAACTGCTTGACATAAGCGTCCGAGTTGGCCTGATACACTGCGGCGTTGTCTGGATCGATTGCGATCAACTCCGCCGTCATCGCCTTGACGATGGCAATTGCGTTCACCGGCGCGGTCCAGACATGCTCGTCCCATTCATGCGTTTCACCTGCGGCATTCGATGCGGGTTCCTCTTCCTCCGGCTGCATGCCCTCGACGAGCTCTTCGTCGTAGAGCGTGACGTAATCCATCATGCGGAAAGTTTTTACGCCTTTGTCAAGTCCGCCGAGAACCCCCTCCACCCAGGTGTCGTTCTCTCCGCCAACATAGAGGAAGAGATCGGCGCTCTGGATGCGGATGATGTCCTGACTGGTCGGGTCAAAGGAATGCACCTCTTCGCCGGGCTGCAGCAGAAGCGTGATGTTTGCGTTGGTTCCCGCCGTGATCTGCCGGGCGAAATCATAGGAAGGGAAGACGGTTGAGACAATGGAGATGCCGTCCTTCGTCGTCGCGGCTTCTTGCGGAGCGCAGGCGGAGAGAACGGACAGAACAAGAACGAGAATCAGCGCGAACGCTGCGATTTTTTTACGTTTCATAGAAAAGGATAACCTCCAAATGGTTCAAAGTTTGGGTAATTGGGAAACGGGATTTGCCCAAACTCAATCGGACAGCTTCACCTTGAGGGTTACGAGAGACGGGGTTTCCGTAAGCGCCTGCTTGGGAACGGCTCCCGCAAGAAGCGCGGCAGAAAGCCAAGCAGCGTGCATGATCGGCAGCGCGAGGGATACCGTCTCCGCCTTGAGAAACGAAACGGTGTGTGCTACCGCCGCGCAGATTTGGCAATTCTCTCCCGTACAGTCATGGTGTAGTTCGGCAAGCACAAATGCCGCGCCAAGCAGAAGAGAGAGGACGAACACGAGGACAATCCAGCGCGCAAGCGCGCGGTGCGTCTTTGGAAAAGAAAGATTCAATCGCACCCTCATTTCTTTTGCCGGAGCTTGCAGCCCTTACACACGCCAAACAGCACGGTCTCTTTTTCATCCAATGAAAAATCACTTCGACTGAGCACCTCTCGCATGATCTGCTCGCTTACGGCATGATCCATGTGGTAGAGGCTGCCGCACGTGGTGCATTTCAGGTGCAGGTGCGCGTCGCACGCATCGCACGCAACGATTTGATAGGCAAACTGCCTGCCCTGACCCGCGGCAAAACGCTTGACGAGGCCGTCGGACACCAGCCGCGCAATCAGGCGGTAGATCGTGCTCTTGCCGGGCACGATGTCCGAAGCGTGTTCGGCAGAAAGCCCATCGTAAAGCTCTTCTACGGAAAAGCCACGGTCGGGATGCGCGTTGAGATAGTCCAGCAGAATCCGCCGCTGTTTTGTTTCGTATTCCGCCAAAGCGATTGCCTCCTGAACAGTTGATCCGGTTGGTTCCCATCAAATCCCTGTGATGCACGAGGATCAAATTTGAGAATTACTCTCATATGTTTGCACCGATTCGTGTATTTGTCAAGTGGGTAAGCCACGCTGAATGCAAACACGCTGTGACAATGCGCTTTGGTGGCGTTGGCGGGCGGGGATCGGCGCATTATTCTCGCTTTATGCTCGACACGCGAATGAAATCTGATTAAAATGGAGGTATCAAAAAAAATTCAAGATGGTTTTCTTTTCTATTTTTCATTGACGATACAATCAGGAACCCTGTGAGACACAAGAATCAAAAAGCTTGTTTCACCGGATGGAGGATTTTGGCTATGGACGAACGAACTGTGGGCAACGGCGCGTTGGACACACTCTACGCGGAGCTGGCGAAGAACACGGGTGTGACCAACAAACAGTTGCGCGCATGGACGGCGAAAACCCGGTTTGATGTGGACTATTGCGCCATGCTTGGCAGGCGCGTTTCCTGTGCCGCCGTCGCCGCGCTGTGCGAGCCGTTGATTCGCCATGTGGGCGAGCTGCCGGAGGAAGGGCTGCTTGCGCATGCCTATGAGGCGCTCTCCGCCGGGCTCTATCCGTATTCCGGTGCGCCGCGCTCCAATAAAGCACAAAAAGGCGCGTTGAAACTCTATTTAACCGTACTTTCCCGCCTGATGGACGCGGAGCGCGAGCAATCCTTCGACCCTCTGCTGGACTATCTGCCCGTTTCGCAGGAAGAACTGGACGCAAGCCCTGTTCGGGAGCAATGCGTGCTCTTTGCCGAGACGATGAGGAAAAGCTACTATCGAGAACTCCTTCGCATCGGCAAGGAGATCATGCCGTTTGACCCGGCCGGGCATACATTCGGCGTGCGGCATGTGGCAAGCCACACAGCCCGGCAGGCAAAGCTTGCGGGCTTGCCCGTGGACACCGCGCTGGTTGCCTGCGCCGCGCTTTCGCACGACATCGGCAAATTCGGCTGCCGAGGCGAGGATATGCCGCGGATTCCGTATCTGCACTATTATTACACCTGGAAATGGCTCGAGGAGCGAAACATGCCGGATATCGCGCATATCGCGGCGAACCACTCCACCTGGGATTTGGAGTTTGAAAATCTGCCGATCGAGTCGCTGATCCTGATCTATGCCGATTTTCGCGTGCGCGCGGAGCGCGGGGCGGACGGAAAAGAGCAGACCATCATCAGCCCCCTGACCGAGTCACGCGACCGCATCTTCGTTAAACTCGCGGATATGACGCCGGAGAAGCGCCTGCGCTATGAAACGGTCTATAAAAAGCTCGACGACTTTGAACGGTTTTTGGTTAACTACGGCGTGAACCCGAACCCGAGTACGGAGGTGCTTTTGCCCGCGGAGAAGAAGGACGCGGCGCTGCTCTCGCAAGGTGAGGTCATCCGCGCGCTGTGCAACCACGCGTTTGGCAACAACATCCACCTGATGCATACCATCTCGGTGAGCGACACGTTTGAGGCGCTTTTAGAGCAGGCGCGGGACGAGAAAAATCTCAGCCGCATCCGCACCTATCTGCTGCTGTTTGAAGAATACAGCACCTATATGACCCGCACACATAAACTGCTGACCTTGCGTTTTTTGTATGAACTCTTAATGCATCACGACGGCGACGTGCGCCGCCACGCAGGGCGAATCATGGGCGCAATCCTCGCAAACTCCGGCCCGCGCTACCGCAAAGAGCTTCCGCGCGGGGCTGGTTCGCTCGCCATCGCGCCCGCACTGCACGCGGTGCTGAGCGAGAGCATCGCACTCTGGGATGATTATATCGAACTGTGCCTGCACCCCGACTATAAGATTTCGCAAAAGCACGCAACCAGAATCAGCAACTCGCTCAAGACCATTGCCGGGAGCCTTTTTGCCCGCTGTATGCCGGAGGAGCGGCGCGGCTACTGGGACAAGATCTACCGGCGGATGTTCTTCAGCGGCGGGGAAGACCTGCTGGCGCTGATGGACACCCTCACACATATTCCGCAGGAGGTCATGCAGCGCGCCGAAGTGGAGCGCATGCTGCCGATTCTTGGCGGGGCCGCCGCCTCCGGCGAGGCAAGGGTGCGCATCCGCGCGCTGCGCGCACTCGGCGCGGTGGCGGATGGCGACCCCAAGTTGCTGCTGCACGCATGCGAGAGCATCAAGCTCCAGCCCGATGCGGAGTTTGCCTCCGTCTGGCTCTTCAACCGCTTGCGAAACCGTGCGGGACTGGAACCGGTGGCCGAGCCCGCGCTGCCGGTCGGCGAAATCTACCTCAGCAATCTCAAGAGCAGCATCACCTGGACGATGAAGCTTGTTCACATCGACCATCTTTGCGAATATGTCCATGTGCATTCCGAGGAAGCGTTCCACATTGCGATGCATCTTTCAAACCTGCTCTCCGTCAGCGAGCATCTACCCGTACGCGAGCGCGCGGGCGAAGCGCTGGTGGAGGTATCCGGCGTGCTGTCGGTCGATCAGCGAAACGAGATCATGGTCGATCTGCTGCGCGAGCTGGAGACCGGGCAAAACGAGATTTCCGGCTATATTCCGCCGTATCTGGGACGGCTGATCTGCAGCGTGCCCGAAAAAGAGATGGACGAAGGAATCGACTATCTTGAAGGGCTTCTGCGCGCGACGAACACGCGCGCGGCACGCGCCGCGCTCTCGACGCTTTGCGCCGTGCTTTCCGGTTACGTCTCGGAAAACAGCGCGCGCGCAGACGCGATCTATGAGCGGGTGTTTGGATTGCTGCTCACGGGGGTTGCGCATTTTGACGACAGTATTCGCCTCACCGCACTGGAGGTCATCTGCCGGATGTATTTCGGCAACGAGGGCTGTCCGCTGGACGCGCGCAGAGCCTGCCTTGTGCGCTTTGGAAAAAAGCTCTTGACGCTGCTTGGCGAGCGGCGGGACGGCATGCTCGCGTTTTTCAACGAGGCGGCGATGCTCAACCATCTCTACCGCTTTATCACACAATGCGAAACGGGCGGCGGGTTTTCCTTTGAACCGCTCAAGCCCGTCGCGTTTTTCCCCGGCACGTTTGACCCGTTTTCGGCGGGACACAAGCGCATCGTCGAAGAAATTCGCGCTCACGGGTTCGAGGTGTACCTCGCGGTGGATGAGTTTTCCTGGAGCAAGCGCACGCTGGCAAAACTCATGCGCCGCCAGATCGTGAGCATGTCCGCTGCCAACCTGCCGGACGTCTATCTCTTCCCGGACGATATTCCCGTCAATCTTGCCGTGCCGGAAGACCTCAAAAACCTCAGCCAGCTCTTTTGTGACCGGGAGCTGTATCTTGTTGCGGGTAGCGATGTGATTCTGGGCGCCAGCGCCTATCGCCAGAGCGGGCCGGGCACGGCGGCAACGTATCACCATATTCTCTTTACCCGTGTGGAGCAGGCAAAGCCGGACGACAACCGCCGCGCGGAAGACATCCTGCGCGGGCGCGTGATCTCGCTCTCGCTTCCGGCCTATTATGAGAGTGCGAGCAGCACGCAGATTCGCGAATATATCGACAAAGACATGGACATCGGCATGATGGTCGATCCCGTGGTGCAGGATTTTATCTATGCGCGCGGGCTGTATCTTCGCATGCCGCAATATAAACAGGAGATCAGCGAGCTGCCCGTGCGCCGCTGCGAGGTGCGCGAAACGGGCGAGGAATACGCCGCGATCTATCGCGACAACGTTGGCACGGTGTCGGCCCGCATCCGCAGCCGGAGCGTGAGCGTGACGGATTTGTATGACGTGCTGGGCGATCTGCGCGGCGCGACGGAGACGGTACGCAAACTCGCATCCGGACGCATCCTCTGGATTGAGGAGACGAGCGGAACGGGAGAGCCGCTGCGCGCGCTGCTTTGCGACCTGCTGGCGCGTTCGCTGATTCGCGAACACACCTTTGCGCTCTATCGTTGTGCGCAGGAGAGCGAGCGTGAAGTCGCCTCCCAGCTTGGCTTTTTGCCCGTGCCGGGACAGGACGCGCTGCTCTATGCGGATATGCGCGCACCGCTCGTGCTGCTGGAAGATACGCTGCAATGCATCAAGGAACCGTTCGCCTCGGATGAGGCGGTTCGCGCGGCGGTGGAATCCACGCGCCCTGCACTGCGAAAATCCATCTGCTCGATGTTCCCCGGCACGCTGCTGCTGTGTTTTGATATGGACGCGATCAACGATGGTTTGATCGAGAAGGTGCGCGCGCTCAACGGCGTGTCCAACGTGCCGCCGACACAAAAGACGCTTGGCCGAGCGATGTGCGTGCCTTACGGCAAGATTCTCGCGGAGACGATTGTGCCAAACACGGTGACCAAAGCGCTCCACGCGGACAAGGTGTTTCACGCAAACGAGAGTGGCTTTGACATCGAGGAATCGCCGGGCTATTCCCAGCTTTCCAATCAGGTCAAGACGATCAAATCCTTTCGCCGGCCGGTTCTTCTGGTGGACGATTTGCTGCACAACGGCTATCGCTGGGAAAAGCTTGACCCGCTGTTTCGCGATCAGGGCGTGGAGGTGGAGCGCATCCTCGTCGGCATTCTTTCCGGCAGGGGGCTTGACCTCATGCGGGAGCAAAAGCGCAATGTGGATTGCGAATACTTTATTCCGAACATGCGCTATTGGTTCACGGAGAGCCTGTTGTATCCCTTCATCGGCGGGGACAGCGTCTCGGGCGGAATTGTGGAGCGGGACTATCCGCCGAGCATCAATCTGATTCTGCCGTATCAGTATCCCAAATATCTGCATGGTGCGCCGCCGCCAGCCGTCCGGCACTATTCCCGCGTGGCGCTGAACAATACGCTGACCATTCTCTCCGTGCTGGAGGATCGCTACCTTAAGCTCCAGGGAACGGGGCTCACGCTCCGCCGGTTAGGCGAGGCGCTGGTGCGCCCGCGCCTGCCGGACAAGGGCGCGCATATGCAATATGACCTCAACGTGGTGGCTTCCGCCTTCCTCAAGGACGACATCCGGCAGATGCGGCGCATCTCCAACGCGGAGGATATTTGAACATGACTTATTACGCATATGAGGATTTTTGCCTCGCAGACCACGGCGGAAGACTGCCTCAGGATGCTGTGCCGGTTGCGCAGCCGTTTGCGCCGCTGGTGTTTCTGGTGGAGCGCGACCCGATGAAGAGCCGCGGGTTGTTCGCGATTCGCTCTTTGGCGGAGCTGGAAGAGCCGGAGGGGATTTCGCTTCTCCTGCCGCCGCCGTACGTGGCGGAAGACAGCGCGCTCGCGCGGTTTGTGCGGGAGTATGGTGCAAGCGTTGCCAACACCGCGTTTTCCCGCTGGTTTTCGGTGCTTAGCGCCTTTCGCGCGCGCGGGAAAGCCAAGCCGCGCGTCAACCTCGTCGGCCTCGGCAACGTTGGCGGCACGACGGCAATCGGGCTCAAGCTCCTCGGCACCGACTTGGCGGAGATCGGCATCTATGACTGTGACGAGAATCAGTGCCTGCGCTATGAAGCGGAGCTGAATCAGGTGCTGTCCGTGCAGGACGGGAAAACGCTTCCGAATATCCGAATGTTATGCGAGAACGAACTCTTTGACTGCGACGCGCTGCTCTTCACCGCCGCGCGCGCCGTGCCGGAGGTCGGCGCGGAGAGCGGCGGGGATGTGCGGATGATGCAGTTTGAGGCAAACCGCGAATTACTGCGCGCCTATGCGCGCGCCGCGCGAGACAGCGGTTTTTCCGGCTTGTTTTGTCAGATTTCCGATCCCGTGGATCAGCTCAGCCGCGCGGTATTTCTGCTAAGCAACCAAAATGAATCGGGCGATTTCGACGGAAACGGTCTGCTGCCGGAGCAGGTGCGCGGCTTTGGCCTTGGGGTTATGCATGCGCGCGCGATCTATTCCGCCGGACGGGAGGGCGTCCCCGCAGAAAGCCTTCGCATCTATGGCCCGCACGGAAACGGGCTTGTGATCGCAAACGCGCCAAACGAAGGATATGACGCGGCGTGCTCCCGCATGCTCACGCACAAAGCGGAGACGGCGAACCTCGCCGTGCGCGCGTTTGGATTCAAGCCGTATATCGCGCCAGGGCTTTCCTCGGCGGCGGTCTCGGTGCTCCGCGCGCTGCGCGGGGAGTGGCACGATGCGGCGGTTCCGCTCGGCGTGGCATATTTTGGCTGCCGCGCGCGGCTCACGCAAGCCGGCGCCGAGCAACGGCGGGAAGAAATGCATCCCGACCTCTATCAACGTGTTTCGGAAAGCTGTCGAAAACTGGAGGAATTTCAAATCGGATGAATGACATTGTCGTCGTGCTTTGCAACGAGAATTTGCGCCTGAACGAAACCCTCGCATACGCGCTGGAAGGCGTTGCGCATGCGCGGATGAAGAGCGCAGATGCATTGCCGCGCCTTGCGGGAAAGCGCGTGCTGTTTGCGATTGGGCTAAGCGAGCACGGGCTGGATGCGGAGGTAATCGCGCTCATCGCGGCACTCCGGCAAAACCCGAAGGCGATGGAAGGCGCAACGGGCGCGATCCTGCTCGACGGGGCGGGCGAACTCTACACCAAGCAGACGGCGGATATGCTGGCGCTCGCGGCAAACCTTGCGGGTTGCTTTTTTCCGGGGAAGCCGCTGGTGGAGGCGACGGGTTCCCTCGACAACTGGAACGTGCAATCTCTCCGGCGCGGCGTTTCCCTCGCGGGGGCATATCGGCAGGCGGCGCGGGAGCTCGTGCTCCGGTTGGCCGCCTTTTCACCAGAGAAAAAAGCGCGGCCGAAGGTGCTGCTGCTGCACGCGAGCGACCGGACGACCTCCAACACACTGCAAATCGGCATGGCGCTGTCCGAGCGGATCGCCAAGGATTGCGACATTCACGAAATCTCACTCCAAAACGGCGCAATCTTCGACTGCCGGGGCTGTTCCTATAAAACCTGCGCGCATTTTGCGCGGCAAAACAGCTGCTTCTACGGCGGGGTGATTACCAACGATGTGTTTCCCGCAATCAACGAGTGCGACGCGCTCTTGTTGCTCTGCCCGAACTACAACGACAGCGTGAGCGCGAATATCCTCGCGTTCATCAATCGCCTGACGAGCGTTCTGGTCTACAATTCGCTATACGAAAAACAGATTTACGCCGTGATCGTATCCGGCTACAGCGGCAGCGACATCATCGCCCAGCAGGTGCTTGGCGCGCTGTGCCTGAACAAAACATTCTCGCTTCCGCCGCGTTTTTGTCTGATGCAGACCGCAAACAACCCCGGCGAAGCCATGCAGGCGGAGGGGATTGCGCAACGGATGGATGCGTTTGCTCTTCAAATGCTGCAAACGCTCAAGAAAGACGATTGATCAACAGTCTTGTGTTTTGCGTATGAGTTTGTTAGTATCAGCATCAGTACGGAACATAAGAATTTCTTTTTAGAAGGGAAGTGTCTGTTTGACGTCGGTTCTGTAACGGAACGCGAGACAATTTTTCGAAGCAAGAGGAGCACAGCAACTGTGCTTGTTTCGATGTACGCCTTCCAAACAGAAACGCGCCAAGCCAGAGGACTCTTTTTTGAATCGGTTCAAAGAGATTTGTTTGGCATGGAGCTTCCGTGCCGTTTTTGTTTTTCGGCGGATCGAGAGACCAAATAGAACGAAAATTGATGAATTAGAGAGGAATATGATATATGAACTACCTGAAAGCAAACAAGATAGACCCGAACTTGATTAAGAATAGCATTATGGGGCCAAACCCTGCAAAGCTGCTCGAAGAGCTGATGAACCGTTTCCCGTTGGAAGCGGGGCAAACCATCATGGACCTCGGCTGCGGGCAGGGGGTTACCTCCATCATGCTCGTCAAAGAGTATGCACTTCGTGTGTTTGCGGTTGATCTTTGGATCAGCGCGAGCGAAAACTGGCAGCGTTTTGTGACGCAGGGTTTGACGAACCAGCAGATCGTGCCGATTCATGAGGACGCGCACACGCTGCCCTTTGCGGAGAACTTCTTCGACGCGGTGGTGAGCATTGACTCCTATCACTATTTCGGGTTGGACAAGGCGTATCTGGGTAAACATCTGCTCCCTCTGGTCAAACCCGGCGGGTGGATTCTCCTCGTCGTGCCGGGGTTTCATCACGACATCCACGCGGATATCCCCGAAGAGATGCTGACCTCCTGGAGCGCGGAAGACCTCGACACCATCCACGACGCGGTCTATTGGAGGGACGTGATCGAGGCCACGAAGGGTATTGAAATCGTCTCCATCGAAGAGATGGAGAGCAACGAGGAATGCTGGCAGGACTGGCTGAAGACGGAGAACGAGTATGCCGTCATAGATCGTGCCGCGATGAACGCGGGCGCGGGCAAGTATTTTAACTTTATTTCTATTGCATTGAAGAAGAAGTAACGCCTGCAACGCAGCGCATTGATCGCCATTGCGCTGCGCAAAAAAACAACCTGCGATAAAAGAGCACGCACAAAAAGCCAGGCTTCGGGTATTTCCCGGAGCCTGGTTGCTTTTGTTGTTTTATTCCCGGTTAAACACTTCGGTGAGCGTCTCGTGTTCCTGCGGCAGATGAAGGGCGATGAGCTTGCCCGCAAGCAGCCGCGCGAAGCTCGCCGCGATGGCGGAACCCACGACGAGGTCGCTCACCTCGGTGCCGGTGTTGCTCGTTTCGTCATAGATCGGCGCGGCGCTCGCCTTTGCCTGCTGCACCACATAGCGCGAAATCCGGAGGTAGGAAGCGGTGAAACGCACGTATTCCTGATGGATTTGCTCTTCGTCGTCCGGCGGGAGCATCTCGGACATCGCCGCCATGCTCACCGATTGCTTAAATGTACAGACCATCAGCAAAAGCGCGATGTGCTTTCTGCCGTATTTCTTGCGCACGGGTGCGGGAATCAACCTTAACTTGACATAGTTGTTCACCATCGACGGCGTGAGCAGCTTCTCCTCGGTGGGATCATAGACAAAAAAGCCCACATAGTTGTTGACGAGCGCGATTACCTGATCCAGATACAGTTCAATCTGTGGCAGTTCTTCCCATTCCGGCAGGCGATAGGAGTCGAGAAAGCGTTCCCAGCGGTTCAGTTTTTCTGCGACCTGCTGTTTGTCATATTGCATGGTTGTTTGGCTCCTTTCGCCGGAATCTGAATGTTATTATATCTGCTCATGCACAGAATGAAAAGTAGCAATATTCGGAATACCTCTTTACATAATTAACACAATCAGTTAATATAGTATAACAAACTAGCAAATGAGGTGCAATATACGATGTCATTCGCACTTTTTACCGATTCTACCGCAAACTTGACCGAAGCGGAATATACCCAAAGCCGTGTCGAGGTCGTTTCCCTAACGCTTTCTCTCAATGATGAAGAAGTGGTCTGCTATCAACCCGGCGTTGTGTTTGACAGCGAAGCGTTCTTCCGGCGTATGCGCGAGGACAGTGCACTGGTGATGAAGACCTCGATGGTCAACACGTCCGCGTTTTTGGGCGCGTTTGAGCCGCGGCTTCTCGCCGGGGAAGACGTGCTGTATCTTGGCATGTCCGGTGGTATCAGCGGCACCTGCGGCGCGGGAAAAATTGCGGCCGAAATCCTGCAGAAGAAATATCCGGAACGTAAGGTTCTGGTTGTGGATACGCTCACCGCCGTCATTGGCGAAGGAATGATCCTGCGCGAAGTGGTCAAGCTCCGCGACGGCGGCGCGAGCGCCGAGCAGGCAGCCGCGCATGCAGAGCGCAGGAGCCATGAGATTCACTCGTTCATCATGGTGGACGACCTGAACTTCCTCAAGCGCGGCGGGCGGATCTCCGGCAGCGCGGCGCTCGCGGGAAGCATTGTGCACCTCAAGCCGATTTTGAAGGGTGATGAGGAAGGTAAGCTCGTGCTCGACCTGAAGATTCTCGGGCGCAAGAAGGCGATCAAAACCCTTTTCGAACAGTTTGTGCAGTATCATGTGTCGAGTGCGGAAAATCGTTCGGTCGGCATCACGCACACGGGGTGCGAGGATGAGGCACATCTACTCGCCGCGGATATTGTGGAGCGGTATCCAGATGTGGATGTTTCGGTGGGCGTTTTCGAGCCCTGCACATCCTCTCACGTTGGCCCCGGTGCAATCGGGCTGTTCTTCTTCTAACGAATCATTTAATTCAAAAGTTCGGGTTACGCAACAAGCGGCGGAGCACTCTGGGATGGGGCTTCGCCGTTTTTTTATCATGCAGTGATATTACAGCGTAAGAAAGTTACGTACTGATTGTGTAATTGTGGCAAAACAAGGTATTTTTGTACAAAATTGTCATTTTCTATTGCAAAAATCAAAGCATAAAATTATAGTAGATGTGTAACATTGAAATATTCATCCCGAATAGCACAGGTTTTCAAAGACTACGGCTGATACATCAGATAAGGGGTCGTTGTATGGAACGTGATTGGCTAGATAATCTATACAGGCTGGTTTTGTCGCATACACAGGATGGAATCATTCTCTCGGATAGTGAAGGCACAATTGTGTTTGTCAATGATGCGGCGGAGCGAATCCGAAATGTCAAACGCGAAAACTTAGTGGGTCACAGCATGCTGGACTGCCACAAGGAAGGCTCCAAGGAAAAGGTCACACGCGCGCTGGACTATCTCAGGAAACACGAAGGCAATACCATCAGCCGCATGGTGACAGATGCGGTCAACGACAAATACTATGAAAACACCTATACACCGGTGCTGGACGAGGGGCTCACGCTGCAGGGTATCGCGGTTATCTCACGGGATATCACCGAGCGAAGAAAGGCAGAGGAAACGAAGGCTGCCTATCAGCGCGCACAAGAGATTGCGCACGATACGCTCAAAGAGCAATATCACAGTCTGATGATGACGAGCATGGAGATGCTTTCGAACTTGCTGGAAGCGCGCGACCTCTATACAAACGGGCACAGCAAGCGGGTTTGCGAAATCACAAGCAAACTGTTTGAGGAAAGAAACGGAATCGACGACCGCTTTTTGGATGTGCAGTGGGCGGCAAAACTGCACGATATCGGGAAGATCTGCATTCCGGATTCCATCGTGCAAAAACCGGGCAAACTCACGAGCGAGGAATATGAATCCATCAAGCAGCACAGTGCGCTCGCCGCGGATATCATCCGCCCGCTTGACCCCGGCAGCCACATCTGGCCGATCATCCGGCATCATCATGAACGTTACGACGGCAAAGGGTACCCTGACGGCTGGGGAGGCGAAGATATTCCCGATGGTGCGCGCGTGATCGCAATCGCGGACGCGTATGACGCGATGCGCTCCTGCCGCCCGTATCGCAGCGCAATGTCGTTTGAGCAGTGCGTGGGCGAGATCAAGCGAAACGCGGGATCGCAGTTTGACCCGCGTTGGGTTGAGGTGTTTCTGGAGCTTGCCAACACGGGCAGCATCGACTAATGGATGGAACCGGACGCGCATAGAACGAGAGCCACAAAAAGCCCGCCGAAAGTAATCGGCGGGCTTTTTACACTGCTGTTATTTCGTTTCGCTGGGGTACAATCGCTGATAGAGCGCGTAGACACGCGGGCGGTTGTATCGCTGGGCGATGATGCAGGGAACGTTGACGATCAGCGTGTACAAAAGCATAATCCAGATGACCTCCGGCGGAGCAAACAGCCCAAACACCCAAAAGGGCAGAATGCCAAGCCAGTGTACGAGTTCCCCGCGCGAGGTTTCGATGAGAAAGCGGTGCAGGTTTGCCTCTGAATAATCCGTGAGGTTCTTTTTTTTGTAGCTGTGTTTTTTCCAAACACCGCCGCCATCGGGCAAAAGATGCTTCCAACTGCGGATGTGAAACACGCGCTCATAGATGCGCCCGCCACGCTCAAAACCATGTATGCGCCAAGGGAAACGGATTGGCTCAAAGAAACGATCGGGTAATTTCAGGCAAAGGTAAGCCAGCAGGAGCGGGACGATACCCCAGATGGCGAAAATCAGAAGGATCGTCACAGGCATACTCAAGAAAAAAATCTGCATGAATCAGCGTTCGAGCTCGATGGCCCGTCCTTTCCAAAGCACTTTTCTGCGCAGGAGGCGAATGGCAACAGAGTTGACAAACACCGCGAAAAACACGAACAACGGCAGGGGATAGAGCAGCACGGCGAGCGGGCGGAACTTGCCGATGCGTCGCGTAAGGAAGAACAGCGCAACGATCCAAACCGCATAGAGCACCGCATACAAAAGCACGCGCGGGCTGCCGATGAGCAGCGTTTCGATCAGGTTGAGTTGCGCGGAGGTGATCGACGCGATGAACAGCGTCACAAGCAGAAACAGCCCGATTGGCGTTTTTGCGGCTCCTGTTGCGAGGTTTTTGGTAAACCCTTGCCAGAGTGGGACGAACCCATCCGGATACATGCGGAAACGCACACCCGCATCACCCATAAAAACTCGAAACGGGATATGTGCGCGGCGCAGGCTCTCCGCAAGTGCCATATCCTCCACCACGGCGGCTTTCACACCCGCATGCCCGCCGATTGCGAAGTAATCCGCCCTTGAGAGCGCGATCACCGGCCCAAAGAGACCGAGGTTGACCGGGCGCGGCAAAGCGGAACCGTTTGCACCGATTTGCACAAGATTGAAGATCAGCGCGCATTGCTCAAACCAGCGCTGGGTCGCATGATAGGGTTGAACGGAGACGACCCCGTGCGCCGCGTGCACCGCGGCAATCCGGCCTAAGCCATCTGGCGAAAGACGCACGTCCGCATCCAGAAACACGAATGAGTCGCCCGTTGCCGCCTCCGCCCCTGTCTGACAGGCCCAGCTTTTACCGACCCATCCTGCGGGTTTGCTGCCCGTGCACAGCACGCGCACGTCGTATGTGTGCGCGACGGCTTCCGTCTCGTCCGTGCTTTCGTCGTTGACGACGATGATCTCATGCGGGATAAACTGCTGATGCAGCAGGTCGTCCAGCAGCAACGGCAGCGTTTGTTCTTCGTTTCGCGCGGGGATGATAACGGAAAGGCGCATCGCTTGCTCAGCTTCTTTGCGCGGCAAAAACGGAATACGAAAAAAGAGCAGCGCCGCAGCACCGTAGCCAAGCAGCAGAATGATCAGGTCCACCCAAAATCGAATCATGCGTGCCCTTTCCGTTTGCGCAATCGCTTGATTGTCTGGTCTGCGGCCAGCTTGCCCGTGATGATCGAAACCGGAAGTCCCGCCGGGCTAAACGTCCACATGCCGCATTGCAGCACGTCGGGTATGCCCGTCCGGGTCGCTCTTTGGATGCTGCCGAACTCGTGTACGGCGGGCATCGGGCGGTTTGTGTGCGCCCAACCTGTGATTGCGCCGTGGAGCGCGCCCGTTTCACGCTCGATGGTCAAGGGTGTGGAACACAGCGCAAACTCAGTTTGCTCACCAAGGCGTGGCAGGATGGTCCCGCCGAGCACACGAAGGATCGTTTCCTGCGTCAAATCTTTGAGTGACTGATACGCTCCCGCGTCGGAAAAGTGCTTTGTCAGGTCATAGTCAAATAATGTGCTGATGATCAATCCTGTTTTTCCGGCCGGCGCAAGGGAAGAATCGCGCAGCGCGGGGACGGAGATTTCATAGGTCGTCGTTTCCAGATATGCTTCAACCCAGCGTTTCAGCGCGTCGATGCCTTGATATGCAACTGCACGCCAGCCCGGCAGAGACGATAGCCCCGCTATGCTTGGCGTATAGAATGCGTGTGTGCCGCATGCTTTCTGTGCTTCCTCCGGCGAAACAGACGTGCCGAGGAACAGCGTGAGGATGGAATCCATGCCGTGGCTGCGCAGCGCGAGGGTTTTTTTTGCGGCAATGGGCTTTGGCAGAGGCTCACCGAGCGCGCGATAGAACGCGGTCTGATCACCTGCCCAGACGAGCTGGCGATAGCGAAGCATGCTCCCGTCCGCAAGTACAGCTGTGTGCGCAGACGTATCAACAGAAGCAACCTCGCTTTTCGTCGCAATCTCGCCGCCGTTTGCGCGGATCACCTTGGAGAGCGCGCTTGGAAGCGCGCCTGTGCCGCCGACGGGGTAGCGATAGTCGAGATACAGACCAAAATAGCTCAGCGCAAAAAACGTCGGCGTTTCGGCAAAGAAGTGCTGGCAAATCATGTCGATCAGAGCGTCGCTTTTCGTAAATTGACGGAGGTATTGCTGCACGGGCTGGCTAAGCCTGCTCGCTTTTTTGATGTTGACGGAGTATTTGAGCAGCCAGGGGAGAAGCGTCCCGGTCAGATACCGGGGATCTTTGAGTTCGCTATCCAGAAAGAGCGGATTCTCGATGCCGTAGAGCACGTCCATATACCGCGTGACCTTGACGATCTCCAGCATGATGGCGTCGATGGCTTTGCTCTCCTGCGGGAAGAACGATTTATAGAGCTCGGCATACGGGGTGAGGCTTTCTTCGCCGACGAGGCGCACCTTGCGATCCGCAATGCCCACCGAAACAGGATTTTTCACAAAATCCAGCGAAATGCCCAGCGAGCGGAGCATGGGTGTAATCACACCGGAGTCTTCAAACGCACGGATGCCCGCGTCAAACGCAAACCCCTCGTGCGTAAACGTGCCAACCAACCCACCGGTCTTCTCCGCACGCTCGCAAACAAGCGTGTTGAGCCCGGCTTTCGCACAATAAGCGGCGGCGGTGAGCCCGGCGGCACCCGCACCGACGACGAGAACGTCAACCGTTCTGTTCATACAAGTTCCTCCGTGAGTGCGCGGATCACACGCGAAATGGCAACCTCCTCGTCACCTTCAGCGAGGCGAATACAGCAGGATTCATAGTCCAGCAACGTTTTTTCATCCACCGGGTGCGCGGCAAAGCACTTTTTTGCTCCCGCGAAGTTGCCGACCGCGACGCGCCGCAGGATGCCGGGAATATCTGCGCCATCGTTACCGCAGCAGGAAGGATGTTCGCAAAACCGGCAGCGCATGGCGGCTTTCATCACGCTCTTGTCGGGTTCCGGCGCGTCTTGATAGAGCTGATCCGCCGTAAAGGGAACCGGGAGCTGGCGCACATAGTTCTTCTGATTTTTGTCATACACAAACGGCTTCAGCCCGCGTTTTTTGAGGATCGCATTGGCAGCGGAGAGCCCGCTGGTGGTCACGGTCGGCGTGCCGGTGCCCATCACGGTGGATTCGCCGCAGTAGAAGAGGTTGTTCCATTCGCTTTTCGTATGCAGCCGCCGGAACATATGCTGCCCCAGCATCTGTTTTGGCCCCGCGACAGTGCCGCCGTTTTTCATCGTGTAGCGCTCAATCGTGCGCGGGGTGGATACCTCGGAATATCGCACAGCGGCGGAGAAACTGGGGAATCTTCGCTCCAGCACGGAGATCAGCCGCTGGCGCTCCGCTTCCTTCAGACGGCGATAGGTTTCATCGTCGGCAGGTGCCCAATCTTGAAACGTTGGCCCAATCGCCATCACCGCGTGCGCATCCTCGGCACAGAGGGAGCGGTCGTCGATGCTGAGAATATACGCGGTGACCTCACTCTCGTCAATCCGTTCCGGATTGCCGACCAGCATCTCCACAGAAGCAGTGTCTGCGGGAATGACCACGCGATCCACCTCCGCGTAGAGCACGACGCTTGGATACGTCGGCACGAGACTCTTTGCCCAGGCGCGTCTCTTCGCTGTGGTGTGCGTTTCACCCAGCAGCTTGCCATACAGGTTCCAGACCGTGCCGGAATAGACGATGTCGTCCGCCATGAGGCGTTTTCCGTCGTCCAGTAGCACGCCGGAGGGCTTTTGACCGTCAAACAGAATCGAAACGGCTTCTCTGCCGAGAACCATGTCTCCGCCGTGTTCCTCGATTGATTTCTCCAATTTTCCGGGCAAGAACAGCGTGGACCCCGCGGGATACCAGCTGCCGCCTGTGTGATTGTCCACAAACATCACGGCGGCAAGCACGGCGGGCGCTTCCTCCACCGTCGCATAGCAATAGGTTGAGGTGAGCTTATCAAAGAAGTTAAAGATCGCGGGATCGGTAAAATACTGCTGTAGCAGTGACTTTGCGCTCTTGTTGAGGTAGCTTAAGAAGCGAACGTAGGAAACCGGATGCCGGAGGATGCCACGAAGGCCGTCCTTCGGGTCGGTTTCGTCCGCTGTGGTGTAGCTAGGGTGTTCGACCATGATATGCCGGTAGAGCTTCGTCATGTCGCGATAAAAGCGCTTGATCTGCTTTTCCTGCGTGGGGAACACACGGGCAAGCTCTTCGGAAAAGCGTTCCACATCCGCATAAAAGCGCACGCGCTGCCCTTCGTAATTCACCACATACAGCAGCTCGTGCTTCAGCACGTCGATGGGTTCTTCCAGGCAGTTCATTACGAACCGGTGCGCGTTAAAGCCATGCTCGCCAAAGCCGTAGAGCATCGCAGAGCCTTGGTCAAAGGTGGTTTCCCCGCGCCGGAAGATGCCGCAGGAGCCGCCGGGCTGGTCGCTCTTGTCCACGACGGCAACACGGAGCCCTCTTTTGGCGAGCAGGCTCGCAGCTGTTAAGCCGGAAAGCCCGCCGCCGATGATGACAGTGTCATAACGATTCTCTTGTTGGAACATAGTACCTGCCAAATATATTATTTTTTCAAGATGGTTGCCTGGAAAATGCAGTGTTTATTTACGAGCCGTCTGCGCTTTTTGGAAGGCAAGCGCACAATTACCGTGATAAAAGCGTCAAGGCAGAACGCAAGTACCCGTATATTTGCCAGCGAATCCCGCCGGGGAAACGTGATTTTGAGGATCTTGGAATACGCCCGGATGAACAAGAATCGATGCGGGATGTCGCGAAATATCAAACCGTGAAGTAATAAGAACCGAGAAGATAATCCTGCTTGTAGTTCAGCGAGAGTCGGTAGAGCAGGCGCTTGACCTTCTCCAGCGGGTATTCTCCGCGCAGATAGCCGTCCCGCAGAGTCTGATACTTTCGTGCCTCGGCTGGTGTTGCGCAATCAGAAAAATATCCCCAAACGTGCTCCAGCGCGTTGAGCGCGCGGCCTTTGTCCTCCGGCTGTGCGAGGGCGCGCTCTACAGTTTGATAAAACACAAGCGCGTGGTTGCCGGCTTTGTCCTTGAGCAGCGCGCGCAGCGCCTGATAGTCGGCTGGCGAGCGCTCCAAAACGCTGTATTTATAGCGCCCCCACTCGGTTTCGAGCAGGTGCTGGTTGGGTTTCTCCATCGTGCAGAGCACGCATTTGACAGCCGAGCGGTTCTTGTCCTTGACTTCCAACATCATATCCGGCAACTCACCCGGAAGACTGTGACAATAGTCCAAAAACGGCTCGATTGCGATGCTGTCGGAATGCGCACCGCGTGTTTTCACCGGGTGCTGCTGGGAATAGTGTGTCTTCTGCGCGCCGTCCGTATCACGCCAGGTTGCGCGGCAGAGGGCGATCCAGTATGCATCACTCTTTGCTGCATCGGCAGGGTTGATCGCGTTGTGCAGGTTGTCGTAGATTGCGGGCGCGCCGATGGTATGGCAAAGCTCCAGCACCTCGGCGATGTTGAAGACGGTGCCATCGTTTTCGAGTATCAATCGTTTGGTGATCGAGGCGGGAAGATCGCGATAGACGCTTTCGAAACGCTTACGCGCCGTAGTAGAATCACCATATTTTCCGCCAACGTGGAGGATGATTTTATGTGTGGCATCCAAAGAGAGCAGGTCGAGAAATGTAGCGTGATAGGATAGGTCGTCGATTGCGCGCTGCACAACACTGGCGTCCGGCGAGTTGAGTACGGTATATTGCCCGGGGTGCATGGAGACGCGCATATTGCTTTGTTTGATCTTGGTTGCAATGGAGGAGAGGGAGCCGGAATGCAGACTATCCCATGGAAGCGCGGAAGCGCGGCTGGAACCAAAGGGGACAATGTCTGAACTGATCCGGTAAAGCGGGATATGGTTTGCGATATTGTAGTCGATCATACGTTCAAGCGCGGCAAAATTCTCTCCTGCAAGGGAAAGTAACCGCTCCGGCGTGGCTGTTTTGAGGGTGCAGGTTTTCAGTTGCGCGCCATCGAGTGCGACAGCGAGGCAGGCATAACCGATGCGCATATGGGGAGGCCCTCTTCACGCGATTGAATTGTATTTGGCGAATAATCGAAACTATTATCATTATAAAAGATTGCGCTTGCTTGCGCAACAGGCAGGTAACGAAACGAAAAGCAAAAGTGTCCATTTTGTAATGCATATGGTACAATCACAAAAAACAAAAACGCAAGAAAATGAAAACATATAAGAGGGTACATGAAATCTTAGAAGGCAAATACGCAAATAAAGTAAACTTGTACAGAGTGTATCTAAAGTATTAGAAAGCAAGTATGCAAGAAAATAAGAACATTAAAGAGGGTATATGAAATCTTCAGATTCAGAATTAATCGAAACACCCGTCTCTTCGGAGGAGATCTTTCGCGGCAAGGTTGTGCATCTGTTTCGCGATACCGTGCGCCTGCCAAACGGGAAAACCGCCACGCGGGAGCTGATGCGTCATCCCGGCGCGGCTGCTGTTGTGCCGCTGACAGAGGACGAAAATGTGATCCTCGTTCGGCAGTATCGCTATCCTTTTGCGCAGGTCATGCTCGAAATCCCCGCTGGAAAGCTCGATCCCGGAGAAGAGCCGTTAGTCTGCGCAAAACGGGAATTGACGGAGGAAACGGGCTGCGAGGCGGCGGAGCTGGTGCCGCTTGGCGTGTTTTATCCGTCCGTTGCGATTCTGGATGAGAAGATCCATCTCTATCTGGCGCGCGGGTTGACGTTTTGCGCAGCAAACCCCGACGACGACGAGTTTTTGCATGTGGAGCAGCGCCCGCTGCGGGAGATGGTGGAGGCGGTCATGCGCGGCGAGGTGCCGGACGGCAAAACGCAGACGGCGATCCTGAAAACCTGGTATTATCTGCACGGGAAATAAAGGCTCGCACGAATTTAGAAACAAAAAAACAGAGAGCGGGAAACCGCTCTCTGTTTTTTGAGTTATTATTCGGCGTCGATTTCCTCCGGTGGAATCACACAGTATTTCCCCTCGTATGGCTTTGTCTTGAGCACGTCCTTCTTGATCAGAATCAGCATGACGATGCCGACGACCACCAGAGCCGCGGAGAGCACCTGCGACACGCGGATTGTGCCAAACAGATAGAGACTGTCTGTGCGAAGACCTTCGATCACCGTCCGCGCGATGCCATAACCGACAAAATAGGTCGCAAGCAGCGTGCCGTCCTTCACACCCTTTCTGCCAAGCAGCAGGACAATCACAAACAAAATCGAGTTGCAGAAGCTCTCATAAAAGAACGTTGCCTGATGCCACTCGCCAAGCGACTGAATATAGACCGCCAGCGGGAAGAATTGCAGGTTCGGGTTTGTGATGAGCGCGCCATACGCTTCCTGATTGATGAAGTTCCCCCAGCGGCCAATCGCCTGCCCGAGAATCAAGCTCGGAATCACGAGATCAATGAGCTTGAGAAACGGGAACTTCGCCGCTCTTGAGAAGATGAACGCCGCAAGGAAGCCGCCGATGACCGCGCCATAGATCGCAAGCCCGCCGGTGTTGATCGCGATGATCCGCGCCGGATTCGCCGCGAAATAGTCCCACTCAAAGGCGACGTAATAGGCGCGCGCGCCGATGATCGCCAGCGGAACCGCAAGCAGGATAAAATCCAGCACCAAATCGGAGGACCAGCCGCGCCTGCGTGCGCGAAGTGTAGCAAGAAAGATACCAAGCATCAGCCCGCTGGCGATGATCACGCCATACCAGGCGATGTTGAGCCCTTGAATACCGAACAAATTTTCGACCGCGAATCGATCCATCGAGATACCTCTTTTCCTGTGGATGGTGTAAACGAAAACTTCGATTACGTTAACATTGTACCAAGACGTGCTGATTTGGGCAAGCAAGAGAACGTTTGCGCAAAAGTGCTTGTTCCATGGATCAACGGTGAGTTGCCGCTCGATTCAAATCATCATTCCTAAATTACAAAAAAAGCATTGACAAAGATGGTTAGACGGTGTAAACTTTCGAATGCAAGAGTAAGAAGCCTCTAACAAGATGGTGTTCAATCATTGCAAAAATAGATAGTCAATCAGGAATGGAGGAGAAGGATGATGCCGCTTTCGATGGCGAAGCCGGGAGAAACGAACTACATTCGAAAGATCACAGGAAAAGACGAAGTGCGCCAGCATCTCGCGGAGCTTGGTTTCGTGGTTGGGGAACGGGTGACGGTGGTCAGCTCCATCTCCGGAAACATGATTTTGCAGGTAAAGGACTGCCGGATCGCGCTGGGCGGCGAGATGGCAAACCGCATCTTGATCTAGCGAAAAAACACATTGAGTTTCGAAATCATCATAACATAAGGAGGAGCAGGGATGAAGACACTACGGGATGTGCCGATCGGGCAGGTGGCGACGGTCGCGAAATTGCACGGCGAAGGCGCGCTCAAACGACGGATTATGGACATGGGCATCACCAAAGGCGTTGAGGTCTATGTGCGCAAGGTGGCGCCGCTGGGCGACCCGCTGGAGGTCACGGTGCGCGGCTATGAACTCTCAGTCCGCAAAGGCGACGCGGCGAGCATCGAGGTCGAGTAAGTTATTTCCTAGTGCGGCTTGGGCCGCTTGTTTTTCACAAACGAGTTAGATGATGTTAACCAAAGGGACGAATGAAATAAACGGATCGATCTTGTTTTGACAGATAAGTACGAAGAATGAAATCGACAGAACGAAAAGTACGGATCAAGAAGGAGGCAATTATGGGACTGAAAATAGCGCTTGCCGGCAACCCGAACAGCGGCAAGACGACGATGTTTAACGAGCTTACGGGCAGCGCGCAATATGTCGGCAACTGGCCGGGCGTAACCGTGGAAAAGAAAGAGGGCAAGTTAAAAGGGAATGAGGAGGCGATCATCCAAGACTTGCCCGGCATCTACTCGCTCTCGCCGTACACGCTGGAGGAGGTCGTCGCGCGCAACTATCTCGTAACGGAGCGCCCGGATGCGATCATCAACATTGTAGACGGCAGCAACATCGAGCGAAACCTCTATTTGACCACACAGCTGCTTGAACTCGGTATTCCGACGATCATCGCGCTGAACATGATCGACGTGGTGCGCAAAAACGGCGACGTAATCGATCTGAAAAAACTCGGCGATGCGCTGGGGTGCGAGGTGGTGGAGACTTCAGCCCTAAAAGGCATCGGCGCAAAGGAAGCCGCGGCAAAAGCGATTGCAGTTGCAAAATCACATACGCTCGGCGAGCGCCCGCATGTGTTTTCCGGCAGTGTGGAGCACGCAATTGCGCACATCGAAGAATCGATTGAGAGCAAAGTTGAGCCGCAGCTTCTGCGCTGGTATGCCGTCAAGCTCTTTGAGCGGGACGAAAAAGTGCTCGAAACCCTTCAACTGGACATTTCGACCAAGGCGCATGTGGAAGCCCACATTGCCGACTGTGAACGGGAGCTGGATGACGACGCGGAGAGCATCATCACCAACCAGCGTTATGCCTATATCAGCCGCGTGGTGGACGCGAGCGTCAGGAAGAAGCACAAGGGTGTGAAGCTCACCACTTCGGATAAGATCGACAGAATCGTTACCAACCGCTGGCTCGCGCTGCCGATTTTTGCGCTCGTGATGTTCGCGGTCTACTACATCGCCGTGACCACCATCGGCTCCATTGCGACCGACTTTACCAACGACACGATCTTTGGCGAATGGATCATGGGCGGGCTCGGCGCTTGGCTGGAATCGCTGAATGTCGCGCCCTGGCTGATCGGCCTCATCGTGGAAGGCATCGTCGGCGGCGTCGGAGCGGTCATCGGCTTCGTGCCGCAGATGCTGGTGCTCTTCTTCCTGCTGGCGCTGCTGGAAGACGTTGGCTACATGGCGCGCGTTGCGTTTATCATGGACCGTATCTTCCGCAAGTTCGGGCTCTCCGGCAAGTCGTTTATCCCGATGCTGATCGGCTCCGGTTGCTCGATTCCGGGCATTATGGCGAGCCGCACGATTGAAAACCAGCGCGACCGGCGCATGACGATCATGACCACCGCGTTTATCCCCTGTGGGGCAAAGATGCCAATTATCGCGCTTTTTGCGGGCGCCATCTTCGGCGGCGCATGGTGGGTTGCCCCGGCTGCATACTTCATCGGCGTTGCGGCGGTCATCGTCAGCGGCATTATGCTCAAAAAGACAAAGGCGTTTGCGGGTGAACCCGCGCCGTTTGTCATGGAACTGCCGAGCTATCATACGCCCTCGATGAAAAACGTACTGCGGAGCACTTGGGATCGCGGTTGGAGTTTCATCAAGCGTGCCGGAACGGTGATCCTGCTCTCTGCAATCGTGCTCTGGTTCCTGCAGAGCTTCGGCACGGTGGACGGCGTGTTCGGCATGGTGGAGGACAACAACCACAGCATACTCGCCGTGATCGGCAACTTCATCGCACCGGCGTTCTCGCCGCTGGGATTCGGCGGCTGGAAGCAGGCGGTTGCGACCCTCACCGGTCTTATCGCAAAAGAAAACGTGGTCAATACCTTTGGCGTGTTGTATGGCTTTGCCGAGGTAGCGGAGGATGGCTTGGAAATCTGGAGCAACCTCGCGCTCGACTTTACCGCACTGTCCGCGTTTAGCTTTATGCTCTTCAACCTGCTCTGCGCGCCGTGTTTTGCGGCGATGGGCGCGATCAAGACCGAGATGCACAGCGGAAAGTGGACCTGGGCTGCCATCGGTTATATGACGGTGTTTGCCTACATGATCTCACTGATCGTCTTCCAGTTTGGCAGTTGGTTTAGCACGGGCAGTTTCACGGTTGCAACCGGCGTTGCCATCCTGCTGCTGGGCACGCTTCTCTACTTCCTGTTCCGCAAGAACCCGTATGAGAAGAAAGCGCTTGCAGAATAAGAAAAACTTCTTACTATAACAATCTACATCCGCTGAAAGGAGCGAATATTTATGATGAACTGGCTATCGGCAAACTGGGCCACCCTTGTGGTTGGGCTGTTTGTTGCGGCGGTGATCGCCGCGGTGATCCTCAAGCTGATTCGCGACAAAAAGAACCACAAGAGTTCCTGCGGCTGCTCCTGCAGCGGCTGCCCGGGCGCGAGTTATTGCCACAAAGGCTGAACGTCCGCACGGAGTGAAAAGTGTTCCTGCCTCCACAATCGATGTGATCCAAAGCGCAAACAAGGCACGGCGAAAACCGTGCCCTTTGCGTATGGCTGTATGTGGTTATGCTTATGTGGAGAGTGTTTCTTCCAGCAACCCGAATTTCGACAGACAGGAGATATATTCCGCAACGCAATAGAAGTTCTCCAAGTCTGCCGCGTTGAGTCCTCTGTGCGCATATAGTTCGTCCCAGAGTGCGCTGCTGCCTTCCACAAGGAAATATCCGCTGACCAGATCGATACCCACGATGATCTCGCAGCCTAAGAAGACGGCATCCTGCGTGCGATAGAGTGATTCGCCGTTGCCGACGGGCTCGATGACGCAGCAGACGGGGTCGGGTGGCGTCCCCGCGGGCAGTTGACACGCGAAAAACTCATTATACTGTATGTTGTCGATCACCATCTGGTGTGCGCGCTCGTCGTCCAGCGGACGGAGGGGATAGCGCGAATCCAGATAGTCATACAACATGGCTCCGCTGATGCGGTTTGGCTTCAGCAGTGGCCGATATTCGCTGTAGATGCGCTTCCAGCGCGCGACGTCTTCTTCAGTGGCAAGAGTTGTTTGCATTGGCGGGTACCTCCTTGTCAGTGAAATGCGTTTGTAGACAGTATACCGCAAAAGGTGCATATTTGTGAGCCTTTTTTCTGCGTTGCGTGGATACTATAGAGATGAAACACGGAACAAATGTGTATAAATGTGGCGGTGTTGTAAAAACAGACTGGAGTTTATATTTTGTTTATGATTTCGTTATACAATGCCTTGTAGTTCCGTCGGGAATCGTCCCGCCGCTTCAAAACCGGACGGCGGCAAGGATTGCGGTTTACAGGAATGAATCATTCCTGCGACCGGAAAGCGAACTCATACAAATATTTCCTGATTGGGAGGAAGATAGATGACCCCGTATGTGGCATTTCATGACGTAGGGAAAACCTACGATACCGAAGGCGTGAAAGTAAACGCCCTGCACGACGTGAGTTTTGAGATTGGTGAGGGTGAAGTCTGCGTAATCGTCGGGCAATCCGGCGCGGGCAAGACGACGCTGCTCAATATCCTCGGCGGTATGGACACGCTCACCACCGGGAGGGTGTTTCTCGGCAGTGAAGAAGTCTCCGCCTATAACAGGAGACAACTCACCCGTTATCGGCGGGAGGATGTCGGCTTTGTGTTTCAGTTTTACAACCTGATTCCGAACCTGACCGCGCTGGAAAACGTTGAGATGGCGACCGAGCTTGCCAAAGCGCCGTTTTCCGCAGAGCAGGTGCTCCAGGATGTCGGCCTCGGCGAACGGATGCACAATTTCCCCGCGCAGCTGAGCGGCGGAGAACAACAGCGCGTTGCGATTGCGCGTGCGCTTGCGAAAAACCCGAAGCTGTTGCTTTGCGATGAGCCGACCGGTGCGCTGGACGACACCACGGGCAAGCAGGTATTGAAGATTTTGCAGGACCTCAGCCGCGAAAAGGGCATGACGGTCGTGATCATTACGCACAACAGCGCGATCACCGAGATGGCGGATCGCGTGGTCAAGGTCAAGAGCGGCACTGTTTCCTCCGTGCGCATCAATGAGTCGGCAAAACCCATTGAGGAGATTGAATGGTGATGCGCGCAAAAACAGCCTGGAAAAAGAATCAGTGGCGAGAGGTTTGGAAAACCATGGGACGGTTTTTATCCATCCTCTCGATTGTTGCGCTCGGCGTCGGCTTTTTTTCGGGTTTGAAAGTAACCAAGAATGCTATGATCGATACGGCGGATGCCTACCTGCGCGAATACGCCATGTACGACGAAAAGCTGATGACCACCATCGGAATCGATGAGACGGATGTTTCCGCAATCGCCAAGATGGACGGCATTTCCGCTGCGGAAGGCTCCGTCAGTATGGATGTGCTGACGACGCTGGATACGGGGGAATCCTATGTCGTCGCCGCGCATTCCATCACGAGCGAAGTCAACCGCCTCAAGATAACCGCAGGACGGATGCCGATTGCGGACAACGAATGCCTTGGCGACGCGCGGATGCTGCCCAGGAGCGCGATCGGTTCGCGGCTTTTGATCTCCGATCAGAACGACAAGGACACGCTGGATGCGTTCACCTATGACGCATACACGATCGTCGGCCTGACCGACTCCACGACATACCTCAACATGGAGCGCGGCACGAGCAAACTCGCGGGCGGCAAGATCACGGCGTTTGTCTATCTACCGCTTGGCGGTTTTTCGACGGATTATTTTACGGAACTCTATGTGAAGTATTCAGATGCGACGGGCAAAATCTTCACCGATGCATATGACCATGCGGTTGCAAAGATGGAAGCCCCGCTCAAAGCGCAGATGAAGCTTCTGGCAACCGCGCGATACAACGACATTATCTCCGACGCGAAAACAAAGATCAGCGACGCGGAAGCGAAATATCAGGATGGCTTAGCCGAATACAACACGCAAAAAGCCGACGCGCAGAAGAAGCTGGACGACGCCGCAAACGAACTTGCCAAAGCGAAGAAACAGATTGACGACGGCTGGAGCGCGATTCGCGAAAACGAAGCCTCGCTGAACGACGCCGAGGCGCAATATGAAAGCGGGCTTGTGGCATACAATCAGGGATTGAGTGATTATCAGGCTGCGCGGACGGATGCGTTCAGCCAGCTCGACGCAAGCCAGGCGACCATCGACACACAACGCGGCCAGCTTAACGCTGCTCTGGACGCGGCAACCCTCGCGGGAGATACCGCGCAGATTGCTTATCTGCAAGGGCAGATTTCGGCGCTGGATACCGCGCAAGGCCAACTCGACGCACAGCGGCAGACGACCACACAGCTCTTTGACGGCATGCTGCTGCAGCTCAACGCCAACAAAACACAGCTGGACGCGGCAAAGCAACAGATTGACGACGGCAGGGTGGCGCTTGAACAAGGCAAGAGTGCGTTGAAATCTGCCGAAGAGCAATATAACAACGGCTATGCAGACTATCTCGACGGCAAAGCGGAGGCGGATCAGAAGCTCGCCGACGGCGCGAAAGAACTCGCGGACGGCAAACAGAAGATTGACGACGCAAAGGTGGAGCTAAACAAACTCAAACCGCCGACGGTCTATCTGCTCAATCGCGAGATGAACGCGGGCTATGTGAACTTTGAAAACGATTCTTCCATCGTCAACGGCATCTCCAAGGTGTTTCCGGTATTCTTCTTCCTCGTTGCGGCGCTCGTGACGATGACGACGATGACCCGTATGGTCGAAGAACAGCGCACGCAGATCGGCACCCTCAAGGCGATGGGCTATGGTGGCGCAACTATCGCGTGGAAATACATCTCCTATGCCGGCGGCGCGGCGTTGCTCGGCGGATTGATCGGCTTCTTTGGCGGAAGCTGGCTCTTCCCGTGGGTCATCTGGCAGGCATATGGCATGCTCTATGGCTTCGCGCCGATCCTGTATACGCTGGATTGGTCGCTCTTTGCGCTAGCGCTGTCGGTTGCGCTTGCCTGCTCCGTCGGTGTCACAATCTTAACTTGCCGCGCGGAGCTGCGGCTCATGCCGGCAGAACTCATGCGCCCGAAAACGCCGAAGGAAGGCAAGCGCGTGTTTCTGGAGCGGATCGGTTTCCTCTGGAAGCGGCTGGGCTTCATGGTGAAGATTTCGCTGCGCAACGTCTTTCGCTATACCAAGCGGCTGATCATGATGGCGCTCGGCATCGGCGGTTGTACCGCGCTGCTCATCACGGGGTTTGGTATTCGGGATTCGATCGCGAACATCGCTGCGGATCAGTTTGACAACATCATGACCTATGACTTTGCAATCGTCTTTGACGAAGCAAAAGATGACGCGCAGCAAGAGGCATTCCAGAGCGAGACGAAGGATGTTCTTTCCTCGAGTGTGTTTGTCTGCACGGATACGCTCTCTGCCTACACAGACGAGGGTATGAAGGATGTCAACGTGATTGCGACCGGAGACCCGAACATCTCCTCGTTGATCGATATGCATTGGAAAGGGCAGACGCTCGAATACCCGCCGGACGGCAGCGTCGCCATCAGCGACAAGCTCGCGCGGATTGCCGGCGTATCGGTCGGGGATAAAATCCACGTCAAGGTGGATGACACGCACGAGAGCGATCTGACCGTGAGCGCGATCTTCGAAAACTATGTCTACCACTATATGCTCATGACCCCGGCGACGTATGAGGCGACTTTCGGTAAACCCTGCGCGTATGAAGCGGCGCTTGCAGACTCCGCGATTGCGGATCAGCACGCAGCTGCCGCAACCATTATGGACGAACACGACGCGGCAAACGTCAGCGTCACTTCGGATATTCAGGATCGCGTCAACAGTATGATGCAGAGCCTGAACCTCGTAATCTTTGTGATCATCTTCTGCGCGGGCGCGTTGGCGTTTGTGGTGCTCTTTAACCTGAGCAACATCAACATCACCGAGCGTATCCGCGAGATTGCAACCATCAAGGTGCTGGGGTTTTATGCGTCGGAGGTCGGGGCCTATGTCTTCCGCGAAAATCTGGTGCTGACGCTGATCGGTTCCCTGGTCGGCATCCCGCTCGGCATCTGGCTGCACGGGTTCGTGATGGGTCAGCTGAGCTTTGACATGGTCAGCTTCCATGTGGTGATTAAGCCGCTGAGCTACCTGCTTGCGGTGGCGATGACATTCCTGTTTGCCTTCGGGGTGGATCTTGTGATGCGCCCGAGGCTTGCAAAGATCAACATGGTGGAATCGCTCAAGGCGATTGAATAAGCAACTTCGCAAGAGAGAGAGAGCAGCACATACAACAACAAAGAGCCGCGCAACCGCGCGGCTCTTTGTTGTTTTTTCTCGTTAATCCCGATCCAGCATGCCTTTTCCGGCAAGGATGACGGGAATATATTTTTCAATTCTTGCACTGCGAGTTTTGGATTGCTTCGCCTCGGCAAAGTGGAGAAGATACGCCCGCTGGCGGCCCGGGGTGAGCGCATAAAACGCCTGCCGGATATCGGGGGAGTCGTCCAGCACCTGCTGAAACTCTTCCGGCATCTCCGCCTGCACTGGCTGAAAATTGATTTCCAGCCCTGCATCCTCGATTGCAATCGCTTCTGCAATATACCCGCGGAGCGTCTCCGCCTGTGCACGCACCTCATTTGCCGTCGTGAATTTCGCCATGCGCATCGCCTGCGAATGTTCGCCTGGCGCAACGAGAATCTGTTTCTCGTCCTTAAGCAGAGCACCCTTCATAAACCCGATTGCGCACGAGTCCTTGAAAGAGAACAGGATAATCGTGTTCTCGCCGTTATGCAGATAGGTGGGTTTGCCCCACTTTAGCTCCTCCGACAATCCGGCAAAGAGCAGAAGCTCCCGCAGGAGAGAAAGCGGCTCAGCCCAGCGCGCGTCGTGCTGAAAGAAAGAGTCAATTTTGCTTGCCTGTTCTGTTGGTTCCATGCGGTTTGCCTCCTCATTTGATTACAACCATACAATAGACCAAACAAAAGCGATTTTCTGTGATAACCATACAAAGTCGCCATAAACAAGCGGGTAAGCATCAACGCAACAAGTTTTTCTCCACCATCGCGGTGAATTCGTGCAGGCGTGTTTCATTGAGATGGTAGAGGAGCTTGACACCCTGTTTTTCGATCGTGACAAGCCCGCTGCCCGCGAGCTCGCTCATGTGGTGCGAAACCGTGCCGGGGGAAAGCTCCGTCAAAACCGCAAGCTCCTGCCCGTAGAGCGGGCGCGAACGCAGAGCCAAGAGGATTTGCAGGCGCTTCTTGTCGTCCAACGCATGCAAAAGGTTTGCAATCGACTCTAAATCTGTCTTTCCCGTGCGGTCGCTGCTTGTGAATTCATCCACAAAGATGCCATAGGTGATGATCGAATGTTCCTCGCTACCAAAGCGCTCGGCAAAAATTGCGTTGGAGTGGATCGCGACCGTGGTGAACTGCATCACCACGGGATACACATCCGCGCGCGGGCAGTCGAGGCGAATTCCTTCGACGGCGAGGCGGTCGAAGAATGCCTCTTCATTCGGCAGCGCGTTCCAACCCGCAAGAACTTCTGCGGCATATGGCTCCAGCAGCGCGATTTTCTCGCGCAGCAGCGCTTCCGCCTGATCGAGAAGACGGTTTGCGCGCGTCTCGTAGTCGTCAAAGCGGATGATGGCGTCCGTGAGCAGCAGCTTGACGGAGTCGGGGTTTGGCAGGCGCTGCGCATACGCGAGTAGGTCGGAAACACCCGCATGCTCAAACACCGGTTCGTCTGCCTCGTCCGAAAGAAACAGCGAAATACGCAGGTTCAGGTCGTGGATGCGCGCATCGCCGAGGTTAAAGCGTATTTGTACCAGCAGGTCGTAGAGGTTCGCTTCCATGCCGTCGGGCATACCAAAGAGCGTGAGCAACTCCTGCTCTTCACAGGAAAGCTTTGCCTTCACGTGCTCATATGCTTCCAAGATCCCCGCAAATCGACTTTGCTCAACATTGTATTTTTTGCAGTAATAGTCGATGGAGACGCGCATATCGCCGGAGCGCTCGTTGTCCCCACGGTAGGCGAGGCGCGAGAGAACCGCCGCCGCCTCCTGCCGCAGATTGAGCGGATGAAACCGAAGATGCTCCATGAAAACCCTCCTTTTGCGCGGCAGGCAAAATTTTTGCAGCCACACAATATCATCAGTATAGCAGGGGACGTTCATTCAGACCAGTGGGTTACAGCGCGTCGAGGCTTTTCACCCGCGTGAGCAGCAGATACAACACGATGCTCAGCAAACCGGAGGCGAGAATTGCAACCGGAACCGCCAACACGGCGGCAAGCGCGGAGCAGATAAAACTCGCAATCGGCATCGAACACACGAGCACCGCCGTCGCAATGCCGGAAAGCCGCGCCATGAAGTCCGCCGGAATCAGCCGCAGGAACGCCGCGTTGTAGACCACGTTGACGATGCCGGCCGAGAAGCCCATCAGCGCACAGCTAAACAGCGCAACACCGTATTGCAGCCACTGCGGAGAAAGATACCCACTCAGCGCGAAGCCGCAGATTGCCACGCTCTGAATAACGCCACAGACGATGAGCTGTGTTTTGCCGGAGATGCGCGTCATCTTCGGCGCAACGAAAGAACCGAACCCCAGCATGAGCACGAGAACAATATTGATGAGCGAAAGCGTTTCCGCACCGCCTTTGAGATAGTCCGCAATAAACGGTGCGGCGTAGGCATTCAGCGGCACAAAGAGGAAGTTGATCATTGCACCGACGAACAGCAGCACGACCAGCACGCGGGAGGTGCGAATCAGCGACAGCCCTTCGAGGAAGCTTTTCGCGGTTGTTTTGAGGTTGACCTTTTCCTCCGGCAGTTTCTCTTTGATGCGGATAAGACCGATGATGAGCGCAGAGAGGAAAAAGGTGGAAGCGTCGATGAGCAGCGCGCCCTGACAACCGAACAGCGCGACCACGCCGCCCGCAAGCGCAAGGCCGACAAGCTCCGTGATGCGGCTTGCGGTCTGGTTGAGTGCGGAACCGACCTTGAACAACTCCGGCTTGAGCAGCAGCGGCACGATTGCGGAACCCGCGGGCGAGCGGAACGCCTCCAGCGAGGAGATCAGCAGCATCATAATTGTGAGAATTGTGGGGGTCAGGTACCCGGTCATATAGATCGCGGCGCCAACTGCCACGACAAGCCCGCGCGCAATGTCGAAGAGGATCATGACGCGCTTCTTGGAAAGATGCTCCACCATTGCCCCCGTGAACGGTTGCAGCAGGATCGTCGGCACATAGTTGAGGCCGAGAATGAGCGCCATGAGCGCCGCGCTGTGCGTGATTTCGTACATCAGCCACGCGATCGCGATCCCGTCGATGGAATCCCCGAAACGGTTGATTACGTTAGCGGCGATCAGTTTGAGATATTCTTTTTGCGTTTTGAGCGGGCGGTAACTGGTGATTTCAGCTTCCATGATTACGTTTCCTTCGCTATATTAGATTTTTGCAGCCGATCGAATCAAATGGATTCTTCGTTAGACGCACATAGAATAAATCGTTTTACAGACGTCAAATAAAGAATACCATAAATCCAATCAGAGTCAACAGAATAATTTGATGATTATCAAATAATGACGCAACCATTTGTTGACATGCGTCAAAATAAACGCAACCATCATTCAACTTTTATCTCAACCGCCCGAAATTTCAAAAATCGTTTACACAAGTGTGTGCGAGTGTTCACAGTTGCGCTCTTGTCTGCATGTCTGCGAAACGATAGAATCAAATTACCGTTCATTTCTCGTTTTGCACTCATTATTCTTTTATTTGGAGGCGATTATGGTGAATACGCCGACCCCGATTGACGGAACCCTGCGCAAGTTTGCGTTGCGCATTCCGCCGGTGATCTCCCAATGCAGCGGGATCTCGATCTTTGGCAAGCTCTATCGATCCATCGTGTTTTCAACCGATCTTGCGATTATCCGCAATGTCAACGCGGATGCGATTATGGCAGTCTATCCCTTCACGCCGCAACCGGTGATCACGCAGGCGATCATCTCCGCTTCGGACATTCCCGTGTTTGCGGGCGTTGGCGGAGGGCTGACGCAGGGCAAGCGCGTGATCCACATGGCGTCCTATGCGGAGATGCAAGGCGCAATCGGCGTTGTGGTCAACGCGCCGACGCAGAACTATGTGATCCGCGAACTCGCGGACACCATCGACATTCCCGTAATTGTGACCATCGCGCGGGAGGACACGGATATCAACGCGCGGATGGAAGCGGGCATGCGCATAGCGAATGTTTCCGCCGCGGCAGAGACGGCAAACGTGGTGCGGAAGATTCGTGAATCTTTCCCTGATCTGCCGATTATCGCGACGGGAGGCCCGACAGAGGAGACCATCCGCGAGACCATCGAGGCGGGCGCAAACGCGATCACCTGGACCGCGCCCTCCAGCAGCGAAATCTTCAAGAGCATTATGGCGGCCTATCGCGCCGGAGAAGCGCACCCGTAACCGGACAAACAAAGAAGACACGCAGGGAACGTTCCTTGCGTGTCTTTTTTTGCCTATTAGGCGAGAAAGCTTTTAGAATGCGTCTTTTAGATCAAACTCCAGCGATTTGAAGAAGTCATCCCGATAATAGCGCTGTGTAAACGGAGAATACGTGAACACATGGATATTTCGCGTGGTGGTATCAAACGTCAACATTCGGATTTGCCCGCTGTTGGTGTGGCCGTAGCCTTGATAGTTATAGAGCATGGCGTTGACCAGACGATCCGGCTTGCCGTCTCCGTTGTCGTCAAACTCCTCCGCACGAAACCCGTTCCCGCGCAGATGCCCGCACAGCACGAGGCGCACGTTCGGATTTTTTGCCACGATGAGGTCGCGAAGGTCGTCGCCCTGATAGGAAAGTCCGCCTTTTGCCGTGATGTACGAATGAAACATCAAAATCGCGACATGGTTCGGGTGCGCGCGCAGCACGCCGTTCATCCACGCGGCGGAGGCAACATCCGCGTTCCAACCCGCGCCAAGCAGCAGGAAATCCTGCCCGCCCGCTGAGAATTCTGCGTACACAGCTCGCCCGCGCTTAAACACGTGATCCGCCGGCAGTGCCTTGACAAACGGGCGCTCCAGATAGCCGCGATAGTCTTCCCATTTGACGCCGAGATCATGATTGCCCGCGATGGGAAGATATGGGATTTTGCCATAGAACTGGTTCAAAAGGATGTTGAAACTGTCCCATTGTTTCTTCTGGAAACCGTTGTCCACAAGGTCGCCCGTCTGAACGATATAGCGGATGTTGAGCGGCTTTTGCTGAGACATGATCCATTCGCCCATCGCCTGAAACACTTCGTCGTCCTGCTGATAGGCTATGGTCTGCGTGTCCGCCAGCCACACGATTGAGAATTGTTCCGGCTTGGGTGGCAGTATGGGTTGAAGCGCATCGGTTACATTTGGCGCAATTGGCGTGGTTGGCGCGGGGAAGGGTGGCGCGGGTTCGGCGGGAATGAGCGAGAAGGGGGCAGGCGTTGAGGCAACGCCCAAATCCTCCGGCGGCATGCGGCGGCAACCAGAGACGGGAAGCAAAACAAGCGCAAGCGTCAAAAAAACGATGCAGCGTGCAAAAAGCTGTTGCTTGCAGAAGAAGTTGTGCGGAAGCTTCATTCGTTACCCCGATAATCCGGCATTGCAGCAGGCAATTATAAAACGGGATTTGCCTGTTGCCGCCCAGTAAAAAAGGCGCGAACTGCGCCAAAGAACTTGATTCCATTGTAGTGTAGTTGCAGGCCGGATGCAAGCGATGGCAGAGATTTTTCGCGGCGCTGATCGGCTACTTATTCGCTTTTTTCGAAGCCGTTGAACCACGCCCGTTCCGAAAACGGCTGTTTGACCGGCTTCTGGGTCGGCTCAATTGCTTTACCGATGGGCAGGTAGCAAATCAGCTCATATTCTTGTGGCACCCCGAGCACATCCGCCATCTTGCGGCCGATGTTGTCCGTGTCCGTGATCTTCCCTTCAACCCAGCAGCTCTGGTAGCCGAGGGAGACGGTGGCGAGGAGGATGTTTTCGATCGCGGCGGCGTAGTCCTGCACGAAATAGGTGCGGTCGCGATAGGCGATGACGCGCCGCGTGAGCACGAGGATCATTGCGGGGGCTGTTTTGCCGATGCGGGATTCGGTGATGGCGTTGAGCTGATTGAGCAGCGCGGGGTCGTCCACGGCGATGAAGCTCGTCGTCTGCTTGTTGCAGCCGGAGGGCGCGGCAACGCCCGCCTCCAGCAACTGCCGGAGGTGTTCGCGCGGGACGGGGGTGGGGTCGTATTTGCCGCGGTAGCTGGTGCGGGTGAGGATGGAGGTGAGGGTGGTCATGGGTGGTCTCCTTTTTCTTGGATTTCGCAAAATATTTAAGAAAACTTTGAAGGGATTTCAAGTTCTATCTTTACGAAAAAACAATTCTCATGTAATATCAACTCATATTGATTGTTAATCATTCCTTGGGAGGATGTATGGCAGATAAAGCAATTATAACTCCAAGTGTGATTCAATGGGCAAGAAACTTAGACTCTATTCCTGTCAAGGAGAGCGCAAGAAGTGCAAATGTTACTGAAGAGCAGATTTTAGCTTGGGAATCGGGGGCTGATTTGCCTACAATTCGCCAAGCAAAATTACTAGCGAATAAATATAGGGTTCCATACGTCTACTTTTTTCTTCCAGACATACCAAAGAAGATTAAACGAGTAGATTTCGTTGACTTTAGGACTTTCCATAATAAGTTCGAACAAACAACTTTGTCGCGAAATATGCTTTGGTTGTTAAGAGATATATATGATCGAAGAGAAGTTATGCTTGATATGTATGAGAAGCAAAACAGAAAGCCAAACGTTTTTTCTCCAAACATTAATGCACGAAATGCTACTATAATTGCTAAAGAAATCCGTTCTTTTTTAGGAATCGATTATGAAAAGCAAAGATTGTTTAGAAAACCAGAAGTCGCTTATAACTATTATGTATCTGCACTTGAAATGAAAGATGTTCTTGTTTTCCAGACTAAGAAAATTGATAGAAATGAAATGAGAGGATTATCTGTTTATTATAGTATGTTCCCGATTATTGTATTGAATAGAACAGATGAACCTGCTGCAAGATTATTCTCTTTAATACATGAATTAGCTCATTTGTTTTTAAGAACCTCTGGGCTTTGTAACGATTTTGAATCCGATGTATATGAAGATAGAAACAAAATCGAATTATTCTGCAATCAAGTAGCGGCAATGGCTTTAGTTCCTCTTGATATAATAAAAAGTCATCCGATCTACCAAGAGATCGCCAAAGTTGGTTATCAAGATACTTTTATTCAATCGATAGCTAGGGATTTTGCCGTAAGTAGGGAGGTTATTCTCGGTAGACTTTTAGCATGCGATAAGATTTCTAGAGACTTTTACTTTAGAACATTAGAACGATTCACGGAAGAGTATCTGGACTATAAGAAGAATAAGAAAGATGGTTTCGTGCCACCTGCAATAGATAATGGTTCTCAAGTTGGCAAACTTTATGCTAGAACAGTATTAACATCTTTGGGAAGAGATATAATTTCTCCTATCGATGCATCGCACTATCTTCTTAATCTAAGCACGAATCATTTTCGCGCTTTAGAAGGGTGGTGCTTTTAAGTGTTAAATACGAAATATGTTTTCGATGCCAATATATTTATTAACCTGCAAAGAAGACAACCGATAGACTTATATAAACCTCTTTGGGAAATTATTTCAAAGTGTATGCACGAAGGCACCATAATATCAAGCGCAGAGGTTCTTGATGAAATCAAACGTGGGAATGATGAACTCAAAACATGGGTTAAACAAAGAGAAGATTGCTTCATAGAGTCTGGCGAAGAAATTCAACTGTGCGTAAGAGATATTTTGAAGCAGGACCGTGGATTGGTTGATGGCGGCAAGAAAAACAATTGCGCAGATCCATTTGTAATCGCGCTTGCCAAACTAAGCAAAGCAAAAGTGGTTACAGAAGAAACTCCTTCGGGCAGTGAGACCGCGCCAAAGATTCCAGATGTTTGTAAAAAACATGGGATTGAATGTTTAAATTTCGTAGATTTCATGAGGGAAGCCAATATTGCATTATAGAATTCAGCCTCTGGAGCGCCGAAAGGCGCTCTTTTGTTTTTCTCCTCTCCGTTGCTTTCCAACCCCCATTGTGTTAAACTCTCCGAAACGAAAGTATATATATGAATGGAGCCAGTATAAACATGCATGCCATCGTCACCGTCATCGGTCAGGACCGCGTGGGCATCATCGCGGGAATCTGCGTCGCCCTCGCCGGAATCAACGTCAACGTCCTCGATATCTCCCAAACCATCCTTGGCGGCATGTTTACGATGGTTATGCTCGTGGATATAAAGGAAGCAAGCGTACCCTTTGGCGAAATCTCTAATGTGCTGGACACAGAGGGCGAGCGCCTCGGCATGACGATTCGCATCCAGCGGGAAGACATCTTCAACGCCATGCACCGCATTTGAGGGGAGTATGAGATGATCGACCGTAAAGAGATATTCGAAACCCAACACATGATCGACCGCGAGCACCTCGACATCCGCACCATCACGATGGGAATTTCCCTGCGGGACTGTGCGGACGGCGACTATAAGCGCGCCACGCAGAAGATCTACAACAAGATCACCCGCTGTGCCGAGCGGCTCGTACCCGTTGGCGAGGAGATTGAGCGCGAGATGGGCATCCCCATCGTCAATAAGCGCATCTCCGTGACCCCGATGGCGCTGGTTGCGGAAGCAAGCGACACGGAGGATTATGTCCCCTTTGCGCTGGCAATGGATCGCGCGGCGAAGGAATGCGGCGTGAATTTCATCGGCGGGGTTTCCGCGCTGGTGCAAAAAGGCTTCACACACGGGGACATGCGGCTGATCCGCTCGATACCCGAAGCGCTCGCGGTTACGCAGTTCGTCTGCTCGTCGATCAATGTCGCCTCCACGCGCGCGGGCATCAACATGGACGCCGTGCACCTGATGGGTGAAATCATCAAGGCAACTGCCGAACGAACCGCCGATCGGGACGGGCTAGGTTGCGCAAAGCTCGTCGTTTTTTGCAACGCCGTGGAGGATAACCCCTTTATGGCGGGCGCGTTTCACGGCGTTGGCGAGGAGGAGTGCGTCATCAACGTTGGCGTGAGCGGACCCGGCGTGGTTTGCCACGCGCTCAAGGATGTGAAAGACCAACCCATCGACGTGGTCGCCGAGACCGTGAAAAAGACCGCGTTCAAGGTAACCCGCATGGGGCAGCTCATCGCGCGGGAGGCTTCCACGCGGCTGAATGTCCCGTTTGGCATTGTGGATCTCAGCCTTGCGCCAACCCCCGCACAGGGGGATTCCGTCGCGCGCATCCTCGAAGAGATGGGGCTGGAGCGCTGCGGAACGCACGGCACAACCGCTGCCCTCGCGCTGCTCAACGACGCGGTGAAAAAAGGCGGCGTGATGGCGAGTTCACAGGTTGGCGGACTTTCCGGCGCGTTCATTCCGGTTTCGGAGGACGAAGGTATGATTGCCGCCGCCCAGGCGGGCACGCTGACCATCGATAAGCTGGAGGCGATGACCTGCGTCTGCTCCGTCGGGTTGGATATGATCGCCGTGCCTGGAGACACACCCGCGGAGACCATCGCTGCGATCATCGCGGACGAAGCCGCCATCGGCATGATNNATGATCAACAACAAAACCACCGCTGTGCGCATCATCCCCGCGCCCGGCAAACAGGTTGGCGATCTGGTTGAGATGGGCGGTTTGCTCGGCAGCGCGCCGGTAATGCCGGTGCATACCGAATCCAGCG
Organism: Christensenella sp. UBA7703; assembly: GCA_002482505.1. GTDB lineage: Bacteria > Bacillota > Clostridia > Christensenellales > CAG-138 > UBA7703. The sequence continues at coordinate 11,392 of DLGD01000017.1, read as the reverse complement.
CGGATTTCATCCATCGCGGCGGGCGCATTCCCGCGCCACTCAACGCCCTGCGGAATTAAGAGGCTAAATACGCAATCGCTTCCAACCGTATACGGGTGGAAGCGATTTGTTTATAAGGGGTATTCGAGTTTTTATGCGCGCAGCGGTGCGCCGGATGCCTTGAGCGCGTCGATAATCGCATCCATGCCGTGCTTGATCTCCTCGTCGGTCAGGGTGTGATCCTCGGAACGGAGCGAAAACGAGAACGCGAGGCTCTTTTTGCCCGCCGGGATGCCGATACCCGCATAGGTGTCAAACAGCCGCACATCGGAGACGATCACACCCGCGGGTGCGGTCTCAATCACACGTTTGAGCACGGCGGATTCAAGCCCGGCGTCCACGACGATTGCTAGGTCGCGCTCCGCCGCGGGGAAGCGGGGCAGCGGCTCAAAACGCTTTCCTGCCGCGCGGGTTTCCGCGATGGCGGCGAAGTTCAGCTCCGCAACGTACACGCTTCCATCCGCTTTCCAGCTTTCCGCAACGTCGGGGTGCAACTCGCCGAATACGCCGAGCGCCAAGCCGGATTCACTGACGATCTCGGCCGCTCTGCCGGGCTGGAGATAGCTTGCCGCGCTCTTTTGGTATACGGCGTTTTTCACACTTAACACACGGAAGAGCTCCTCGATCATGCCCTTGAGGCGATAGAAATCCACGCCCTCGCCGCCGAGGATAATGCCGATCTTCTTGCGTTCCTCCGGCAGCTCCGCGCCGGTGTCCACATGCGTGTTGCCCACCTCGAAGAAGCGCAGATGCCCGCTCTTGCGGTTCGCGTTGCGAACGAGGGAATCCAGCATGCCGGGGATCAACGTGGTGCGCATGAGGCTCTGATCCTCGCCGAACGGATTGAGGATCCGAACGGCTTTGCGCAGCTCGCTGTCTTTGGGCAACAGGAGGGCATCAAACACCGACGGGCTTGTGAAGTTGTAGTTGTACATCTCATACAACCCCAGCGACACCAAAGTGTCCTTTATTGTGTCGTCCAGCAGGAAGAGGTCGTTGACCCGCCCGCGGAAGGTGTCTCCGCGCATGAGCGTGGGTTTGATGTTGTAGTAGCCGTAGATGCGCGCGATTTCCTCCGCGATGTCCCAATCCGCCTCGATACCGCTTTCAATATCCGTGCGGAAATGCGGGATGGTTACATGCAGCCCACCAAGCGTCGGGCGCGCATGAATGCCGATCGTCGAGAGCATTTGAGCCATCTCTTTTGCGGAAAGATCCAGCGCAAGAAGAGCGTTGATATGATCAACGCTGACGGTGATCTCGCGCTCGACCGGTTTTTCTTTGCGGATGTCGATCATTTCGCCGACGACCGTGCCCGCCTTGAGCTCGGCAACCAGCTCGATTGCCCGCTCCAGCGCAAGCTCCGCATTCACGGGTTCCACGCCTTTGATGAAGCGGCTTGCGGCATCGGTCGTGTGCTTGAGCTTTCTTGCTGTTGCGCGGATATTGCTGCCCTTGAACACGGCGGATTCAAACAAAACCGCCTGCGTCTGCTCGGTGATTTCGGAGTTCAGACCGCCCATTACACCCGCGATGCCCACGCCGCGGCTCTCGTCCGCGATCAGCAGCATATCCGGCGTGACCGGACGCTCGCGCTTATCCAGCGTGGTGACGATTTCGCCGTCTTTCGCGTTGCGCACGACGATGTGGCTGCCGTGGATGCAGGCGAGGTCAAACGCATGCATCGGGTGGCCGTATTCTACGAGGACATAGTTTGTGATGTCCACGATGTTATTGATCGGACGAAGGCCGACTGACTTGAGCTTGCGCTGCATCCAGGCGGGGGAAGGCTCAATGACGATATCCTTGACCACGCGCGCGGTATAGCGCGGGCAGAGGTCGTAGTTTTCAATCGTCACGCGTGCATAGTCCGCGGCGTTTCCTTCGCCCTTGACGGGGTGGATCGCGGGCTCGCGGAAGCTCTGACCGAGGGCCGCCGCCGCCTCGCGGCACATGCCGATGATGGAGATGCAGTCCGGGCGGTTGGGGGTGAGCTCAAATTCGAAGATGTCGTCGTCAAAACTCAGCGCTTCCTCGATCGGTTGTCCCAGCAAATACTCCTCCTGTAAGATCAGGATGCCGTGCACTTCGCTGCCAGGGTAGTCCGCGTTGGTCAAGCCCAGCTCCGCGCCGGAGCAGAGCATGCCGTAGCTCATTACGCCGCGCATGTTGACCGCCGCCATCTCGCGCCCGCCGAGTTTGGAACCCACGACTGCAACGGGAACCAGTGCGCCGTCAAAAACGTTGTCCGCCCCGGTGACGATGGTAAGAACTTCGCTGCCGATGTCCACTTGACAGATGTTCAGATGTTCGGAGTTTTCGTGCTTCACGACGGAGAGCACACGCCCGGTGACAACGCCCTCAACACCTGCAAGCTCTTTTTCCACACCCGCGCACTCAAAGCCGCGCCACATCATCTTCTCAATGAACTCGGCGTTGGTCACGTTGACATTCACATATTCAGAAAGCCACTTCTTCGGTAATTTCATTAGTCGTTTCCTCCTTAGAACTGGCGCAGGAAGCGCGCGTCGTTTTCATACTCCAGCCGGATGTCGTTGATGCCGTACTTGAGGTTTGCCATGCGGTCTACTCCGAGACCGAAGGCGAGACCTGTCCAGACCTTCGGGTCATAGCCGCAGTTGGCGATTTCGTGCGGATTGGTCACGCCGCAGCCGAGGATTTCGATCCAGCCCGTGCCCTTGCACACGCGGCAGCCCTTGCCGCCGCAGATGGAGCAGGAGACATCCAGCTCCGCCGAAGGTTCCGTGAACGGAAAGTAGCTAGGGCGAAGGCGGGTTTTCACATCCTCGCCAAACACGGCGTGCACAAACGAATCCAGAATGCCCTTGAGATCGCCCAGCGTCAACCCTTTGTCGACCACAAACCCTTCGATCTGATGGAACACGGGCGAATGGCTGGCGTCCACCTCGTCCACGCGGAACACGCGGCCGGGCATCAGCAGGCGAAACGGCGGGGTGAGCGTGGTCAGTGCGCGGACTTCGCAGGGCGAAGTGTGTGTGCGCAGCACGACGTTTTCATTGATATAGAACGTGTCCTGCATATCCCGCGCGGGGTGATCCTTCGGCAGGTTGAGCAGGGTGAAGTTGTTGTCGTCCAGCTCGATCTCCGGGCCGTCGAACATCGAAAACCCCATGCCGACCAGCGCATCGCGAATCTGGCGATACGTTTGCGTCATCGGATGCAGGCGACCCAGCGGGTTTGCGAGCTGCCCCGGCGCGGTGACATCCAGCGCTTCCTCGGTAAACCTGCGCAGTTTTGCGGCTTCGCCAAGCGACGCGCGCTTTTCAGCGACGACCGCTTCCAGCGCAGACTTGACCTTGTTGGCAAACGCGCCGACGCTGGCGCGCTCGTCGCTCGCGAGCTTGCCCATCGTGCGCAAAATCGTAGTCAGTGAGCCGTTTCTGCCGAGCACATCGACCAGAAGCTGCTCCAACTCTTCGGACGATTGCACGTCCTTAAGCTTGCTTTCGGCTTCCTCACGCAGTTGCGCGAGAGACTCCATCATTCCCATTGTGTTATTCCTCCTTGTGTCATTGCCTTTTCATCGTCGGATACGCTTTTGTTCACGTTTGCAAAAGGGAAATAAAAAAACGCGCCCGCCCCAAAGGGACGAATCGCGTCGTGGTACCACCCTCGTTTGCTCGCCCGGAAGGAACCGGGTTAAGCCTCGATTCCGCTGTATCGGGCGGTCCCGTTGCCAACTACAGAGCGCTTCGCGCTGTTCACCGGCAAGGCTCCGGGGCGAACTGGATATTCTTCTCTACGTGCGCCGCTTTCAGCCGGTGACGGTGCTCTCTAGTATGCGTATTGTAAGAATTTTTCCCCTTCTTAGCCTTTACTATATTACTGTATTTATTTTATCACCCTGACACTTGTTCCGTCAAGCAGGAGCGTGATGGTTCCGTCCTGATCTGTGCGATAGACCGTGATCCCGCGCTCGCTGAGACGATCCAGCAGCGAATCGTGCGGGTGTCCGTAATCGTTGTCCTTCCCGACGCTGATGACGGCGATGGCGGGAGAGACCGTGTCCAGAAATTTTTCAAATGTCGCATCGCTGGAGCCGTGATGCGCAACCTTTAGTACGTCCGCACGAAACAAATGGTTCGGCTGCGCCTTGAGCGCAAGTTTTTCGGCAAGCTCCGTTGCATCCCCGGTGAGCAGCACGGCTGTGTTTCCGTAGGAAATACGGATGATGTAACTTGTGTCGTTGAAATCCTGATAGATCGTGTCATAGGGCGAGAGAATGCGCACCTCAACCTGATCATCCCAGGGAATAAACGTGTTGACGCCCGCAAGCGGTTGCTTTACGGTTACCTGGCTTTCCTTCAGCGCGTCCAGTAGGCGAAAATACGTGTCGCTTTCCGCGTCAAACGGTGGATAATAGAAAGCCCCGATGGGATATGTGTCCACGACGGAGATGAGCCCCCCGATATGATCCGAATGCAGATGTGAGGCGACGACGACATCCAACCCAACCACGCCAAGCGAAGTAAGATAATGATCGATCACAGGGAACGAACCTTCCGGCCCGCCGTCTACCAGCATGGTCTTGCCGGAAGGGGAGCGGAGAAAGGCACTGTCTCCCTGCCCGACGTCGAGAAACGAAACGAGAAGCCCCGCATCGACGGCGGGTATCTGCGCACTTTCCGCACTGGCGCTCTCCTCGGGCGGTATCGTTGCGGACGCGGTTAAGGCCGCAGCGGGTGAGACAGAGGCTTGTTGTGTTTGGCTTGCAAGCTGCTCATGCAGCAGGGAAAAAAGAATCGAAAGCACCGCGATAAGCAGCGTAATGAGCGACGCAATCGTGATTCGCTCCTTGCGCTTTCTTGCGCGTTCCTCCGGCGTTTCGTTTTGGTTCCAGTCAGTACCCGGCTTCTGCGGGCTATTGACCGGGCTGTATTTTGGGTTGCGTTCTTGTTCCATAACAGGCATTTTACCATATTCAGGCGGATGGCAAAAGCGGTAGAATTACGGTTGATTGACGCGTTTTCCCCAACGCAAGGAAGTAAAAGTCGTAAATGCATGTGTTTTACGCCACATGACGCGAAAAAAACGACATTTCTTCACAAAGATGAATCATTTCTACTTGACATTTTGCGTGTTCCGAAGTAATATTCAAGTGTACTATAACGGATAGTACACTTATCCTCGTAAAGGAGGCTGTGCGATGTTCCAAATCGATCGATTCGGACGAACGCCGATCTACGAACAAATTATCGATCAAACGCAGCGGCTGATTGCATCCGGCATATTAAAGGAAGGCGATCAGCTCCCTTCTGTGCGCGCGCTTTCACAGGAACTTTCCGTCAACCCCAACACACTGCAAAAGGCGTATAGCGAGCTGGAACGCCGCGGCCTATGCATCAGCGCGCCGGGAAACGGACGGTTTGTGACCGCGGATGCGGTTCGCCTTGTTGGCGAAGGGCTGAAGGAACGGCTGGAAGAACTGCAAAAGATCGCGGAAGAACTCTGCGCGGCTGGTATGCCGGTTGAGCAAGTGCTCGGCTCGGTGAACGCCGCCTACGGAAAGGAAATTAGGGCATGATAAAGGCGCGAAAACTGACGAAGCGCTTTGGAGAAGTAGAAGCGCTTCTCGACCTCAACTGCAATATTCCGCAAGGCTGTATCTATGGCATGGTCGGCGCAAACGGCGCGGGCAAGAGCACATTTTTGCGGCTCTGCAATGGAATCTATCAACCCGATGCGGGACATATCTCCATCAACGGCGGAGAGGTTTTCGATAACCCCGCCGTGAAGGAGCACTGCGTCTTTGTGCCGGACGAACTGTATTTTTTGCCGCAGAGCAACCTGAACCGCATGGCGCTGCTCTATGAGTCCATGTATCCGCGCTTCTCCTTGGAGCGCTTTGCAGATCTCAGCGCGGCGTTTAAGCTGGATCGTACGCGGCAGCTCAACACGTTCTCCAAAGGCATGCGCAGGCAGGCGGCAACGATTCTTGCGCTCTCCGCCATGACGGATTATGTGTTTTTCGACGAAACGTTTGACGGGCTTGATCCCGTCATGCGAAACCTCGTCAAGGGCATGCTCTATGACGATGTGCTGGAGCGCGGCTGCACCGCCGTGGTGACCAGCCACAGTCTCAGAGAACTCGAGGATACCTGCGATCAGCTTGCGCTGCTCTATCAGGGCGGAATCGTGTTTGAAAGCGATGTGCAAAACCTGAAAACCTCTCTCTTTAAGGTGCAGATTGCATTTGCAGAAGAATATGATCGCGCGCGTTTTACGGGGCTTGAAATTCTCTCGTTTATCAAGCAGGGCAGCGTTGCCAACATGATCATCCGCGGGGACAGCGTAAAGGCAAAGGCCATTATCGGCGCGCAGAGCCCGCTGTTATTGGAAGTTCTTCCGCTGACGCTGGAAGAAGTATTTTTATTCGAGATGGAGGCGCTGGGATACTCCTTTGAAGCGCCTGCCTTGAAAGGAGACGAGCGCGCATGAAACCGTATCTGGAGTCGATTCGTAAGCTTTCGCGCGTGGGATTGGTTCTGTTTGCGCTGAGTCTTGTGGCAAGCGCGGTTGTTTCGATTCAATATTGTACGGCGCAATATCACAGCAACGTGCCGGGGATGACGCAGATGTTTAGCCCGCTGATTGCGTTTATCTATGCGGGCGGCGTCGTTTTCGCGATGGAAGGATTCTCTTTCCTCAACAAACGATCGGACAGCGACTTTTACCATAGCCTACCCGTTTCACGTACAAAGCTGTTCTGGGCAATTTCACTTGCCGCGCTGACCTGGATTGCGGCGACGGTGCTTGGCAGCGTGCTTTTGACTGTCATCGTCTATACGCTCACGAAAACCGCCTATGTGCAGCTGTTTACACTGGTTGCGGTACCGTTTTTTACGATTGCGACGATGATGGTGTTTGCTGCCGGGGCGATTGCGATGAGCCTGACGGGTACCGCGATCACAGGGCTTGGGCTGACGGTGTTGGTCTTTGGGTTGCTGCGGTTTATGCAGTTCACCATTGCGCGAGGCATCATTGCGAACACGCAGATCATCAGCTGGCTGGATCTGCCCTGGTACTTAACACCTGTGACAAACATCGCAACAGGACAGATTGCCCAGCTTCTGCGGCCGATGCTACGGCAGACGCTGTATTCCCCCTTCAATATGCTGTATTCTCTGGTGATCGCGGGCGGCGAACTGTTTTTAGCGCAGGTTCTGTTTAAAAGACGGCATTCTGAGCTTGCGGAGCATGGCGCCGCGAACACCGTGATGCAAACAGTGTTTGCCTGCGCCGCCGTCATCCCCGTGGTCATGCTGTTTGCTTCCGGCATCATTCGCCAGCGGAATCCAAGCATTCCGATCGTAATCGGAGTGGCGATTGGTATTTATGTGATCTATCAGATCATCGTGCTCCGGGCGGCAAAGAAAGTGCTGCTCTCTTTGCCTTGGCTGTTGGTTCCGCTTGCGGTTGGCATTGCGGGGTACTATGGCACAATCGGCGCGGCAACTTCAATGCAAAACTATGTGCCCAACACGCAGGATGTTGCCTATGTGCAGTTCGGCGGATTAAGCCGCGGGTCCGAGTCGGTCAGCTATCAGCAATATATGGTCTCGAAGGTGCGCTTTACCGAGACGGATGTCCGTCAATATGCGGTTGAAACGCTGCGGGACAACATTGCAAACATCCGCCGTACGGGATACATCAACTATTCCTACGATGCGCAGGCCGGGTATTTACTCATTACGCAGCCGGTGACATTTGTGCTCAACGACGGAACGAAGTTCAGCCGGGTGTTGACGTTCCTCAACCAAAACACGCTGCTGAACTACTGTCAGGAGAACAGCGATTTCATGGAGGCGGCTCGTGCGCTGCCCCCGATGGATTCGGTTCGCTATCTACAAGGCGCGGGCCCCTATCAAAACGGATACCTTGAGAACAGCAAAATTCTGGATGTGTTCTATTCGGAACTGCCGGAGACAATGTATCCCGCAAGTGATTCGTATCGTTATTATGATCCGAATTCGCAGTATGCTTCCGATGAAGAGCAGAATTATGGTTCGCTGTCCGTTTCGGGCTATGTCGGCATGATGCGTTATTGGGATAACTACAACATCCGCCTTGGCATGCCAAAGTCGGCTTCCGCCTGGATGGAGTATCAAAACAACCAGAGCAAGGGCGAGTATCTGGATATCCTGCAGGAGATGACAACGAAATCCGCAGACCTTCATGAAGATATGGATTATTTCAATATCTCTACGATGGTCTACAACACGCCGATGTCTGACGGAACAAAACAAACACTGTCGTTTTACTTTGATCGTTCCCCGTATGACAACACGGTGGAGATGAAAGACCAGCTGCAGCCGCTGGTGAACGAGTTTGTTGAGATCTTGCTCAGAAGCAAGCCGACGACGAATCCGAACGATTTCTGCGTATTCGTTACGTGGGGCGGACGGATGCACAATGAAGACGGCACCTTCATCGGCGCGGACATCATTGCGCAGCAACCGGCTACCAACAGCGACGGCTCGTTTGTCTCCGGAGGAAGTATCTACTATGTCAGCGATGGGCGAGTGATCTATGGCGGGATCAGCGGGGCAATCAACGCCTACAGCCCGTGCTACCGCGCGTTTAGCGCGGCGGATCAGGCGCGGCTGATCGAGATTTTCCAGCAGTGGAAAGCGGTGCAAGATCAATATAACTACACCGTGTATGGCAGTAAGCCTGTCGACGGACCTTCGATTGGGACCACACCTGTCGAAACCCAGACGGCCGAACCCGAACCGGTCGGATAATTTCAATCCATACAGGCAAACACCGCAGCGAGAAGACGCGCTGCGGTGTTTTTTGCGTTGCGTATAAAAGCTGTGCTATAATAAAACCCACCGCAAAAACGCCGATTGTAACGGCTGATCGTAACGATGGAAAGGGAGAAGAATTCGCCATGGCTGAAAAGAAGCGTTGCTTCTGGGTCCGCGAGGACAGCGTGCTTTACTGCGCCTATCATGACGAAGAATGGGGCACGCCGATTCGTGACGACCGGAGCATGTATGCGCTTTTTATGCTGGAATTGTTTCAGGCGGGGCTTTCCTGGATTACGCTTCTAAAAAAACGCGAGGCGTTTGCCGAAGCGTTTGACGGTTTTGACGTGGAAAAGATTGCGGCGTATGACGAAACGAAGATTGCAGAGCTGATGCAAAACGCGGGTATCATCCGAAGCCGTGGAAAGATTGAAGCCGCGATCGGCAACGCAAGAATCGTGCTGGCGCTCAAACAGGAGTTTGGATCGTTTTGCAATTATTTGTGGAGCTTTTCGGAGGGGAAAGTGGTGTTGAGTCCGGACGATCAACCCCGCGCGACAAGCCCGCTTTCCGACCGCATTTCGGCCGACCTGAAAAAGCGCGGCATGCGATATGCGGGGTCTGTCACCATTCACTCGTTTCTACAGGCAGCGGGAATCGTCAACGAACACGAACCCTCTTGCTATCGATATGACGAGCTGATGCGTGAAACAGGGCTGGAGAAGACCATTCGTGAATAGATCGACGACGCGCCCGGAATGACCAAAAGAGGAGATTACGAGAATTGGAAGAATTTGTTTGGACAGACGCAAACATCCGTTGGATGAGCGATGCAGCAAAAAAAAGCAAGTTTTATTATTGGATTGCGGAGCGTATCGCGGCCTATCTGCCGCCATCCGCGCGTGTGTTTAACGCAGGCGGCGGATTGGGCGATCTCGCAATTTGGCTGTCGTATCATGTGGAGCAGGTCACAGTCATCGAAAACGACCCCAAAGCGGTTGCCGCGTTTCGCGTGCGCTGTCCGCACAATGTCGTCGCTATCCTCGGCGATGTACACACCTATTCGCCGGACAAGCTCTATGATGCGCTCGTGCTCTATGATATCGGCGGGGCAGAGCGTGTGCTGCCCGTTGTGCGCGAGCTTTCGCGTGCAAAGACATTCTTGCTGCTCAGCCGGGAAACACCGCAGGGCGAAGCGGACATACTGGAGCTGAGCGAGGCGTTCAAGAGCGCAGGAATTCCGTTTACCTACGAGCCGTTTGAGCAGGAGTATGTGCAGCCGTTTCGTTCCCGCGAGGACGCGAAATCATTTTTCCTGTTTTCTACCAATCGTCTGTTGACGGATGAGGAGTTAGGCGCACTGCTGGAGCAAAGCGATGACGAAACATTTCCATATGCGGTTGTGGAGAAGAGGAAACTCGGCATGTTCGTCTTCGACGCGGCAAACCCCGCGCTGAAAAAGCCGATTATATAACGAGGGGGTCACGCCGCGCCGACGAAATTGTGAAGACAGGGGACTGTATGAACACACAACTTCTTTTCGCAATCGAAACAGAGCTCTCCGCCGGGAATCCCGTCATGCTTGCTACCATTATCGAGAGGGCGGGCAGCGTACCGCGCGGAATCGGCACCAGCATGACAGTTTCGCTAAACGGAGCGCAGACAGGTACGGTGGGCGGCGGATCGCTCGAATTTCGCGTGCGGCAGGATGCGGCGGACCTTCTGCAAAGCGGCAGCAGTGCTGTCAAGCACTATGAGATTCACTCTGATGAGAAAACCGTCTATTCCGGTGCCGTCACCATACTCTTCCGCCCGGTTGCGGGGGAATCCGGGCGCGTACTTTGCGCAGAAATGCGAGCGGCGATTCACGCCGGGCAGGAGGACTATCTTGTCTGCGAGTTGCTCAAAGACCGCGCGCTTGAGAGCAGTGTGCTTTCTTCGGAAACGCTTTGCAAGGCTTTTAACCTCGCCGGTGCACCGCAGGAGACGCAGACCGTTTATGGAGAGAAGACATGGCTGATTGAGCCGATTCTGCCGCAGCCGCGTGTGATTTTGCTCGGCGGCGGACATGTTGCGCAATGCATGGCGCGGCAGCTCGCGCTGCTTGAGTATCGCGTTTGGGTGGTGGAGGATCGCGCGGAGTTTGCAAAAGCGGAACTCTTCCCGATGGCGGAGCGTATCGTGTGCTGCGACTATACAGCGGCCGAACCGCTCTTGAACATGACAAAGCGGGATCACGCAATCGTGATGTCGCGCGGACATGAGACGGATTTTCAGATTTTGCGATGGCTTTTGCGTTCCCCTGCGGACTATATTGGCTGCATCGGCAGCAAGAAGAAGATTTCTCTCACCAAAGAAAGATTGTTGGCGGATGGGTTGACAAACGAGCAGATCGAGCGGCTCCATGCGCCGGTTGGCCTTGCAATCGGGGCGGAAACACCCGCCGAAATCGCGGTCAGCATTGCGGCTCAGATGATTCAATACCTCTCGAATAAAAATCGTGTCTGTTAAGAGAAAACAAAAAAGAGCGTCCGCTTTTTGAACTGAACCCCGAGAAACGG
>DLGD01000035.1 GCA_002482505.1 Christensenella sp. UBA7703 | reverse complement strand
CCGATGTTTGCCAAACTCGACGAACTCGTCCAGTCCCACAACGGCCTCTGGAACGCCGACGCGGAGAAATATTTGCTCGGTGTGATGATGAAGTAAGCGAATTAAAACAGGCAATGCGCAAGCACAAATCTGCTTCAAGTATGATACATATATGAAACCACAAAACGGTTCGCGTAATGCGAACCGTTTTGTGGTTGTTAGACGAAGCAGGAGTATCAGTTTTAGAGCTCCTCCAAGCCATGGAGGAGGATATTCTCACCATGAATACCGACCTTGCCGCCGAGCGCGATACCGCGCGCGTTGTCGGGATGGACAAGCAGCCACTTATTGACCGCGCGGAGTGTACCGTCAATGCCGCCGGATAGCGGCAAATTGGTTCCATTCGGTAGGAGGATTGCCGCGATGAAGCGACCGCCGAAAACAGGCAGGGGGGCAAGGTGCAGCGTAAAGGGAAACAGCTCAACCGCCTCGCCCTTTTGCAGATAAAGCCCCAACGCGCGGGCAGAATCATAGCAATCGTTCTCGATATCCGCGTGACTGCCCAACAGCAGCACAAGATCGCTGCAGGCGACGATCACCTCGCTGGATTTGTGCCACTCCATGCCGTTCATGCGCGTGTTTCCGCCGTGGTTCCAGCCGGCTTGTATGGGCAATTCGCCAAAGACGGTTCTTTCGATGCGCTTTGCTTCCAAAGATTGGGTCAAGCGCTCGTCGCGCGGAATATAAGAGTTGGTTTCTTCGGGCAATATGCAAGCCGCAGCCTCAAGAAAAACGCCGGCGTCCACTTCGATTTTTCGATAGAGCGAATGGCACGGTGTTTCACCAAGCGAAAGAATCGTTAGGTCGGGGTTGCTGCGGCATAGAGCCGCAAGGATGCTCACAGCACCTCCAGCCCCTTGAGACGGGCAAAGATTGAAAGCGGCTTGCTATAGTCGCCATAGACCATCGAAACATGGTGCGCAAGCCCGCTATAGATGACGGTATCGAGTACGCTCTGCATGGGCTCTTCAAAGCGCACCTTGGCATAGGTGCCCGTGAGTTCCTTTTGCATGGGAACGGCCTCACCATTGCGGTTAAACATGCGGTAGTGTCCGTTGATGCTGTCGAACCGTGCCATGTTGATTGCGCCGCTCTTCATCACAAATCCGGCGGTCACACCGCGTCCGCCTGCGTGATAGGTATCCAGTGTGCAGGCGCATACACCGTCGGTAAGATTGCACGGGGCCACGCCGCAGTGCCACATCAACGCGCTGTTATCCTCGGGGTTTACCTGCGAAAGATCCGCCATGAACGGCGTCTTAGCGCCCGCCGCGCGGTGTGCAATCATCGTGATGGCGCAGTCGAGATCGCCTTCGCAGCTGAGCAGAAGATCGTCGCTTTGCACGATGCTCATCGCGGCGCAGGGCGCGATGCCATAACCGCCCGCGAACTCCGGCCAGCAACGCACGGCGATTGCGGTGAGGTTCTTCTCCTCCGCAAAGGCGCGGAATTTCGCCGCGAGTTCGGCTATTTTGTCTTGCTTTTCCGAAGATACAGCGCTTGCATCAAATGCGCCGCGCATCACGGCTGCATATTTTTCGACCGTGTCTTTTTCGACGGGTTGGTTCCAAAGATCGGTCAACTCAAAATGATCGACGATGGTTCCAAATTTGTGATACATCGCAAGTTCGTCTACGCCGACATTGAAAAAGCCGTGCGCCCGGTAGCCGAGGATGCCGATATGGCTGTCCTTCAGCGCGCGGATCATGCGGATTGCGTCCACCCAGTCTTCATCGATCTTGCTGCCGATGGTATAGGTGAAGTCCGTGATCCCGCTTTTGACGAGGTTGCTTGCGTTGAGATTGACGCCGCAGACGGAGTTCAGGCGGATTTTGCCGCCGTTGTAAGGAAGCTCCGGCAGACCCCAGAGCAGGACGGGTTTGTCCGCATATTTCTTGATCTCCAGCAGCAGATGCCCCAGATGGAAGGTCCCGCTGATGACGGCAATGCCGTCCACCTGTTCGGCTGCGAAAGTTTTACCTGCGGCAATCGCTTCATCCGGCTCCATGATGGGCTGCTCCAGCGCGCAGAGGTCGATCTGCTCCAACGCGGAGAGGTCTTTCAGGATGCCCTGATACAGCTCGTCAGCCGCGACATAATCAAAGGTGTTTCGCGTCAGGCATACGACGCCGAGTTTGATGCGCTGTTTCATCTGTGTTCTCCTTATCGGGTTGGAAAAGATTGTTTAAAAAAGCGTCTCCTCAAGCTCGCGCACCGTTGCGGAAGCGCCCGTGAGCCAGGTTTTGCGCCAGTCTTCCAGATCCTGCAGCCATTCGGTCGTGAGGAAGGCTTCCGCCATCTTGACGCCCATCTCGGGCGCCACGATCCAGCCGCCCATGCAGAGAATCTGCGCGTTATTGATGGCGCGCGCCATCCTGGCTGTGTATACGCTCTCGCATGCGACGGCGTACACGCCCTTAAATTTATTGGCGACGACACTCATGCCCGCGCCTGTGCCGCAGATGAGGATGGCGCGGTCATATTCACCCGCCTGCACTTTACCCGCGACTAGAGGGGCGACGACGAAGTACCCTTTGGGGGAGTCGAGGTCGGTGGTGCCCAGATCGTCGAAGGGAATGCCGTTGTCCTTGAGATACTGCTTGATCGCTTCCTTGAGCAGGAAGCCGGATTTATCTGATCCGAGTGCGACTTTCATATGGTTCTCCTTATGGTTGCCCTGTTATAGTGTTTTATTTTTGTGCGTTCTTTTTTGCGATCACGCTCTTGCAGGTGCGAACGATGTCCTCTTTGGTGAGCTGGTAGCGCTGCATGAGATACGGCAGTTTGCCAACCTCGCCAAAGGCGTTGTCCATGCCGATGGCTTGCATAACGGTCGGGCATTCGGCGGAGAGCACCTCCGCCACGGCGGAATAGAGCCCGCCGATGGTGGAGTGGTTTTCGGCGGTGACGACGCATCCCGTCTTTTTTGCCGAGCGGATGACTGCCTCGCGGTCGATGGGCTTGATGGTGTGGATGTTGATGAGTTCCGCGTCAATGCCTTCCTGTTTGAGCAGTTCAAGTGCTTGAACACTCTCCTGCACCAGAATTCCGCTGGCGAAGATCGTTACATCCGTTCCGGATTTGATGGTATCCGCCTGAAAAAGGTCAAACTTGTAGTCCGCCGGAAATACATCCGGTAGCGCCTTGCGGTAAAGGCGGATATAGACCGGGCCTTCATAATCCCGGATGACGGGCATCGCTTGTTCAAGCTGAATCGCATCTACCGGCTCGAATATGACCATGTTGACCAGCGAGCGGATGACGCCGATGTCCTCAAGCCCCATATGCGTGCCGCCGTTGAGCTCGGCAGAGACGCCGGGGTCCGTGCCGACGATCTTGACGTTCTGGCGCGCATAGCAAACGCTGATGGCGAGCTGGTCGCAGACGCGGCGCGTGGCAAACGGCGCAAATGTCGTGATAAACGGAACATAGCCATAGCTCGCAAGCCCCGCGGCGAGCGAGACCATGTTTGCTTCGGCAACGCCGCAGTCCAGAGCGCGATCCGCAAACTCCGCGTGGATTCCCGTGGTTCCGCTCGCTTTTGCGAGGTCAGCGTCCACAAGCACGACGCGGCTGTCCTGCTCCATCATCTGTTTCAGCGAGGAAGAAAACACCTCGCGCATTTCACGGCTGCTCATGCTTCACCTCGAATTTCTGCGATCGCGCGCTGCGCGTCTTCCATGGAAAACGGCATGTTGTGGTTGCCCGCACCTTTGGTTTCGACGAACGAAACGCCTTTGCCCTTGATCGTCTTTGCGATGATCATGGTGGGTTTGTCCTGTGCCTTGGCGGCGAGGATTGCCTGGTCGATCTGCGCGAAGTCGTGCCCGTCGATCACGATCACGTTCCAATTGAAGCTGCGCCATTTGTCGTCCAGCGGGGCGATATCGTTGACCTCGCTGACCGTTCCGTCGATCTGCAAATTGTTGTAGTCGGTAAACGCGATGAGGTTGTTGAGCTTGCGGTTTCCGGCAAACATCGCCGCTTCCCAAACCTGCCCTTCCTGCGATTCACCGTCGCCGATGATGGCATAGATGGTTGCGTTGTCGTTTGCAAGTTTGGAGCCGACCGCGATTCCGACCGCGCAGGAAAAGCCCTGCCCCAGCGACCCTGTGGTCATGTCGATGCCGACGGTCTTGTGCATGTCGCAGTGGCTCGGAAGGTTGGTGCCCGAGGCGTTGAGCGTCAAGAGCTCTTCGCGCGGGAAATAGCCGCGCACTGCGAGCGTTGCATAGACGGCAGGGCCTGCGTGCCCTTTGCTGACGATCAACCGGTCGCGCCCGGGCAAATGCGGCTGCAAGGGGTCGATGTGCATGTGCTTGAAATACAGACTGCCGAGAATCTCAACCAGCGAAAGGCAGCCTCCGATGTGCCCCACGCCGATGGAGCCGATGCAGCGGACGGTTTCTTCGCGGATCTCGCGGCAGATCGCAACTCTGTCCTGATTCATATGAATTCCTTCCATTAATTAAGTGACTTAATCAATATACACCGCAAAACCAACAATGTCAAGAGACATGTAAAAAACAAGTTAGGCAAAGATGGTCAGAGCGGGTTCGTTCATGCGAAACGATCCTTCTATCCTTTGACCGCGCCGCTGGTAAGGCCGGATACAATCTGTTTTTGGAAGATCATATAGCCCACGATGCTTGGCACGATGCTGATGACGATGGCGGCATACATCGAAACAAAGTCGGTAGAAAACTGGTTGGTGAAATACCGGATGCCGAGCTGTATCGTGCGCACGTTTTGCGAGGAGGTCAAGAGGTTTGCAAACACAAACTCGTTCCAGCAGGTTAAAAACTGAAATGTCGCAGCGGTGACGAGCCCGTTTCGTGAAAGAGGCAGTATGATGCGGAAATACCGCCCGAAGAACCCGCAGCCGTCGATATAGGCAGCTTCCTCAATCTCGCGCGAGAGGCTGTCCATCAGCCCGCGGATGATGAAGGTGGACATGGGGATTCCGATTGCGCTGTAGAGCAGGATGAGCCCCGCGTGCGTGTCATATAGCCCGATTTTGCTGATGATGACAAAATACGGCACCATCAGCGCGTTGAGCGGCACGAGGATGCCCGCGGCGAAAAACGTAAAGATCGTCTCACGCCCCCGAAAGCGAAACCGGGAGAGGCAATAGGCCAGCATGCTTGCGCAGAGCACGTTGAGCACCGTGGAAAGCCCGCCAATGAGGATGGAATTGCCCATCATTTTGATGAGGCCGGAAACCTTCAGCGCGTTGATATAGTTGGATATCTGCCAGACCGCGGGGAGGGAGAAAGGGTCTGCAAAGAGTTCGGTATTCGTCTTGAACGACGAGATGAAGAGCCAGATGAGCGGAAAGAGCGTGTACAGCGCGAAGTAGATCAAAAGGATCCACTTCAATATGCCGCCAAGTCCGGCCTTGAGCGCGTCGCCTCTGTTCAGATAGGTTGCATGCTTTTGTTTCGTCATACGCGTATTCCTCCCTTATTTGCGGCGTTTGCGCTCGATTTGAAAGAGCGCGCGTATGCCGAGAATGACGATGACGCCCACGCAGATGAGCATGACGGAGGCTGCGTTTGCGGGGCCGTAGCGGGTGTTTTGAATCTGCTTATAGAGATAGAGCACCATCGTGCTGGTACGGTTTGCCGGGCCGCCATTGGTAAGCAGATAGACCTGCTCAAACTGCCGGAGCCCCATGACGGCGGCAAGCGTCATACAGGTCAATATGCTGCTCTTCACCATGGGAAGCGAGATAAACCATGCCTGCTGAATCTTGCTGGCGCCATCGATCTCGGCGGCCTCATAAAAATCCCGGTCGACGCCGGAGAGATCTGACATGACGATGACCATGTAGTAGCCGATGTAAAACACCCAGTAGATCAGCAGCGCGGGCAGCGCCGTGTTGAGCGTGCCGAGCCAGTTGATGGCAAGCTCGCCTTTCCCAATCAGGTGCAGAAAACCGTTGATCAACCCGTATTCGCTGTTGTACATCGCAGACCAGAGCATGGCCAGCGCGATGCCGGAGATGACCTGCGGGAAAAAGTAAACGGTGCGGAAAAACTTCCAGCCCCGAGGTTTTCGATTCAGAATGAGCGCCATCAGAACGGACAAGGGAACCTGCACGCAGGCGGCAACCAGCGCCCAGATGACGTTGTTGAGCACGCTGCGCCGGAACACCGGGTCCTTCCAGATGGTGAAATAGTTTTTTACGCCGACAAACGACGCGGCCGACATGCCGTTCCATTGAAACAGGCTGACGATTAGGACATAGCAAACCGGTATGAGGAAGAACAGGACGAACAGCACGAGCGCCGGCGTCATGAAGAGCGCCATACCGAGACGGTCTTTCTTCGTTGGCTTCATAAGATTTCGATCCCTTCCATGATTTGGGATTTTTCCCGCGCCATTTTGGGCAGGAAGCCGCCGGGCGCATTCCAGAGGATGGCTGAATGCGACCGGCGGCTCGTCATGGCATGAAATGAGTGGGTTCAGGCGTCAATCGATTATTGACCGGCTGCCTTGAGCAGATCCACAAATCCCTGCGCGTCCACCGTGCCGAGCACCAGCTCGTCCAGCGCCGCCGGCAACGCGTTGCCGATCGCTGTGGGCATGCTGTCGTTGAAGTGCTTCACGATATACGGCGCGCTGTTTGCTGCCGCCAGCAGATCCTGTTTGACCTGAATATCGTTGGTGTTGCTCTCTAGCTTGACGGCGAACATCGCGCCGGAAGACTCGGCAAGCTTATAGAGCCATTCAGGCTGGTTGATGAATTTGTAGAATTCGACGACTGCCGCGGCTTTGTCCGCATCGGTTTGAACCCCTGCGCACAGATAGGCCTGAACGGTGCCCGCAAGGCCGCCATAGGTGCCTTTGCCGCCGACGTATTCGGGCGGGAGGGCGAACTTGACTTTGGTGCCGAGGTCGTTGATGCCCTCCTTGGCAAAGCGCGGGAGGAACCACGGACCGTTGGTGTAGACAGCCGCTTCAAAGTTCAGGAAGTGGCCGTTGACAACCGCCGCGCCTGCGCCAACTGCGTCGCTGGACGTGTAGTCAAACATCTTCTTGAGCACTTCCGCCGCCTGCACGAAGGCCGGATCGTCGAGACCGTTTTTATAGACGTCCGGACCGCCGATGGCAAGCAGAATCTGGGAGTACCAGAGCATGCTCGACCAGGCATTTTCACCCGTCATCAGCGGGAAGGCGATCACGCCCTGCGCCTTGAGTGCATCTGCCATGGTGAAGAGTTCATCATAGGTCTTCGGGAATTCGGTGTAGCCGGCGTTTGCGAGAAGCTCGGTATTGTAATAGATGCCGAACACTGCGCTCTCAAACGGGATGGCGATGATCTTGCCGTCTACGGTTGCGTCCGCCAGCGCGCCGTCGTTATAGAGCGCGCTCCAGTCGCTGTCGGTGAGGTAGGGGGTGAAGTCCATCAGCTTGCCGGAACCGGCCAGGTCGGCGAGCTTAAAGGTGCCGTCCACAGAGAAGAGATCCGGGGCTTGGCCTGCGGAGAGCATGGTACGGATTTTATCGCGATATGCCTGATAATCCGTTTGCTCTTCGATGACGACCTTGGCGCGGCCGGCGTATTCGGTGTTAAACGCCGTGACCATTTCGCCAAAGACCGCCGCCTTGGAGTCCGTACCAACCCAGATGCAGGGGAAATTCAGGGTGACTTCGGACGCGGGGTTGAACCCTTCTTCTACGACGGGTTCTGCGGGCGCTTCGGTGGCTGCCGCTTCAACCGGCGCTTCCGTTGCCGCAGGCGCTGCAGCAGGGGCTGCGCAGGCAAAGGCGGTAACCGCCAGAGCAAGCGCCAGAATCAGTGCCAGGATTTTCTTCATTCGATCGTATCCTCCTCGTTCCTTTTTCTTTATCAATGCCATCTTGGGCATTTAAAGCGGGGTCTCACGCGTTGCGTCATTTTTCTCCTTGCATATATGGATCGGCACAGCGCGGGATCTATCGAAGGTGCGTTGTAGTATAGTCGAACAATTGTTTAATACGATTAAATAATACGGTAAAAATAATGGAGCATTTCGCTCATCCATGTACGAGAAACAGGTATTTTTCGAAAGATATTGGGAATTGATCTGAATTTCTTAGCTGATGAAATGATTTTATACTGCTTTTTCGTTTCTGTAAACTAGTTTTGGAAAAATATTTTAACTCTTTTAACTTTTACCCTTGCATTTTTGATCGGATCGTCTACTATAACAGTTGAGTACCGGCAACCATACTGGAATCCATTCGAATTTAAGAAGCTTTGTTTTGCGCAACCCGGCAGAAAGGAATTCATCATGGACATTCTCCACGCAAACGTGTTCTCCGGTGGCAGGCTGTTGGCGGATCATGGCATCCGTTGTGAAGGCGGCCGTATCGTTTCGCTTGCGCCAATGGGGCAGTTTGCGGCATCCGGCGCTGCTTCTTTTGATGCGGGCGGGCGGATTGCCTGCGCGGGATATATCGACCAGCACACGCACGGCGCGGCGGGCTATGACGCCATGGACGCGACAAACGAGGCGCTGGACGCCATCTGCCGGCATCATCTGGCAACGGGGGTGACTGCCTTTTTGCCTACGACGATGACCGCAACGATGGAAGAGACCGCACGGGTACTCGAATTTCTCTCACAATATACGCCGCCCGTTTCCGTCGAGATCGCCGGGGTGCATCTGGAAGGGCCGTTTCTTTCCCACGAGAATCGCGGAGCGCACCCGGAGCGGCTCCTGACGCTGCCAAACGATGCGTGGCGCGCGTTGATCGAGCAATACCGTGCGCTGATTCGCCTGATCACCGTTTCGCCGGAACTTCCCGGTATGCCGGAATTCATCCGCTGGTGCGTTTCGCGCGGCATTGCGATCTCCGGCGGGCATGACGAAGGATACGACGAGGCGATTGATCCCGCCATCGATGCCGGTATGCAGAGCGTGACGCATATTTTCTGCTGTAGCTCCGGCATCTCGCGCGCGGGTTCTCCGCGGAAGCGCCTGGGGCTCACCGAGATCGGGCTGACGGACGACAGGCTCTATACCGAAGCCATCGCGGACGGAAACGGCGTGCCGCATGCGTTGCTGCCGCTGCTCTTTCGCGCGAAAGGGCGCGAGCGGGTCATCTTTATTTCAGACAGCATGCGCGCAACTGGCCTTGCGCCCGGGCGATACCGCCTTGGCGGCGCGGAGGATGGTGTGGATGTGGACGTTACCCCCGATGCTGCAATTTTGCACGGACAAAATCTGTTTGCGGGCAGCATTGCGCCTGTTTCAAAGATGGTTGCAGACGCGGTGCAAAAAAGCGGGATCCCGCTGATCGACGCGGTGCTCGCCGCAACGAAAAACCCCGCTGCTCTGTTGCAGCTGACCAATCGGGGAGATATCGCGCCCGGCTATCGGGACGCAATCAACCTGATTTCACCGGACGGGACGCTGAACTATACCATCGTCTCCGGCCGCGTATTTGAGAAGGGAGAAGAAATCACATGACCTATGAAAACGTCACCCGCGAGGAACTGCTGGCAAACACGAAGATACCCATCCGCGTGGTCGAGACCGAGGAGGATATCTATACGGATATGGCGGCGGTTATGCTCGCGGAGATAGAGGTGAACAATGCGCGCGGAAAAAATACCGTCTGCATCGTTCCCGTAGGCCCGGTCGGGCAGTATCGTGTGCTTGCCGAGCAGGTAAACGCAAGAAAGACCGATCTAAGCCGGGTCTATTTCATCAATATGGATGAGTATCTCGATGAGAACGACCACCCCGTGCCGCTGGAGCATCCGCTCTCGTTCGCGGCGTTTATGGATCGCGAGTGGTACGCGCGCGTCGACATGCCGCGTGAAAACCGCATCTTCCCCGAACCGGGGCACGAAGGCGACATTGCAGCCGCCATCAAGCGGCTCGGCGGCGTGGATGTCTCCTTTGGCGGCATCGGCATCAACGGACATATCGCCTTCAACGAACCGCCGGAAGAGGGGGAGGCGATTTCCGATGAGGCTTTTGGGCAGCTGCCCAGCCGCACGCTTTCCCTTACGCGCGAAACGCGGACGATCAATGCCGTTACCGCCGCGAATGGATACATCGACTATATTCCGCGCCGCTGCGTCACCGTCGGCATGCGGGAGATCCTCTCCGCAAAAAAGGTTCGCTTCTATATGAACCGCATGTGGCAAAAGGGGATCGTCCGCAAGATTGCGCTTGGCCCCGTCACCCGCTTCGCACCGGCATCGTTTTTCCAAACACACCCGGATGCGCTGTTGACCATCGCTTCCTATGTCGCCGAGCCGCCGCTGGGCCGGCTCAGGTGAGGGGGAACCCAAATGGAGCACACGATGAAAGCGATCAAAACAGCAGTCGTCGGCCTTGGCATGATGGGCAGCTCGCAGATCCGAAACTGCCTCTGGAAGCTGCCGCAGTATGAAATAACCGCGATTTGCGACCCCTTTACTCCCAATCTTGACGCCTGCCGTATACTTTTTACCGAGCGGGGATTGCCCGTCTCGTGCTATTCCGATCTGGCGGATCTGCTCGAACACGCGGACTGCGAGCTTGTGGTGATCGTCAGCCCCGATTATACACATGAGAAGATCGCTTGCGATTGTCTCCGCGCGGGCAAGCACATCCGTCTGGAGAAACCGCTTGCCATCACGCCGGCCGGCTGCGCAAACATTCAGCGTGCGCAGGCGCAGAGCGGAAAACTCCTGCAGATCGGTTTGGAGCTACGCTATGCTTCGCCCACGCGGCAGATGCGCGCGTGGCTGCCGCGCCTCGGAGAGCTCAAGATGCTCACCTGCGAGGAGTTTCGCCCGCCGTTTTTGCCCAAACGCGGACTGGTAGACGATTGGATCACGAAAAAAGAATACACCGGCGGCACACTGCTGGAGAAAAACTGCCATCACTTCGACCTTTTCAATTGGTTTGCCGCTTCCCGCCCCGTCTCGGTTTACGCCAGCGGGGACGGGTTGGTGGAGTATGCAAAGACGGACATTCTCGACAACGCGTTTGTCACCGTGGAGTATGAAAACGGCATCCGCGCCATGCTCGCCTTGTGCCTGTTTGCGCCAAAGAAGATCGCGGGTTCGTCGCTCAATGAGCTGGAGATGGGGCTTCTTGGCAACCGCGGGCGGCTGGAGCTGCGCGGGGACGAGGTGTTTGTTTGGGACCGCGAGACGGGCGGGGAAGAATGCTGGCACTATGCACGAGAGAATTTTGAAGCGCACAGCGACGACATCATCCCGTCGCTTGTCGAGCTTGCGGATTGTATCCGCAACGGCGGAGAGCCGCTGACCGGGATTCAGGCTGGCATCAACAGTGCGCTGGTCTCGTTTGCCGCCGAACGTTCGGCGGAGCAGAAGCGAATCGTGACGATTGCCGAGATCGAGTCCGAAAGCGGGCTGAAATTCATCGTATAGCCTGTGACGAAAACAGAGCGACACAAAGATACAGGGCTTCCGATCTGGTTCGGAAGCCCTGTTTGCATAACCTGATTATTTTTGGAAATCAGTGGATTTCGCGTAGCGTCTCCATCATCCGCGCGATCTCGCTTTTTGCGCGGTAAAATACCGGCGGCATGCCGATCGGTGCGGATACGGTGACTTCACCGCCTGTATACGGTTTTCCCGACCATAGATGCACCCAATCGTCCTGCGGCAGATACAGAGTGCGCGATTGAGCGCCTTCCTCCACCACGGGAGCGACGAGGATATCGCGCCCCAGAAGATAGACATACGGCTCGGTATACGCCCGCGCGTCGTCGGGATAGTGCAAAAACAGCGTCCGCATGGCGGGCAGCCCCTGTGCGCAGTTCTGATCGCCTAGCGCTATGAGATAGGGGGAAAGCGCGCGATGAATGCGCGAGAAGCGCGAGAAGAAAGCGATGGTCTCCTCGTCTGCGTCAAACTGCGTGTTTTCATTCGGGCGGTTGCCCTCATGCGTGCGCATCACGGGTGTAAACGCCGCAAATTCGCAGCCGCGCAACAGCAGCTCCTTTGTGCGGTATTTGCCGAACAACGCCGTATAACCGCCGATATCGAAGGTGAGCATGCCAAAGCCTGTCATGCCCAGCGAGAGCGCGGCGTTGATTACGCTTGGCAGCCCGTCGTCCGCCGAGAAATCGACAAATTGATCGCCGGAGAACATCAACGGGGAATATTTCTGCGTGCCGGTTGCGCCGGAGCGGGTGTAGAAACCGATCTTGCCGAGCATGCCGCTTTCCGAGAGTGCCTCGTAGTTGAGCTTTGCCCAGAGGGTCGGCCACTCGTTGTGCGCCGAGATCGCGCTTTGACCGGAAAAGAGCACGCAGTCCGTCGGCAGGTATTCGCCGAAGTCGACCATCCAGCCGCGCAGGCCAAGCTCGATCATGTTTTCTTTGATTACGCTCTTGTACCAGGCGCAGGCTGCGGGGTTGGTCAGGTCGACAAACCCGCTGTCAAACTCGCCAAAGTCGATCAGGTAGTCAGTCCCGTCCTGCTTTTTTACAAAGTAATTGCGCGATTGCGCTTCGGCAAAGAGCAGGCCGCCTTCGACTAGATAGGGGTTGATGTAGCCCATCCAGGCGATGCCGCGCGCATCGTTTTTTGCGATATCCTCTTTGAGCGTGGGGTACATCTCCTTGTTCCAACGCCAGTCCCACTGCAACCGTTTGCCAAAGCTGGTCACCCGCTTTCCGACCCAGTCCTGCGTCCAGACGGCAGAGACAGCGGTGTCTGCCGCAAGCATGCGCTCAAGCTTTTGCCGGCAGGCATCCGAGCCGCCCTGCATGCCGAGCAGGATGCCGGAGAACATGTATTCCGGCAGCGGCGGCTGGCGGCCGACCAGCGCGGTCAGATCGCCAAGCAACGCGGGATAGTCCTCTTTTGCCGACAGCGTCAATGTAAACGTGGTCTGCCAAAGATGCAGCCCATGATAGTCCGCGTGTGAAAAATCCACCTCCGCATAGTCGTATCCGTGCAGATGCAGGGAATACAACCGTGAGGAAACGAATGTCGCTTCCGGATAGTAGGTGGTCCAATAGTCCCCGCCGCCGCCGTCCAGCTGGTCGGCAAGAAACGTTGTGAGCGTGCTCTTGTTGCGCCCCACGCCCTGCTCCATGGTGAAGATCGGATAATTCCTGCCGCGCAGGTCGAGGCTTGAGAACTGCTCGCCAAGGCCATAGACATGTTCTTCCGGTTCTGCAAATATTTTGAGCCAAAGCCGGTTGTAGCGTGAATTGTCGCACGAACCCGTGATTTGCAGGCGGCCTCCCTGCTCGCGCAGGAGGAGCGTAAACGCCGCCGCATGATAGTCTTTGTAGAGACGGATGGCGACGCCGCTGTCATCCTGTACAGCGGTAAACGCGCAAAACGGGATTCGCTCTGCAATCTCGTCCGAAATGTGGAAATTTCCGTGGTGCATGTCGATCGTCTCGCTCCCCAGGCCAAGATAGAGCATCGGTTCCGTTAGGGTATGCGAAAAGATCATTCTGCCGTCGTAGGCGAGCGAAAAGCCGGTTTCGCCGCGCGTGAGTTTCAGCATGCTTTGCGTCCTCCGTTAATAGATGCCTGCGAGTTTACCGACCAGATAGATGGCTCCGGTCATGATCGGGGCGGCGGCAAGCGTCATGACGGTGCCGCTCTTTGCCATATCCGCGATCGAGAAATATCCCGTCGAATACGGGATCACGCTTGTGGGTGTGCTGGTGACGAGGATAAACGCGATGTTCAGCGTCATCGCCGCGGGCATGACGATCCCCAGGGGAGAGAGGCCGAGCTGTCCCGCCACGGCGATCATGATGGGGATCACGACCGTTGCGGTTACGGTGTTGCTCGAAAGCCCCAGCTTGAGGATGGAGACGATCAAGATCACGCTGAAGATCTGCACCAGCACCGGCAGCGTGCCGATATTGCCTAAGAGAAGCATCGCGAGCCATTGCGCCGCCCCGCTTTCGTAGACGAGCATGCCAAGCGAGATTCCGCTGGCGATGAGCAGAATTCCGCTCCAGGAGATATCGCTCTCAACGTCCTTCCAGCGGATGTCCGTCACGCCGGGAAAGAAAAACAGGCACGCGCCGAGGATTGCAGGCAGCGAGGTCGGAATCTTGAACCCAAGCCAGTCCCCGAGCGGCTTACTGACGAGCCAGAGAACCACCGTGAGCAGGAAGATGATCATAGTGGAGCGCTCGTTATGCGTCATCTTCGGCAGGGATGCATATTCGCGCTTGAGGTCTTCGCTGCTGCGCCGGATGCATGCAATCTCGGGCTTGAAAAACGCCATCAAGATCCACCACGCAGGCAGGATGAGCAGCAGCATGCAGGGTACGCCGTAGAGCATCCATCCCGCAAAGGTGATCTCGGTGTTCAGCATATCACGCACAAACCCGATGGCAAGCGAATTCGCGCCGCCGCCTGCGGGAGAGCCCGCGCCACCGATGAGCGCACCCCACGCGACCGCGATGAACAACGCCTTGCCAAAGCGGCTCTTACCGGGCTCCAGATGTTCTTCTTCTGCAATCGAGCGCGCGAGCGGCATCAGCATCGCCGCCGCGGCAAGGGTGGTGATCCACATGCCGATAATTGCGCCTGCGATAAGAAAGCCGAGTATGATATGGCTCGTTTTGTTTCCCGTGAGCCGCAGAATCATCATGGAGATGCGTTTTCCGAGTCCACTTTTTGTGATGGCGGCGGAGAGCGCGAGCACGCCGATGAAGAACAGCACGGTGTCGTTGCCAAAGCCGAGCTTGACCACGTTGACGAACGATTCCGCCTTGAGTGCTGCAAGCAGGATCATGCCTGCAAAACCCGCGATATGAAACGGAATCGGTTCCGCAATCCACAGCAGCAGGCAAAACAGCAGTACGCCTAGCACCACACGCCCTTGCGAAGTCAACTCCGCGCCTTCCAGCTTCAACACGCTTTCCGGCAGGGGGACGAGTATGA
This sequence comes from Christensenella sp. UBA7703, assembly GCA_002482505.1. GTDB lineage: Bacteria > Bacillota > Clostridia > Christensenellales > CAG-138 > UBA7703. The sequence continues at coordinate 13,863 of DLGD01000035.1, read as the reverse complement.
CAGCCGCGAGCAGCATTGCCGCGAGCACGAGCCAGATGATTTTTCCGATGACCGGAGAGACCGGTTTGGCTGCGTTCATAAGCGAGATTTCCTTTCGCGGAGTGCTTCTTTCAGCAGCGCGCCGACCTCACGCGGGCGGATTGCGACGCGCGCGCCAACCGATTCCAGAAGCTGCGTCTTGTCCGCAACCGAGCCTCTCCCGCCGGTGATGATTGCGCCGGCGTGGCCCATCCGCGTGCCCGCCGGGGCGGTGCGTCCGGAGAGGAAGGCGATGAGCGGCTTGGTGAAAGCGCCGCGTGAGATTGCCTCCGCGACCTCTTCCTCCATGGTGCCGCCGAGTTCGCCGATGATCACGACCGCGTCGGTTTCGTCATCCGCCTCAAACGCGGGCAAAAACTCCGCAAACCGCGCGCCGGGAACAGGATCGCCGCCGACGCCGATGAGAGAGGAGACGCCGAATCCGGCGGCGACGACCATCGCTGTGACCTCGTTGGTCAGCGAGCCGCTGCGGGTCATGATGCCGATGCGCCCCGGCTGATAGACGCGCGAAATCCAATACGGAATGCTGCCCATCATCGCTTTACCCGGTGCGATCATGCCGCTGGTGTTGCCGCCGATGACGACGGCATTGTTCGCGAGTGCCGCAGCACGAATCTTCGCCTGCTCATGCAGGGGGATTCCGTCCGCGAGGGTGACGATCAGGCGGATGCCACTATCGAGCGATTCCAGCACCGCGTCCAGCACGAATTTCGGTGGAACGAATATCATCGCCGCATCGGCCTTGTGTTCGTTCATCGCGTTTCGCACGCTGTGATACACGGGTTTTCCGCAGCAGAGCTGCCCTTCTTTGCCCGGCGTGACGCCGGCGACAACACGGGTGCCCATATCCACCATGTGCTGCGTCCAAAACGCGCCCTCTTTGCCGGTGATGCCCTGCACGAGCACGCGCGTGTTTTGATCGATCAAAATGCTCATGCGTTCTCCCTCCCGTTTGCGATGGCGACGGCTTTTTTGACCGCTTCTTCCGTGTCCGAGAGACGCTTTAGCCCGATTGGCGCGAATATTTCATCCACGCGCTCCTCGCCCGTGCCGCGCAGGCACGCGACGATGGGGCAGCTCGGCTTGAGCTCCAGAACGGCTTTCGTGATGCCTTCCGCCATGACATCCGCGCGCGCAATGGTGCCGAATGTGACGATCAGGATCACCTTTGGTTTATTCGCGAGGCACAGGCGCATGGCGGTGCCTGCCTTCATATAGTTTGGCCCGCCGAATTCTAAATAGTTGGCGATGGTGCCGCCTTCGTAGTTCACAAGGTCGTAAACCGTATTTGCAAGCCCTGCGCCCGCACACATCAGGCTGATGTCACCGTCGAATTCGAGATATGGGATGCCTTCCTTCGCGGCCTCAAACTCCATATCGCTGCCATAATAAGAACGCCCTTTTTCATATGCCACGTGGCGGTGCATGGAGTTGTCGTCGATGCTCAGTTTGCCGTCGCCCGCAACGGCGGTGCCATCCTTGGTGAGGAACAGCGGGTTGATCTCGATCAGTTCCGCATCCATGCTGCGAAACGCCTTGTAGAGCGCGCCGCAGATCTTCCCCACCTGTTTGAGCGCGTCTTCCCGAAGGCCGAGACGATAGGTAAAGTCACTGATCTGAAATGCCTGCAAACCGCGGTCGAGATCGATGGTCTCGCGCACGATTTTCTCCGGCGTGTGCGCGGCAACATACTCAATCTCCACGCCGCCCTCGGCGCAGCCCATAAGCATCGCGCGCCCGCTCACGGCGTCCATGGTGAGCGCAAGATACAATTCCCGCTCGATTGCAACCGCCTCTTCCACCAGCACGGCGTGCAGGGAGGGCACCTCGGCAAAATAACGCGTAGCAAGCGCCTCTGCCTCCGCCTGCGAGTGCACAAGCTTGACCAAACCCGCCTTGCCTCTGCCACCCGAGAGCACCTGGCACTTGAGGACGCAGGGGAGGCCAAGAGCCTCCACCGCGGCGGGAATCTCGCTGGCTGCCGTGATCAAAACGGATTTTGGCACAGGGATGCCCGCGCCCGCGAACACCTCTTTTGCCTGATATTCAAACAATTTCATATATTTAGCATCCTTCTCTTGCGTCAGCGGAGGCTTTTTAGATATGCGCCGAAGACCTCTTCATCCGTCGGGCGGTGCGGAGCGATTGGCTCGGACACCCAGGTGACGTTGATGAAGTGTTTGTAGGTGATGTTTTCAGTGGTGATGTTGTTGCCCCATGTGCCGCAGCCGAGCGTGACCGTGGACGGCATACCATTGAAGAACGCACCGCCGTTTGCCGCGGCCTGCGGCTGGCGGACGATCACGCGGCTGGTCTGCATATGTTCACCCAGATAGTCGATATAGTCGCGGTTGAAGGTATGGATGCCGCAGCTGTGCCCGCGGCCGGAGTTGTCGGTCAGGCGTTTGAGAATTTCAACACCCTCACCAAACGCGCCATACCGCCAGAGGGTCAGCACCGGCGAGAGTTTTTCCTCCGCAAAGAGGTCGTCTTCCAGCGGCATTTCGCCTTCAACCAGCAGCATCACGGTATTTTCCGGAACAGAGATGCCGGCAAGCTCCGCAATCTTTTTTGCGCTCCTTGCGACGATTTCGCCGTTGATGACAAGCGCGCCCTTCTTGTTGAGCTTCCACATCGTGTCGCGGAGCTGTTGACGTTCCGCACCGGAGACCAGATAGCCGCCCTCGGCAATCAGCGCGGCAAGCATCGCGTCATAGATGCCGTTCTGGATCACGATAGAGTTTTCGGAAGAACAGCTCGTCGCGTTATCAAACGTTTTGCTGGTTTTAATCTTCTTTGCGGCGTCAAGGATATCCGCATCCTCCGCGATGATCTGGCAGGAGTTGCCGGGGCCGACGCCGAACGCGGGCTTTCCGCTGGAATACGCCGCCTTGACCATTGGGCCTCCGCCGGTGGCGACGATGAGATCCACCTGATGCATGAGTTCGCCGGTGAGTTCGAGGCTCGGCTCTTCGATGACTTGAATCAAATCTTCCGGCGCGCCGGCTTTTTTGAGTCCCGCGCGCAGAAAGGAGATCGCGAGCCCCGTGCTGCGCTTCGCACTCGGATGCGGTGCAAAGATGACGGCGTTTCTGCCTTTTACGATAGAGACGGCGTTGCTGGAAGGCGTCGCCGTCGGGTTTGTAATCGGGGTGAGTGCGCCGATGACGCCGACGGGTTTTGCATATTTTTTGATGCCGCGGGCTGCGTCCTCTTCGATGAGACCGACGGATTTGTAGCGGCGCACGTCATCGATCACGCCGAGCACTTTGTTTTTGTGCTTGGTGATTTTATCGGCCACGGACCCCATGCCGGTTTCGGAAACGGCGAGCTCGGCAAGTTTTGCAATATTCTCGTCGTTATAGACCTCCCAGGCGATGGCCGTGCATACGCGGTCAATCTGTTCCTGCGTGTAGTCGGCGACCTGCGCCTGTGCAATGCGTGCCCGCGCTACGAGCCCAGAGATGATTTCCTGACTTTCCATGATTCGACCCTCCAGAACATACAGATAGAATGATTGGGGCAGGCCGGTCACCTGCGGCATGCCTAGTATAACATTAATTAATAGACTAAATCAATTGATTTTTTCACAATTCTCTGATAAACTTGTTGCATGCGTAAGTAATCAAACGCACACGATTCGGAGGGCGTTTTTATGAACCACCGCGGGGATAATATGAGCACCGTCAAGCGGTACAATCGCAGCGTGATTTTGCGGCTGCTGCACGAACACGGGGGACTAAGCCGCAAGCGGATTGCGGAGGAGATGTCGCTCACGCCCGCCGCGATTACGATGATTGTCTCCGAGATGATCGGCGAAGGGTTGCTCTCCGAGGGTGCCACGCTGGAGTCGAGTGGCACCGCCGGGCGAAAAGAGATCATGGTCAACATCAACTTCAAGCGCTTTGTCGCCCTCGGCGTCTCTATCAACCTGCAGGAATTGTTGCTCTCCGCTACCTCGCTGGACGGAACGCTGGTGTTCTCCGAGTCGATCCCCTGCCGGGCGGAATTGCCGTTGCCTGAGGCGCTGGAGATCATCGGTACACGACTGCCTGCGTTGATTACCGCGCACAAGATTCCGCGCGAGACCATTGTCGGCCTCGGCGTTGGCGTGCGCGGAACGGTAGACGAAAACAGGAGCAAAAGCGTCAACTCCTTTGGCGCACTGGCGGGGACAAACCTGCCGCTGACCGCGGCAATTGCGGAGCGGACAGGGTTTTATACCACGATGGACAACAACGTGCGCAGCATGTTCCGCGCGCACATGTTTTTTTCCAGTGAGCAGGAGTCGAGCCTGTTTTTCATTCGCTGTGAAAAAGGCATCGGCGGCGCGATTTCGGCGGATCACCGCATCCTCACCGGAAACAGCGGTATGTGTTCGGAGTTTGGCCATATGCCAATCGTCGAAACAGGCGGGAAACGCTGCCATTGCGGAAAGACCGGCTGCCTCGAAACCGTCGCCTCGCCAATGGCGATCTGCGAGGATGTCAGCAGCATTTATTCCGCGGAGGGGACGCCGCGCCTCTATGCGCTCACGGGTGGACACCAAGACCGTGTCACGCTGCCGCTGATCATGGATGCGGCGTCGATGGGTGATCTCGCCGTAGATGCGATCGTACAAAACGCGGCAAGCAAGCTTTCCAGCGCGATCAAAGCTGTGGTGTATACGCTCGATCCCGCGCGTGTGGTGCTCTATGGCAGCATCTTCGAACTGCCATATTACTATGAAAGCCTGCAGGCGCACCTGCGCGTGGGGTATGACCGCGGGGACGGAAGCGACTATGCGCAAAAGAGCCGATTCAACCTACAACTGGAGGAAAAGGCGTCCTGCGTGACCGCCATCGATGCGTTTTACAAAAACGGTGGATATGTGCTCTACGACAGATAAAATTCATCATTTAGATAGGCAAGCAACAAAAAACGGCGCGCGAGCGCCGTTTTCTTTGAAAGTCAGTGAAGATGGGGCGTGTTTTACGCTTGCGTATTGACGGATTCAATCACCGCGCAAATCTGTGCCATCTGCGGTGCGGTTTTTTCAGAAAATCCGGCGCGCAAAAAACAATTTCCCGTGATGCCGCGAAGGAGGAATCCCTCTCCACGCAGAATGAAAAACGGGTGTTTCAGCGTGAGGATGCAGCTCATTTGTCCCAGTGTCCCGAGTGCCTCGATGAGTGCCGCATCGATAGGCACGCTGAGGCGGATGTCGTAACCATACCAGCCGCTCTCGGCGCAGGGTTCAAAACTTCGCTCTTTCGATAAAACCTGCATTATGTTACCCCCGATAGTCCCGCTGATAGATCGGATACAGCCTGAAGAAACAGCGTGAGTTCAGCATCGGTCGTATAATAGGAAAGGCTCACGCGCACGGTACCCTCCGGCGCTCCGATGGCGTCCGCCAGCAACGGCGCGCAGTGATAGCCGGTTCGAACGACAATGTCATATTCGTGACGCAGAATATAGCCGACGTCCGCGGGAGACAGCCCGGCTATGTTAAACGAGACCGCAGCGCCGCCGGAAGGCTTGCCATATACGCGCACACCCGTCATCACGCCGAGCGCGCCGTGCAGGAAGGCGACCTTTTTTTGCAGCGCGGATGCAATGTTACTTAACCCCGTTTGCTGCACAAAATTCGCGCCGGCAGCCAAACCTGCAAGGCCGATCAGGTTTTGGGTGCCGACCTCGAATCTCTCCGGTTCGTCCGGCAGAATCACCTTGCCGCCGGTGCCTGTTCCGCCCCACTTCACCGCTGGCAGCGGCACGCCCTCACGTAGATAAAAACCGCCCGTACCGGCGGGGCCAAAGAGCGCCTTGTGCCCCGTGAATACCGCTAGATCAACCCCGTCGTCTTCCAGCTGAAGCGGCATCATTCCTGCGGATTGGGACACATCCGCAATTAAGAGCGCCCCGCTCTCATGTGCAGCCTGCGACAGGGCGGCTAGATCTTGTATGACGCCCGTCACGTTGGAACAGTGGTTGACGAAGACGAAAGCCGCGCCCTTTGCCTGCGCGCGGATTGCGTCCGGTGAAAGCAAACCGTCTTCGCCAAAGGGGACGATGCGAATCCCTTCACCACCCGTCAGCGCCCAGAGCGGGCGCAGAAGCGCGTTGTGTTCATAAGCGCTGATGACAGAGATTTTGCCAGACGGGTTCAGCCCGCGCAGGATGAGGTTATAGCTTTCCGTTGCTCCGCTGGTAAAGAAAACGCGCGAAGGCTCCCGTACACCGAGTACGGGAGCGATTGCGTGCCTGCAAATTTCCGCCGCGTCTGTTTCGCCGAGCGTGCCGCGTCTTCCCTCCCGAGGAGGGAGAGACAGCGCCTGTTGTACGGCCGCTTGCACGCAGGGTGGTTTGGGATAGCTGGTTGCGGCATTGTTGAGATAGATCATAACGGATTATGGGTCCTTTGATCAAAATCGAAGAAGGTTCTTTTCTAGATTACCGGAATGTTCAGCCTTCGACAAGCGTAAAGCCCATCATCTTTGAGAGCTTGCGGAGTTTATCCACCTGGTTGCCGAAAACGAGCGCCTGATGATGGCCAAAGTTCATCATCTCGTGCAGATAGCCGCGTACATTGTCCATCTGGATATAATAGAACGGGCTGCAATAGGTGTCGCGGTATTCGGTTCGGAGCACCTTGCCGGTCTTGATGAGCATCTTCGTGCCGCTGGGGTCAAATCTGCCGAGGGTCACCTCGTCCTCGCGGTTTTGCGCGAAGTCGATCTGGATTTTGCCGCCGAAGCCCTGACCTGTGAAGCTGTAGATGCTGTAGTCGAGATCCGGCTGGTTAAAACCGTTCATCTTGAGGCACGGAACGGAATGGTGGATGCTCATGAGTTCATCCGATTCAAACAGCGGATTTCCCATGAATGCGGGTCTGCCGGAGGCGTACATGAGCAGCGTCATGGCGAGCATGGCGTTGAGATCCTCTTCGCAGGCGCTCGGGATGCCGCGGTCTTTGTTGAGGGAGTGCGTAATGCACGGCACGAACTTGCGGTTTTGCGGAATCCGCGAGCGGCAGAGCTCCACGCATGCGGTTGAAAACGCGTTGCAGCCATATTTTTGCAACATCTTGTCCGCGGCGAGATAGTATTCGAGGTCGACGCTCAGCCAATCCGTGCGAACCTTGTTCTCCTTGGAACCGCCTTCAAGTTTTTCCGCAAGCGCGCGCGCTTCCGATTTGTCGATGTTGTCCATGATGGGGAAGATGTCGGTATACGGCTTTTTGACGACCTCGAAACCATAGCGGCGACGGAGACCTTCCACGTCCTGAATGTTGCTGAGCAAACCCCATGTGGGTTGTTCTCCCGCGGAGAGAATCAAGGCACGCGTCTTGGAGACCGCCTTGCGCACCCAAAGCAGGTGCATCAGCTCGACCAACTCCGGCGCGTCGATGGGATAATAGGCTTCGAAGCCGATGTGCCGCAGATACGCGCAGGTATCCGCAGCGCTGACGGTGTGTGTAAACGAAATGACCGGTTTCTTGAATCGCTCAATCTTTGGGATACGCTGGTAGAGCACGAGGATATAGTCGATCTCCGGCAGCTCTTTTTGAATCTGCTCGACCAGCTCGTCGCTCACGACGAAGTCTTCGACATAGGGAACCATCATCGGCTCCATGAGGTTGATCTCGGCGGGAAGCTGGCTCAGCGCTTCTTTGTATTTTTCAAAATACGCGGCTCCGCGCGCCTTCTCCGCCTCCGGGGTCATCTCCTCGCGGATTCCGCCGCGGCAGGGGCCTTCCCAAAACTCGGTATGCATCATGTATCCCATCAGGGGTTTGACGTTGAGTTTGCACTCCATTGCGCTTGTTACCATTGTTTCTCTCCTTTACCCTGCGGCGCGCTCACCCTTCGCGCCGTATCATAGCCAGAGTATACCAGCTTAAAATTGCCCCATCCACCGCGGAATTACGGTAAATTTGCATAATATTTAGATGCTTTAATTATTTATCGGAAGTGATATAATAGACACAGATTCAGAGACTTTTCACCGTGCCTGTTTCACCTTGCCTACCCGCAGATTTTTTTGATTTGTGTAAAAGATGAGAAACAGCGCGTCCAGAATTTCGAAATGAGGCGATCCTGCGCATGAAACCAGACAAGATCGTAAAATCAGATTTTTCGCTGCCTGCGGAATTTCCGTTTGCCGCCATGCGCGCGCAAGGAAGCCAGCAGACGCCGCAGATTGTGCACTGGCATGACTGCCTGGAGATCAATTGGGTGGAAAGCGGGCGCGGGGTCAACTATATTGCGGACCGCGAATACCTGCTGGAGCCGGGACAGCTGTTTTTGATCAACAACATTGATCGTCATATCGCGGTGACGGACGGCAGCCTGGATATGCGCATCGTCATCTTCGAACCGTCGCTGCTCTGGAAAACCGCGCCGGAACAGCAGGAATATCTGCGCATGTTTTACCCGCTTGGGGAACAGCAGGGGAATCTCGCGCAGCTTTCAGGCGAAAACGCCGCCCGTGTCCGCTCGCTGATGCTGGAGATGGAAGCGGAGTGGAACGAGAAAGCGCGCGGGTTTGAGATGATGCTGCGCGCAAAGCTCATGGAGTTGCTGGCGATTCTCTATCGCGCGACGCCGGAGACGATGGAGCCAAAGGAAGCTGCGGCACTGCGAAAGGGATATCAGCGCGTGCGTCCCGCGGTCAACCACATTCAAAGCCACTATGCCGAGCCGCTCTCGCTCGAGACGCTTGCCTCGCTTTGCGGCATGAGCCGGACGTATTTTTGCACGCTCTTTAAGAAGACCATGGGCATGAATTACGGGGCTTATGTCGAAAAAATCCGCGTCAATCGCGCCTGCATGCTGCTTGCGACAAGCGATCTTCCCGTGCTGGATATCGCGCTGGAAAGCGGGTTTTCGAGCCTTTCCAACTTTAACGCAACGTTTAAAGAGTCCTGCGGGAAGACCCCGAGCCAATACCGCCGCGACCTGCCGCTGTAGCAGTTGGGTAAAACACAAGAGCGCTCCGCGAGGAGCGCCCTTTGTATGTTTGCTTATTTTAGGAGTTATCGGTTGCCGTGCGGATGCTTTTTCGCAGCTCGTCACAGTGCGTACCGCTAAGACGGAGAAATACGGCGGGTGTTCCATAGGGAACGTCGATCGTCTGCCATTGCTTGCCGGGATAGCGCGCGCCTGTGAACGCATGCTCCCATTCTCCTTCGGGCAGATAGACGCGCAGGGATACCGCACCTTTTTTCGTGACGGGGCAGACCAGCAAATCTTCACCGAGCAGATATTGCCGGCTGATCGTCCGGCAGGCCCTGTCCCCTTGGTTGTGCAGCCAGAGAGCGCGCATCATGGGCCAGCCCTTTTCACAGGCTTCGCTCTCCAACAGGCGGAAGTACCAATGAAACGAATCGTGCAGGCGAGACATCTTCGCAAAGAAACGCAACCCCTCTTCATCGTTGTAAAACTGATAGACGAGGTCGCTGGAATAGTTGCCGTCGTGCGTGCGAAACACCGGCGTAAACGCCGCGTACTCCAGCCAGCGGAACATGACCTCCTTTGTGCGCACCAGCTTGTAGACCGGCGTGATCAGGGTGGTAAACCCGCCGATGTCCGTGTGGTTGATGCTCATGCCGGAGATGCCGCCGGTCAGGATGCCCGTGATGCTGGAGGCAAGTCCGTCGTGCCGGTCGAAGGTCGGCGTCTGGTCACCCGTCCAGTAGCAGACGGCGTGGCTGTTTCCGCCCGCGCCGCCGCTGCGGGAGAAGAGGAAGAAGTCTTCTTCGTGCCCGCTCTCGGCGATGAGCTCCCGGTTGAGCTTTTGCCAGAGCACGGGGGTTTCGCAGTGCGCCGTGATTGCGTCCAGGCCTGTGGAAACCGAGTCGAGCGGTACATACTCGCCATAATCCGCCATCCAACCGGAGAGTCCGCTTGCGAGCATACCTTCCTGCATCTTTCGCTTCAGCCAGGCATATGCTTCCGGATTGGTCAAATCGACCATCACGAATCGGTATTCTTTCCCCGTGAAAAAGTGCTGCTCATAATCCGTGCCGTCTTGCGCCCGGACAAAGTAACCCAACGCGTGCCCTTCGGTATAGAGCGGGTTTTCTTCCGAGAGCGAGAGGAAGGGGTTTGCATAGCCAAGCAGCGCAATCCCGCGGGAGCGCAGCGCCTGCGCCCAGCTGGTAAAGGCGGGATACAGCGTTTCATCCGGATACCAGCGCCACCAGAGCGGCGGCCCGCCGTTTTTTCCGCGCCTGCCCTGCCAGTCTTCAATCCAAAGCGCGGAGATGGTTGCGCCCTGCGCTTCGCAGGCGGCGATGACGTGTTCTGCAGCTGTTGTGCCGCCGCGAAGGCCGAGGATGGTTCCGTAGGCAAATTCGGGCAGCGCTTTGAGCCTGCCGGTCACCGCCGTATGCCGCTCGATGAGCGAGAGCGGTGAGCTTGCGTGGAAGACCCATCCAAAGAGTGCGGTTCCGGCCGCGTCCAGCTGGACGAGGTGATGGTTTGTTTTGCAAATGTCAAAGTGGTAGATGGTTGATTGATCAAAGGCAAACGCGCGGTTTTCGCTCGTGACGAACACAGGCATCGGCGCATAGGTGGTGAATGCGTCTCCGGCGGCGCCGGAGCTAGCGAGGTTAACGAGCGTGCTGAGCGGCTGCGCGCCGCGGCCGATGCCCTGCTCGCTGACGCAGAGGCGAAAGCGTTTTTTACGCATATTCAGATGCGTAAACTGTTCGCCAAATCCATAGAAGTCCTCTTTTTTGACAGCGGAGAAGCAGAAGCGGATTTCGTCGTAACCGTTCAACGACAGCGTAAAACGAAGACCCTCTTGTTCGGAAGAGAAGCGCACGGTAAACGGCGTTGCCGCCGCGTCTTTGAGTGCGCCGGAGAGCATAATCGCACTCTCTTCCGCAGAGACTGTGAAGTCTGGCCGCGCATAGGAGACGAAGCGCACACGGCGGTTTAGCCGGACGCTGCCAAAGAGCGTTACTGGGTGCATATCCGTGCGAACGCCCGCAAGGAAGCGCGTGCCGCAGCACAACAGTTCCTGCTCTCCGGCAAGGATGCGAAAGCCGGAGGACGTCCGCTCAAATTCATATCGTCCAAATTGGAGAGGCTGCATGGCGATGCTCCTGCTCATGCGGGGGAATCCGCCGAGGGAGCGGACACGGGCTGGCCAACCCACATATCGCCAAACGCCATGCCCGAGATCTGTTCGCAGGCGGCAATCAGCTCTGCATCCTGCGTGGGCAATCCGGTTTCGCGCTTGTGTGCGATGGCGGCGCACATCTTGGCATGCGCCTGCTTATTCAACCGGTATTTCATGCCGAGGAACACGGCAGCAAGCGTGAAGAGAATCGGCACAATAGTAAACATGATGCGGACACCGAGCAGCGCGGTTGGCGTCTGCGTGACGATCTGGCCTGCGGAGGATTCAACATAGCCAAACAGATCCAGCGCGACGCCGGTCAGAAAGATCGCGATACCGCTTGAAAACGTTCGCACAAACGTTGCCATACCCGCATAGATGCCGCTGCCGTGAGTTCCGGTGATCATTTCGTCCGTATCGGGCAGGTCGGGCAGCAGTGTGTAGGGAACAAAGGCCGATGCGCTTGCGCCAAGACCGCTGAGCACGCAGACGAGAATGATGGCGGGAAGCCCGGCTTTTGCGCCGAGGAAGAACGCGATGGCTAGTCCGATGATGCGGATGGGCAGCGTGGTATAGGCGGGGACATGTTTGCCGTATTTTTTCGCAATCCAGTTATTGATCGGGAGGACAAGAATGCCCACAAGCATCGTAATGCCGGAGACGATGGTCATCAACCCGCCGCGCTGTAAAATGTCGCTCAGCCAGAACGCCGTGACGGCGGTGAACACATCTGTTGCAGCCTGCGCGCAGATGAAGATGCCGACGAATTGCAGGAAGGTTTTGTTTTTTAGCGCTTTGCCGAACTGCCGCATGAGATCGGGCAGCTTGAGGACTTCACTTTCCGCATAGTTCGGGTTTTCCCAGGTGGTGAAGAACGTAATGAGGATCGGGAGGGCGAAAAAGAGCGCAAAGATGCCGCTCATGATCAGAAAGCTTGTTGGTGTTCTGGTCTCCACTGGCCCAAGAATCATCGGCGGCACGGTGACGGAGATGGTCGCCGCAATGTTTGAAATCAGAATGCGGATGCTGCTATAGCCTGCGCGCGCTTCATAATCATCCACCATATCCGGCAAAAGTGCATTGTAAGGCACCTGAATGATGGAAAACGAAGTGGAGAACAGCAGATACATGACGATGTAATAGATAAACTTAATCGATACGCTCTGGATGCCAAAGCTATACCACAGCGCGGTGAACGATACGATCACCGGAATGATGCCGATGAGCAGGAAGATGCGCCGCCTGCCGAAGCGGGAGCGCGTCCGATCCGTAATCATACCCAGTGTGGGGTCAACGATGGCATCCCAGAATTTTCCAACCATGACGATAATGCCGGCGAGCGCCGCGGGAATTCCCTCAATCGTCACGAGAAAGTTGAGAAACAGTAGCGAGGTCAGCGCAAATGCGCCGCCGCCGAGTACATCCGCCGCGGCATAGCCGAACTTGGACTTGAGCGTGTATTTTTTGTTGGACATGACAAGAGACCGCCTTTCAACTGTGTAAATTTGATCTGTGAGTGGGTGAGAGGCGAGGAGAAAAGTGACGATACGAGTGAACATATTAATTAGAACGATTAATTAAATGTAGTATTAGAATACACATTCGGATTATGATTGTCAAGATGGAGTTGTGCGGAAGTATCGTTTTAGAAGGGGCGATTTCAGGCGTAAAAGCAATCATGATTGGTGTTTATTCGTGTGCAATGAACAGCCAGTACAATACTGAATAAAGAAGAAACTCAAAATCCAAGTTATCACTGTGAGCGATTCATTTTTTCTGATATAACTATGTATGAAAGAGCAATCAGAAGAATTGTGCCGAAAGACTAACTTTGGATGATTACGGGAACGTACTCGCAGTTTCCGTCTATATCATCGGGATTTGAATCCGATTTTCAGGAGGAAGAAGATGATGAACCCCAAGATCTATTCGTTTGAAGCAGAGATTAAAAAGGTGGAGGATATCGACGGCGCCTATATCGAGATCCCATTTGATGTCAAAGCGGAATTCGGAAAAGGCAGGGTTCCGGTAACTGCCACCTTTGATGGAGAAGTGTATGAAGGCAGCCTTGTCAGGATGAAGACGCCGTGCCATATCATAGGCATTCGGAAAGAAATCCGCGCGAAGATTGGCAAGCAACCCGGAAACAGTGTAAAGGTAACCATAAAAGAGAGGGAGAGGTAAAACGCAATGTGGAAATGCCCGAACTGCGGACGAGAGTTCGAGAACGACAACCAAAACCATTTTTGCGGAGAAATACCAAAGACGATTGAAATCTACATTGCGCAGCAGCCTTCGAATATTCAGATGCTTCTCAATCAGATTCGAAAAACCCTGCTGGATGCGCTGCCGAACGCGCAGGAGCGCATTTCCTGGAGAATGCCTACCTATTGGGACCAGCAGAATATCATCCACTTCTGCGCATTCAAAAATCATATCGGGTTGTATCCGGGAGCGGAGGCAATCGTGCATTTTTCTGATCGTTTGGTAGATTACAAGACAAGCAAAGGCGCGATCCAGTTTCCTTACAACAAACCACTCCCGCTTGCGTTCATTGCGGAGATTGCAAAATGGTGCTATTTAACGGGGAACCATCATTGACGCCCGCTGGAAGAAGCGGCGCAATTTCGCGGCAGTGATTTTCAAATGCGATGTTGCATCGTTTTATAGGTAGATCAAAAAAACCACCCGTGAACCTGTAAAGTAAAAGTA
>DLGD01000031.1:42367-42505 GCA_002482505.1 Christensenella sp. UBA7703 | reverse complement strand
TAACTTTTTTGGGTCAGTTCACAGGAATGCTCCGGCTTTCTTATACCCGCCTGTCCAAAGCTGCAAGAAAACAATTAAGAAAAGAGAAAAAATTCTCTTCACAGCTCCAAAGCTTCAAGAAAGCAATTAAAAAAAGAG
>DLGD01000031.1:0-42313 GCA_002482505.1 Christensenella sp. UBA7703 | reverse complement strand
CAAAGCTACAAGAAAGCAATTAAGAAAATAGAAAAATCCTCTTGACAACTATATCGGCAAGCGATACTATACTATTGCGGTTGCCGATATATCGTATAACGTAATAAAAGCGATGGGAGATGACAAGAATGCCGGAAAGCAATGAACGCGGGGCTTTGACGGAAGCGGTGTTTTACATTCTGCTTTCGCTCTATACCCCCATGCACGGGTACCGGATTATGCAGACGGTGCGGGAGTTGAGCAACGGCCGCGTCGACCTCGGCGCGGGGACGCTGTATGGCGCGATCAATACCCTACTCGAGAAAAAATGGATTCAGCCAGTTGCTGGAGAACTGGATTCCCGTAAAAAGGAATACGAAATCACCTCGCTGGGCAAGATGATTGTCCAGGCGGAGATTGTACGGTTGGATGAACTATTGCAAACAGGAAAGAGGATTGCCGGGGGTAGGATGCTATGAAATACATCGTGCATAAACCATATTGGGATTTTGAGAAGGAAGAAGCATGGCTCAATGAGATGTCCGCGCGGGGGATGGCGTTATCGGACTACTCCTGGTGCCGCTATGTCTTTACCGACTCGCCAAACAGCCAATATATCTATCGCATCGAGTTATTGGACAATCTGCCGACGCATCCGGAGAGCATCGCATACCTGCGCTTTTTGGAAGAGAACGGCGTGGAGTGCGTCGCTTCCTATATGCGCTGGGTCTATCTGCGGAAAAACGCAGCCGACGGCCCGTTTGACATCTACACGGATATCGACTCCAAGATCAAGCACTATCAGCGGATCAACCTGTTGTGGTCCACGCTGATGATTGTGGAGTTTATCGTTGGCGGCATGAATGTTGCAATCGGCATCATCAACCTGAGTATCGGTGAACATCTCGGCAATTTCTCCTATGGCAATATTGGCCTCGGGGTCTCGCTGCTGCTGTTCGGGCTGATGTTCCTCCTGCTGGGCGCGCCGCTGCGCAGGAAAATAAAGAAATTACGGCAGGAAAAAACGATTCACGAATAATGCTTCTTTTGCGTTCAAGCAAAACGCTCTTCTCCGGAGAGAAATCCGGAGAAGAGCGTTTTTGTCTCAAAATTCATTTTGAAACAAGAAAAACCCCTTTTGATCGGACATGCCGAAACAAAAGAGGCGATTTCCTTTTGTTGTAAAGTATTGGCTTAGTTGCCGCGGCTAACCTTGCCGGAACGGAGGCACCGTGTGCAAACGTTCATCTTTGCCGGTCTCCCGTCAACGACAACATGCACACCCTGAATGTTCGGCGCCCAGCCGCGCTTGGTCTTGCGGTTGGAGTGGCTGACCAGATTGCCGGACATGACACCCTTGTTGCAGACTTCACAGTACTTACCCATGCGAGTAGTCCACCTCCTTGATAAAAATCGAACAGAACTATATTACCACGCGACCTGGAACGATGCAAGCCCTATTTTCCTGTGATCGCGCGATTTTTGCTATAAGAGCGCCGCATGTTGGCACTACCGCATCTGCGGAAAGCCGTTTTGTCGCAACGCCTCGTAGAGTACGATTGCCGCGCTGTTGCTCAGGTTCAGCGAGCGCAGGCCTTCTCGCATGGGAATGCGCACCGCGTCCCCGCTCCTGCGCGAAAGCAACTCCTGCCCAAGCCCCGCTGTCTCCTTGCCAAAGACTAGGAAGTCCCCGTCGCGATACTCCACCTCTGCATAGCTTCGCGTTGCATGCGTGGAAAGCAGAAAGAACCGTGCCGCGGGATAGACCGCCTCCAACTCAGCAAAGCTGTCGTGATAGGTGATATCCAGCTCGTGCCAATAGTCCAGCCCCGCGCGTTTGAGCTGTTTATCCTCCACCGAAAATCCCAGCGGGCGCACAAGGTGCAGCTTTGCCCCCGTCACCGCGCAGGTACGCGCAATATTTCCGGTGTTCTGCGGGATTTCGGGTTCCACGAGTACGATATGAAACAATGTGTTCTTCCTCCGGTATTGCCTGCGGCGGTTGGTTTTGCCGCGTATGATTTTTCTTGTTTGCGCCGGTTGCTCAGCGCTCTTTTTCCGACCGCCGGGCCGCCTCCAGCATCAAAAGCATCTGTTCGCGCACATCTTCCGGCGCGAGAATTCTCACCCGACCGCCAAACTGAAACACCCAGCCGAAGAACGGCGGGGACACGCGCACGGGCGCAAAGAGAGAAAACGTCTCCTCATCCAGCAAGTCCACGGGCACATCCGCGCCAAAGCGATCCAGCATCGCGCCGAACAGCGACCGCTCAAACGAAAGGTGCACCCAGCGTTGCCGCGCAGGCGCCATCGAAAACACGGTCTTTGCATATTCCGCCGCGTCAAAGGAGAGATCCGGCGGAGCCGCCGGCTCTTCCAGCGCGCGCACATCCTCCATCTTATCGAGGCGGTAATGCGCGAGCCCCTCGTGCGACGGATGATCCGCAATCAGATAATAATGATCCTCCGCATAGATCAAAAGACACGGGCTGACGATATACCGCTCCCCTCCGCGCCGCGGGAAGAGCGCTTTTTTTGCTACGAACTGACAATAGACAAACGAGAGCTTCTTGCCCTGCTCCTGCGCCGCGAGGATTTGGGCAACGTTGAAAAACGCACGCTCATCTTCCGCCTTGTGCGGGTTCGCCCCACCCAGACGTCGCAGCCACGCCGCGTCAAACCGGCTGCCCAGCGAGGAGAGCTTTTCGATCATCGTCTCCGAATGCTCCCGCGAGAGCACACGGCTTGCGCGAATCATGTCCGCAAGCAGCCTGAGTTCCGTTCGTTCAAACAAGCGGGTATGAACGTAGTATTCGTTTGCCTTGCGCCGCCGGACGCGGATATCCAGCCCGCTTTCGCGCAACAGCGCAATATCCGCATACACCGCGCGGCGATCCGCCGTATACCCGGAGAGCTCCAGATAAGCGATGATCTCCCGCGCCGTTACGCTGTGCCGCTCATCGGTGTGCTCGAGCAAGTAAGCGCGCAGCAAAAGCAACCGCGCGCGTGCATCCGACATGGTTCCTCAGCCTCCGGACTGTACGGCTTAGTGCGCCGCACCTGTGATTGCATCGATTCGGGAAAGCTCGTCCGCCGTGAAAGCGGGTGCCTGGAGAATGCCGAGGTTTTGCACAATTTGCTCCGGCGACGAGGCACCGATGAGCACGCTGGTCACCTGCCGGCTTCGCAGAACCCAGCTCAGCGCGAGTTCGGAGAGGCTCTGCCCGCGCGAGAGTGCAACTTCGTTGAGCGCGCGGATTTGTCCCAACTTTTCGTCGGTCAGCTGTTCGCGTTTGAGGAACGGGCCGCCTTTTCCAATCCGGCTGTCGGCGGGGATTCCGCCCAGGTAGCGATCGGTCAATAACCCCTGTGCCAGCGGGCTAAAGCAAATGATGCCAAAGCCGCTTTCCTCTGCCGTCTGTTCCAGTTTGTCCGCTTCGATATGGCGGTCAAAGATGGAATAACGCACCTGATTGATCACAAACGGGCAATGCAGCTCCTTAAGGATTGCGCCGGCTTCCCGCGCGGTTGCGCTGTCATAATTCGAAAGCCCGGCATACAGCGCGCGTCCGCTCTTCACCGCCGTGTCGAGGGCGAGCATGCTCTCCTCCAGCGGCGTGTTTTTATCCATGCGGTGGTGGTAAAAGATGTCTACATAAGACAGCCCCATGCGCTTGAGGCTCTGGTCGAGGCTCGCGAGCATGTATTTTCTGCTGCCCCAGTCGCCGTAAGGCCCCGGCCACATCGTATAACCCGCCTTGGTGCTGATGATCATCTCGTCGCGATAGGCGTCAAACTCTTCCCGGAGAATGCGGCCGAAGTTCATCTCCGCGCTGCCGGGGAGCGGACCGTAATTGTTGGCGAGGTCGAAGTGCGTCACACCCCGATCAAAGGCCGCAAAGCACATGTTTTTCATGTTTTGATAATCGTCATTTGTGCCGAAGTTATGCCAAAGCCCCAGCGAAAGCAGAGGAAGCTTCAGCCCGCTCTTCCCGCTGGTTCGATAGACCATGTCCTGATAACGTGTTTCATCTGCGAGATACGGCATGGTGAAGTCCTCCCATAAGTGATGTTTTTGCGCGCTGTGATGCCAATGGTTTTCAATAAGCCTATTGTAACACATCACGGAGCGATTCCAAAACCGGGCAAGCGATTGTGCCTGTGCCGCTTGCGGCAAAACGTTCATAATTAAATAAGAAAACGTTCATTGACTTTTTCGCGCAAATGCCGGAAAATGAGGAGCATCGGCGGCAAAAACCGCAGATCAATTGAGAAAATTTCGGAGGACAAACAGTGATCACCAAAGTACCCGTAGCCACCATCGAAATGCAGACCGGCAGCATCATCAAAATGGAGCTGTATTACGATATCGCACCCAATACGGTAAAGAACTTTATCGCGCTCGCCAACAAAGGCTTTTATGACGGCACCATCTTCCACCGCGTGGTGAAGAATTTCGTCATTCAGGGCGGCGACCCGACCGGAACCGGAACCGGCGGCCCCGGCTACCACATCAAGGGTGAGTTTTCCAACAACAAACACCCGAATCACCTCTCCCATGAGCGCGGCGTGGTCAGCATGGCGCGCCAGGGCAACCCCTATAACCCGCCGGCGGCTTACGATTCCGCAGGCAGCCAGTTCTTCATTCTCCACGCGGACTCGAAATATCTGGATAAAGACTACGCCGCCTTTGGCATGGTAATTGAGGGAATGGACGCGGTGGACGCGATTGCTTCCTGCGTCACCGGCGTGCACAGCAAACCCATCGTGGAACAAAAAGTGAAGACCATCCGTGTTGAAACCTTTGGCGAAGAAATTGGTGAGCCGGAGACGATTACGGACTAAAACAACGCATTTCAAACCAAAATCGCGTAAAATCGCGGTAAATTTTGGACACTGCGTTCAACTTCTATTGACAGATGCGCACCCGAATGCTAGAATACATAAAAATATTTATGTATTCTAGCAGGCGGGTGTTTTTTGTGCACTCGGCCGTTTGGAATAGAAAATCACGAACAGGAAGTGATGTTTGTGGCCCATTTCGGCATAGTCGAGGCGGTATCGGATCTGTACAAAAACCTACGGCTCTCGCATTACCGCAATCTCTTTGGCCAGCTCCGCGAAAAAGCGGGCAGCCTGAGCGCGACCGAGGCGTTTTCCGCGGAGGTCATCTATCTGCTGGATCGCCCGACCATCGGCGAGTTTGCGGACTTCCTCGGCATCTCGCAGCCCAACGCCTCCTACAAGGTAAACTCCCTCGTCACAAAAGGGTATCTGGAACGCGTGAATAGCGACGATGATCACAGAGAAGCACACCTGCATGTCACCAAAAAATTTCTCGATTATTACGGACGGCAACTGCCGGATATGAAAAGCGCGGTCACATCCGCGCTCAGTTCCTTTACCGAGCAAGAGGTGCAGCTCCTCGCCCGTCTATTCGGCAAGCTCAACCGTCATCTCGCCACGCAGGCGTGACGGCGGCTTTTTTACAAAGTTTGGTTTCATCCCGCTCTTGCCGCCAGCCGGGGGGTATGCGCGGCGGAGTATGTGTCAAAAATCGATATTTGGGGGTAAAGAATGGATCTGTTTGAAAAGTGCGGCCGCTTGACCGCAGTCAAGGAAACCCGCGAGGCGGGCATCTATCCGTATTTTCACGCGCTGGAGTCGCGGCAGGATGTCGAGGTCATGATGGAAGGCAAACGCCGCATCATGCTCGGTTCCAACAACTATCTGGGGCTGACCACGCATCCCGAAGTCGTCGCTGCGGGCATCCACGCCATGGAACAATACGGCTCCGGCTGCTCCGGCAGCCGCTTTCTCAACGGCACGCTTAGGATGCATCTGGAGATCGAGCAGGAACTCGCGCGCTTCCTCAACAAAGAGGCGGTCGTGACCTTCTCCACCGGGTTTCAGAGCAACCTCGGCATCATCAGCGCAATCGTCGGCAAAGGCGACTATGTTATCTGCGACAAGGAAAACCACGCGAGTATCTATGACGGCTGCAAGCTTTCGTTTGGCACGATGGTGCGCTATCGCCATGCAGACATGGAACACCTGCGCCACACATTGGAGCAGATCCCGGAGACGGCGGGCAAGCTCATCGTCACCGACGGCGTGTTCAGCATGGGCGGAGACATCGCAAAGCTGCCGGAGATCGTCGCGCTAGCCAAAGAATTCGGCGCACGCGTCATGGTGGACGATGCGCACGGCCTCGGCGTGATCGGCAAAGGCGGACGCGGCACCGCGAGCCACTTTGGCCTGGAGGACGAGGTAGACATCTACATGGGCACGTTCAGTAAGTCGCTCGCCAGCCTCGGCGGCTATATGGCCTCCACGCTCGAGGTTGCGGAATATGTGCGCCATACCTCGCGTCCGTTCATCTTCTCCGCCTCCATGACCCCCGCGAGCTGCGCCTGCGCGCTGGCTGCCCTGCGGGTGTTGGAGCGCGAGCCGGAGCGGGTCGCCCGCCTGCAGGAGATCTGTCGCTATGTGCGCGCTGGGTTAAGCGAGCGCGGCATCCCGCACAAATATACCGCAGATGTGCCGATTATCCCGATCTATACCTACGAAACCATCCGCACGCTGACCATCGCAAAGATGCTCTACGAAGCGGGCGTTTATGTCAACCCCGTCCTCCCGCCCGCCACGCCCGCAACGGAGTGTCTGCTCCGCACGAGCTATATGGCAACGCTCAAGGAGCCGCTGCTGGACGAAGCGATGGACATCATGGCAAGCGTTCTCACGGAGGAAGCAAAATGAAGCGCGTATGCGTGCTCACCGGCGGCAGCAGCGGAATCGGCAAAGCGACTGCCAACCTGCTTGCGCAAAACGGGTTCACGGTCTATGAGCTCAGCCGAAGCGGCGCGGACACGGGCGAAATTCGCCATGTCACGGCGGACGTGACCCAGCCGGAGCAGGTCAAGGCCGCGATTACAGCCATCTTCGAACAAGAAGGGCAGATCGACCTGCTGGTCAACAACGCGGGCTTTGGCATTTCCGGCGCGGTGGAATTCACCGATCCGAAGGAGGCGTTTGATCAGCTCAACGTCAATTTCTTCGGTGCGCTTAACTGCATTCAGGCGGTGCTGCCGCACATGCGCGCGCAAAAAAGCGGGCACATCGTGAACATCAGCTCCGTCGCGGCGCCGATTGCGATTCCGTTTCAGGCGTTCTACAGCGCGACCAAATCCGCGACCAACTCCCTCACCCTCGCGCTGCGCAACGAAGTCAAGCCCTTTGGCGTCAAAGCCTGCGCGATTTTGCCGGGCGATGTGAAGACGGGCTTCACCGCGGCGCGCAGGAAGAGCTGCGCGGGCGCGGAGGTATACGGCGCGGCAATCGACCGCGCGGTCGCCGTCATGGAGCATGACGAGCAAAACGGCATGCCGCCGGAACTGGTTGCAAGAGCGGTGCTCCGCGCGGCAAACGCAAAAAAGCCCAAGGCGTTTGCCACTGTGGGGTTCCAGTATCAAGTGTTTGTGCTGCTCAGCAAACTTCTGCCCGCGAGCCTTACAAACGCGCTGGTCGGGATGATCTACAAATAACCCTTCCACGGTGTTCTATCCCGCAAGCCCGTATCAAGTCTGATGCGGGTTTGCGTTTTTTGTTGAACTTTGCCTAAAATCTGCCATTTTTGTTCCGCGCGGGTTCCGTTTTTATCCTGTAAACTGATGAAAGAAAAACAAGAGGGGTTCATTGAAATGGAAATGCAAGAGAAAAAGTCCCTGAGCACGAAACAAACCCGTACGCTCAAGCTCGTGCTGGACGCGGTCATGCTCGTGCTGCTTGTGCTGATGTACAAGAAACAGATCATCAGCCTGTCGTTTCACGAGATTGGCGGGCTCGCGCTCATCGGGCTGTTCGTCATTCATCATCTGGTGAACGCGCGTTGGATTGTTGCCTCCACGCGCAGGCTCTTTTCAAAAAACACGCCGGGCATGGTGCGCGCGCGGTATATTATTGATGCTCTGCTGCTCGTTGCGTTTCTAGCCGTCGGCATCACGGGCATTCTCATCAATAAGACGCTGTTTGCGATTCGTGTTGCCGGCAACGCGAAAACACTGCACTATTTTGCCTCTGCCCTGTCGATCATACTCATGGGCGTGCATCTGGGCCTTCATGCGGATTATCTCTTCGGCAAGGTGTTCAAAAAAGGCGCAAACATGATCGCGAAGATTGCAACTGCCGTCGTGCTCGCGGGGCTGGTCGCGTTTGGCGGATATAGCCTGACGACGACGCAATTTGTCTCCTTCCTCACCGCTCCTCTGCAGGCAGTGCGGTTTGCGCAAGGCAATTTTCAGCCAAGCGGGGATGCCGCTCTGGATGGTTCTTCCGTTGAACACCCAAGCGACATCAGCGAATTGCCGGAGCTTTCGGGTGACAACGCCGCACAGCCGCCGCAAGACGGCGAGAGCGGCTTCTCCGGCGGCGAGCACGGCAACGGGCAGGGTCGCGGCCAAGGACGCGGAGACGGCACAGGACGCGGTCAGGGCGAGGGTGGCTCCACAAATGCCGCGCTGCTGATTGCGCAGTACGTGAGCATCATCACCCTCTTTGGCGCGGTGACATATGGGGTTGTGAAGCTGACAGGAAAAAGAAAGAGGGTTTCGAAAGAAGAACTTCCAACGGAACCAACATCTGCGGAATAATTCAGGCAGACACAAAGAACCCCCGACCGCGGTTGCAGTCGGGGTTCTTTCTGTTTTTGCGTTCTCGCGCGGGAGAGAGCGCCTGCGTTCAGCAAGCTAAATACTCGTTAACCCTACAGCTCTTTTTCGAATTTCACGCGATAATAGATTCCGCTGCCGACCACAAACAGATAAGCAAACACGACCAGCAGCACGACGGCTAAGTCCACACCCATCAGCGCAAGGGCAAGCATCATCGCGCCGAAGACGAACACCATCACATCATATGCCTTTGCTTTTGCGCGGTTGCTGATTTGCTGGTTTCGCTCGTCGTTGACTTCGATCTCCTTTTGCTTGATGAGTTCGGGGTGTTTCTTGAGGACGCCGCGCTCAATCACGGTTGCCACGCCCTGCCCGAACAAGCCGCTGCCGATGCCGATGCAGACATAGGGCAGCGTCAGCAGGAGGCCTTCTGTCGCGTGGCTGGTTTTGACAAAATAGAGCCCGAGCGCAAACAGGGCAACGCCGAGGATGCCGAGTACTATTTGCAGTGTATTCTTTTTCATATGGATTCCTCCTCGTAGATGAAGATTTCTTCGATGGATACGCCAAAGTAGCGCGCGATTTTGAACGCCAGCAGGATTGAGGGATTGTATCGCCCGTTTTCCAGCGAGCCGATGGTCTGGCGGGAGACCTCAAGCGCAGCCGCCAGTTCCTCCTGCCGAATCCCCCGCTGTTTTCGCAATTCTTCCAGCCTGTTTTTCATGGTTCCTCCGTGGATGGTTTTGTATAATTGGAAAGCTAGCTTTCCATTATCATAGCACAAAGAAGATAAATGTCAAGCGTGCTTTCCTTTTGTATGCAAAGTGAACGCGGGCGGATGCTATCCGCCCCATGGCAGTTTGAATCGATCCTCAAATAAACCTCGTGAAAGATTATTCTTCTTTTTTTCTTTCACGGCGCTACCCGTGTTGCCACGCGAGGTCTGTAGGGGCGGATACCATCCGCCCGATTTGCGCAACAACGCAAAAAACAGAAAAACAGCACCCTTTTCGGGGTGCTGCTTTGTCTGTTTTGGAGCTGATGAGCAGATTCGAACTGCCTACCAATGTCGCCTGCGGCGACAAACAGAGGAACTCTGGGCAGCCATGAATGTCTGCCCGTTCGCGCCTGAAATCGATCCGCCGGATCGATTTCTGCCTGCGGCAACGGCGATTAGCCCACAGTTCGGCAAGGTCGCGCAGCGTTGCCGCTCACGCGGCTTCCTCGTGCTTCCTGCCTCACTGCGCTTCCGCCTCGCTGCACCCGCCACAGGCGGCGCTCGGCTCCGCGCCCATTACCAAAATCGCTTCTTTATGCGATAAACAGCACGTATTTGCCGTCTGCTAGAAACAAAAAAATGGCATTCCGACTGGAATGTCATTTTTCTGTTTGGAGCTGATGAGCAGATTCGAACTGCCTACCTCCTCATTACCAATGAGGTGCTCTACCGACTGAGCTACATCAGCGCTGCAACGAACATTATAGCGAAGCCAGCCGTTCATTGCAAGTGTTAATTTCGGTAAAATCGAATCTTACTCCTCTACGCGGATGACGCTTTCCACCGCGTTGATGCACGCCAACGCTTCGATCTTCTTGAGCGCTTCCTTCACGCCAAACTCGCTTGCCGCATGCGTGAGGAACGTAATCCGCGAAGAAACGCCGTCGTTTTCCCCAAGCTGGATGACGCTCTTGAGCGAAACGCCCTGCTCGGCAAACGCCGCGGCGATGTTCGCCATCGTGCCGGGTTTATCCGCCACATGCAGCCGGATGCAATAGATGCAGTGGAAATCCTTCACGAGCTCAATCTCGCTGCTCAGGCTCTCTTCGTTGACAAACGTCATGTATTTATGCTGTTTATCATGATGGCACGCATAAACGATATCACTCACCACCGCGCTCGCGGTCGGCATGCAGCCCGCGCCTCTGCCGTAGAGCATCACGTCGTCCACCGCGTGTCCCGTGAGGAAAATTGCGTTGAACACGCCGCGCACGCTCGCCAGCGGATGTGTTTTCGGAATCATCGTCGGGTGCACGCGCACCTCGATTTTATTGCCGTCCTTCTTGCCGATGGCAAGCAGCTTGATGCGATAATCGAGCAGCTGCGCCGTCTCAAAATCCGCCTTCGTCAGCTTCGTAATCCCTTCGCGATAGATTACCTCAATCGGCATATGCGCGTGGAACGACATCGACGAGAGGATCGAAAGCTTATACATCGCGTCATAGCCCTCCACGTCCGCCGTGGGGTTCGCCTCGGCATAGCCCAACGCCTGTGCTTCCTTGAGCGCGTCCTCAAAGCTCTGGCCGTTCTCGGTCATCTGCGTGAGGATATAATTCGTCGTGCCGTTGATAATGCCCATCACGCGCGTGATGTTGTTTGCCTGCATGGAGTCGAGAATCGTGCGGATAATCGGGATGCCGCCTCCCACCGTCGCCTCCAGATAGAGCCCCGCTCCGGTGGCCTTAGCCGCCTTTTCAAACGCGGGCCAGTTTTTGCTCATCACCTCTTTGTTGGAGGTGACAACCGTTTTCCCCGCCTCCAGAGCGCGGATGATAAACGTCTTTGCCGGCTCAATGCCGCCCATGCATTCAACCACAACGTCGATAGCCGGGTCTGTGATGATCTCCTCAAACGATGTTGTAAAGAGTTGACGGGGAGCAAGTTTCAGATTCGGCTCATGTTCAAAATCCCGCACCAGAATGCGCGCAACGGAAAGGTCAATCCCCTCGCGATGCGCAATCTGCGCGCCGTTTTCGCTGACAATGCGGTAAACGCCGCTGCCAACCGTGCCAAAGCCCAGCAGGGCTACGTTAAAGTGTTTCACTCTTCCTCCTATATGTGCGCCCCGAAAAAGAGGCACCAAGCGTTATTTTTGATTTGATTCAGGGCTTCTATCATCGCAGAGCCCCAGTAAAAAGAGCGCCCGCAAGCGCCCTTTTCAAAAAAGCGTCGGGGTATTGCTTCACTCGGAAAGCGCGGCTCCGATTGCGGTTGCAAACGCCGCATGGTCGGGCACGATGAACTTGACGTTGTGGAGCGCTGCGACTTCGTCGAGGCTGCGCTGCGCAATCGGCCAGTCCGTGATCGTACCGACCATCACAATAGTTCGAGTCAGGTGCCGCTTTGCCGCGAACACCGCCATCACGCCGATGGACTGGAAGATCATATTGCATAATCCCGCTGCGATGTCTTCGCGCATGGACTGTTCGGATAGCTTTTCCATGTTTGCGACGGTTGCATCTGGCGTCAGGTGCGAAAGCGTGCCTTCAAACACGTCCTTGAGTTGCAGGTCGATTGCGTGCAGGTCTCCCTTTGCCGCGAGCACCTGCAGTTCTTCCATATCGTTCGTTTGGCAGAGCCTGCCGCTGAGGCCCTTGAGCATCCCGCCGCCAAGGCCGGTGCCGCCGACATGCCATGCACGAACCGGCGTGATCCGCGTGAACGATGTGCCCGTACCGATGCTGACGACGAGCGTATTGAGCTTCTTAGAAAGCTTGGTTGCCCCGCGTGAGACGGAGGTGAACTCGTCCCGATGCACGGTGGGGATTCCATGCAGATTACCCTTGATGAACGAGGAGCCAACGCCGGTGACGGCGATGCGCTTCACGCCGGCGTAGCCGAAGCTTTCCAGCGCGTCTTCAAAACTCTGTTCATCGGGTTTTCTGTATTCCTTGGCGCACTTGCCGTTTTTGACCAGCGCAAATTTCGTTGTGGATGCGCCGATGTCGATGCCCAACACGATCTCCCGCGGGCTGACCGCGGCGACAATGACGGGCACAAGTAAAATAGCGGCAACGAGCTCGATCGAGCCATTCACGCCGATGAGTGTGGCATAGATAGTGCCCAGCAGCGGCGCGCCTTCGAGCACCGCGGAGAAAAGTTTCAACGCGGAGAGCACGAGCACGGTATTGGTCAGCGTGGCTGCCGCAGCAGAGAGCGCCGCAACAAGGCCGGAGCGCAAGCGCAGCTTTCGAAGCCCCTGCGCGGTAAGGCCGCCAACGATACCGACGATGATGCGCGGCACGAGGGAAACCATCGGGTTGACAAACGGCGCCCAGAGCGGATTGGTCAGCGCGCGCAGCACGCATGTGATGCCCCAGACAAAGCCGAGCACCGCGCCATACTGCCAGCCGAGCATAACCGCGCCAACGGCGACCACGATGTGCAGCGTGGTGATCTCCACAAGGCCATAATTGATATATCCGGTATACGGCACAACGGTCATCACGATGATGAGTGCGGAGAGAATTCCGGCACGCACGAGGCTTCTCGTGTCCGTTTTCCGTTTGGTGAGCTGTTCCATCTGTGTTGCCTCCGTTTCGCTCCAGTTGCCTGCATTTCTGTTAAGTTTCCATATTATATATCATCCGGACGGCACATGCAATGAAAACCGTCTTAAATCAGTCGGATTGTTGAAAAATTCAGCCATTTTCTTCAAAACATCCTTCTGCTGAGCAGAAACCGCGTCATCAATGATTCCTGATTTTTCTCCTGCGAAAGTGTTAGTTTTCCGTTGACAGGGCAGCCTTTCTCCGCTATACTTATTTTTGCATTTGTGATGTGCGGGGGAGCATAGCTCAGCTGGGAGAGCACTTGCCTTACAAGCAAGGGGTCACAGGTTCGAGCCCTGTTGTTCCCACCAAACCTTTACAGTGGCCCGGTAGTACAGTTGGTTAGTACGCCAGCCTGTCACGCTGGAGGTCAGGGGTTCGAGCCCCCTCCGGGTCGCCATTTTTTTATGCCTCGGTAGCTCAGTTGGTAGAGCAAGGGACTGAAAATCCCTGTGTCGGTGGTTCAAGTCCACTCTGAGGCACCAGACTCTTTTGCGGGAGTAGCTCATTTGGTAGAGCGCAGCCTTGCCAAGGCTGAGGTGGCGGGTTCGAGCCCCGTTTCCCGCTCCATTCATGAGACGGCACCACACCATCTTCGCCGTTTCATGAATGGATTTCCAGTAAGAGTTCCATTGTACAACCCAACAGGATGGCGCCATAGCCAAGTGGTAAGGCAGAGGTCTGCAAAATCTCCACCCCCAGTTCGAATCTGGGTGGCGCCTCCAATACAAAGCAGCACCCGAACGGGTGCTGTTTTGTATTGGAGGCAATTGGTGGATACGAACTGTCAGTTCACATGTGCTGCGGCAAATCCGCTGTGTCGCGGAGAAATCATCTTGTTTTGAAAATGCGTCGAATTTTCTATTGTTCTATATTTCTTAAGTAACCGGGTGGCGCCTCCAGCGAACTACTCACGAAATGATACGTTTCGTGGGTGCTTTTTCTATACAAAAACCCCCGATTTCTAGGCTTTTTCAGACCCTAGCGTTTGATGTGTCGCGTGAAAATCAGTCGATCACGCCTCTAACTATAAAATGCAAGAGGATTTGCACCCACCCTTGAGGAAACGAGCAGGAGTATGGTAGAAATGCTCATATGCGTCATGGAAACGCCGGGGGGTTAACGAAATCGGTTATTCGTAATGGATTAGAGATGACTTACCGAAAGTTCGATTGCTTCAGGATAAAACAATTTCCAAATCCTTGTCTTCGTTTTACGAAATCCTCGAACCCTTCTCAGTTGGTCAGATAGCCGCGAATCGCGATGAACCGCGTCACTTGCACGTCCACTGATGCACGCCGCAATTTACCTTAAAAGAGCGTCCGTCAGGCAATTTCATGGTGGCCGATGTGTT
Organism: Christensenella sp. UBA7703; assembly: GCA_002482505.1. Lineage (GTDB taxonomy): Bacteria > Bacillota > Clostridia > Christensenellales > CAG-138 > UBA7703. The sequence continues at coordinate 27,982 of DLGD01000031.1, read as the reverse complement.
GGCCGGAATGGATATACGAAACACGGTGTCCCCGTCCTTCCGTTCCCACGAGCTTTTTACCGTTCCATAAACACTGTCATATGAAAAACGTGCGAACATGAAACGACCGCCGGGTTTTGGCTCAATCACAAATTGGTTTTCTCCGGCAACTTGAACACCACACATTGATCGGAAAACCCACTCGCAGCACGCGCCCTTTGAATAATGGTTCAGCGAGGCAATACCGTGCTGCGCGGTTGTTCCTTCCCACGATTCCCAGACGGTGTTCGCGCCACTTTTTGTCATATAAAGCCATCCCGGCATCTCTTCATTTTCAAGCAGCTTATACGCGGATTCTATGTCGATTTTGGATAGCACGCCCAAGATAAGCGGGGTGGACAGAAAGCCTGTTCCAACGCGCCAACCATAATGGTCAAGAGCCGTAATCAAGCGTTTTTTTGCGAATCGGGTTTGCTCATCGTTGAGCAAATTGAACGCGAGCGGACGAACCAGCCGCGCCTGCCTGTCCGTATCGAGCGAATAACCTTTTGTTTGAACCAGAGCTTGATAGGCTTTGCGTGTACCGTCCGCGAATTTCCTATATTCACCCGCGTCATCGTTTTTGCCGAGAAACTGCGCAATTTCCTCCATAAGCTCCATCACATAGCACGAATAGGCGGTGGCTTCTTCCGGACGGGAAAACATCATATCCGTGAACTTTAGCACGTTAACGTCAGTCGGCTCCGCCCATTCGCCGTAGGCCTGCCCCTTATTCACAACGAATTTTCTTGCTTCGCCTTTTACGTGCAACCGTTTCGAGAATAGCTGTGATTTCCCGCAGCGATTTTGCATGAAATGCGCATAGTTCCTCATCGCAGAGTAGTTGTCGCGTAAAATCTGCTCATCGCCATATTGTTTCCATAGAAGATATGGAATGATGACGCCCGCATCCGCCCAGCCGACCGAACCATGCAGCGGATTCATGTAAAAATCAACACCGCCTTCAGGCGCAATTTGAGGAAATTTCCCGTCTTTCTTCTGCCAGTCCGTCATATCGTGAATGAATTTGCGCGCAAAAGGCAAATAGTTAAACAGATACATGGCGGTGCCTGCAAAGATTTGAGCGTCGCCGGTCCAGGCGTGGCGTTCGCGGGTCGGGCAGTCGGTGGGCACGTCGGCGGAATTGCCCTTCGCTCCCCAAATTGTACTGCTCACGAATTGATTCAGCAATTCGTTGGAACTCTCAAAAAACGCCGTCTGCCTCATATCCGAATAAACAGCGATTGCGGTCAAATCGCTCGCGATGAAGTCCACGTCCGTTTCGATGAGCACATATTGAAACCCGAATATTGCGAATTTTGTTTTGTAGTCGTTTCTTCCTTCTTTGCAGGTATATTCCACCCGCTGAAGCGGAGTTGTTTTACGCTTGTTTACACATTGGATGTTCTTCTGTGTGAATTCGCCGTCCTGATCGAGCATTTCCCCAAATCGCATATGAATGCTTTGGCCGCGCCTCGCTGCCACGGAGAAGGAAACGTATCCCGCGATATTCTGGCCGAAATCAAACACAGTCTTGCCGCTTGGGGTTTTGATCATCTTTGGCTTGAAAACTTCATGTTCTGTGAGTGAAAAGTTGTTGGATGCCGATGGAACAACCGTGTGTGACGTCACCTTTGCCATAAGCGCGTAGGACGGGGTAAGATTTGCGTCAATGATTTCACCGTCCTTGTTGTCGGCTTCGCGGATTTGCCCTTCGTTGGACCATTTCCAGCTTTCATCCGTCGTAATAATCGTTATAGTGCCGTCTGTGCCGGTTATTTCAAGCTGCGCAAATAGTTTTGTTTCCTTCCCATACTCATTTCTCAGCCCCCATGCGCCCACACTGCCGCGATACCACCCATCTGCCAGCTCCAGCGTCAATGCATTTTCCCCCTCCCAGAGAAGAGATGTAACATCATACGTTTGATATTGGATACGCTTTCTGTAATCCGTAATACCCGGCGCAAGGATAAAATTCCCTACACGTACGCCGTTGATCTGCCCTTCGTAAATCCCGCAGGCAGCAACGTAAAGCCGCGCTTTCGTTATGCTCTTTACGCGAAACTCCTTCAAAAAGCAATCGGCGGGATAACGTTTCATTTTATTGGGTCTGTAATTGCCCGTAATCCATTGCGCTTTCCAATCGGTAGGAGAAATTAGCCCGAGTTCGAAGATTGCCTCTTCGCTCGCTTCGCCGGCGTTGTCGCCTTCATCCCAAAGGTGTACCTGCCAAGTCACGCGATCCCGGCTCTGCAGCGGCTTTCCTGCGTACTTGGCACGCATGGAATTGCTTTTCACTTTGCCGCTGTCCCAGAGAACTTCACATTTTTCATTTTTTGCAATAATTCGATAGGCAGACTGTATCATGCCGCCTTCACAATTCCATAGTAAGCGCGGTTCAACAGAATCGATCCCGATCGGGTTCGTCAAGAATTCCGTTTGAAGATTGATCGCTCTCATATCTTTATTTCCTCTCGACAGCTTAAATGTCAATCACTGATCGGATTATTCCGTCGCTCTTTCAGTTCTCGGTACATTTGCTCGCGCAGCTCGCCTTTCAGCGGATAGGCGATCAGAATCAGCGCCGCCGCGGCAGAAAGCAGAACCGGAATGAGCGCGAAAACGATTGCCAGCCCAGTATAGAGTGTAGACGGAATTGTCCCGCCCGCGGCAAGAAACGTTTCGGACTCATACAACGTCGCGTCATATTGGATCGCGACCAACACCGCGCCGGTTGCCAATCCAGCCAGCGCAGTCTGCGCTTTGATGGTAAAGTTGTTGATCGCCTGCACCATGCCTTCCATACCGACCCCGCGCTTCCAGTGGTTAAAGTCCATGCACTCCATATTGATCATGCTGCCGGGGATATAATTCATACCGGCGAAAATCATGACCACAAACATCAGCGGAATAAACACGAAGAAATTGACCGCCCCAAACAAATTTAAAACAAAGATAACGACCAAAGGAATCGCTTGTCCAGCATAGCAGATATAGGCTCCCTGCAACGGCGTGCGGTTTTTGAGCAGCGGGCCAGCCAGAACGGTTCCGATCACCATGCCAAGCAGGATGCATGCACCCCACACAGCCGAATTCGTGCCGAAATTTTCGGGCCTGTACGCCCATTTAATATAATACGTGATTGCCGCCATGATAAACGTAAAGCTGCATCCGCCAATCAAGCCCGATAACTGGCTGATCCAAAGCGGTTTGTTTTCGCGAAACATTTGAGCGAGTTCTTTGATGCCAATCGATTCCTCGGACTCAACCGAATACGGCCCTTCCTTGACCAATGCCGCGCCGATGAATGCAAGGATGCCCAGAGGGATCACGATGATCGCGGCGGTCACCCCAAACCCCGCATGATTGTTTCCGCCGAATGCCGCACCGAGCGCAAGAGCAATCGTGATGAAAAAAGAGAACGGAACAGCGATCAGCGTCTCTACAACGCGTGGAACGATCAGTAGTTTTTCCCGCACCTTGGCGTCCTGCGTCATCGTTGATTTTAGCGCATAATCCGGTTGGAACGAGTATCCGATCTCATATAGAATATATCCCAGCGACAGCAGCACAATCTTGCCCCATTCGGCAATTCCGCTCGGAGTATTAAACAGGAGGAGTAACGCCAGCGTTGTAGTGATGATACCGCCCAACATGAACGGTTTGAATTTTCCGATTTTTGTGCGTTTGGAGTTATCCATGATCCAACCCTGGAGTGGGTCGTCAATCGCGTCGAGGATGCGCCCTGCCAGCAGCAGGATCGTGGCAATCAGCGCCGCATTCTTCATCCCCGAATAGTCGGTCAGATAGAGCATGAACGCACTCGTCATGAGCGACGAACCAGCTACGACGGTGAATCGCATGGTCGATAATCCAAATATCGTCTTTGGATCGAGCGGGTATTCTTTTCTTGCCTTTTTCATTATCATGCCTCCCTATTTTTTTGTTGAATTCCGTTTGCTGTGAAAAGTAAGAACTTCACTAGTTTCTTTGACATGGATCTTGGCGCGGAAAGCGCTAGGTTGCGCAAAGGAGCCGTTTCGGACACCGTCACCATCATACGGTACTCGGGGTTTGACAGATCGGGTTTTATTCCGAGCCCCTTGGCGATCGCCTTCCTGCCCGCCACTAATATGATTCGCGCCAATATCGAATCTTTGGATAATTCCTGCAACGAACTATTCAAGTCATACGTTCCCTTCCGATAGGGTTTCACGCGCGGAATGCTCCGCCCGATCAATGCTTCCAAATCATCTATGGTTGGAGTCCCTTCGCAGGTTTGATACCATCCGTGTTTGACCTCGGGGAATTCTTCGCCGAACGAAACCGAAATGTCCGCACGAAGCCTGATGTCGCGGCTTCCGGAACCGATTCTGATTTCGTACAGCCCGTTCTCAACGCGCCACCGCTCTTGCCCGGCATCATAATGGTAAAACGAATTCCGCGGGAGCAACAACTCAACGCGCACGGATTCTCCGGGCGCGATGGATAGCTTTCGGAACGTTTTCAGCTCCTGTTCCAGCTTAAATACATGCCCGTCCTTTGCATGCAGATAGAGTTGAACGATTTCGTCACCGTGCCGATTGCCCGTGTTTTTGACGGTGCAACTCACACGATATCCTTCCGGCATCTGCTCAACCAACAGATCGGAATACGCAAATGTCGTGTAGCTCAACCCATGGCCAAATGCGAAGCGCACGGGCTTTTTTACGGTGTCGTAATAACGGTACCCTACATAGATTCCTTCGCGGTAGAATGCCTGCTGCCCGTCTTCCCTCCAGTAGCTGCTCGTAATGTGGTCTTGATACGTAATCGGCCAGCTCTCCGCGAGTTTTCCGCAGGGATTGATCCGTCCGCTGAGAACGTCCGCCGTCGCGGTTCCCACCGCTTCTCCACCGAGCCCCATGTAAAGAATTGCTTGGACTTGATCGGCCCAAGGCACCTCCAATACACCGCCGGCGTACAGAACAACAACGACGCGCTTGCCAAGCGAAGCTACCCGCTCTGCGATCTCATTTTGAACCGCAGGCAGCGCAAGCGATTCCCGGTCAAACCCTTCGCTTTCCAGCACCTCCGGCAATCCGAGCGCCAGCAGGATGACATCGCATTCCTTCGTCGCCTGAATCGCCTGCTCGAGAAGATTCGTATCCTCCTCGCAAGACAACCGGAATCCCTGTTCGTAGCGGTACGTGAATCCGAGTTCCGTCAAACCTTCGAGCAACGTATCGACGCGGCAGGCGTTGACGCGGGAGCTTCCCGCGCCCTGATAGCGCGGCTGCTGTGCAAACGCGCCGATCACGCAAATTTTTTCATCCTTGCGGAGCGGTAGCGTACCGTCATTTTTCAGGAGCACTGCACATTTTGCCGCAGCTGATCTGGCAAATGCACGATGCGACTCGAAATCAACCGTCAAATTTTCGCGCTTACTGCAGCGCAGCTCTTCGATCTTGCTCAGCATCGGGCGAAGGCAATCGTCCAAATCCGTCTCTGATATCGTTCCATTCGAGAGTGCGGCTTTTACATCCTGATCAAAATATCCGAGGCTGTCCGGCATCTCCAGCGAAAGCCGCGTCCGAATGCCCGCGACGCGGTCGTTCATTGCGCCCCAATCGGTGACGGTGAATCCGGTAAACCCCCATTCTTTCAGGAGCACATCACGCATGAGGCGGACATGATCGCTCGCGTATACGCCGTTGATCCGATTGTAGCTGCACATTACTGTCGCGGGGTTCGATTCGCGAACAACAATCTCAAACGGTTTGAGATAAATCTCGCGCAAAGTCCGCTCATCCAGCTCACTGCTGGACTTCATTCTAAAATTTTCCTGATTATTGCAACAAAAGTGTTTTACGCTCGCCCCTACGCCTTCTTGCTGAAGGCCTTTGACCCAAGCCGCACCAAGCTTTCCCGAAAGCAGCGGGTCTTCCGATAAATACTCAAAGTTGCGTCCACATAGGGGATTTCGCTTGATATTGACGCCCGGCCCAAGAATGATCTGTACGTTTTTTGTTTGCGCCTCCCGTGCGATATGAGAGCCAATTTGGGAGAGCAGCTCTTCGTCCCAGCTGTTCGCGCAGGCAGAGAGGCTCGGATAACATACCGCAACACTGCTTTTGTGCATCAGGTTGTCCGTGCTTTCCGAATCAGCCCTTTTTCTGACACCGTGCGGGCCATCGCAGAGCGTGACTGATTCAATCCCCTTTTGCAGAATCGCCTTTGTTTCATACGTACCGCAGCCGGATAAAAGCGATATCTTTTCTTCTATGGATAAATGTTTCAAAATCTCTTCTGTATTCATATAAATGCTCCCGTTTCAAACGATCTGATTTGGCGATAGCGCACGAAAAGTTTTTTGATGAAGCATGCGCTGTTCGGAAATTTCAACGAAATACGCCGGATGGCATCCAAATGCTTCAAATGATTGTGTGATTTAAGGAATGTATTCAACCTAATAGTATGAATTATAGACAATCCCCCCGGATATGTCTTTCACATTATTATGACTTATTATATAATATTACTGCATTTCGGAGGTGTACCTATGGATTATCACTATTTTTGCGAAACATTAAGCCATTTAATGGGTATTCCTGTTCGGCTTTATCGCAGCGGAAAGATCTTACATCAATGCAGCAATGTTGAATTTTCTCCTGACCCAGTTTCGCTGGTGTTGAGTGATTCTCTTTCCAGCGGGCAAACCGTTCAATTCTATGAAAGCAGTCTCCTGTTTTTTGGCGTAATACATGCTAAAAAACCGAATATTGCCATCATAATCGGGCCGACTTTTTCCGTCCGGCCTGGCTCGGATTCTATCCATGTGCTCATGCAAAAGCTCGGCCTTCCGCATGAACAGATGCGTGCGTTTCGTTATTATCTTGACAATATCCCAACCTATCCCATCGAGAGTTTTTTGCAGGTTTTATGCTTCATTCACTACTTCTTCAATAAAAAAAAGCTCTCCGTTTCGGATCTGATCGTCCAAAACGTCTCCCTTGCCTCCAGCCAGACAGAACGCACCCTCCCACCTGAAGTGATCGAATCCGAACAGGAAGTGATTCACAACACCTACCAAATGGAACAACAAATGCTCTCCTATATCGTTGCGGGGCAGCCGGACGCATTAAAATCCATGTTCTCCGGCCCTCCGACGGGTCGTGTCGGTCGCATCGCACATGACGAGTTGCGCCAGCTAAAAAACACGTTTGTATGCGCGGCAACACTGGCCAGCCGCTCAGCCATACAGGGCGGCGTCTCGCACGAAACTGCGTTTGCTATGAGTGATTTTTATATTCAGAAAGCGGAGTTGCTCAACGACTATACATCGCTAACCAAGCTCAATATGTCTATGCTAATTGACTTTGCCAACCATGTAGAGGCGCTCAAAAGCAGCGGCAGTTACTCCAAGCATGTGATTGCAGCGATTCGTTACGTCAATAAAAACATCAATCAAAAATTATCGCTTGATCAGATAGCGGGGACGGTCGGCATCAGCCGCACGCACTTGTGCGCAATCTTTAAACTAGAAACCGGAAAAACACTATTGACTTATTTTACGGAACGCAAGACAACGGAAGCAAAACGTCTGTTGACTACTACCGACATGCCGCTTGGATCGATAAGCGAGTACTTGGGCTATTCCTCCCAAAGCCACTTCCAGCGAGTGTTTCGCGATCAGACCGGAATGACCCCTCTAAAATACCGCAACCATTAAGAAATCAGACCTCTGGAACCAAGAAGCAAAAAGCTAATTAATCATTGCCTAATTCTACATACGCGCCCATATGATTCACGCGATTGAATTGCTATGCGAAGGTCGCGCAACTTCCATTGTTGGACACAAGTATATTCATTTGCCGGAAACCGTGTGAAAATGGAATCTGATCCTTGATCAGGCACTGACAGCGAGCAGCTTTTTTGATGCACCCAGCTAAATCCATCTTCCCGTTTCGCGTGATTGCATCACTTCGCGAGGGTTACTCCAATATAAAGCAGCACCCGAACAGGTGCTGTCTTATATTGCGCGGCAATTGGTGGATACGAACTGTCAGTTCACATGTGCTGCGGCAAATCCGCTGTGTCGCGGAGAAATCATCTTGTTTTGAAAATGCGTCGAATTTTCTATTGTTCTATATTTCTTAAGTAACCGGGTGACGCCTCCAGCGAACTATTCACGAAATGATACGTTTCGTGGGTGCTTTTCATACGTGGAAAGCCCTAATTTAGGGTTTTTCATACTCGTTATAAGAATGTTCCCTCCTGTTTTAAAAAATACTCGGCTTGCTTTCATGCCTTCCTGCGTTCCATAGCGAGAATTAAGTCTTCAATTAAATTCCAATAATGGCAGCAATATGTTTCACAGTTCGGTTTCTGTCTACAAATGATAGAATCACCAATTCACATCTTTGGTAAGGCTCTTATATTTGCTCGTCCCTCAATCATATGCTTCAATTGCTGCAGACATACTGTATCGCAGAATGTCTTGGCGTAATAAATTAGTACACCGCATGCCAGACACCAGAGAACACGATATAGATCCACACGTCATAATCTAAATGAGTTTCTTTCCCATCGGCGCCATCAAGAAGAAAATAATTCCCTTCTCTTGCGGTCTTACTATCTGAAAGTAAAACTGTTCCGCGGATAATAAAAGAAGTAGGCGATTCTCCATAGCTATATCTAGCAGTTCATAAATAATTACTCTTCATCAGATTCTTAATCTTTTCTATTGAAAAGGCAGATGCACGCATCTACCTCAATCGGGTCATACAGTCTGTTTTAGTTCGATGTTGTATGAACAGATCTTTCAGTTCCACAGGTCGATCGATTTTCTGCTCTAGATTTACCTTCTGCGCCAAGTCCATCTCAAAAAGCAGCACAGAGTGATATGCTTTCTCAAGCAAGCACTCATCCCGCCCTACAAGTATCTCCTTATTATCCGCGGAACGGACTTGGATACGATATTTGGTCATAGATGCGTAAAGAATTTTTACGTGACAAGTTTGTACTCAAAACAATTCTCTGTCTTTGCATGACACTTGCCCGAAAATGCGATATCAAGTAAAATCTTGTATCCCCGGTCCACGATACGCACCTTTTGGCTCGTGTTCCTTCACGATAAACTGCTTTGTTAATCGTCCCGAGCAGACGTTAACCAGCATGCATATGATTGGCAGAATAACCGAACAAGCGATAAACTACAGAAAATCTGGAATGATTCTTTCATAATTGACCTTCAAATAATTCGCGTAATCGAAATTTTGCATTCTTTTTGTTCGAATCAGTAGGAATTGTATAACGAGGCAAAAACCTGTCTCTTCACAGTTTTTATTAATAATTAGCAATTGAACTTCGTTTTGACTTGTGATAGTATACAGTTTGAATATGTTCCACAATGTAAGAAAAGCACGATAACTTGAAAGGCAAGATATACTATGACTGAGTTCCATCCTCTGGTAAGTATCGTTATCCCTGTTTACAATGGTTCCAATTATCTGCGCGAGGCAATCGAGAGCGCACTCGCACAAACCTATGATAACCTTGAAATCATCGTAGTCAACGACGGCTCAAAAGACGATACCGAAAGCATTGCGCTTTCCTTTGGAGACAAGATTCGGTACTTTCCCAAAGAAAACGGCGGCACCTCGACTGCGCTGAACCTGGGCATCGCGAATATGCGCGGCGACTACTTTTCCTGGTTGAGTCATGATGACCTCTATTATCCAAACAAAATTTCCCGTGCAATAGAGGAATTGTCCAAGCTTGATAACAAAGATACCATCATCATTTCCGATTTGGATGGTATGGATGAGAATTACAAGAAAACCTTTACCACTGCGTTGTATCAAGAGCATATGGATGCATTTAAGAGCAGAAAATCCTCCATGCTGTACCCTGTCGTATACAACAAAACGCATGGATGCACGCATCTATTCTCCAAGAAGGTATTTGAAACCGTCGGGTTATTCGATGTGGCCGAGCTGGTCGCCCACGACTTTGAGTTCTACTACAGAGCATTCGCAAGGTTTCCGCATCATTATATCAACGAAGTACTCGTTACCGCGCGTGAATCCTCCAATAGGCAGGGCAGACGTTCCCATACCCGCGGAAACGTTGAATACAGCCTCCTTTATATTGACATTTTAGAACATCTGAGTGAGGAAGAGATCCTGGAAATGGCGCCCACACTCAAGATGTTTTATCTTGAGATGGAAACATTCTTCGCTTACGCGGATTATTCCATCGCCTTGGACTATCTGGAAGTCATCGCCGAGGGAAAAGGCATTCAAACGCAGCATGGCAGACGGTATTTAAGAGGCGTACCTCAGATGTACGGTGACAACAGCAATAAGTCCTCCGACCAGGAAGAGCGTCCCTCGCATGTTGCTTATAAACCGGAGCGTCCGGTTTCGCGCTATAATATTCCCGTCAGACTCTTTCGGGCGCTCAGAAAATACAGCTTGCCTCAAGTGATTCAGATACTCTTTATGCGTTTGAAAGCAAGATTTAAAAATTGATGACATTCAATACAATTGTGGATTCATCAAAGTCATAAAAATACAATGTGACCGGGTGCTTCCATCCAGTAGCCGGAGGCGTATTTGTGTTCAAAAACGCCTTCAGATGAACGCTCAATCATATGTCGGCTACGGAATTTTCAGCACTTGGTATGAAGAAAAAGAGGGTTCTATATCATATGGAATGGTTCATGCGCATGTTCGGTCGAATCGCTAAAAAAATACTGCCGCGAAAAGTCTACGATTGGCTCTTCTATAAATCGCTTCATTTCCTTGGCAAAGTGCGTCATCATAGTGCGAAGAAGCCAAGGCGACATTTGAAAAAGTTGCAAAGTGGCGTCAATCTATTTACCTACTGTCACATGAAAAACAGCGCCGGTGTAGAAGCGCGTCTGCTGGAGCAGATGTTGAAGGACGCAAATATTCCGTATCATATTATCGACCTTGAGAACCCCCTCTGTGTGAAAAACATGGACGGAGAGCTTTATAACGTCAATCTGATCGTGTGTCATGTTGCAAATAAGCTAGAGTTTTACATGCTGCAAGCCGGTATCAATTTAAGAGACTACTACAACATTGGATATATGGCCTGGGAGTTGCCTACGCTTCCCGATTCCTTGCTTTCATCGCTTGATATGTTTCAGGAGATGTGGACGCTGTCTGACTTTTGTACAGATGCCATCGGAAAGAAGGCAATGGTGCCCGTATTGACCGTCCCGCTCTTTGCGGACTCCAATACATCGGTCATAGAAAACGGCAGAGACTACTTTGGCTTTGATAAGCAAGCATTCCTGTTCATGCTTGCCTATGACTGCAACAGCTTTGTTTCCCGAAAGAATCCACAGGCGGCTGTTGAAGCCTTCTTGAAGGCTTTTTCGCCGCAGGAGCGCAATATCGGGCTTGTGATCAAGTTGTCCTATCCCGATAATTATAAAGATCATATTGTCGAGTTGAAGCGGATACTGGAGCCCTATTCGCATGTGTACTTCATCGACCAATATCTCTCGGACGAAGAAATGAGAACCTTGATTCAAGTATCCGACGCCTATGTGACGTTGCACCGCTCCGAGGGACTTGGCTTGGTTCCTTTGGAGGCCATGCTGCTCGGCACGCCGGTCATATCGACCGCGTGGTCCGGTAATATGGAGTATATGACGCACATGAACACCGCCCTTGTCGGGTATGAAATGGTTCCGGTAGATGGCCAGTATGTCGGCTCGGTCCCGGGCGACGATCTGGTTTGGGCGGAGCCCGATGTTACCGAAGCAGCGGAGCATATGCGCCGCATGGTGACCGACGCGCAATGGAGAGAAAAGTTGATCGCGAACGGAAAGTTCACGGCAGAGAAATGTTTCAGCGTCGCAAACATCAGCAAAATCGCGCGCGAAAGACTGGAATTCTTAAAAATGATATAGCGAGGGTATTATCCTTCGCACAAGGAGACGTTCGATGAAATGGACCAACCCTGGTCACCAGCTGGACACACTGGGAGCCCAATATCTCAACGTAAAAGAACTCTTCATCTATGGTGTCGACGAAAAGGCTCGCAATGCTTTCGGCGTTCTCCAATGGCTCGGCGTCGCGGACGAACTCAATGTTTCGTTCGTATTGGACATCACCGTATATAATCAGTCATCGGAGCATACGTTTCTGGGCAGGCCGGTTATCCCGCTACAAACGACACTCTGCGATCGCGTTCGCAAAGCGCCGGACAAATGTGCGGTTGCCCTACCTTGGATCGCTCAAACGAATGAACGCGCAATGCTGCTGGAACTCGGACTCAAGAATCTGTTTTATCTAATACCTTCCCATAATCGGCGTGACAACTTTATACAAAATTTCGTCTGCGTGTGGCTGATGTATCGGCACGGCAAGCTGCTTTCGCACTGGACGAATTTTTTGACGACCTTGAAATGCAACCTCAACTGCAAATACTGTTTGAACTTCAACGAGTTTCTGAAGGACACCAGGGACGTTACGTTTGAGGAGTTCAAAGATCACATCGATACCGTGTTCTCAAAGTTTGATTATGTGTATTCGATCCATTTTTGCGGCGGGGAACCGATGGTAGTCAAGGAACTTCCCCGTTTCATCCGTTATCTTAACGACAATTATGGGGACCGCATCTTCGAGTTTTTCATTATCACAAACGGCACGATCCTTCCAAGCGAAGATACGATGAGCGCCGTTCAGGCAATGAACGGCAGTTTCTTAATCGACGATTATTCCGCCTCCGTTCCCAACTCCAAGGTGAATGCAATCGCGCAGGCGTTACAGGCCAAGGGCATCAACTATACGACGAACAAGGTTGATGCATGGTTTGATTTAGACATGGAGCACACCGACAACAGTCACTTTACCGAAGAGGAGCTCGTCTGCTATAAAGACAGTTGCAACTCCTATCTGCATGAGTTTGGTGAAAAGCGCATTTACGCATGCTGTTACCAGCAGTATGCGCATCGTGCAGGGTTGGGAGACCTATCCGAGAATGACTACATCGAGATCTCAACCGCCTCGAAGATGGAGATACTGGAGTTTCGCCAGGGGTATACGAAGAAAGGTTATGTCGATTTTTGCATGCATTGCAGAGGCATTGGCGGCAACGCCAAATTGGTCTCTCCCGCGATCCAAATCCCAAGAAATCATGCTCACCAAACGCCGCAGCAGGAATCCGGCTCAGCAGAAGTCGTCTCCATCTGCGTTCCAATTTATAACACGGAAAAATACCTGGTTCGCTGCATCGACAGCCTGACCGCGCAGACCTATCAGAATATAGAGATTGTTTTGGTGGATGACGGGTCTACCGACCAAAGCGGTTCCATTTGTGATGCATATGCAAAGCAGGATCCGCGCGTAAAGGTTATTCACCAGAGCAACGCGGGCGAAGCTGGCGCGCGCAACACAGGTCTTCACGCAGCGACGGGAACATATGTGATGTTCATCGACTCGGATGATGAATATCTGCCCAACGCAGTTCAGCTTTTGGTTGACGCAATACAAGAAAAAGATGTCGATTTAGCCATAGGTGGTTATCTGGAAAGACGTGGTGAGATTGAGCACTTTGCAACCGGACATCAACGGCGATACTTTGCAAGTGATATTGCCCGTGCCTACCTCACATCCAGCTGCCAATATGCGATGCCGTATATCGCTTCCACCATAAACGCCAAACTGTTTAAGCGCAAGATCATCACCGATAACGATATCGCCTATGATGAACGCTTCGTCATAGGCAACGATTCGGTATTCATGTGTGACTATCTCAAGCATACAACGATCGTTTACGACGTCTTTTCGCCGATCTATATCTATTACAAGTACCAACCGGAGGAAAGAGTACAGGGTATGACCTGGTACTATCCCGACGGTTTCTTCCTGTTTGCCTATGTTGCGGATCGAATGATCCAGCTTGCGCGTCCCAATTCAATCGAGTATAAAAAGTTCATCGGAAAGCAGTATCTGGATTTTCTTTACGCTTTGGTGAACGCCATCACAAATGAAGATCGCTTCCAAAACGGCATCCAACCTTATCTTGACTATTTCTTTGATCAAATCGGCTTTCTACAAGCTTGCGCAAAGCTTGATTCGGTCGAAAACATTATCCAAAACGAGGATGAGTCTCTGCCAATTCAATTGGTATCAACGCTGATTGCGAGCAAGAGTTATCAGGAGCTGTATGCGCTCTTGAAGATCGTCGCAGAGAAGAAACAACTCAAGCCCTATCAGGGCACGCATTCGCGTCAGATGATACGCCTTCGAACCGCAGATGAAACGAATGGTACGACATCTAGCAACACCGCAGCACAGCAGAATGTATGCGCGGAACAAGCGAATGAGCTATCCGATCCCACGGCAGAGCAGCAATCTGCTGCCAAGTTCGCGCAGGCCTGCAACAGCGAAATTGATATGCAATCGTGCTTTGAAGAAATAGAAGCGCAAAAAGAGATGATCCGCGCACAAGTAGCCAAAATTGGTCGGTATCGTGCCGAAATCTCCTCCTATAAGGCCCAGATTGAAGCTTGCCAGAGGGAGATTGAGAGTTACCGTGAGTCAACCAGTTGGCGAATCACAAGACCGTTGCGTACGCTCTCGGGACTTCTGCACCGAAAATAAGTAACACGCAACCACGCAAACAAAACAAGCTCTGCAACGACTCAACATCGCTTGCAGAGCTTTTTATAGGTTCTTTTCGTTACTTCCCCGCGGTTGCGTCCGGGAAATATCGTTTGCTGTACATGTCTTTGTGCGCGTCCACCCAGTCTCGCATTTCGCGAATCTGTTCGAGATACGTTTTTAGTCGGAAATCAAAATCGCGCCGTGTGTTGACCAACGTCTTGTTCAGTGCCACTCCCGCAAAGGGAATGATGCTGACATCCGATTTGTCAAATACCTGCTGGAACAGCTTCAGCAGATCATATTTATTGATCGGTTCCTTCGGCGCGAGCTGATAAACGCCTGTCACTCCCTGTTGAATCGCGGCGTCGATCGCCTGCGCCAGATGAATGGTTGTGACGCCGTTCCAAATCACTTCAGAATATCCTTTGACCTCGCCTGTCTGCCCCATGAACCAATGGAACAGTCCAGTTCCGTTCTCGTGTTGGTCCGGACCGATGATGGACATGCGGAATGTCAAATCTTTCTCATTATGAAGTTCCCCCAATGCCTTGGTGCGGTCGTACATCGTCGTCCCATCGGGCTCGTCGGTCTCGAGATAGGCCCCGCGCCGGCCGGAGAACACACAGTCGGTGGAGAGTTGAATGATCTTGGTATCCGTATGCCTTAACATGTTTTCCAGCCAATGCGGCAGATAGGAGTTGACTAGTATCGCCAGATGGGGTGCTTCCTCTGCCTGTTTTTGCAATATTCCAATACAGTTAACAACAACGTCTGGCTTGATTGTGCTCATCCAATCTTCCAGCGCATGAAAGTCCATTGCGTCGATCGCCTTACTCTTCGCCGAGGGCAAGGCACTTCTGGATGTCATGTAGACATCGTAGCCGTGTTCCTGCAGATAGGTTGAAATCATGTGTCCGGCCATGCCGGTTCCTCCCAGCACGAGAACTCGCTTCATACTTCTTCCCTCCACACCGTTCGGCGGATGTATTTGGTATAGCTCATGATGATGCGAACCACTTTTTCGGAAACGTTGTCCGTGTCATAGTCCGGTACCACGGACGGCATAATCTCCCGTGAGAGTTGTCCTGTCACCGTCTCAATTGCGCTGAGAATGTCGCTCGGCTTCAGGCCGGACATAATCAGCGTGCCGACGTCCATTCCCTCTGGACGCTCGTGCGCCTGCCTGACCGTGATCGCGGGAAAACGGAGCAGAGAGGATTCTTCCGTAATCGTGCCGCTGTCGCTGATGACGCAGAACGCGTTCTTCTGTAGTTTACAGTAATCGGCAAACCCGAGCGGTTTCATTTCCTCCACAAGCGCGGGGAAAGAAAGCCCGCTGGCTAATATCTTCTTCTGTGTACGCGGATGCACGGAGAAGATTATCCGCTTTTGATACCGTTCGCACAGTGCGTGGATGGATGCGGCAAGGTCTTTGAAATTCTGCTCAGAATCCACGTTCTCTTCGCGATGACAGGAGAGCACAAAGTAGTCTCCGGCCTTCAGCCCGAGGCGATCCAGCACATCCGACTTTTCGATTGTCTTCTCCTGCTTGGCGAGAACTTCCTTCATGCTTGAGCCCACCTTGATGACGGTCTCCGGCGCGATTCCCTCCGCGACCAGATACCGCCTTGCGTGCTCGGTCAGAGTCATATTGATATCCGAAAGGTGGTCAACCACCTTTCGGTTCAGCTCCTCCGGTACCCGCTGGTCAAAGCAGCGGTTGCCTGCTTCCATGTGGAACACAGGCACGCGATTACGCTTTGCCGAAATCACGGAAAGGCAGGAGTTTGTGTCCCCATAGAGTAGGATAGCGTCTGGCTTATGTTTTTTAATCAGCTCATCCGTCTTGATGATGACGTTCCCGATGGTCTCCGCGGCGGTCGCACCAGCGACTTCCAGAAAGATATCAGGTTTGCGGATTCCCATGCCGGAGAAGAAGATGCCATTGAGCTCATAGTCATAATTCTGACCCGTGTGCACAAGAACATGCTCGGTATACCGATCCAGCTCGTCGATGACGCAGCTCAGCTTGATGATCTCTGGGCGCGTACCGACAATCGTCATAACCTTCATATGTTAGACCCCTTCCCCCTGGCTTCCGAATTCCAATTCCTTCTGCACATAGTCGAGCGACAGCAGCATCTGTTTGAGTTCCTCTTTGTTGAGCCGATGGGTGCTGTGCGACGTATAGTCAATGCTCTGCGAAACACTATGCCGCCCGTCGACGAAGTAGTTTGCGTAATTGAGATCACGGTTATCCAGCGGCACCATGTAGTAGTTGCCCAGATCGAACGCGTTCGACATCTCTTCACGCGTCAGCAGCGACTCATAGAGTTTCTCACCGTGGCGTGTTCCGATGACGCGGATTTCGTTCTGTCCGTTAAATAGTTCACGAACCACCTCCGCCAGATCCGAGATCGTGGCCGCAGGCGCTTTTTGAATAAACAGTTCGCCGCCTTTTGCGTGCTCAAACGCGTAGAGCACCAGATCAATTGCATCGTCTAGTGACATCATGAAACGCGTCATGTTCGGGTCGGTTACCGTGATCGGGAGGTTCTGCCGAATCTGGGAGATAAACAGCGGAATGACGGATCCGCGCGAACACATAACGTTTCCATATCGCGTGATAGCGACGACTGTATTGCAGCAGGATTCCGTGCGCGTCATGGACGCCGCAACCTTTTCCATCATGGCTTTGGAAATACCCATCGCGTTGATTGGGTACACCGCTTTATCTGTAGAAAGGCAGATCACCTTCTTTACGTCGTTCGCAATTGCCGCGTTCAGTACGTTGCCCGTTCCAATCACGTTTGTCCGCACAGCTTCCATCGGAAAGAACTCGCAGGACGGTACCTGTTTGAGCGCAGCTGCATGGAACACATAATCCACGCCACGCATCGCAGCGCAAACACTCTCGTAATTTCTTACATCACCGACATAGAACTTAATCTTCGAGTTCTTGTAGCGATTGCGCATGTCATCTTGTTTTTTTTCATCGCGGCTGAAGATGCGAATCTCCCTGAGTTCTGAATCGAGGAATCGATTCAGAACAGCGTTTCCAAAAGATCCGGTGCCACCGGTAATCATTAAAACTTTATTATTGAACATACTATTCTCCTTTTCCTTATCCTTCCTGATGTACCACAATCAACAGGCGTGCCCGAAGTTAGTATACTGCTTCACCTTCACATCAGGCTAAAACATATTCTTTGTGTCTGCAGGCTCGCCGGACGATCATTTATACACGTGTCAAGACGAAACTCCTTCTAGCCGGTAGTGCCTGTCAAGCGACTGCAACCCATGCATCCGCAAACAGAGTGCAGTCACACGGTGGCGACGCACCATTGAGAAAGTAGTTGCGTTTCTCTATGCTAAGAACCCATTGAACATAAGCTTCGCATAGTCCAAAATGATTTACCAATATTCCCCCCGCCGTAATGAATCCACGGTAATTTGACCGTTCGATTTATCACACATAACAAAATATGCGGAAGTCTCTTTATCTATCCGCGTATAGCCTGTTTCCTTCGTTCCTCTTCCGAGATAAATGGCCGGTATATCTCTAGCTCAAATTCGAATAAACCACTCTCTAGGCCACTTGATCATAAGCATAGGATCATCCCGCCGATGTCAACTGCGCCTTCAAGATGATAGGAATCAACGTAATTAAAGGAAAACTCCTTTATTCCTTTCAAGGCAAAAACCTGCGCGCACATCCATTGGGGATGAACTTCTGTTTTCTGTTCCCGCCGGTTACGGCGACGCCAACACATATCCCATACTTCATGCTACCCTCTCTCACGTCCGCAGACACATCGCCGGAGAGACCCGAACCAGCTTTGTTCGTGAAAAGTATTTTCGGTGTGGCATTTTGCGTTAGAAATATGAGGATAGCGCTGAACGTTTCTCATATCGCTAACTCAAGCTTGCGCCGTGGCTAAAAATCCGTTTCGCGATATCACTCGAGGGATGTAGCCATCAATTAAGAATAGCCGCTTGCCCTCATTGACAGCTCACACGCGTAGTCATTCATCTGTGCAAATGATGCCGCGCCACTCGTTCAATACTTCGTGAAGAATTTCATCCATCGGGATTTCAGGCATCCACCCCGTGTCCCGCGTGAGCTTGCTGTGGTCGCAGCAGATGACGGGCGTATCACTCGGGCGCATCTTTGCCGGATCCTGCCGCACAGGGATTTCGCGGCTTGCCAACGCGCAAAGCCGATCTAGAATCTCCTGCGCGCTGTAGACAATCTGGGAGCCGATGTTATATACCTCACCCGTTTTGCCAAGCTCTGCGAGCAGGCGATAGGCGCGCACAACATCCTTTACATGCGTGAAGTCCCGCCTGGCGGAAAGATTACCAACAGGCAAAAACTCCGCTTTCCCGCTCTCCACCTGCGCGATGCCGGAGGCAAAATCCGGAATCATGAACCCGCGCTTTTGCCCCGCACCCGCGTGGTTAAACGAGCGCGTCATACAGATCTGCATGCCATACGCACGTGCATAGACTGCGGCGATATCCTCCTGCGCTTTCTTGGAGACAGCATAGGGAGACTGCGGCTTCATCGGCGTTTCTTCCGTCACGTTTTGACCCAGTTCACCGAGGTTGCCATATTGGTCTGACGAGCCAATGCCGACGACGCGCGCATCCGGCTTTTCCTGTCGGAGTGCCTCCATGAGATTGATCAGCCCGACCGCATTGAGCTCGAATGTCTTTTGCGGAATCTGCCAGGAAAGGGCAACGTTTGCCTGCCCCGCGAGGTGAAAAA
The DNA here is from genome assembly GCA_002482505.1 of Christensenella sp. UBA7703. Taxonomy (GTDB): domain Bacteria; phylum Bacillota; class Clostridia; order Christensenellales; family CAG-138; genus UBA7703. The sequence continues at coordinate 8,563 of DLGD01000031.1, read as the reverse complement.
CCGCATCCGGCTGCGCCTCGCGCAGAATCTCGCGCAGCTGTTGCAGGTTCATGATGTCCCCTGCAATCGTTCGCTCATCCGCAGCGATATCAAGACCAAAGACGGTATATCCGTGATCTTCCAATTCTCTGCGCAGATAGCCGCCGACAAAGCCACGGCTGCCGGTGATCAGCGCCCTCATTTTATGCCTGTCCGTTCCTTTTTCGCCAATTGCAGGTCATATTCTGCCATGATCTGGCAAAGCTGTTCGTAGGACGTCTTCAGCGGGTCCCATTTCAGCACGGTGCGCGCCTTGGTGGGGTCGCCCCAGAGATTGTCGACATCCGTCGGTCGAAACCAGGCTTTGTTGACCTCAACCAGCACGCGGCCGGTCTTGACATCGATTCCCTTCTCGTCCATGCCCACGCCTTCCCAGCGAAGCTGGATGCCGTCGTGCGCAAACGCCAGCGTCGTAAACTCGCGTACGGTGTGCTGCACGCCCGTTGCAATGACAAAATCTTCGGGTGTGTCATGCTGTAGCATCAGCCACATGCACTCCACATAATCCTTTGCATAACCCCAGTCACGCTTGCTATCCATGTTGCCAAGCTGAAGTTTGTCCTGTAGGCCACAGGCGATTCTCGCTGCAGCGCGGGTGATCTTTCGCGTAACGAAGTTTTCCCCGCGTCGCTCAGACTCGTGGTTAAAGAGGATACCGTTGACCGCAAACATGCCATATGCTTCGCGGTATTCCTTTACCATCCAAAACGCGTACTGTTTTGCAATTGCATACGGGCTATACGGATGGAACGGCGTTGTTTCCCGTTGGGGCACTTCTTCCACCTTGCCATAGAGTTCAGAGGTCGAAGCCTGATAAAACCGGCAAGTCTTCTCAAGCCCTAGAATGCGGATGGCTTCAAGAATACGAACGACGCCGAGCGCGTCCACGTCTCCGGAGTATTCCGGCACATCAAAGCTCACCTGCACATGGCTCTGCGCGGCAAGGTTATACACCTCATCCGGCCGCACAATCTGCATGATGCGAAGGGTGCTGGAGGTATCGCTCAAATCGCCGTCGTGCAGCGTCACGCGATTGATGATATGGTCGATACGACTCGTGTTGGGCAGCGAAGCGCGCCGCGTGATGCCGTGTACTTCATATCCTTTTTCCAGCAGCAGTTCCGCCAGATAGGAGCCGTCCTGTCCGGTGATGCCGGTGATCAATGCTCGTTTCATTTTCAAAATCCCCTTATCGTTAAATGTATTCGTTCCGGTTGCAAATACGCAGGTTTTCGAGTACTTTTTTGATGTCCTCTGCATTCTCCTTGTGGCAGATCAGGATCGCATCCGGTGTATCTACGACAATCAGATTCTGCACGCCAACAGTCGCGATCAGCTTTTCTCCGCCCTGCAAGATGCAATTTTTTGTGTTCACCATGACGAGATTCCCGCTCGTGACACAGCCAAACTCGTTGGTCGGGTTGATGCGCTCCATCGCAAGCCAAGAGCCAACATCGTCCCAGCCGAATGAACCGGGCACGGTGTAGATATCGTCCGCATGCTCCAAAATGCCATAGTCGATGGAGATTGAGCGCATCTTGGAAAATTCGTCCTTGAGCACGCTCTCTTCTTTTTCCGTGCCAAACGCCTGCTGAATGTTCTTGAGCCCCTGATACGTCTCCGGCATGAGGTGCTCCATCTTTTCAAGGATCGAAGAAACTTTCCAGACGAACATCCCGCTGTTCCAGAGATATTGTCCGCTTTCGAAATACACTTTCGCGGTCTCTAGGTCTGGTTTTTCCACAAACTGTGCGGCCTTATACGCCTGACCAATGCTGCCTTCCTCGTCGAAACGAATGTAGCCATATCCCGTCTCGGGATAGTCCGGCGTAATACCGATTGTGACAAGATTGCTGTTTTCCTCCGCAACCTGGCTGGCGTTTCGCAGCGTTTTGAGAAACAGCGTTTTCTGCTTGATCAGGTGATCAGAGGGCAACACGAGCATCATCGCATCGTCATATTTTTTGAGGATATGTATTGCACCAAGGCCGATGCACGGCGCGGTGTTGCGTCCGACCGGCTCGCAGAGAATGTTCTCTGCCGGCAGGTTCGGCAACTGCGCCTGCGCAAGCCCGCGATAGCTCTCGTTGGTGGCAATATAGATATCCTCTATCGCAACCAGCGGCAAAATACGCTCTACCGTCAATTGGATCATCGTCTTGCCATCGTTCGTGAGCGAAAGAAACTGCTTCGGCAGGCTTTTCCTGCTCTTGGGCCAGAAGCGCTCGCCGCGCCCACCAGCCATGATCAACGCTGTTGTCTTCATCAAATTCACCCCACTCATCAACAATCGCGCAGCAGCGAATCGCTGTGATTGTATCTCTTCGTTTATATATGCGAAAGCAGCATTCTGCTGTTGCCCTCGATTGAATACTCGCCCAGCGCAGCCGGGATGAAGAAGGAATCTCCCTTGCGATAGGGGTATTCCGTCCCAGCGTGCCATAACACACCATGCCCTTCCACGAACAGCAGGTGCTGAAAACTCCTTGGATCACTGCTCAAAAGAACGCTCTTTCGGACATCAAATCGATACGCCCGAAAGTATCGGCAAGAGAACATTTCCGCCATCGAATATCCGTCAAATTTCGCGCCGCTGTTAATCTTGCATTCGATCGGAATAACAGGTGTATAGTCTATTACAGTTTTTGCCCTTTGTAAATGCAGCGGGCGTTCGTTGCCGTGGGCATCGCGGCGCAGATAGTCGTAGATGCGAAACGTCGTATCGGAGTTCTGCTGAATCTCCGCGATCACGATGCCGCTGCCAATGGCGTGGATCATGCCGGGTAGGATATAGAACACGTCCCCGCGCTCAACAGGCACTTTATTGAGCACCTCACAGATGCTGCCATCCTCGACGCGGGCAATCAGCTCGTCTTCGTCGATCTGCCGAGAGAAACCATAGTAAATAGAAGCATGTGGCGCGCAGTCCACGACATACCACATCTCTGCCTTGCCCTGCTCGCCGACATCCATCATGGCAGTGTCTTGCGAAGGGTGCACCTGAATGGAGAGATCCCGTTCCGCGTCAATGAGCTTCACCAACAGCGGAAAGCGATCCTTCTGGCATTGTGTGCCCCAATACCGCTCCGCGTCCATCTCCCGTAAATCCTCCAGCGTTTTGCCTGCAAGCAGACCATTTGCGATGGTGGATTTCTCCTTCTCTCGGCTGACAAGCTCCCAACTTTCTGCGGTTGGTGTTGGCGCATATTCTTTTCCAAATTCTCTGCTTAAGCGATTGCCACCCCATAGGTAGTCTTTATAGCAGGGCTTTAGCAGCATGGGGTAGAGTTCAATCACGCATCATTCTCCACGTTTTCTTAAATTTGCATCATTATGTTACTGATTGCTCTCCTGCTTTCTGTATACGATTTCGCTCAAATCGCTCTCCAAATCATCAAGCTGGCGCCCACATGTCTCTTTGGAATCTGCCGTGACGGCAAGATATATCTTCAGCTTGGGTTCCGTTCCCGAAGGACGAACGACCGCTTCGCTTCCTCCAGCAAGGAAAAAACGAAGCACGTTCGATTTCGGCAGATATATGGTCTCCTGCTCGCCACCTGCGCCAGTGCGAATGGACAATTGATAGTCTGCAACCGCTTCGACGGCGAGTCCCGCAATTTCCGCGGGTTTCGTCTCGCGCAGGGATGCAAGCAATCCACTCATCTTGGCAAAGCCCGTGCTGCCTTCAAACGTAAATGAAAGCAGGCGGCTTTGATAATAGCCAAACTGTTGATAAAGCGAGTTCAATACATCCAGCAGGCTCTTGCCCAGATATTTATAATAGGCTACCATCTCACAGATCAGCAACGACGCATTGACCGCGTCCTTATCCCGTACAAAGCTGCCGCTGAGATAACCATAGCTCTCTTCAAAACCAAAGATATAGCGTGACTCCTCGCGCTTGCTCTCGAGTAAGCCGATCTGTTCACCGATGAATTTGAAACCCGTCAGCACGTCGATCAGCTCTACGTCGTAGTGCGCGGCAACACGCTTTGCCATCGGTGTGGTTACAATGGTCTTAACTGCGGCGGGACGCTTTGGCATCGTGCCCGCTTCCACTCGCATTCGGCAGATAAAATCGAGCAGCAATACGCCCATCTCGTTCCCGTTGATGAGGGTGTAGTCTTCTTTGTCCCGCACCGCGGCGCCAACGCGGTCGCAGTCCGGGTCAGTTGCAAGAAGCAGCTCACTGTTTGTCTGTGCCGCCCACTTCAGGCCGACCTCCAGCGCCTCGCGCACTTCCGGATTCGGAAATGGGCAGGTCGGAAAGTTTCCGTCGGGTTCGCGCTGCTCGTCCGGAATTACGATCTTGGTAAACCCGTTTTCAGTCAGGCTACGCGGAACGCAATTGATGCCCGCGCCGTTGAGTGGGGTATACACAATTGAAACACCGCGATCGATGTTTTTCGGGAGCACGGAGGCTCCAGCCACCGCATCGAGATACCGCCGGATGGTCGCCTCGCCGATCATGCGGATCAGGCCGCGCTCTTTACCCGCTTCAAACGGGATGCGCTTCACGTCTGTAAACGGATCAACTGCGTTTATTTTTTGCTGAATTTCAGCGGCGGATTCCGTCGTAATCTGGCAACCATCGGGGCCGTAGACCTTGTAGCCGTTGTATTTTGCGGGGTTGTGACTCGCGGTAATCACGATCCCTCCGCAGCAACCAATGTCGCGCACCGCAAAAGAGAGGGAAGGCGTCGGCATAATCTGTGGATACAACCAAGCATGAATGCCGTTGCCCGCAAATACCTCCGCTGCGACCACAGCAAACCGGTCGGACTTGATACGGCTATCGTAAGCAATCGCCACCTTCGGCTCGGTGAACATTGCATTGATATACTGGCTGTATCCCTGCGTCGCTTTCGCAACGGTGTGTACGTTCATTCGATTGGTGCCCGCGCCGATTATTCCGCGCAGTCCGCCTGTGCCGAACTCCAACTCCCTATAGAACCGATCTTCGATTTCATAAGAAGCTCCTTTGATTTGTTGCAACTCCTTTGCGACATCCGCATCTAGCGTTGCTTGTTCGCACCACAGACGATAAGTATCAAGTATGTTCATTCCAATGCGCCCTTCTTCTACTTAAGCGTATTTCATTTTCGCTCTGCGTATAACCTGAGATTTTTCCTGTGCAGGTCAAGCCGCATCGCATGCATTTTCTTTATGCACTCTTCGACGTTATCTGGATTAATAAAATACACGCTATCACGCTACCAATTCTACATCAACGAAACATTGCTCATCAGTATTGGTTCGCCACAGCGCAGTATATCGTTAATGATTATCAGAGTCCCAAATTCCAATTTAATAATGAAGGAACAGCAGCTAGTCCCGTCGTAAAATTAAGAAACGGCCTGTCCACTTCCGAACAAAGTCCGGATTTAAGATCTTCAGGGAGTATATTAGCATGCTCATAACACGGACACCGTCAAAAACCGAGAATATTATAATTCCCTATCGTTGTGATAACTGCTGGACCGATCACCGTAGAAATCAGTTGGTAGAATTTCGGAAAAAGAAGAATGTACTATATCACTAGTTAATATGAATTCGGCGAATATTTAGCTTTCCTCAATTTCCCTCGCTGTTTTGGACGCCGTGTTATCCTGTGAGAGGACGCTTTTGAATGACAGTTTGACGTTATTTATGAGGTGCCCCGCCAGCTCTAATATCACAACTATGATTCTGAAGCTTCCATATATGCTTTCAAACACATTACTCCCACATTCACAAACGAACTCCCAACACACTAATACTTCGAGTATTTTATATCAGAATTGGTAATTATTCAAGTTGATACCGTAAATTTGACCTGCTCCCTAAAAAAGTAGTCCACGAAGAAAGTGAAGAAATGGAAGTGGTACGATAATCTGGACACCAAGATAAGAGTAAAAGAAAAGGTGGACAGATTATCGTACCACTTCCAAATTAGGGTTTTATTTTTGTCTAGTCAACCGGGTTCAGTTCAGTCCCGCCGATGGGTTTTTCTTTGGGCGAAACAGGCCCTTTGATAAAGCATACGGGAAATCAGCTTGTGTATATTTGATACTTCAACATAACATCCAGCAAGACCACGTCTGGAAGAATCTCCATGCGCAGCGGAATAATGCCGCAATGTGAGTCATCAATATAAATCCTTGATATAGAGTAGCAAAGCTTTTGCCTTAACCAATAGCGAAATTACCGCATCTTCATCATTCGTGAGAATCTGGCTATGATAATGATCGAAGCCAGTACTGCGATGATCGCAAGCCCAAACAAGAGGGAAATCCACCATTGTGAGAGAGCCTTCTGTTCTTTGGCTTCTTCTTCGGCCTTTACTTTTTCTTCGTCGGTTACCTTCACCGGCTCAAGGATTTCGATCTTGACCTCTACGCTCTCCTGATACTGTTCTCCTTTGGCGTCTTCATAGGTGAACACGCAGGCTCCGTAGGTTGTGCCATATTTCGTGCTGCTGTCGATCGTAGTCGCAAAGACCGACATCGTCTTGTCAGATGACTTTTGCGGTTCGAGATTGCCAAGATATGCCGATGCCGCGATGAGTCCCGGCACTTCCAGCGTGCATTTCACATTGTATATGGTGGTAAGCCCGGTGTTATACGCGTTCACCGGAAGTGAGAACGATTCACCGGACGTTATATCCTTCGGCAATTCCACCTTGTCATGGGAGAATTGGATTGGTTGATTGACAGTAACGCGGAAGGCAGCCGTCTCTGTAAAAGCAACATTGTTGGTGTTCTCGTAGGCAATCGCAATTGTCATGGTGTGCATCCCGCCAAGCGCCATCGGCATAACCTGCATCGCGAAGGAGAATTCTGCTTCCTTATTGCTTGCAAGTCCGCGCAGATATGGCGCGCTGAATTCATCAACGAGTGCAATGTTCGGATCATCACTGGTCACGTTCACGCGAATGTTGTGCGCGGTTCGGCGGCCAACGTTTTTCACCGTCAGATCGACTTGCATGGTATCTCCGCTCTCTAGCGTATCCGGCGCAACCGCGCAGGCGGTTACGATCAGCACAGGCTTGGACGCGGAAACACCACTGCCTCCGCCGGAAGATGAACCGCTGTCATCGGTTGGGGCCGGATCCGCTTTGCCGTCGGTGATCGTCACATACGTCGTGAAATTCTGTTCAATCGTATTGCCGCTCAAGTCTGTACCTTCGATCTCGATCACGACAGGATAGCTGCCGTTCTTTCGATCGGAGGTGAGCGTCAAATCAAAGCGAACATAATAGCAATTCGCCGTACCCGTTCCGCTGTTGACCGATTGCGTGCTGAGCGGAACCGTTTTCTGATAGTTGCCGAACACAAACGGTGCACTGCCGACCGTGCCGAGATTCGGGGTGGCCACAATCGTACTCCCGCTAATCGAGCCCGTGGTGACAAGAGGCAACACAATAGTCGCGACTCCATTTGCCACGGTTGGAGAGTACCCTTGGCTGTATGTTCGCGTCATGCCATCATACAGATTCGCATCGTCAATGCCGAGGATGACGGTGGAGCCTGCCGCCAACGCGGCGGACGGGATCATGAGCAGCAGTGCAAATATTGTTAGCAACCAACGTTTCACAAGCTTGTACCTTCTTTCAACGGCGTTTCCCGAATCATCGTCATCACACCCGCATCCATCTCACAGACCGTGTCGCAGAGCGTCTCGATATCTTGAATGTTGTGGCTCGCGAGCAGGATCGTGCGCCCGTCCTTTGCCAACGACTGAAAGAGCGATCGCATCTCCGCAACACCGTATTTATCTAGTCCATTCATCGGCTCATCGAGGATCATCAGGCTCGGTTCCTCCATGATCGCCTGCGCGATGCCGAGGCGCTGCCGCATGCCCAGCGAGTATTTCCCGACGGGCTTTGTCGCCATTGGATCGAGGCCCACGCGCCGGATCGTAGCCGCCACCTGCTTGAGGCTGATCTTGCGTTTGAGTCCAGCGAGGATTTCCAGGTTCTTTAGCCCCGAAAACTGCGGCAAAAACCCCGGCGATTCGATGATAATCCCGATATCTTCCGGAAAGTCGATGTCCCGCCCAATCTGCTTGCCGTTCACGATCACGTGGCCTTCCGTCGGCTGCAAAAAACCGCAGATGCACTTGAACATCACCGTCTTGCCGGAGCCGTTGTTGCCAACGATACCATGGATTTTACCGCGCTCGAAGTCGCGGGTGACACCCTTGAGTACCGTGTCCTGCCCGAAGACCTTCGTGAGATTTTCAATTTGGATGATGGGATCGCTCATTGGTCTCCTCCCAAGAAATGAAAATTGTATTTGCGCAGCGCACGCAGCGTCAGTACAAACAACAGCACAATCGCAACGCCGAATATCACATATGTTTGCCAGAGCCGCGGCAACAGGTCATAGCCAAAGTTATGTATGTGGTAGGTTGCTTGATTCAGCGGCGAGAGCCACCCGACCGCGACGTTTGCTTTATAGAGTAGCTCGTCCGGCAGATCGAAGACCTGCTTGAACAACTGCGGATTGAGCAGGAAACCGAACAGGCTAAACGCAAACGCCGC
>DLGD01000034.1 GCA_002482505.1 Christensenella sp. UBA7703 | reverse complement strand
TAACTTTTTTGGGTCAGTTCAGAAGAGCGGCACGCTTTTCACGGATGGGATTTTTCGCATCTGAATTCTCGCTGGCAACCTGGTACGATCCCTTGGGATTATAAATCCATTGTGTTGCAACACCTGCATCCCGCAGATTCTCTGCTGGATATGGGTACCGGCGGCGGAGAATTTTTGCTTTCTCTCAACCATCCATGTGAAAAAACATCAGTAACGGAAACGTGGCAGCCGAACATTCAGCTGTGCATGGAAACGCTTGTGCCGCTTGGCGTTCAAGTGTACCCTGTGCGCGAAGACGGTCAGTTGCCGATTGCGGCTGAGAACTTTGAAATCGTGATCAATCGCCACGCGTTCTATAACTTGCAGGAGGTTCGCCGCGTTTTAAAGCCGGGAGGTCTGTTTATTACGCAGCAAGTTGGCTCAAAAAACTGTATTTCACTTGAAGCACGCATCAATGATAAGCCGCCGCTTCATCCGCCGTTTTCCCTAGAAACCGAATTGCCGAAATTTCGCGAATGCGGCTTCTCCGTGCAGTATGCGGCTGAGTGCTTTCCTATATTGAGGTTTTTTGATGTTGGAGCCTTTGTGTATTGGGCAAAAGTGATTCAATGGTCTTTTCCGGAATTCTCTGTAGAAAAAAACTACAAACAACTTTGTGCCTTGCAAGACGAGTTAGATCAAACAGGCTCTCTATCTGACGCAGAACACCGTTTTATCATTGTTGCTCAAGATGGAAAGAAATCTTCCTAATCATCCTTACAAGCTGGGGAAGAACGCAAACGAATAACGCGTTCACTCCGCTGTTAGAAAATCCAGCAACATGGGGTTGAGAAGCGCGAAGTTGCGCAGCACAAAATCATGACTGCCTTGCGGGAAGATCACCGTGAGGCAGTTTCTGTTTTGTTCACCCAGTGTGCGGACAGACTGCTTTGTCTCCGCTGTCTCACCGCGCGCGCACATCGCTAGCATCGGAATCTGCACCCCCGAATAGCCGGAGAGCTTGCTTAGATAAATCCGCTGTTCATAGAACGCAACATAGGTCTCCAGCGGAATACGCGGGCTATAGGCGACCATCTTTTCTGTTTGTTCCGGTGTAAATCCCCAATACTTCGCCTGCATTCGCAGAAGCTTTTCGTTCTTGATCGCACTGTAAGACATCCGCGCAAGCTTTGCAAAGCGGTTGACACTCCGTTCGCTTGCGCAGAGCCACGGGCTTAAAAATGCCGCGCGAGAAAAGAGGGATTCATGCTCGCTCACAAGCTTGACCGCAAGCTCCGCGCCGACGGAATGCCCCATCACCAGCACTTTTCCAACCGCGAGTGACGAAATCCATTCTGCGAGCGCATCCGCCGTCGCCTGCGGATCATATGCTTGCTCCGCGGCCTCGCCTGCGCCGGGCAGATGCGGCACCAGCACCTGAAAACGCTGGGCTAATCGATCATACTGATGCGCAAACGTGTCCAGCGCGGCGGCGCCGTGCAGCAGCACCAGCGTCGGGTTCTTCGCGTCGCCATAGGTATCAAAAAACATAAAAATCTTCCTTTACACTTAAATTTCTGCGAACGAAAACCCGGGGGTCACCCCGGGCTTTCGAGTAAAAAGGCAGTCGTCAGATCGTGATTTCTGTAGCGACGCGGTACATATATTCGTCGAGATCCTTCGTCATGGTCAGCGCCTCGTCGATCGGCATCGTCGTGATTTGGCTGTTGCGATAGCATACGATCAGGTTGGTGCCGCCGGCGAGGATTTCCTCCACCGCGCGGTGCCCCATGCGCGTTGCCATTACGCGATCGCGCGCGGACGGGCTGCCGCCGCGCTGCACGTGCCCGATGATCGTCACACGCGTGTCCAGCCCCAGCTCGTCGCGGCAGCGCTGCGCGATCTCGTTCGTGCTGTTTGTGCCCTCGGCAACGATGATGAGGTGATGGTGCTTGCCGCGGTATTGCCCTTCGCGAATGTTCTCCACCACGTCCCGCTCAAAGTCAAACGGGCGTTCCGGCAGGATGATTGCGGTGGCGCCAACCGAGATGCCGACATAGACCGCGAGATGACCCGCGTTTCTGCCCATGATCTCGACCACGCTGGTGCGCTGATGGCTCTGCATCGTATCGGCAAGCTTGTCGATGGCATCGATTGCGGTGTTTGCCGCGGTGTCAAAGCCGATGGAATAATGCGAGCAGGCGATGTCGTTATCAATCGTGCCCGGGATGCCGATGGTGTTGATGCCGTATTTGGAAAGCTCCCTTGCGCCGCGGAAGGTGCCGTCTCCGCCGATGGCAATTACACCGTCGATGCCAAGGTATTTGCAGTTTTCCGCCGCGCGCTGTACGCCTTCGTCCGTGCGGAATTCTTCGCTGCGGGCGGTGTAGAGAATCGTGCCCCCGCGCGAGGTGATGCCGTTTACGGCGCGCGCGTCAAGCTCGACCACGTCGGAATGAATGAGTCCATTATAGCCGCGGTGGATACCGACGGGAATAACCCCGTGCAGCACGCAGGTGCGCACAACCGCGCGGATGGCTGCGTTCATGCCGGGCGCGTCTCCGCCGCTGGTGAGGACACCGACTCTGCGAATCTTGTTTTCCATATGATGCGATCCTCTTTTCTAAAATCCAAAATCCGAATAACCGGAATTTTGTAGTGGGACAAATCCTAAGCGTTGATGCTGTAGTAAAATTGCGTTTTTCGAAAAAAACAAAATTCCACCCATTATTTTCTAACAGTATACTACGCGCAAGGGAAAAACACAATTTCCCATGCGGAAAAACATATACGTGAAAAATGAAGGAAAATCTAGTTATGGCTGCATAAATTGCAACAAAAATCATACGAATCCATCATGAAAATTCAGATATTTCAGAATCCAAGTCGTTTTTGAAAAAGAATTTGCAGGAGAAGATTCGTCTGCGCTGTTTGATTTTACTCGAAAAACGGTTAAATTACAGCAATTTTTGCATTGATTAGCGAAAAAAGCACTGCATGCGCAACATTTTACTGCACAATATCCTGACAAGCGAAACAAAAAATATATTTGCAAGAAAAGCTAGACAATGCTTCATAACGACGATAGAATGAACTTGTAATTACCACCCAATCTATCTAACACATTTCTTTTACAAATTGAAGGAGGCAAATCACATGGGTAAGTATGATATTCTCGTTGACGAAATGGAAGCCAAACTGCGTCCGCCGACGATTGGGCTAAAACCCTACGAGGCGAAGGTGATCCCGCTGACCACCGGCGAAGACATGCTGGTTCGTACCGCGACGCGCGAAGAGATCGAGATGGTTGTCGACGGCATCAAGGTATTGCTCGACCACCAGAAGGATTTCTACGACATCGTATCCGCGCGAATCGTTGCGGAGCTTTTGGGCATGCTGCGCTACCGCGTGCAGGATGAATATCTGCTCATTGGCGCGATCGACGGCGAAATCGC